>NZ_QJPL01000003.1:0-426154 GCF_003204205.1 Sanguibacteroides justesenii
CCGACTGGTTTTGTTTTTGATAATAGTGAAGAGAGAGACGGGAGAAGTTTCGGTGAAATAGGCGGGGAATGGCGTTCAATTTCGGTAGAAGAATTTCTGGCAGGCGAGAACAAAAACGAGTTCGTGGTGGACGACCAGGATGCCGGTTTCGAGCTGGCGGACGGTAACCTCACCTTGTTTCAAAAATGGTTCAGGAAGGACCCTCCCTTGAGGCGTAGTTTTCGCCAGGGCGGCAATACCTCCCGCTGGGGATTCGTGATCACGCCGGAGGCGGAGGGGGACTCGATTCGAGGCTGTTACTGTATCGAGGGAGGAGAGGGAAAATCGACGGCCACGTGGCGGGTGAATCTCCCGGAGGCAGGGCGTTACCGGGTCATGGCTAAAGTGCATGTACAATCTCTTGCTATCGGGATTGGTCGTCCGGGAGGAGTGGTTAATCGCTACACGGTTTTCCACGGGGATAAGAAAGAGGAAGTGTCGGTGGATCTGGATATTGCGATACCCAAGCGCATGGGCTCCCGTGGCTGGGTTTCTCTTGGCGAATACGATTTCCCGGCGGGGGAGGCCAAGGTGGTACTTTCCGACAAGGATCCCCGGCGAAGAAAAGACGTGGCGATCGTGGCTGACGCGGTGAAGTGGATAAAAATAGAGTAGCACCCTGGTAGCACCCTGGGACGGGGTAAAAGTGCTATATGCTAAAGATTCGGTGATTAAAAGGTCCCGTGATCCCGGATTTACGATTTGGGGATGCCAGGATCAGCATTTAATCATGAGTTGAATAGATTAATATACCTTGTGTGTATTATTCTGCAAAAAAATAAAACCAACTGGTTAAGGTTGGTTTTATTTTTGGGTGATTCCGTGGGGACTCGAACCCCAATCAAAGGAACCGGAATCCTTCATTCTATCCATTGAACTACGGAACCGTGAGTCGGATGGTCAGTTTGACTTTCCGGGGACAAATCTAATCATTTTTTTTAGATTCGGAAAGGATGTTGAGAATAAAAAAGGGGACGAATGTCCCCTTTACTTCTATTCGTCATAGAGATATTATAACTTTTTACGAGTGGCATAACTCACGCGCAAAGAATTTACTTTACGTAATTCCTGTTTTACGTCTGTTACGATACCCATTTTAGTATCAGCTTGGATCTTCAAGTTATTGGTAATCCTGTTTTTATCTTCTTCTTTTCGGGTTTCCTGTTCCGCGTAAACAAATTCAGCTATATCTCCGACCGTGGCCAGTTTATCATTTAACTGAATGCGAGGTTCACTTCCGTAAGCACCGACAAACTGTGCTTTGGGTTTCCCGATATAGATATTACTGATCAAGGATTTCTTCTCCAACTTGGTAATCTCCCTGGCTTCTGGCATCGCATTTTCAATCATAAGAGTTACTTCCCGCATCGTCGTACTTACCATGAAGAAAAATAACAACATGAATACGATATCCGGAAGAGATGCTGTTGAGATAGCAGGGGTCTCTTTTTTTCCTCCTTTGTTAAACTTAGCCATTATTTCTTCCCTCCTTTCTTTGCGATGTTTCTCGGTTCAGCTTCGGATATGGCCGTCGGGACGATCTGCCTTACAGCCTCCTGTTGTTCTTCTGATAATTCGGTATATTTTTTTCCCCATTGCTTCATGGCCATTACGTCTCTTACTTCATTATACGCGGCAGCAAGTTCGTCTTGCACGGCAATATACATTTTGTAAGAAGTGCCTCGGTCACTTTGCAAAGAAATAATACCTTTTGAGACTTCCACCTTTCCGAAGAAAGGAACATCCTTGCTCACTTTTTCCGGTAGATTGTCTTTGTTTTGGGGGTTCAGAATGAATTCTTTCGCCTTTTCTTTTAATTCGGATATATCAATTATCTTTGACTCTACGGATAAGAGATCATCTCTATTTACCAATATCTCCAGAATATTTCTTTTGGCGTATTTCGGAGGAGCTTGATTCTCCGGTGCCATGGGCGGTAACCGTCTGAACAATCCCGAGTCAACATCCATTGTCGTTGATACCAAGAAGAAAATCAACAACAAAAAGGCAATATCTGCCGTTGACGTGGCATTAATTTCCGGTGTTTTTTTTGCCATATTCTTTTTATTATTTATTCGGAAGAACGAGTTATCTCAATCTTCTGATAATTTCTGTTACAAAAATAGACCCGATCGCTCCAATTCCCAAGAAATACATGGTAAATAGGATGGTATCGGCAAACTTTAATGCACTCGGATTGTTATCCGGTCCATCGTAACCCTTCATGTCTAATAATGTACCGTCGGACAATGAATAAGCAATTAACACGAGAACAACGATCCCCACGAGAGCGATAAGACTCTTGATTGCTTGTTTCGGTCTGGTAAACAGTCTGGCAATAGGGAATACCAATGCTGCCACAGCACTAAGTCCGAACAGAATATAAGCCCACCATATCAATTGGTCCGTATAGACAGGAGTGGTGTATTGGGCATTTGGAAGATCTCCTCCTCCAAAAAACAATCCAATCAACACAACTGTAATTACGAGCATTACAATGGTTAGGATATTCAATAACTTATTAATCTTCTGCATGGTGATTTAGTGTTTTTGATTATATTTTACAAGGATGTCTAATAAAGTTACGGAAGCATCTTCCATGTCGTTCACGATTCCTTCGATTTTTGCAACACAATAGTTGTAGAACACTTGAAGAATCATGGCAACGATCAAACCGGCAACGGTCGTAATCAATGCAACTTTAATACCTCCTGCAACCAAAGACGGTTGAATATCACCAGCAGCCTGGATTTTATCGAAAGCGTCGATCATACCGATTACAGTTCCCAAGAACCCTAACATCGGGGCCAACGCGATAAACAAGGCAATCCAAGACATACCTTTTTCCAATAATCCCATTTGAACGGATCCGTAAGATACAACCGATTTCTCAACCATATCTATACCTTGGTCGTAACGGGAAAGTCCTTGATAGAAAATACTTGCAATAGGGCCTCTTGTCGTTCTACAAACTTCTTTGGCAGCCTCAACTCCTCCATTTTCCAAAGCATCTTCTACTTTGTCGATCAATTTTTTAGAGTTGGTAGAAGCCAAGTTCAAATAAATTACTCTCTCGATAGAAATAGCCAAACCGAAGATTAGAGCCAAGATAACGAAGCTCATGAAAGCGGCACCACCTTCGATGAATTTTTGTTTTACTACCGCGTGGAATGAAGAACTCTCGATGTTTTCTTCGTCATCCATGGATTGGGACGGGGTGCTTGTTGCAGGTTGTTCTGTTTCCGTGGTTTGGATGTCGACACTTACTGTCTCATTTTCCTGTGCCATTAGCATAGATGATGCTCCAATAGTAAGCATTCCAAAAACTGCTATTAGTGCAAATAATTTTCTCATGATCTATTTAACTGATTTTTAGTTTATAAATAATTAAAATTTAACTCTATATTTTGTTTTCTTCTCCATTTCGTTCTCTTCTTCTTCCTTTTCACCACAAATTAGAGCGGCAAGGTATAAAAAAAATGTTAAAAGCCAATGCGTTTTGGGGATATTTCTCCTTTAAGCGTGTTATTTAAACATTTTTTTATTTCGTTAGGGTCTTTATATTTGCCTAACACGTACATCATCTTGGTTACCGCCGCTTCAGTCGTGATGTCATAACCGCTTATTACCCCGCAATTTAATAATTCCCTACTGGTCTCGTATTTTCCCATTTCCACGCTTCCGCCCTGGCATTGGGTCACGTTATAAACATATATTCCCCGGTGTAATATTTTCTCTATTTTGTTAAGAAAAACTTTATTCGTGGGAGCGTTTCCGGAACCGTAGCTTTCTAAAATGAGCCCTTTTAATCCGGGAATATTCATAATGGCGTCCATGATTTCGGGACGCATACCCGGAAATATTTTAAGGATGGCGATATTCGTGTCTACATCGCAGAAAGCGGAAACGGATTCCGTGCGGGGGGTGTAATCGATAGCACCGTAATTGTAATGTATATGAATCCCGATTTTTGCTAAAGGGGGATAATTAAACGATTGGAAGGCGTCGAAGCTTTCGGCATTGATCTTCGTGGTACGATTTCCCCGGAATAGTTTGTCGCCGAATAACACGGAAACTTCAGGTACAATCGCTTTGCCTTCGTCGTATGCCGCGGCAATTTCTACGGCGGCGATCAGGTTCTCTTTTCCGTCCGTTCTGATTTTTCCAATAGGTAGTTGTGAACCTGTAAAAACCACCGGTTTGTCTAAGTTGTTCAGCATAAAACTCAGGGCCGAGGCCGAATAAGCCATCGTGTCGGTACCGTGTAGAATTACGAATCCCTGGTATTTATCGTAATTTGTCAGGATAATTTGGCATAATTGTTTCCATAGTCCGGGTTGAAGGTCGGAAGAATCGATAATCTCGGGTAAGGTGTAGCTGTCGATCAGAAAGCCGAACTCTTTGATTTCCGGAACTTCCAATGCAATCTGGTCGAAATTGAACGGACACAATGCCCCGGTTTCAGGATCATTTACCATACCGATGGTTCCCCCGGTATATATGATTAATACTGGTTTTTCCATAAACGAGGTTTTGGATTTTAAAACAGGAATAATTTTATTCGCACCTTTCACTATGCAAATTAAATAAATTAGTTGCATTGTTTGACGTGGTCGTCTCTATTTTTTTTACGTCAACCCCTAATATTTCAGCAATTTTAGCGGCTATATACGGAATATAACTGCTTTCATTCCTTTTTCCACGGTAAGGAACCGGGGTAAGATAAGGAGCATCCGTTTCCAATACGAGGTGATCCGTTCCGATTTCTTTGACCACTTCGGCCATAAGCGAATTCTTGTAGGTAACAACTCCCCCGATTCCTAAAAGGAATCCGAGGTCAACGGCACGTTTCGCATCTTCCGTGTTGCCGGGAAAGCAATGGAGTATCCCTTTCATATTGTAATGTTGGCGTTTTAACACTGTAAAAATTTCGGACAAGGATTCTCTTGAGTGAATGATGACCGGCAAGTTCATTTCCCGGGCGATATTCAGTTGTCTTTCGAATACCTCGATTTGTTCCTTGTAGTAAGTTTTATCCCAATAAAGATCGATACCGCATTCGCCGATACCGTAAATCGTATATTTCCCGAGAAGTTTTTCAAATGCCGCGTACTCTTCCTTGTAGGAAGCGTTAACGGAAGTCGGGTGAACTCCGAGTAAGGGAAGCATTATACGCGGGTATTGTTCCGCGAGTGTCAGCATGGAAGAACGGGTCGTTCGGTCTATATCCGGTAGTATGATGTATTTTACATCGGCGGACAATGCTCTTTCCACGACTTGATCCCGGTCTGCTTCGAATTCTTCGGCATAAATGTGTGAATGCGTATCTATAAACATATGGAATATATTTACTGTTTTAGTCGGAAACAAAGATAATGAATCATCGGTGGAATCTCAATATTTAAAGAAAATTTGGATTTCATTCGATTTTTGCTAATTTTGACCCAATTCCTCCGGCGTAATTATGAATATTGTAATAGATAGGATACAACAAGGCAATGAGCTTGCTTTTAAAGAACTGTTTGATGAATTTTATCAGGCCTTGTGTGTATTTGCGCTGACGTATGTAAAAGATCAGGTACAGGCTGCCGATATCGTGCAGGAGGTTTTTATAAAGTATTGGAACCGTCGAGGGGATTTTGATAATCTTTTCAAAGTCAAATCTTTTCTTTATACGGTTGTCCGTAACGACTGTCTTAATACGATTCGCAATAATAAGGAGATAAGAGAAGATATTTCGCTCATCGAATCGGATGCGTTTTTTGTAGATAATCTGGTAGAGGAGGAAGCTTATCGTATCTTTTATAATGCCGTGGAGGCTTTACCGCTCCAGACCCGGGAAGTGATTCAATTGACTTTGGACGGGTTGAAAAATGCAGAGATCGCGGTACATATGGGAATAGCCGAAAGTTCCGTGCATACCTTGAAGAAGCTCGCTTATAAAAAATTGAAGGTGACATTGAAAGATTATTATTATCTCGTGTTTATTTTCCTACCCTGATTTTTTTTCTTTGCATGTAATCGTTTGATTATAATCGAATTATCATTTCGTACTAAAAAAATAAGCAAAAAAGTTCATTTTTCGTTCCCCATAAAAACGGGTTTTTGTGTTATATAAGTAATAGGCGAAAAGCGAATGCCAAAAAGGATCGTTTGATAATACAAAAATAGATTAAATATAAGTTTTTGTTAATTTATTGATAACAAGAGAGAAAGACTTTTTTGCATGAAGAAAATAGAGAAAAAAATAAAAGAAAAGAGTGAATCAAAAAACGATCCTTTTTTGATAGCTCGATGGATTTCGGCTTTTCTCACGGGAGAACCTACTGAAGAGGAGAAGGAAGAGTTAGAGGTTTGGCGGGAATCTTCGGAGGAGAATAATGCTTTATTCGAACGTGTTGTGAGTGAGGAGAATATCAAGCTGAAAAGAGAACAATTTTCTTCTTTTAATAATGAAATAGGCTGGGAGAATTACCGTAAAAAACAATTCAGGAGAAGACAAAGAAAGTTTCTTTTGCGGTTCTTGCCTTATGCGGCGTTGCTTGTGATTTCTTTGAGTGGTGTTTTTTATTTTTTCATGAACCGGGAACCGGATAGAAAGCTATCCGTTGCGCCGATGAGCACGATCCTTCCGGGGGCACCTAAAGCCATACTGACGTTGGCTGACGGTCAAAAGATCGATTTGGAGACCGTGAGCGGAACGATCAGAACGGAAAAAGAACGGACCTTTATTTATAATACCGGTCACCAGCTTACTTATAGCGATACTTGCCTCGCTGAGATTTCGGATGCGATGGAGTATAATGAAATCACAGTGCCGAAATGCGGGGAATATCAATTGAGCCTGAGTGACGGTACGTTGATTTATTTGAATTCGATGACTAAAATTCGCTATCCGATCCGGTTTACCGGGGAGATCCGGGAGGTGGAATTGGAGGGCGAGGCTTATTTTAACGTGGCGGAAAACCCGGAGAAACCGTTTGTCGTGAAAACGGCTTCTTACGATGTGACGGTTTTAGGTACGCAATTTAATGTATCGTCCTATGCGGATGAAGCGGATGTGATCACCACCCTGGTACAAGGGGCTGTGGCGGTTTCCGGCGATAAAATTGCCGGAGTTAGACGATTGACCCCCAACGATCAGTTTATTTTAAACAAAAGCACGGGTAAAGCGGAATTGAAGCAAGTGGACGCGAGTTATTTTACGGCATGGAAAGACGGTAAATTCCGATACCGGGACGTTCGGTTGGAAGATATTATGCGAGATGTCGAAAGGTGGTATGACGTGAAAGTCGTCTATGAAGACGAGGAGGTTAAGGAATTCCGTTTCGGGTTTAACATGGGACGTCATGAAATGATCGATCCTCTATTGAGGATATTCGAGCTAAACGGTAAAATAAAAATCCATAAGGAGGGAAAGATTTTAAAAGTAAAGCGGGATCGGTAAGAAAGCAGGAGATGTTACCAGCATCTCCTGCCCGGACTATCTCGCTCGAGCGAAATAATCTATTAATGCAATTTAAAGAACAAATTTATGAAAAAAATTCTGATGTCTCTCCGGGATCCATCCGGAAGATTAAAAAAAGCATGGGTTATGTCAAAATGGACTCTATTATTTGTTCTACTGGGAATGTTTAATGTGCATGGGGCCGTATATTCCCAAAATGAACAGCAAGTAACACTTTCGATGAAGAACGCTTATTTGAAAGATGTGATTTGGGCAATCGAGCGTCAGACGGCTTTTACCTTTATGTACAATCAAGAGGATTTGGACAAGGTCGGAAAGATCGATGTCAAACTAAAAGCTTCCAAGATCGAAGAGATTCTAAAAGCTTGTCTGAAAGGAACGGGATTGACCTACGTGATCCAGGATGCGGTGATCGTGTTGAAGCCTATCGCTCCCGACGACAAGGTAAAGGAGATCCGCATCGTCGGAAAGGTGATCGATGAGAAAAAGCTTCCCTTGCCCGGGGTAACTGTTTTGATAAAAGGGACGAAGTTGGGAACAGCCACCGATTTCAATGGAAAATATTCGTTGAAATTGCCGGAAATGAAAAATATCGTGTTGATCTTTTCATTTATGGGAATGGAAACCCAGGAGATCAAATATACCGGCAAAGACACCATCAACGTGACCCTGAAAGAGGATAAAGTCAAGTTACAGGATGTGGTGGTTACCGGGTATATGAATATTCGGAAAGAGAGTTTTACGGGAAATGCTACTACTGTGACCAAAGAGCAGTTACTGAAGACCAATAACAAAAACGTGATTGCGGCCTTACAGATTTTCGATCCCTCTTTCCGGATCAAGGAAAACAATATCTGGGGATCGGATCCGAATGCTTTGCCTGAATTTAATTTGCGCGGGGAGTCTTCTATTGGCATGAATAAGGGATTGGATATAGAGCAAGAGCGACGTACGCAACGGACGAATTTAAAAGATAATCCTAATTTACCGATCTTTATTTTAGACGGTTTCGAAGTTCCTGTTGATAAAATATATGATATGGATGTAAACCGTATCGAAAGTATGACGATTTTAAAGGATGCTGCAGCTACCGCTTTATACGGTTCACGTGCGGCTAATGGTGTGATTGTTGTTACTTCCGTTCCTCCAAAGCCCGGAGAAATGCAGGTTAGATATAATTTTACAGGAGGTGTTGAACTTCCTGATTTATCGGACTATAATTTGTGTAGTGCAGAGGAAAAACTGGAAGCTGAACGCTTAGCCGGGGTATATACGGCGAGTATCCCTAGTGGACAGGCAGACAAAGACATCCTGTATGTTAAGAAATTGCAGAATATATTGAGAGGAGTCGATACGGATTGGATGTCTAAACCTTTGCGTAATGCATTCAACCATACTCATAGTATAAATATATCCGGTGGAGTTGAAAGTATTCGTTACAGTTTGGACCTGAATTATGATAGCAATAAGGGGGTGATGAAGGGATCTCATCGCACACGGGCAGGAGCCGGTCTGAATCTGGATTATCGTAATAAAGAGTGGTTGCAGTTGATGAATTCTATCACTTATAGTACAACTCGTTCTGAAGATTCTCCTTATGGAAGTTTTAGTCGATATGCCGAGTTGTTACCATACGATGCCGTTTATGATGAAAATGGTGAATTAGTAAAAGATTTGGAATTTTCTAATGCCAGTGGTAGTTATGGTAAAAGTAATCCGTTATGGGATGTGGCGAATTTAGCAAATTATTATAATAGGGGTAAAACAGAGGATATTACCGATAATTTGAGTTTAAATCTCTATTTCAAGCATGGATTTCAGGCTAAAGGACAGTTTAGTATCAGTAAGAGCACATCTAAGAGCGAATCTTTTACAGATCCCAAAGATAAATCGGATGGTAATGAAAAAGGTTCTCTTTCTCGGAGTTTGACTGACGATTACAGGTGGAATCTGAATCTGATGTTGTACTATAACAGTAGCATAGGAAAGCATTTTATAAATGCAACTTTAGGAATGAATGCATCGGAATCTAAATCAGAGAGTACTTCGATGACGTTTAAAGGGTTTCAGATGGGAGGATTGCATTCTCCGGCTTTCGCAGAAAAACAACCTGATAAAACGAATATTAATACTTCGGAAAGCAGATTAGTCGGTTTTTTAGGATCGGTAAACTATTCCTATAATGATGTCTATCTGTTTGACGGGTCTTTCCGTTTTGATGGATCGTCTCAATTTGGTAAGGATAAACGTTTTGCTCCTTTTTGGTCTGTAGGTGTGGGAATAAACTTTCATAATTATGCTTTTTTGAAAGACAATTGGCTGGTTAGTATGCTAAAGATTAGGGCATCATATGGTAGTACCGGAAAGGTGAATTTTCCTCCTTATTCTGCCATTACGACCTATAAAACCGATACCGATGCTTGGTATTTTACCGGACCTGCTTCCGGATTAATGGCTTTGGGTAACCCGAAATTGAAATGGGAGACGACGAATACGTTGGATGCCGGATTTTCAGTTAGTTTTTTACAAGATTTGATTTATTTGGATTTTGCGTATTACCATAAAAAAACAATTGATTTGATCGATGCGATTTCCGTGAGAACTTCGTCTGGATTTAAAGATTATAAGACGAACATGGGTTCCGTACTAAACGAGGGAATTGAAATCAGGATGAATGCAACACTGTTCAAAAATCGGGATTGGATGATCACCTTGAATGGTAATTTGGGGCATAATAAAAACAAGATACTGGAGATCGGTGCGGAGATGAATGCTTACAATCAACAGCTATTAGACGAATATAATAAATACAAGGATCCGACTCAACCCGATAATCCGGGTATGTTGGGACCTCCGATGGATAAGAGTGAATACGCCGGTTTGTTGAGTACGCCATTGATTCAATACTATAAAGGAGCTTCCACTACCGCACTTTATGCCGTTCGTTCCGATGGAATCGATCCGGCTAACGGACGGGAACGATTGATAAAGAAAAATGGGATGCCTACATATACATGGGATGCGAACGATCAGGTTGTTGTGGGAGATAAGAATCCGGATATTCAAGGTGCTTTTGGATTTAATGTAGCTTATAAAAATTTTTATCTGAATGCAGACTTTACGTATCAATACGGTGCTCAGTCCTATAATGCAACTTTATTAAATCGAGTTGAAAATGCTCAGATTGAAACACAAAATGTTGATAAACGGGTTTTAACTCAACGTTGGAAAAATGCCGGAGATAGAGTTCCCTATTATGATTTGAATATTAACGGTAAAAATAATGCTGCAAAAGTAGATCGTCCGACAACACGTTTCGTGCAAGATAATAATTATGTGAATTTTAGTGGCTTATCTGTAGGATATGATTTCAATAAAGAAATGATTTCCAAATGGAGACTTGCGACATTAGGAATTCGTTTTAATGCGAATGATATCTGCCGTTGGGCGAGTATAAAAGAGGAAAGAGGAACAAGTTATCCTTTTGCGCGAACTTATAATTTCACGATAAATCTTGGATTCTAATAAAAAATATCGGTATGAAAATTTATTCGAAAATAATAATAGTAGCTTCCGTGTTATTTTTCACTTCTTGTGAAAAATGGTTGGATCTTCAACCGGAAGGAGAGGCCACCTTTGATGAGTTGTATAAATCGGGTGATGGATATCGTTCCGTGTTGAATGGATTGTATAAGTCTATGGGAACGGGTGCTTTATATGGTTTGGAATTACAATTCGGTTTAATAGACTGCATGTCTCAACAATATGATTTTACAAACGAAGGTTTGATGACGAATGATAAGTATCGGAAAGCCGTAAAATATGATTATGCAAATTCGCCCATTGCTTCTACAATTGATAATATCTGGTTGAGTGCTTACAAAATAATAGCCAATGCGAATGATTTATTGCAGAATATCAAAACAGCATCACCGGAAATATTTAGACAGGACGAAATGGAACGTAAAATGATTATGGGAGAGGCTTATGCTTGTCGGGCTTTGATGCATTTTGATCTGTTGCGTTTATTTGCTCCCGCTGTTATACAAAATCCGGGTAGCGAATCCTATTTGCCTTACGTGGAAACTTATCCGAATATTCAGGCTTCCAGTATCGCCGTAGAACCTTTTTTAAAAAAGGTAATTGCCGATTTGGAGGAAGCTCAAAAATTGACGATAGAATACGATACGACGGAAATCGGTAAAAAATTGAGTAGTACAGGAAAGAATCGTTTTGACTTAGACTCTAAGGTGGGCCTTGAAGACGAATTTTATTCGGGAAGGGGATACAGGCTGACCTATTATTCTATTACCGCTTTACTGGCCCGTGTTTATCAGTATGCCGGGATGTACGATAAAGCGTTTGATGCTGCGAGTGAAGTTATTGGATATGGAGGAGAAACGCCTTTTTATAAAGATGATTTTTCAGGAATAAGAATTCCTGCTCCCGGAGTAAACCCGGCGGAAGCTTTTAAAAGCAAGAAAGATTTAAAATTGGCTTCCAGTTTGATTTTTGCAATTTATAACGAGAAAGAGTATGAAAACAACAATCTGTTGAATTTTTTTAAAACAGGAATGGATCAAGATGATAGGACGTCTAACCAATGGTTTGTAGTGAGCAAAGATCTTTTTAAAAACAATGATGTGGATGAATCTTCTTTGGATTATCGTTGGGTTGATTTGATTTTTCCGGCCGCTAATTCACATCCGATTTCAGGGAAATGGTATTTGTTTGATAACGCGGCGACTCGTGATAAATATGCCACAATACTTCCGGTTATTAGAGCGACAGAAATGCATTATATTTTAGCAGAATGTTATGCTCGTAAAGGGCAGTATGAGACAGCTTATGATATTCTGGATGCACTTCGTGCTAAAAGGGGATTGGAAAATAGACCTTTAGCCCGAACTGCGACATGGGATGCTTTTGTCGAGACTTTGGTGGGCGATGCCAGAAGAGAATGGATATCCGAGGGTCAGTTATTTTACTTGTACAAACGTCTGGATGCAAAATTTACCATTGGTAAGGAATATCGTTCTTTGACAAAGTCTGAATATATGTTTCCTATACCTATAGATCAAAGAAAATAGTTTAGATAACCATTGAATATTTTATTATGAAAACATGTATATTATCGATATTGTTGATTTCCATGGGTTGGCTTATATCTTGTGAAAAACAGAATATAGAAGCTTTCCATGGTAGGCGTCAGATATATTTTGAGAAGTTTTATATGGATGCTGTTTACCCGGGTACGGCGGAAGCTGATTCTACAGTCACTTCATTTTTTTTGTATCCGGAAGGGACTTCTCAAATAAAAGCTAAGGTTGTCGTGAATTTATCCGGGGATTCTTTGACTTCGGATTTGACATTTGGCTTAAGAGTGATAAAAGAAGGTACTACGGCCAATCCAAATGAATACGTTTTGGATGACTTTTACACGTTTCATGCAAAACCGTTAAATAAGGCCAAAGAGATAAAAGATACCATAGAGATAAAATTGAACAGTAGCGATCGTTTGGAAGGATTGGGTGCTACCGGTTTAAGATTGATGGTGGAATTGGTGCCTAACGAACAACTCGATCTTGGGCAGTATGAACGTCGTCGTGCAATAATTATTTGGAGTTACGTGGAAGCACAACCGGATTGGTGGGATAAGGAAGTTAGTTTTGAATTATTGGGAGATTATTCTCCCCGTAAATATCAGTTATTCTTGAAACATGCGGATAAGAATGGTGAAATGGAGGAGTTTATTAAAAATTCTCCGGATAAAGCGATCGCTTTGGTTGTAACGTTTAAACAATGGTTGGCAGATAACGCGAATGATCCTGAATATGGAGCTGAGTATCAGGAGATATTAGAATCTTTAAAGATTTAATCAAGTAAAAAGAAAAGCTATGAAACATATATTTTTATACGGAATATTATTTCTTGTTTTTGCATTTGTGGGTTGTCTCGATGATAAAGGGAACTACGATTATGTTAAATTGCAGGAGCCGGAATGGAAAAAGGATATTATTAATCTGTATTTTAGAGAGGGAGATATAGCACGTTTTAAAGGTCATGATTATTTTAATTGGGGGGATGATTCTGTAAAACGGGAGCAGGAAGTTCGATACGAGTGGAAGTTAAACGGAGTTGTAATAAGCGAGGAGGCGGATTTTGAAATCTCCGTGAAAGAGTTAACGGAAAAGATTAATATGACGAAATTTCATTCGAGTGATCAATATGAAAACGGAATATTTAGTATTATAGAAACATCGACAGGAATACCCTACATGAAAAAGTTTACAGTTAATATCGTTTCGAGTAGAGGTATTGGCGATTGGTTGATTCTGTCGGGTGTGAACTCTAATTCGAAATTATCTTTTATGAGACGAGTTTACGACGATAAAACACAAAAAATGGTTTTGGCTTTGGATAAAGATGATTATGAAAGCGTGAATGGTCATCCTATTCCGGGCAAGCCTATAGGTTTACGTTTTTCCTATGTGCTGAAAAATATCTCGCCTGCGGGTTCCAGTACGGTTATAACGGACGAGGGAGCTTACGAGATAAATAATGAGAATTTGAAATTAGTAGGGGAAATTAAAGATCAGTTTCTGGATTATGCTCCTTCCGGATTGAAAGTAACAAGTAGAACGGATGCCCGTGAAAGCGACTATAATGCTTATTCTTTTATCGCGACGGAAGATGGAAAAATATATCAACGGAAGATGAGTCGTAATAATCTGGGAGGTAGTTTTTTATCCCAGCCACTGGTCGTGGACGACAAAGGCTATTTTGTCGATAATTTTGGCGGTCGAGGTAATGGTTATACAAAAATACCTTGTTATGATAAAAAGAATGGCAGGCTGTTGTTCACGAAATTTGATGAGGAGTGGAATGATAATGGAACTCCGGATAAATGGGACGATGATTATTCCAATATCAATTGTAAGATAATGCCTGCTAAAGAACCTTCTACAGGTGGCGGTGGTGGTTTTCCCCCTTTCCCTTCTTTTCCTGGAGGTGGCGGTTTCCCCGGTGGAGGGGGAAGTACTCCTTATACGGGCCCGACAGCGTGGGCGCTACCAGCGGGAATAGAGGTGTTGCATTTGGCTTACGTGGGAGGCGGTGG
This sequence comes from Sanguibacteroides justesenii, assembly GCF_003204205.1. Lineage (NCBI taxonomy): Bacteria > Pseudomonadati > Bacteroidota > Bacteroidia > Bacteroidales > Porphyromonadaceae > Sanguibacteroides > Sanguibacteroides justesenii. The sequence continues at coordinate 14,628 of NZ_QJPL01000003.1, forward strand.
AATGTTTGTGTACGTACAATATTACGCGTTTATTTATAATGAAGGAGGAAAAACCAAGTTGGGTATTTGTGGAATAGATAATAATACTTTTGCCTGTACCCAAAGTCATCAGAATTTTGGAATTAGTGTGAATTATATGTCATCCCGTCTTGTTGATTTTCCGGAAAAATTAGTTAAGGGAGAGTCTTGTATTTTAACGACAACTGAAGATGGCAGGTCTGCAGATGGAATCTGTTATTATATTCTGTATTCAAAAGGGAGCAGTGTATACAGTGTTGCTATTAATGATAATTACAAGAAAGTGACACTTTTAGCTGATTTCGGGGAAAAAATAACTTCTCTTGCTTATTCACGTGCTTTCGATAATTGTAAGAAAATAGTTGTAGGCGGAGAAAATGGAAAGATTGGAATTTATGATATCTCTGACAAGAAGACAGCTAAGAAAGAACAAGAATTCAAGGTGGAAGGAAAAATAGTTGCTATGCAGCAATATAGAACCAATGAAGATTAAAAAGAACGAGTTTGTAAAAATGATAAATCATATTGTATGGAAGAACCGATTTTAAAGTTAGAACATTTATCCCATCGTTATAGCGTGCAGTGGGCGATACGGGATATCGATTTCGAGATTACGAAGAATGGTATTTACGGATTACTCGGCTCCAACGGAGCCGGGAAGTCCACGACCATGAATATCATGTGCGGGGTGTTGAAGCAGACGGAGGGGGATGTGTATATCAAGGGGGTGAGCATACGGGAAAATCCGGTAGAGGCCAAACGCCATATCGGCTTTCTACCGCAGGTGCCGCCTTTGCATCCGGACCTGACGGTATGGGAATACCTGGAGTTTTGCGCGGAAATCCGGCATATCCGGGATCGGGAGGTGCCCAAAGCGATAAAAGAGGCGATGGGACGTTGCGGAATCTCTCATTTTGCCAAGCGGGTGATCCGGAATCTCTCCGGGGGTTATCAGCAACGGGTCGGGATTGCCCAGGCGATTATTCATAACCCCGAATTCGTGGTGTTGGACGAACCGACAAACGGGTTGGACCCGAACCAGATCGTGGAGATCCGCCACCTGATCAAGGAGATTGCCGAAGATCGTACGGTGATCCTCTCCACGCATATCTTGCCCGAGGTTCAGGCCACTTGCGATTATATCCGGATGATCGAGCAAGGGAGTATGGTTTTCGCCGGAACGGTAGATGAATTTGATAATTATATTAAACCGAGTACGATTTTGGTTTCATTGGGGGCCATGCCTCCGGTAGAGGAGATCGAGGCACTTCCGGGAGTGGTTCGGGTTGAGGAGTTGGGAGGTCCCCGCTTCCGCGTACAATTCTCGGATGCCCGGGAGGCGATGGATCATATCGTGGAGGCCAGTTTTACACGCGGTTGGCAGTTATCGGAACTTCAACAGGAGAAGAGTTCTTTGGATACGATTTTTGCCGAATTGTCTAAAAAATAATTGATTAAATTTATTTCGTTAAAGATGAGAACAATATTCAAGATAGCAAAAACAGAGCTGAGAGATCTATTTTATTCTCCGATAGCCTGGTTAATTTTAATTATATTCACTTTTCAAACCGGAATGCTGTTTTCCGGTATGATTCATAATTTTGCGGTAGCGCAGGAACAAGGGGCAGAATATGGGAATTTGACTTATTTTTTATTTGCCTCTTATAATGGTTTATTTGCTAGTGTGCAGTCTTACCTGTATTTGTATATTCCCCTGTTGACCATGGGATTGATGAGCCGGGAATTGGGCAGCGGTTCCATTAAATTGCTCTACTCTTCCCCGATCACGAACACGCAAATTATTTTAGGTAAGTATCTGGCCATGATGATTTACGGGTTGGTGCTGATCGGCGTGTTGGTGGTATATGTTGCTTATGCAGCTTATACGGTTCAAAATGTGGATATCACACTTATTCTTTCGGGATTGTTGGGAGTCTATCTGTTATTATGTGTTTACGTGTCGATCGGATTGTTTATGTCCAGTTTGACCTCTTACCAGATCGTGGCAGCCGTGGGTACGTTGGCTGTTTTGGCCGCTTTAACATACGTAAAAGGCATGTGGCAAGGTATTCCTTTGGTTCGAGAAATTGCATATTGGTTCGGGCTTTCCGGTAGAGCCTGGGCTTTCGTGGGAGGTTTGGTTTCCACGGAAGACCTACTTTATTTCTTCGTGGTAGTCGCCTTGTTCCTTTTTATGACCATTATTCGTATGCAAACAAGGCGTCAAAAAGTGAGTTGGATGGTTTCTTTGGGTAAGTATATGGGAATTTGGATTCTGGCTATTGTGCTGGCTTACGTTTCTTCTCGTCCGGTATTTAAGTTCTATTATGATGCCACTCAAATGAAAATGAACACTTTGACACCGAATAGCCAGGAAATTATTAAACGTGCAACGGGAGGGTTAACTCTCACGACTTACGTTAATATTTTGGATAGACTTGCTTATATCGGTGATGATGAGAATTATATAGCTGATCGTGGTGCATTTGAACAGTATATTCGCTTTAAACCGGAGATTAAGATGAAGTATGTTTACTATTACGATACGATTAAAAATGATCAGTTGGAGAGTCAATATCCGGGAATGACATACGAGGAGAAAGCAAAAAAAGAGATCGAGCGAAAAAAGATGAACCCGAAAAAAGTATTGAGTCCGGAACAGATTCGTGCACAAATTGATTTGGTTAGCACCGAGGGAAACCGTACGACTCGTTTATTGGAACGGGAGAGCGGAGAGCGAACATTCTTGAGAATGTTTGATGAAAATCAGCCTTATCCCAGTGAAGCGGAAATTTCTGCTGCATTTAAACGTTTGGTAATGGATAAGTTGCCCGTGATCGGTTTTTTGACCGGACATGGAGAACGGGAGACCGACCGACCGGGAGATCGGAATTATTGCATGTTTACACACGCACCCTCCATTCGAGCCGCGTTGATTAATCAAGGATTCGATTATAAGGATATTCGTTTGGATAAAGAGGTGCCGGCAGACGTGAATATCATGGTGATCGCCGAAATGAGACTGCCCATGACAGAGGCCGAGAAAGTAAATTTTGATAAATATATTGCCCGGGGTGGAAATTTGATGATCATTGGAGAGCCGAAGCGTCAGGGGGTGATGAATCCGTTGGTAGAACAATTCGGCGTAAAGTTTATGGATGGCTTTTTGATTCAACCTTCGAAAGACAAGAAATTGGTCGAAGAGGGTAAAGATAACGGCAATTTAGGATTCTTGGCCGGGATGGTCGCCCCTGCAAATCCGCTCGACTTGATTATCACCCGACCGACAGAGGCAGCTAAAAAACTGAGTTACGTGTTTAAACAAATGCATCCCGCTTATGTGGTTACTATGCCTAGTGCTTGCGGTTTAGAATATTCCGAGGACAAAGGTTTTAACGTGACTCCTTTGTTTATGTCGGATTCCACGTGTTGGAATGAATTGGAATCTACAGATATAGTAGACGAGGAGGTGGAATGTAATCCGAATGTGGGAGAGGTTCGTAAACCTTATACGCTTGGTTTGGGTTTATCGCGCCCAATGGCAGATCGGGAACAAAGAATTATCATCTTGGGGGATGCCGATTGTTTGAGTGACGGAGAGTTTAATCATAAACGGGCAATGATATGGGCTACCAATTATGTTCTTGTTCAGGGGGGATTCGATTGGTTGTCCAATGGAGAAGCCCCGATTAATGTTACTCGTCCAGCGTCAATAGATAGAAAACTTTATGTATCCGCAAGCGGAGCGGAAGTATTGCAATATATGTTGATTGGGGTATTTCCGGGACTTTTGCTCTTACTGTATTTGTTTATGTGGATCAGGAGAAGAGGGCGTTAATGGCGCCTTATGATTAGAGGTGTATTTTAAGTTAGATGATAGATTTTGAGATTAGTGATGAAATGTTAGGTGATGAAGGGATTGGGAGACTGTATGAGTCTCCTGATCTCTAAACACCAAAACCTGAATAAAAAGATTTATGATTTAAAGATAGCAAGATCAGTTTTAATCTACATCAAAAGTTGGAGTTTCGGCTAAAACAGATAAAGGGAAATCCTATAAAATATGGATATTATTTAGAGTAGGATCAAAAATGAATTATAAGTTAGGTTAAATGGTGTTGGGTAGGAATCGTAGTGTGAAGGGCGAAAGAGGCGAAAGTTCTTTCGCCCTTTTTGGTTCCCGGCGAAAAAAATGACGATGAAAATGATTCAAAGATTCTGAGATTCAAAGATTCTGAGATTAAGGGATTGGGTGATTAGGATGATTGACGATTAAGAGATTAAAAAGAGAGAAGGAGGTGGTATTTTGTAAAAGAATCGGCTTGTTAAATGTGATCTGAAAATAATTCGAAGGAGGATAATGACGGGGAATATAGTCTTCGTTATCATGAACATGGAGATGATAGAGAATAGTTCATCTTCGAAATTAAATTTCTATTAAACATTTAAATTTTAAGGTCATGAAAAAGATTATGATGTTATTAATGGTATCGGTATTTTTCTTAATGGGAGGAATGTCTATGGGGCTTGCGCAAAAAATCGGAAGTGAATCTGAAATACAGGTGATTACTTCTCCGACTTTTATTCAGGTAGAACCAGGACAAACTGTTAGGATTACATTTAGTTTGAGAGGGAACGACTTAGATAGTAAATCTTATGTCATTAGCTTTTGGATTAGGCGTCCAGGTCAACGTCCTATTGAACTTGTTTGTATTAGCAAAGAGGGAGGGATTCTTTTTCGGCATTTTTCTGCTGGTAGAATTACAGTTTCTTATAATAAATATAGTAAGACAGGAACTGTAACTATTCGTAATGTTATATCTGAAGATGAAGCCGACTATTTTATAGGTGTGACGGAGTCTGCGGGTAGATGGTATTGGTCTTATGGGACACAATTAACTGTTTCTTATCCATGGTCTTACTTGCTTAAGTAGCACTTAGGGACGGGGTAAAAGTGCTATAAATAGACGAAGATAAATAGTCGATGAAGAGATTGGGTGATTAAAGAGATTGACGATTGTAGATAAAAATAATTTGTAGATTAAAAGATTTAGGTGATTCAAATTAAATCTCTTAGTCACGAAATCATTAAATCACGGAATTCTCATAGTTTACAATTTACAATAAAGTGATGGGGAGTAGGTGATTTAGAATGAAATGGTACCATTTTCAAAAATCTGCTTTTTAAATGTGATCTGAAAATAGTTCGAAGGAGGATAATGACGGGGAAAATAGTCCCTGATTGTATGAACATGGAGATGACAGAGAACAGTTCATCTTCGAAATTAAATTTCTATTAAACATTTAAATTTTAAGGTCATGAAAAAGATTATGATGTTATTAATGGTATCGGTATTCTTCTTAATGGGAGGAATGTCTGAAGGTATGGTGCAAAAGAATGAAAACCAATCTGGTATACAGGTGTTTCTTTTCCCGACTTCTATTTTGAAACACCCGGGGGAATCCGTTAGAATGACATTTTCTATTAATGGAATAGGTTTAGGAGATTTTTATTTGATTTATGTAGTTGTTCAAAAACCTGGTAAGGGTTTAGATTTACTTCTTACAATTGGTACGGATGGAGTGATTCGTTACCGGAAAGACGAGATTAAGGATAGAATTACAGCTTTCTATTCTTCTTCAAATAATAGTGGTGCAATATCAATTAGTAATCTTCTGGTTGAAGATACAGGAGACTATTATGTTGCGATAGGAGATTCAAATACACCTTTGTATTGGTCTAATGCATCGAGATTAACAGTAAGTGCAGAAATTCCTTGGAGGCGGAAGTAATATTAGCACTTAGGTAGCACTTAGGTAGCACTTAGGGACGGGGTAAAAGTGCTATAAATAGACGAAGGTAAATAGTCGATGAAGAGATTCCGTTACAGGTAAATCCTTTAATCACAGAATCTCGTCATCACTAAATAATCGTCAATCTTCAATCTACAATTTACAATAGATGTGTGGTGTAAAATTAAAAATAGAATAGTATGAGTTGGAGTGATTTGGTTTTGGTAGCCGGTTACGAGCTGAAGCAGCAAAGCCGGAGCCGGGTGTTTTTGTTTTTCGTGCTGGTGGCCTTGGCGGGAGTGGTCGGGTGTCACGCTTATTGGCAGGGGTGGGGGCATAGCGGCAACTGGAAGATGGTGGCTTTGCCTTGTTCGATGCCGTTGGTGAATGCTTACCTGTTGGGTGTGGTGCAGTCGTTGTTTTTGGTGGTGGTGATGGCGGATGTGCCCCGGCGATTGGCACGGAAGGGAGCTGTGGAAAGTCTTTACGCCCGTCCGGTGGGAAACGCGACGTATTACTGGGGTGTGATCCTGGGTAATCTCGTGCTTTTCCTGCTCGTGGATCTTGCGGTGATCGGGGTCTCCGTGTTGGCGGTGAACCTGGCGAGTGTAGCCCCGTTGAGTTTAAACTATTATCTTTTTTACTTGTTGACGTTGACGATTCCCTCGTGGGTGTTTATCGGCGGGTTGACGTTGTGGTTGAGTTACTTGTTCCGTTCCCGTGTGCTGGCGATGGTGATTCCCGTGTGCTGGTTGGCGGGATCGATCTTCTGGCTGCCTTATCAGGTTCACGGTACGCTGGATTACATGGCGAGCGGGATCCCGAATTTGTTCTCGGATATCACGGGGCACGCGAACCCTTGCGCCTATTTGTTGCACCGGTTGACGTATCTTTTGGCGGGGGCGGGGTTGTTGGCGTTGTGTGCGGGAAAGATGGAGCGATTGTCGGATGGCGCGGCCGGTTTAAGGCTGAATCGTTGTTTAGGTCTTTTTTTGGTGATGGCCGGTTTGCTTTGCGGCGTGGCGTTGGAATATTCCTATTACCGGGATCGGCAGGTACGGGCGGTTTACCGGGATAGTTTCAAGCGGAATTGGCAAGAGAGAACTTGCCGGGTGAGGAGTAACGCGATCACTTTAAGACAGGAGGGTAAGGAGTTGAGGGCGAAGAGCGAGCTGACGGTTTATAACCCGGGGCGTGAGTCGCTGGAACGGATCGTTCTCTTCCTGAATCCCGGTTTACGGGTGACGGGTTTACAGTCGGGCGGGAAGGATCTGTCGTACCGGAGGGATCAGCAGTTTATCCTGATCGATCGTCCCTTGGGGGCGGGCGATTCTACGCGTATACTTTTGGCTTACGGGGGAAAAATCGACGAGCGTTTTTGCGATCTGCACTTGAGGGACACGGCCTACGAGAATCCTTTTTATAACGATCGATTCTTTGCCACGGGTCGCCGGGGAGCTTTCGCGGAGCGGGATTTTCTTTTATTGACCCCTGCCTCGGCGTGGTACCCGGTGGCGATACCGCCGGTGAATCCCTTGATGCCCATGGCCACGGGTCGGGATTTTACCCGCTTCCGGTTGGTGGTGGACCGCCCGTTGCAAAAGGTGGTCGTTTCTCAGGGACAGGTATTCGAAAGGGGAGATTCCGTCGTTTTCGTATGTCATCATGCTTTGAACGGGATCTCTTTGTCCGGGGCCAATTACAAGTATTACAAGCTTCCGGAGGATGAAACTTTCAGTTTGCAATTCGGTTCCGTGACTTGGGACAAACGATTTGTGAAGTGTTTCTCAAAAGTAAAGCAAGCCGATATAATCTCTTTGCGGACGGGAGAGCGGGGATCGAATTTGAATTCGATTCGAAATTATCGCTCGGGAGATTGGTATGAGCCGGAAAATCCTTACCTGTATTTATTGGAGGTTCCGGTGTTGTTCCGTTCGGATTCTCACGCCGGAAAGCCGGAAGCCGGGTTGGTGGAGCCGGGAATGGTCTTTTGGCGGGAACGGGGATTCGATATGAGGCTTGCCGGGGCGATGTCGATCGGGGCGATTGAAAATGAAGAGCAGCTCTTCAAGGTTCTTACAGTGCTTCAGCCCGAGTTTTTCTATTCTATGCGGAGAAAACAGAATAGTCACCCCCTGCTTGGATTGGGAAAAAGAGATGTAACTTTCTCCTGGAATTTCGAAAAAAACGATAATGATGCTTCTTCCTTGGATGACGTGCAACGGGTTTGGGTACACTCTTCCGAATATCCTTTTATGGGGAGAATATTTAACGCGTTGGCGACAACGGATTTTAGCGTGGCGAGAGGTGCCGCGAACGCCATGATAGGGAATCAAGAGGAGAATATTCCTTTTATCGGATATTCTTTAAAAGATATATGGACGAACAACGGGGAGGTTATGTTATGGAATAAGCTCAACGATTTATGGACTCGTCTGGTTTTGTCCGGTATTCCGGGACAGGAGCTGAAACAAAGTCTGGATAGTTTATACCGTTACCGGAAAGGCGAGGTGGATTACGATTCTTTGATGCAGGTATGGGATACGCGTTGGGGGACAAATGTGGCGGATGTCATAGCGGATTGGATTACCACGAGGCACGAACAATATTTTAGGGTGAAAGATGCCGCGATTTATTTTGATCGTGGTTCTCGGCGTTACAAAATCGAGGGAAAAGTGATGAATGTTGGAAACAGTAGCGGAATTGTTTCCATTGAATGCGGGGGTTTTCTCGGTCAGGTGCAACGCTTCGTTTGTCGTATCGAACCGGGAGAGGCAAAGACATTCACGTTGGTAACGGAGCAATCAGCTTCATGTATAAACACGGGATTGTCGGCCAACATTCCGGCGGCTTTTTTCTTCGAGCATAGAGATCCGGGAACGTTGGAAAAACCCTGGGAGTTGATGGATGAGTGGCGTTCGATACCGGTGTCCGAATTCATGAAAAATGAAAACCCGAACGAGTTTATCGTCGATGATCAGGACGCGGGGTTCGAGGTAAAGAACGGCAATCTCTCGTGGTTCCAAAAAGGGCGGAAGGAACCTCCCCGGGTTGTCGGGACTCGGCTTCAAATGCAAGGAGATGCCAAAGTTTGGCAACGCGTGATAGATGCCTCTGCTTGCGGCGATGCCATCCGGGGATATCATTATATCTGCGGCGGGTCCGGTAAATCTACCGCGACATGGCGAGCGAATATTCCGGAGCCGGGACGTTACCGGGTTATGGGAAAAGTATACCGTATCCACCTCAGACCGCAGAAAATAGTTATGGCTACCGACTTGCCGATGCCGGAAACACCTTTCGACGATTCCGGAATCATCTACTATTACACGCTCTCTTTCGGGGAGCGGGAGGAGAAAGCGGAGGTCAGTTTGGATGCAGAGTTATCCGGGTCTTCGGGCTGGGTACTTATAGGGGAATACGATCTTCCGGCAGGAGAGGTGAGCGTAACCCTCTCGGACAAGGAGGTGCGTCGGCGGAAAGAGGTGGCCATCGCGGCGGATGCGGTGAAATGGATAAAAGTGGAATGAAATAATTGTAAATTGTAGATTAAAAGATTCTGTGATTAGGAGATATAATGATTGGGTGATTAAAAGGATTGACGATTTTAGATTAAAAGATTCAGAGATTGGGTGATTGGAGTGATTATAATGTGATCTGGAAATAGCTAAAGGAGGATAATGGCGGGTAGTAAATGCCCGGGGATCATGGGGATAATTGAAAGGAAATTATTCCCGAAGCTAATTATTTTTCAAAGCTTTAAATTTTGAGATCATGAAAAAGACAATTCAATTCGTATTGGTAATGTTGATTCTTCTTGCGGGAGGAGTTTTAACAGGAATGGCGCAAAATTCAAATGTTGTATCACCTGAGTTTGAAATGATGTTGACAAATACAGCAAGGAGTGGAATAATTTATCGTACTCAAACATGTAGTCCTGGAGGAACTTTTCATGTTAGTTTTTTAGGAATTTTTAGTGGAGTACCTGATGTTATTCTTTGTTTTGTTCTACCTGGTGCGATTCCAAGATATAGAAATTTGGGACAAGTATCTGCATTTGTAAAAGCCGGAGTATGTGTGGAAGATGAAGGAGATTACTGGTTCGGGTGTTATGTTATAGATGAGCATGCAAATCCATATTTTGAATATAGATTATGTGTTACCCTTACCGTCTCTGGTCCTCCTATGGCGGTTATTACGGGGCAAACAGATCATTTAAAAATGAACAAGGTAAGTAATCCTTTCGCTCAATTGATTTGTACCCGAACAAAAAGTTTGATTTGGAGATCTAAAATGCTTGTATTGGCCTAAGTAAAATTTAAAACGAAAGATGATGGAGTTGCATGAACTGTTTTTGGTAGCGGTATACGAGGTAAAGCAACAGGGGCGGAGTTGGGTTTTTCGGTTTTTCGCTTTTTTGTCGTTGGTCGGAATAGTGGCTTGCCACATGTATTGGCAGGGACAGGGAGCCGACAACTGGAAGATGATGGCGTTGTCGTGCTCGATGCCGCTGGTAAACGCTTACCTGTATAGCGTGATGCAGTCGTTGTTTTTAGCGGTGATGATGGCGGATATTCCCCGGCGGCTGGGCCGTCCGGGGGCTCTCGATAGTCCGCGGGCTCGCCCGGCCGATAACGCGACTTTCTACTGGGGGACGATCGCGGGTAACTTGTTGCTTTTCGGGTTGGTGAATGTCACGGTGATAGTGGTTTCGGTTTTTATCGTTAACCTGACGAGCTTGGCCCCGGTAAGCTGGTCGTGTTATCTTTTTTACCTGTTGACGTTAAATCTTCCCTCGTGGTTATTTGTGGCTGGTTTTTCTTTATGGGTCAGCAGTATTTCGGGAGGTCGTTTCCCGGCGATCGTTCTTTCCGCAACCTGGTTGGCGGGCTGCTTGTTCTGGTTGCCTTATCACCAGCACGGGACACTCGATTACACGGGAAGCGGGTTGCCGAATCTTTTCTCGGAAATCACGGGACATATCAATCTTCCCCGTTACCTTTTGCATCGTTCGGCTTACGCGTTGATAGGTATGGGATTGTTAGCGTGGAGCGCGGGGAGGATGAAACGCTTGCCGAATCGCCGGGGAACCGGAAGAATTCACGTGCTGGGCGGGATCGCTCTTTTGCTTGTGGGCTTGACATGTGGCGTTTTGCTGGAGTCTTCCTACTACCGGGCTCGTTCGGTACGCTCGGCTTACCGGTCGAGCTTCGAGCGGAACTGGGAGGAGGCGACCTGCCGGGTAAAGAGGCACGTTATCCGGTTGCGTCAGTCGGGGCGTGTTTTGAAGGCAGAGAGCGATCTACTGGTTTATAACCCGGAAAAAGAGTCTTTACGCCAAATCGTGCTTTTCCTGAACCCGGGATTGCGGGTGGTTTCGGTTCAATCTGGCGGCGGGGATTTGCCGTACCGGCGGGATCAACAATTCGTCTTGATCGACCGGGCTTTGGGGCCGGGAGATACCTTGTCCTTGCGGTTGAAATACGAGGGTCGGGTCGACGATCGTTATTGCGACCTGCATTTGCCGGACAAAGCGTACGAGGACACGTTTCACGGGGATCGTTTTTTCCCGACGGGTCGTCGGGGGGCTTTCACCGGGAAGAATTTTCTCCTGTTAACCCCCGCGTGCACGTGGTACCCGGTGGCCATTCCCCCGGTGAATCCCTTTATGCCGTTAGCGACGGGCCGGGATTTCACCCTTTTCACGCTGGTCGTGGAAAATCCCTCGCAAAAAACGATTCTCTCGCAGGGCGTTCCCGAGCGCCTGAAAAACGGTGTTCGTTTTACCTGCCGGAACCCGTTGAACGGTATCTCGTTGTACGGGGCTAACCCGAGGGACTATCGTTTGGCGGTGGATGAAACGTTCGGTTTTGAAATTCACTCTTTCAGTCTCGTGAAAGAGTTGGCGCCTATTTTTTCGGGGGTTAGCCGGCAGGCTTTCGCCTCTTTGTGGAAGAATCCCCCTGTCATGTACTGGTGTAATTATAGAAACTTCCGGACGATGAGCTGGTACGAGGCAGGCTCTCCTTACCTGCACGTGTCGGAGGTCCCCGTTTCGTTTCGTTTAGCCTCCCACGTGGGAAAAACGTCGGCGGGACTCGTGGAGCCGGGAATGACTTTTATTCGGGAACGGGGATTCGACCTGGATATGGCGGGGGTGATGACTGCCGGAAAAATCAAAAACGGGAACGAATTTTTCGCGGTGACCGACGCTTTACACGGTCGATTGTTTAACGGCACGGTTCGAGAGAGGAGTAGCCACCCGCTTTGGGGTATGGGGCGGAAAGGAGAATATTATGAAAATAGACCTGTCGATTGGAGTATAGGTTCCTTAGGAGGAGACCGGAAGGTCTGGATACATTCTTTGGAAAATCCTTTTTTAGGGCATGTATTCGAGCAATTGCAAAACAGCGTGAATTCGTTTAACATGGACCAAAGTGGTTACGGGTTTATGTTCAGTCGGAATAAATCGAAATACGATTACCTGTGCGGTCACTCGTTACGGGATGTTTTATCCGATCAAAAATTGGACGATCGTTTTAAAAACAGTTTATTCTACACGAAGGTACAAGATTTATGGATCCGGTTAACGTTAAATATTCCCCAACGCCCGTTGAAAGATTGTTTGGATAGTTTGTACCGTTATCGTAAAGGGGAGATCGATTACGATTCGTTGGCAGATGTATGGACCGCCCGTTGGGGAGTGGATATGGATAGTATGGTTTCGGACTGGATCACGACCCGGCACGAGCAATTTTTCCGAATGAAGGGGGGAATAATGTATTATAATCCGAAGACGAGGATGTTTAAGGCGGAAGGCAAAATCATGAACATGGGTAAGACGGGTGGTGTGGTTTCTATCGAGTACGGGAGTATGATATCCGTGGAACGTTTCAGTTGTTATATACGTCCCGGTGAGGCTAAGGCTTTTACCTTTGTCCTGCAAGATTCGCCGAAGGGGAGATCTCCTGTGGATAGAGTAACGATCAATAATATGAACACGGGCTTGTCTGCTAATCGGCCGAATATTTTCCTTTTTAAAGGGGTGACCGTAAGGAACGATTCGGTTTGGGAGCCCGGTAGAGAGTGGCGGCCCATTCCCGCGGAGGAGTTTTTGGCCGACCGGAACGAGGGGGAGTTTATCGTGGATGATCAGGATCCCGGTTTCGAGTTGGTAGACGGCAATCTTACCTGGCTTCAAAAGTGGTTTCAAAAGGCTCCCGAAGTCCGGGATTTTTACGAAGGAGAGACTTCTCGTTGGGTTCCGGTGGTCACGATAGAAGCGGAAGGGGATTCGATTCAAGGATGTCATTGTATTAGCGGAGGGCGAGGGAAATCGACGGCTACATGGCGAGTCAACCTGCCGGAAGCGGGACGTTACCGGGTGATGGGGAAAGTGTACAGACAATCTCTTGTCCCCGGGCCTGGCAGACCGGGAGGTGTAGTTTATTACTACACGGTTTTTCACGGGGATAAGCCGGAAAAGGTAGAGGTCAATCTTGATGCTTTTCTCCGGGGAAATCCTTCCGGCTGGGCCTCTCTCGGGGAGTACGATTTTCCGGCGGGGGAAGCGAAAGTGGTGCTTTCCGATAAGGAGGTTCAGAGAAGGAAGGATGTGGCTATTGTGGCGGATGCGGTAAAGTGGATAAAAATAGAATGATTAAAGATATAATGATTTTGTGATTGAATAATTCGGAGATTAGATGATTGGAGTGATTGACGATTATAGATTTTAGATTGTAAATTACAAAAAAACAGTATCCAATCTACAATTTACAATGAATGTGGGTGATTGTCGGATGTATGATTGAAAGACGGCAAGGAGTGGAGGAATAAAAAAACCGCTTCGGGAAGAAGCGGTTTTTTTTTATATAAAGACAGTTGATTATACGTGTCCTTGAGCGCACATAGCTTCAGCAACTTTAATAAAGCCACCGATGTTGGCACCTTTAACGTAGTTGATCTTGTTACCTTCTTTACCGAATTTAACGCAAGTATCGTGGATGTCTTTCATGATCTGAGACAATTTAGCGTCTACTTCTTCAGCAGTCCAGCTATATCTCATAGAGTTCTGGCTCATTTCAAGACCGGAAACGGCAACACCACCGGCGTTAGCTGCTTTACCCGGAGCGAACGTGATATGCTCGTTCAAGTAGTTAACAGCTTCTGCAGTACAACCCATGTTAGAAGTTTCAACTACCATTTGGCAACCATTAGCTACCAATTGTTTAGCATCTTCTTCGTTCAATTCGTTTTGGATAGCGCAAGGGAATGCGATGTCGCATTTTACTTCCCACGGTTTACGTTTCGGGAAGAATTTAGCACCGAATTTTTCAGCATACGGAGCAACTACGTCGTTGTTGCTTGCACGAAGTTCCAACATGTAGTCTACACCTTCCTGAGTAAGACCTTTCTCGTCGTAGATATATCCGTCAGGACCAGAAATGGTAACCAATTTAGCTCCTAATTGAACTAATTTTTGAGCGGCACCCCAAGCAACGTTGCCGAAACCGGAGATAGCAACCGTTTTACCGGCAATTTTCTCGCCTTTTTCTGCCAACATGTGTTGAGCGAAATATACGGTACCGTAACCGGTAGCTTCCGGACGTACTCTTGATCCACCGAATTCACGATTCTTTCCGGTTAAAACACCGACGAATTCGTTGCGAATTCTCTTGTATTGTCCGAACAAGAAACCGATTTCACGACCACCTACACCGATATCACCAGCGGGAACGTCGGTGTCAGCTCCGATGTGTTTGCAAAGTTCAGTCATGAAGCTTTGGCAGAAACGCATGATTTCGTTGTCAGATTTACCTTTCGGGTTGAAGTCCGAACCTCCTTTACCTCCACCCATAGGAAGAGTAGTCAAAGAGTTTTTGAAAGTTTGTTCGAATCCTAAGAATTTCAAACCGCCGAGGGTTACTGACGGGTGGAAACGCAAACCTCCTTTGTAGGGTCCAATAGCACTGTTGAATTGTACTCTGTAGCCACGGTTGATTTGTACTTCACCTTTGTCGTCAATCCAAGGTACTCTGAACATGATTACTCTTTCAGGTTCTACCATTTTCTCAAGGATCTTATTGGCTTTGTATTTGGGGTTTGCCTGATAGGTATCCCAAACAGTTTCGATCACTTCTTGTACTGCCTGATGAAATTCGGTTTCACCCACAGTTTTAGCCTTTAAGGCGTCCATGAATTCTTTAATTTCTGTTCTCATTTTGAATATTGTTTAAGCAAAACTTTAAAAAAACATCTTTGTATATTCGAATTTTATAAATTCGCATCAAAGGTATGTTTTTGTTTATGATTCCAAAAGTTTTTTCTATTATTTTTTATCAGGTGCAAACGTTATAATAATTAAATATTAATATGTCATTCGTCCGAATACTATGAATCTGTAAGAAAATCATTTATAGGAGCATATAATTTTTTCCGGGTAATCGGGAGATAATTCCCTCTAACTCCAATTTCAGGAGCAGGGAGGAGAGGGTAGGGATCGGTATGCCGGTCGATACGTGAAGTTGGTCGATATCCTGCGGGCCTTCTCCTGCCAGATGTCGTTTGATGGTCTTTTCCATGTCGGTTTCTCCTAAAAACGGAAGAGACATTTGTCGGGATAACGAAGGTCGATTTTCCCAGTGAATAATTTTAAGAATATCATCGACGTGCTCGACGAGAGCCGCGATATTTTCTTTGATCAGCAAATTGCAACCGGAAGAGAGAAGATCTTCCGGTCTCCCGGGCAGGGCCATTACCTCTCGGTTGTAAGAGAGCGCTTGCCTGGCGGTAGCCATAGCTCCTCCTTTAATGGCGGATTCCGCAACCAGAACGGCTTCGCTCATCCCGGCAATAATTCGATTCCGTTGTAAAAAATTGATAGGTAATATGGGGGCACAGGTGGGAAATTCACTAATGAGTGCTCCTCCCTGAGAAATAATTCTGTCGGCGATCTCTTTGTGGCGGGCGGGATAGACCATGTGTAAACCGTGTCCCAAAACGGCCCGGGTAATGAGGTTATGCCGCAGACAGGCTTTATGTGCGGTTATATCGATTCCGTAAGCAAGTCCGCTAACAACGAGGGGGCGATATCCCATTCCGGCAATTTGTTCTATGATGAAATCTATCCGGTTTTTGCAGCGTTCGGATGCTTTACGGGTTCCCACGATAGCGATGGTTTTATCTCCGGATATTGTCAGTCGACCTTTGTAAAAAAGGACTAAAGGGGCGTCTTCGCAATGTTTTAACAGAGGGGGATATTCCATGTCTTCGATGAAACAACACGCTATCTCTTCTTTTTGCATGATATCTAATTCTTTTTTAGCCAGATCCAACCATTCTTTCTGTTTTATTTCAATGTTTTTCCAATGAAATTCTTCCATAAGTATTTGCAGGGCGTTTTTGCTTTCATGGAAAAATCCTTCTACGCCTCCGCATCTTTCGAACAGGGGGAAAGCGAGTTTATTGTTTAACTTCGAGGTCATTGTGATGGCTACTTGACATAACAATGAATTTGTCGCATCCATAATAAATTGAGTTTAGATACCAAAGATGTCGCGTACGGGTGAATTTTACATACTTAACAAAATTAAGTATTTAATAGAAGAAAATCAATAGTTTTCATGAGTATCGGTTTTAGGGGGTCTTTTTGAAACGAAGGCGGATCATTTCACGCAACTTTTGATGCAACTCTGGCCCGGTTATGGGTTTGGACATATAGTCGTTACAGCCCGCATCCAGAACTCGTTGTCGATCACTATCGAAAGCGAAAGCCGTCACGGCGACGATAGGAACGTTTTTATCTGTTTTCCTGATCTCTTTTGTAGCTTCAATTCCGTCCATGTGAGGCATTTTGATGTCCATGAGGATGAGATCGGGATGAATCTCTGCGGCCAGTTTAACGGCTTCTACTCCATCGACGGCGCGGAATAAACGGTAATCTTTTTTTAAGATGGCTGAAACAAGTAAAAAATTGCTATCCGTGTCTTCGGCTACTAATATGGTCGGTTGGGAAGGATTTGGAAAAAGATGTGCAGGTTCGATTGCTTTTATTTCTGTGGTTTCAAAAGATAATTTAAGTTGTACATCGGGGTGGAACGGGTGTGTAAACCAGAAACAGGAACCTTTCCCTTCCTGTGATTCCACTCCGATTTCTCCTCCCATTTGTTCTGCGAGGCTTTTGCAAATGGAAAGGCCTAATCCTGTTCCCTGAGCGAAAGAGTTTAATTTGATAAAGCGTTCGAATACGTTGTTTATTTTGTCTTTGGGAATACCTGTTCCGGTATCTTTGACATAAAATTTAATCTCTTCCGGTCCGCTTTGGTAGTAACCGAGGGTGATGCTGCCTTTAGACGTGAATTTCAGAGCATTATTGATGAAATTCGTGATGATTTGTGTCAGGCGATTTTTGTCGCTATTGATATGACACGCGGGTAAATGTTGCTCGAAAAGAATTTCGATATTGTTTTCTTCTGCTTTCAAGCTGAAAGAGCGGATGATTTCTTCACATAACTGGTTTACGTTGACATCGCTGTTTGTAATATCCAATGTTCCGGCTTCTATTTTTGACAAGTCCAAAATATCGGAGATCAATTGCAATAACAATTCGTTGTTTTCCTGTACAATATCGAAATAGGCAGCCCGTTCGTCCCGGTCATCCGTTTCCGTCAAAAGATTTGAGAAGCCTACGATAGCGTTTAAAGGAGTTCGTATTTCATGACTCATATTAGCTAAAAAAGCGGATTTCAGCCGATCGCTTATTTCAGCCCTGTTTTTCGCTTCGATAAGTTTTTTCTCCGTTTCTTTTAATTCGGTGATATCGTAATTCACACACAGCATTTCGAGTTTGCCGGTATCGTTGTTCATGGTATTGCGCATCACATTGATTCTTGTCCATTTCCAGCCCTCTTCCGTATGAACTCGTAAATCCCGGCTAAAATTATCGGTCTCGTGTGCTTTTACTTTTCGTATGGAGTCCAAAATATAAGCTTTGTCTTCTTCATGGACATGATTGTAAACGCCGATGATCTGTGGCAATGGAGTTGTTTCGTGTTCTCCTAAATTTCGATACCATTGGGCAACTCCGTATCCGTTTTTCGTGAATAAGTCGAATTTGCAATAGCCGATTTTACCGAATTTGCTGATGGCGGAAAAAGAACTTTCGAATTCCGCTATTTTACTGTAAGCGTTGCTGATTTCCGTATTATCGATGTTAATAAACAGATAATGTATAAGATTGCCTTGTTTATCGTATAACGCACTTACCGTCGTGTATATCTCGATATTTCCTTTTTTTGTCGAGGAGTAATAATGTTCGATAGATTTGAAGGAATAGTTGAGCCGGAAAGAGACGGGTTCTTCTTTTCTAATTTTTTCTATGATTTCCGCCGGAATGTTGGGATTTTCAAAAATACTGACACCCAAAGCATCTTCTTTCCGTTTGAGGCCGAATATTTCCAGATCTTTTATATTCATATC
Source organism: Sanguibacteroides justesenii (assembly GCF_003204205.1). Classification (NCBI taxonomy): domain Bacteria; kingdom Pseudomonadati; phylum Bacteroidota; class Bacteroidia; order Bacteroidales; family Porphyromonadaceae; genus Sanguibacteroides; species Sanguibacteroides justesenii. The sequence goes on from NZ_QJPL01000003.1 coordinate 32,916, forward strand.
AACCAATTTTCCGGTTTTGTCATACAGTTCGATTCCTGCCGGCAGGTTATCGTATATGTTTCGGAGAATTTTTTCGCTTCGATCCAGAGCCTCGTGCGTGTTGTATGATTCCGTTATGTCGGAGATGAGGCAGATGACTTCATCTTCTACCGTCGAATAGATAATGGCGTGGCAATGTTTTTTGAGAGGTTCTATATAATAATTTACATCGGCGTGTTTCTTGGTATGTAGGATATCCTGGAGGTAGACGAGTTCTTCTTTCAGGTTTACTCTCAATTCGCTGGCTTTATGTCCGATGTATTTTTCGACGTTATAACCATTGATTTCTCCCGCGGCATAATTAGCGTCTACGAATAGATAATCTATCGGTTGGCGATTGGAATCGTACAAGAGTTTTAACCTCGTGTAACCCAATGGCATGTGTTTGTAAAGGTTTTGCAAGTAAGTTCGATCGATTTGAGCTTCATGCTCCGATCTTTGCAATCCGATACATATATTGATAATGTTGGCGAGAGAGGTGAACCACTGACAATCTTCGTTACTCCATTCGTGATGTTCTTCCACGACGTCGATACCCACGTAACCCCATACTCCCTCATGAGAGATTAAGGGGGCGACAATGATGGATTTGATTTCCTGAAGGGCTAAAAATTCTTTTTCGATATAAGCCTCTTCCGGGAGCTCATTTAAATCGGAAAGTATGATATGTTTTTGTCGGGTAATTTGTCGCGTCCACCATGGAGATTCCTCCATGGGCATATCGTTGATTCGTGACTGTTCTTTATTCACGTTGGAGTCTGTGACTTCATAAGTACAAGTTTGTGTCTTTTTTTCCCAGTTATACTCAATGATGTAAGCCCTTCCGCCTTTGAATTGTTCCAGGATATTTTCAAGAATCTTGTTGATAACGGTATCGGCCGTATCGGATTGGAGAAAAGAGAGCAGCGTGTGTGAAATGGTATTTAACTGGTATAATAAATTGTTTATTCTTAAAAGGGATGCTTTTTCCGGTTGAGTTACTTCCGGATTAGGGATGATCTGGATAAATCCGGAAATGGAGGAGTTACCTTTTTCGTCCGTTTCTTTATGGATTATTTTGGAACGTAACCATATCTCTCCCGAAGGAGTCTGGATCGGAAAGGTTTGGTCGTAGAGGTATTGATTCTCGATGTTTTCAATTTCTTTCATGATACGGGCACGGTAATCTTCCCGTATCATCTCGGTAAAGGTTTTGAAGCGGATGATGTTACTATCTAATTTTAACATTTTTACCGCGATGTCGGAGAGAACGTATCCTTTTTTTTCGTGGTCTACTTTCCACCATCCTATTTTCAGGTCTGTCAGAATACGGTCTATCGTCTTTTTTTCTTCAAATAGTTGTAGATCCACAGTATTTAAATTTATCATTATGAATGATGTATGTTATTATCGAGTCGATATTTTCTCCTCTTCGTATTATTCAAGCAAAGGAAAAAGGGGTCTATGCTTGTCCGTATGCCTTCACTTTGAATTATCAAATATGGAAAAAATATTTTTCATTTTGTCGATTTATTTTTTCACTTTTTAGAAGATAATGGAAATAGATCTATATTGTTATATTTTCGCCGTATTATTTGTCATTGTTGAGTGGTAAAATGTTTCTTGGAAAGGTGCTGCTTGCTTTATTTAGTAAACATTAACAATCTTCGTTTTTGGCTTTAACCCGTCTTCATTTTAAAAAATCCTTAAGCTGTTTTTTATTTTGTCGTTTGGTTTAATCCCGGGGGGAGTGCTAACTTTCTCACAATCTTATACTTTTTTGCGAAAAAATAGATAGAATGTTTGGTGATGTGGTTTTTAGTTACTACATTTGCGGGCCAAATTGAATAAAAGTAACTAATTTAAAAGTACTTGTATGCCAACTATTCAACAGTTAGTAAGAAAAGGAAGAAAAAGAATTGAGGATAAGAGTAAAGCTCCGGCTTTAGATTCTTGTCCGCAAAAACGCGGGGTATGTGTACGTGTTTACACGACGACTCCGAAAAAACCGAACTCTGCAATGAGAAAGGTAGCCAGGGTTAGATTAACTAACGGAAAAGAAGTGAATGCTTATATTCCGGGAGAAGGACACAATCTGCAAGAGCACTCTATCGTGTTAATCCGCGGTGGTCGTGTGAAAGACCTTCCGGGTGTACGTTATCACCTTGTTCGTGGAACCTTGGATGCTGCCGGTGTAAACGGTCGTTTGCAAAGTCGTTCCAAGTACGGAGCTAAAAAACCGAAAGCAGGTAAAACTCCGGAAAAAGGTAAAAAGTAGTTATTAACAGGAATTGTTTATGGGTTGTTCCCGAGAGTTGAGTAAATGGTCGGGAGACCGTTGAAGACCAAAACGGGCAGCTGACGAACGAATTCGTAAACGTAGGAAGAAATGAGAAAATCAAAACCAAAAAAGAGAATCCTGTTACCGGACCCGAAGTTTAATGATGTATTAGTAACGCGGTTCGTTAATGATTTAATGGTGGATGGTAAGAAAAGCATCGCCTTAAGTATTTTTTATGATGCTATCGATATCGTAGAGGAGAAGATGGCGAAAAAAGAAGAGAAACCGGCTTTGGATATTTGGAAGCAGGCTTTGGAGAACATCACTCCTCAGGTAGAGGTGAAAAGTCGCCGGGTGGGAGGTGCTACTTTCCAGGTGCCGATGGAAATTAATCCAATAAGAAAAAGATCAATCTCTGTAAAAAACATGATCTTATTCGCTCGTAAGAGAAGCGGTAAGGGAATGGCTGAGAAGTTGGCTGCCGAAATCATGGCTGCTTACAAGGAAGAAGGTGCGGCCTTCAAGAAGAAGGAGGATATTCATCGTATGGCAGAGGCCAATCGTGCTTTTGCTCATTTCAGATTTTAAGGAGGGGATAAAGTAAGAAAATGGCAAAAAGAGATTTACATTTTACGAGAAATATCGGTATCATGGCTCATATTGATGCCGGTAAGACAACAACGACAGAACGAATCCTGTATTTCACGGGGGTATCTCACAAGATAGGGGAGACTCACGATGGTACGGCTACCATGGACTGGATGGTTCAGGAGCAAGAGAGAGGTATTACCATCACTTCTGCCGCGACCACTTGTTTTTGGAAATATCAGGATAAAGAATATAAAATCAATATTATCGACACTCCGGGACACGTTGACTTTACCGTGGAGGTAGAGCGTTCCTTGCGTGTATTGGATGGAGCTGTGGCTCTATTCTGTGCCGTGGGTGGAGTAGAGGCTCAATCGGAAACCGTTTGGCGTCAGGCAAACAAGTACGGAGTTCCAAGAATCGCTTTCGTGAATAAAATGGACCGTTCAGGTGCTGACTTCTTTAAGGCAGTACGCGAGATCCGTGAAAAGTTGAAAGCTAATCCGATTCCGCTTCAACTTCCGATCGGTGCTGAAGAAAACTTCCAGGGTGTGATCGATTTGATTGAAATGAAGGCTTACGTGTGGGAGAATGGAGAGATGACGGCAACGGTAAAAGAGATTCCTGCCAATATGTTGGCTGAAGCTCAAGAGTGGAGAGAGAAGTTGGTAGAGGCTGCTGCTGTTCAGGACGAAGCATTGATGGAACGTTTCTTTGAAGATCCGGATTCGATTACCGTGGAGGAATTAAAGGCTGTGGTTCGTAAAGCCGTGATAGCGATGGATTTCTGTCCGGTAATGTGCGGTTCTTCTTTTAAAAATAAAGGAGTTCAGAACCTGTTGGATGCGGTAATTGCTTATTTGCCTCATCCGTTGGATATTCCGGCTGCTGCAGGTACGGATCCGAAAACGGGAGAAGAGAAAATTTTCGAGATCGATCCCGAGGCTCCGCTTTCCGCGTTGGCATTTAAGATCGCCACGGATCCTTTCGTGGGACGTTTGTGCTATACGCGTATTTATTCCGGTAAGATCGAAGCGGGTTCGTATGTATATAATCCGCGTACAGATAAAAAAGAGCGTATTTCGCGTTTATTCCAGATGCATTCAAACAAACAACAGCCGAGAGATGTTCTTGAGGCCGGTGATATTTGCGCTTGCGTCGGGTTTAAGGATATTCGTACGGGGGATACCTTATGTACCGAGGAGAATCAGATCGTACTGGAGAGTATGACCTTCCCGGAACCGGTGATCGGTATCGCCGTGGAACCGCTTACGCAAAAAGATACGGATAAGTTGGGAATGGCTTTGGCCAAGTTGGCTGAAGAGGATCCGACTTTCCGCGTAAAAACGGATGAAGATTCGGGTCAGACCGTTATCAGCGGAATGGGAGAGCTCCACTTGGATATTATTTTGGACCGTCTGAGACGCGAGTTCAAGGTAGAGTGTAATCAGGGTGCTCCTCAGGTTGCTTACAAGGAAGCTATTACCGGTGTATTCGAACATCGTCATGTATTCAAAAAACAGACGGGTGGTCGCGGTAAATTTGCCGATATCATCTTCCGGATGGAGCCGGCTGAAGAAGGTAAAGAAGGTTTGACTTTCGTGAACGAGGTAAAAGGCGGTAATATTCCGAAGGAGTTTATCCCCTCCGTGGAGAAAGGATTCAAAGAGGCTATGGAGAGTGGTGTGCTGGCGGGTTATCCGTTGGAAAGCTTAAAGATCACGTTGATCGACGGATCTTTCCACCCGGTAGACTCCGATGCATTATCTTTTGAAATGGCTGCCAAAATAGGTTATAAAGAGGCCGCGCAAAAGGCTAAACCGGTATTATTGGAACCCGTGATGAAATTGGAAGTAGTTACTCCCGAGGAGTATATGGGTGACATTATCGGAGACTTGAATCGTCGTCGCGGTCAGGTGGAAGGAATGGAATCCAGAGCCGGAGCCCGCGTGATCGAGGCGAAGGTACCTTTGTCCGAGCAGTTCGGTTATGTAACCGTATTGAGGACGTTATCATCCGGTCGTGCCAGTTCTTCTATGGAATTCTCTCATTATGCCGAGGTTCCGAAGGGAATAGCCAAGGAGGTTGTTGAAAAGAATAGCGGAAGAGTAGACTTAGTATAGAATTTTAGATTACCGATTTACGATGTAGATTGTTTTCAATCGAAATCGTAAATCTTAAATCATGAATCATAATTAAATAACATGAGCCAAAAAATCAGAATCAAATTGAAATCTTACGATCACAACTTGGTAGACAAGTCTGCAGAGAAGATTGTTAAGACAGTAAAAGCTACTGGAGCTGTTGTGAGTGGTCCTATTCCACTTCCGACTCACCGGGGAATCTTTACTGTTAACCGCTCTACTTTCGTGAATAAGAAGAGCCGCGAACAATTTTTGGTGTGCACGTTTAAGAGATTGATTGATATTTACAGCTCAACGGCTGGAACAATCGATGCCTTAATGAAGCTTGAGTTACCGAGTGGTGTTGAAGTAGAGATTAAAGTATGATAACGGCGAAAACCTATGTCGTTATTAGAGAATTAGAACCTAATTTTAAAAAAGAAAAAAAGAGATGCCAGGTTTAATTGGAAAAAAAGTCGGAATGACATCCGTATTCAGTGCCGAGGGGAAAAGTATCCCATGCACTGTGATTGAGGCCGGTCCATGTGTTGTAACCCAAATCAAAACAATGGAGACAGACGGTTACGAAGCACTTCAGTTGGGGTTTGACGATGCAAAGGAGAAAAACACGACGAAGCCGCTAAGTGGACATTTTAAGAAGGCAGGCACTACTCCTAAAAGAAAACTTGTAGAGTTTTCCGGGTATGATGTCGAGTACAAGTTAGGAGACGTAATTGACGTAAACCTGTTCGAAGGAGCAGATTTCGTTGATGTAATCGGGACCAGTAAAGGAAAAGGTTTCCAGGGCGTTGTGAAACGTCACGGTTTCGGTGGAGTTGGTCAGGCAACTCACGGTCAGCACAACCGGGCGAGAAAGCCGGGTTCTATCGGAGCTTGTTCTACTCCCGCACGCGTGTTCAAAGGCATGCGTATGGGCGGTCAAATGGGCGGTGATAGAGTGACGGTTCAGAACTTGAAGGTGTTGAAAGTGATACCTGAGAATAATTTGTTATTGGTGAAGGGGTCTATTCCCGGAGCTAAAGGTTCATACGTAATTATCGAGAAGTAATGGAGTTAAGTGTATTAAACATTGCCGGACAAGAGACAGGCAGGAAGATAGAGTTAAATGACGCTATCTTTGGAATTCAGCCTAATGAACACGCTATCTATCTTGATGTAAAGCAGTATTTGGCTAATAATCGTCAGGGAACTCATAAATCTAAACAGAGAAATGAGATTTCAGGTAGTACCCGTAAGCTGAAAAAGCAAAAAGGTACCGGTGGCGCCAGAGCTGGTGGTATTAAGAACCCGTTGTTCAGAGGTGGTGGTAGAGTATTTGGTCCCGTTCCCAGAGATTACAGCTTTAAGCTGAATAAGAAACTGAAGAGATTGGCTCGTAGATCCGCTTTATCAGTAAAAGCAGGGGCGAATGCTGTGACTGTCGTTGAAGATTTTAACTTTGAAGCTCCGAAGACCAAGCAGATGATTCAATTGATGAATAATTTGAAGGTAAACGATCGGAACTTGTTGTTGATTTTGAATGAGAGTAACGAGAATATTATTTTGTCGGCTCGTAACTTGCAGAACGTAAGTGTAATGAGAGCTTGTGATTTGGCTACTTACGACATCATGAGAGCTAAAAATCTCGTGTTCGTTGAGAGTTCTGTACAGGGCCTAAATGAAGTGTTCAATCTTAACGAAGAGTAAAAGATGGAAATAATAAAGAAGCCCATATTGTCAGAAAAGATGACTGCTTTGACTGACAAACAGAACAGAGTCGCTTTCGTTGTTGACAAGGCAGCGAACAAGTTTGAGATAAAAAAGGCAATTGAAAAAATGTACGGGGTTACCGTGAAAGAGGTAAACACCATGATTTATCAGGGAGATGTAAAATCTCGCTATACAAAAGCAGGTGTTATTTCCGGTAGGACCGCTTCATTTAAGAAAGCAATTGTGACTTTAGCAGAAGGTGATAGTATTGATTTTTTTAGCAATATTTAATTGAGATGGCTGTAAGAAAATTTAATCCTGTGACTCCTGGTCAAAGACATAAGGTAGGAATTACCTTTGATCAGGTGACTACAGATAGACCTGAGAAATCATTGTTAAGACCGATGAAAAAGACCGGTGGACGTAATAACTCCGGTAAGATGACAATGAGATATATAGGTGGAGGTCATAAACAAAGATACAGAGAGATAGATTTTAAGCGTGACAAGGATAATATTCCGGCGCGTGTAGCTACGATCGAGTATGATCCGAATCGTACCGCTCATATCGCTTTGTTAGTATATGCCGATGGAGAAAAACGTTATATTATAGCTCCCGCGGGCTTGCAAGTAGATCAGACCGTGATGAGCGGTGCTGGCGTGGCGCCCGAGGTAGGAAATTCGTTGTTCTTATCTGAGATCCCACTTGGTACAATTATTCATAACATCGAGTTAAGACCGCAACAGGGAGCCGTGATGGCCCGTAGTGCCGGTTCTTACGCTCAATTGGTTGCAAGGGAAGGAAAATATGCTTCAATTAAGTTACCTTCCGGCGAGGTTCGTATGATTTTGTTAACCTGTCGCGCTACTGTGGGTACGGTATCCAATTCCGACCACGCGTTGGAGCGTTCAGGTAAAGCCGGTCGTACCCGTTGGTTAGGTCGCAGACCACGTGTAAGGGGTGTTGTAATGAACCCGGTTGATCACCCGATGGGTGGTGGTGAAGGCCGCGCTTCAGGAGGACATCCTCGTTCAAGAAAAGGCTTGTTGGCTAAGGGATACAAGACCAGAGCGCCGAAGAAGCTTTCTAATAAGTATATTGTAGAAAGAAGAAAGAAATAACTGATTAATTATTGATGTTATGAGTCGTTCGTTAAAAAAAGGCCCTTTTATAGATTTCAAATTAGAGAGAAAAATTTTGGTAATGAATGAGACCAATAAGAAGTCAGTTATTAAGACTTGGGCTCGTTATTCCATGATCTCTCCGGACTTTGTAGGGCATACTATCGCTGTACATAACGGTAATAAATTTATTCCGGTATACGTGACTGAGAATATGGTAGGTCATAAGCTGGGTGAGTTTGCGCCGACACGTACATTTAGAGGCCATGCTGACAAGAAGAAAAAATAAAGCGTGGTTAAGTTGAACTAATGAAGATGTATTAAAATGGGTGCAAGAAAAAGATTAAGAGCAAATCAGAATAAAGAAGCCAGAAAAGAGAAGGCTTTTGCTATTCTTCGCGACTGTCCTACATCTCCTCAGAAAATGAGATTGGTAGCGGATTTAGTGCGTGGGGTAGAGGTACAGAAAGCTTTGGATATGCTTAAGTTTTGTCCGAAAGAAGCTGCTCGTAAAGTGGAGAAGCTCCTGCTTTCAGCAATTGCGAACTGGGAACAGAAAAACGAGGGAAAACGCGTGGACGATGCTTCCCTGTTTGTACAAGAGATTTTCGTTGACGGTGCTGGTATGTTGAAAAGATTAAGACCGGCTCCTCAAGGAAGAGCACATCGGATTCGTAAACGTTCAAATCACGTGACGATCGTGCTGGGAAGCAAGACAGCTGTTGAAAACATTACTAAAGAATAGTTAGCATGGGACAGAAAGTTAATCCAATAAGCAATAGATTAGGAATCATCAGAGGATGGGATTCTAACTGGTTCGGCGGTAAAAACTATGGTGATAAATTGGTGGAAGATTACAAAATCAGAAAGTATTTGAACGCCCGTCTCGCCAAAGCTGGAATCGCCAAGATTGTTATCGAGAGAACTCTGAAGCTGATCACGATTACCATTAACACCGCGCGTCCGGGTATCATCATCGGTAAAGGCGGTCAAGAAGTGGACAAATTGAAAGAGGAGCTGAAGAAGATCACAGATAAAGAAGTTCAAATTAATATCTTCGAGATCAAACGTCCTGAATTGGATGCGGTGATCGTGGGTAATAACATAGCTCGTCAGCTGGAAGGTCGTGTCGCTTACCGCAGAGCCATCAAGATGGCTATCGCTTCAACCATGAGAATGGGAGCGGAGGGTATCAAGATCCTGATTTCAGGTCGTTTGAACGGTGCGGAAATGGCAAGAGCTGAGATCTACAAGGAAGGTAGAATTCCATTACACACTTTCCGGGCAGATATTGATTACGCCCAGGCCGAAGCATTGACTACATATGGCCAATTGGGTATCAAGGTTTGGATCTGTAAAGGAGAAGTTTACGGCAAGCGCGAGCTTGTTCCGAACTCGTTGATTAGTGCCCCGAAAGATGGCGGTCGTCCGAACGCTGGAGCCGGCAAAAAGGGTGGATTCAAGAAAAGAAAAAAGTAGTCTTTTAACTTATAAATAGATTAGAGCTATGTTACAGCCAAAAAGGACTAAATACAGAAGATCGCAGAAAGGTAGAATGAAGGGGAATGCCCAGAGGGGACATGAACTGGCATTCGGATCTTTCGGAATTAAGGCGTTGGAAAGTACGTGGATCGAACAACGTCAGATTGAAGCAGCCCGTGTTGCAGTGACACGTTACATGCAGAGACAAGGTCAAATATGGATACGTATATTTCCAGATAAACCTATTACTAAAAAACCCGCTGAGGTTCGTATGGGTAAAGGTAAGGGATCTCCAGAAGGATTCGTTGCTCCTGTTACTCCAGGTCGTATTCTCTTTGAAGCGGACGGAGTACCGTATGCGATAGCTAAGGAGGCTTTGCGTTTAGCAGCCCAGAAGCTACCCATCGCTACTAAGTTCGTGGTTAGACGTGATTATACGGAATAGTCGAGAGGCTATTTTAAGTTTCAAAACAAAAAATTGTTAGTGAGATGAAAAATTCAGAAATTAGAGAGTTAACCACCGAAGACCTGAAAGAGAGAATTTTGGCAGAGAGAACCAATCTGACTAAAATGACGATGAACCATGTTGTTTCTCCTTTGGAAAATCCGATGCAAATTCGGGCAGTCAGAAGAGATATCGCAAGAATGTTAACGGAATTGCGTAAGCGAGAATTAACGGTAAAGTAATAAAGTATGGAAAGAAATCTTAGAAAAGAGCGTGTCGGTCTTGTCGTAAGTAACAAGATGGAGAAATCTATCACTGTTGCCGTTCGCTTCAAAGAGAAACACCCGATTTACGGGAAGTTTGTCAGCAAGACCAAGAAATTCACTGCTCACGATGAAAAGAATGAATGTAACATCGGCGATACAGTGAGAATTATGGAAACTCGTCCCTTGAGTAAAACCAAGAGATGGAGATTAGTTGAAATCATTGAAAGAGCTAAGTAATCATGATACAACAGGAAAGTAGATTGACCGTAGCAGACAACAGCGGTGCCAAAGAAGTGCTTTGTATTCGCGTACTTGGAGGAACCAAGAAAAGATACGCACGCGTAGGCGATAAAATCGTTGTTGCCGTGAAGAACGCACTCCCGAACGGTGAAGTAAAAAAAGGTTCAGTTAGTAAGGCAGTAGTAGTTCGTGTAAGCAAGGAATACAGACGTCCGGACGGATCTTATATCCGCTTTGATGACAACGCTTGCGTGTTGTTGAATAACGCGGGTGAAATGAGAGGAACCCGTATTTTCGGACCTGTAGCCAGAGAAGTTCGTGAAGGTTATACGAAAATTGTTTCGTTGGCCCCGGAAGTACTTTAATTATTTACGATTTATGATTTTAGATTTACGATTGGTAGTTAGTTGCTTTATCTGAAATCTAAAATCTGAAATCTAAAATTTTATAGGTGATGAATAGAAAATTTCATATAAAAAAAGGTGATTTAGTTCAGGTAAATGCCGGCGAAGATAAAGGAAAGCAGGGCAAGGTACTTGAAGTGGATCCGGGGAAAGAGAGAGCCATTGTTGAGGGAATCAATATGATCAGCAAGCATACGAAACCCAATGCCGCTCATCCACAAGGTGGAATCGTGAAAAAAGAAGCTCCGATCCATATTTCAAACTTGAACGTGGTTGATCCTACTACCGGAAAGCCGACGCGTGTCGGAAGAAAACGGGTAGAGGTGGAGATTGTAAAGGACGGAAAGAAGGTAACGAAGATGAGATCTGTTCGTTACGCGAAGAAATCCGGAACCGAATTGAAATAATTGTAAGGATTGCCGGGAGGCGATGTCCAGATTTGAAATTTTAATTTTTGGTTTACGATAAACGGAATGTTTGATCGTAAATCAAAAATTATAAATTAACTATGGATTTCTGATTTTAAATTATATCTTTGCAACCTTGAAATTTTGCGGAATTTCGACTTGTGGAGTGTTAATGATAAAACGACGAATCGAAAATCATAAATATTTAGATGAATTACGTACCAAATTACAAAAAGAAGTATAACGAAGAAATTGTACCGGCTTTGATGAAAGAGTTCGGATACAAGTCAGTTATGCAAGCACCCAGATTGGAGAAGATAGTAATCAATCAGGGCGTAGGAGCATCCATTCAGGATAAGAAAATTCTTGAGTTTTCCGTGAACGAGTTAACGGCGATAACCGGTCAGAAACCGGTTACTTGTAAGTCAACCAAGGATGTTTCTAATTTTAAATTGCGTAAAGGCATGCCGATCGGCGTGAGAGTGACTTTACGTAAAGAACGTATGTATGAATTTTTGGAAAGACTTATTGTTTCCGCCCTTCCGCGTATTCGCGATTTCAAAGGAATCAACAATAAGTTGGACGGAAGAGGAAACTATACTTTAGGAATAGAAGAGCAAATCATATTTCCGGAAATCGTGCTGGACAATGTCCACAAGATCATGGGTATGAATATCACGTTTGTAACTTCGGCTAATACCGACGAAGAAGGTTTTGCACTTCTAAGAGAGTTTGGATTACCATTTAAAAAGAATTAAAAGAAAAGCGAAATGGCAAAAGAATCAATGAAGGCCCGTGAGGTAAAGCGTGCAAAATTGGTAGAAAAGTACGCCGCAAAGCGAGCCAAATTAAAAGAGGAAGGAGACTACGTTGGATTGAGCCTTCTACCTAAGAACTCCAGTCGCGTTCGTTTGCATAACAGATGCAAGTTGACGGGAAGACCGAGAGGGTACATGAGACAATTTGGTATAAGCCGGATTCAGTTCCGGGAGATGGCTTCTGCCGGACTTATACCTGGAGTTAAGAAGGCTAGTTGGTAAATTTTAAAATTTAGAAGAGATGACAGATCCAATAGCAGATTTCCTTACGCGCATTAGAAATGCAGTAAGAGCAGGTCATAAGGTAGTAGATATCCCCGGATCTAAAATGAAACGGGAGATGACCAAGATTTTGAAAGAGAAAGGATATATCCTGAACTACAAGTTTGAGCAGGATGGCGTAAGAAGCAACATCAAGATTGCTTTAAAGTATCACCCGAAAACGAAGATGCCCGCCATTAAAGCATTGACACGTGTTTCAAAACCGGGTCTTAGACGTTATACCAACGTGGAGGAAATGCCTCAGGTATTGAACGGATTGGGAATCGCGATTTTATCTACTTCATTAGGAATAATGACGGATAAAGAGGCTCGCCAAAAAAATGTAGGCGGGGAAGTATTGTGTTATGTTTATTAATAGAAAGGGCTTAAGATGTCACGAATAGGAAAATTACCAATAGATATACCACAAGGGGTTACCGTTACGGTAAACCCGGACAACACGGTGATTGTTAAAGGTCCGAAAGGAGAGCTTTCTCAAAATGTAGGAACCGATATTACCGTAAACGTGGGAGAGAATCAGGTGACTTTGGAACGTCACACCGAAGATAAAAGTCATAAGGCACAGCATGGTCTTTACCGTGCTTTGGTACATAATATGGTTGTTGGTGTTTCAGAAGGGTACACGATTAAACAAGAGTTGGTCGGAGTCGGTTACCGTGCGAACGCCGAAGGTCAGGTACTTGAACTTGGATTAGGTTATTCACATGGAATATTCTTGGTGTTACCGAAAGAAGTTAAGGTGAGTGTACTTGCTGAAAAGCGGTCTAATCCGATTATTACATTGGAGAGTTGTGATAAGCAACTTATCGGTCAGGTTGCGGCGAAAATTCGTTCATTCCGTAAACCGGAGCCTTACAAGGGTAAAGGTATTAAATTTGTGGGTGAAGTTCTTCGTCGTAAGGCTGGTAAGTCGGCTAAAGTTTAATCACCTGTAAAAAAGTAATGTTATGGCTTTAACGAAGGTAGAAAGAAGAATAAGAATAAAAAGAAGAATACGTAAAGTAGTCTTCGGAACAGCAGAGAGACCCCGGATGACGGTTTTCCGTTCCAACGCGCAGATCTCTGTTCAGTTGATTGATGACAATGTCGCCAAGACATTAGTATCGGCCTCCTCTCTTTGTAAGGAGATTGCAGAGAAGAAAATCACCAAAATCGAACAGGCTCAACTTTTGGGTGCCATGATTGCCGAAAAAGCGAAAGCAGCCGGAATCGAGAACGTGGTGTTTGATAGAAACGGATATTTATATCACGGAAGAGTAAAGGCATTAGCAGATGCGGCTCGTAACGGTGGTCTTAACTTTTAATCGTAAGCAAGAATGGAACAGAAGATAAATAATACGTCTGACTTGGAATTGAAAGACAGATTAGTTGCTATCAACCGTGTAACCAAGGTTACCAAAGGAGGTAGAACCTTTAGTTTCTCTGCTATTGTTGTAGTGGGCAATGAGAATGGTGTAGTTGGTTATGGATTAGGTAAGGCCAATGAAGTCACGACGGCTATCTCTAAAGGAATAGAGGCTGCTAAAAAGAATTTGGTAAAGGTTCCCGTGTATAAAGGAACGATTCCTCACGCTCAAGAGGCTAAATTCGGCGGAGCCGAGGTGTTTATGCGTCCTGCTTCTTCCGGTACCGGTCTTGTGGCGGGAGGTGCTATGCGTGCCGTGCTGGAGAGTGCCGGGGTAAAAGATGTGTTGGCTAAATGTAAAGGTTCTTCCAACCCGCATAACTTGGTCAAGGCTACTTTTGCCGCGTTGAAAGAGTTAAGAGACGCCCGAATGGTAGCTCAACAAAGAGGAGTCAATCTCGATAAAGTGTTTAACGGTTAATTTGAATGACGATGGCAAGGATTAAAATTACATTGGTAAAAAGTAAAATCGGCAGCGATAAACGTCAAGTTAGAACGTTAGATTCTCTGGGATTGGGGAAGATGAACAGTAGCGTGGAACACGAGGCTACTCCTCAGATCTTGGGTATGGTTGCGAAAGTAAAACATCTTCTCCGCGTGGAAGAGGTAAAGTGATTGTCAAACTATTTTAATGATAATAAAATGGATTTAAGTAACTTAAAACCGGCAGTCGGATCAACTCACAATACAAAGAGAATTGGTCGCGGACAAGGTTCGGGAAAAGGAGGTACTTCTACAAGAGGACATAAAGGTGCTAAATCAAGATCCGGTTATAAAAACAAGATCGGTTTTGAGGGAGGACAGATGCCTTTGCAGAGACGTGTGCCTAAGTTTGGCTTTAAAAATATAAACAGAGTAGAATATAAAGCTATCAATGTTGGTATGCTTCAGGCTTTGGCAGAAAGAGATAATCTTACTGTGATCGATAGGGAATACTTGATCAAAGCTAATTTAATGTCTAAGAACGAACTTCTTAAGGTGTTAGGTGATGGAGTATTGACTGCCAAATTGGAAGTAAAAGCTGACAAGTTCTCGGAGAAAGCAAAAGCTGCTATCGAGGCTGCCGGCGGTACGGTAGTTGAATTGTAAGATTAAAAATTTGGGAGTTTAAAGTTGTTTTTAGAATAGATTTACTATTTTTGAAGCAACTTTAACAAAATCCCAGATTGAATGCCTTAAAAGGAAGAACTTATGAAGTTATTTGATACATTAAAGAACATTTGGAAAATCGAGGAACTCAAGACTAGAATTTTGACTACGCTTGGGCTCATTCTCGTTTATAGATTAGGAACTGAGGTGGTACTGCCGGGTATCGACCCTCACATGTTGAATGCGTTGAAGGCACAGACACAAAGTGGTGTTCTGGGATTATTGGATATGTTCTCTGGAGGAGCGTTCTCTAATGCATCGGTTTTTGCATTGGGAATTATGCCGTATATCTCAGCGTCAATCGTCGTGCAATTATTGGGAATCGCTGTTCCTTATTTTCAACGTTTGCAAAAGGAAGGTGAGAGCGGTCGGCGTAAAATAAACCAGATTACCCGGTATTTGACCTTAGTTATCCTTGTTTTGCAAGGTTCAGCGTATCTTACCAACTTATATGCTCAAGTGCCTGCCGAGGCTTTTGTGTTAACAGGTGCTTTCTTTAAGATTTCGTCCATAGTTATTATGGCCGCGGGATCTATGTTCGTTCTATGGTTAGGTGAAAGAATAACGGATAAAGGTATTGGTAATGGTGTCTCTATCATTATCATGATCGGTATTATCGCTCGTTTGCCCTTCGCTTTTTTTGCGGAGTTAACCTCTCGGGTGACGCAGCAAGGTGGCGGTTTAGTCGCTTTGTTAATCGAGTTGATACTTCTTTTCTTGGTATTCTGCGGGACGATTATGTTAGTACAAGGTACGCGTAAAGTGCCTGTACAGTATGCTAAACGTATCGTGGGTAATAAGCAATACGGTGGTGTACGTCAATATATCCCGTTGAAGATCAATGCTGCCGGAGTTATGCCTATCATTTTTGCTCAGGCAATTATGCTTTTGCCTATCTCTTTGATCAACTATGCTAATTCAGAGTCTTTATCCGGTTTTGCTTCGGCCATGTCCAATTTTACCGGTTTCTGGTATAATGGAGTATTCTTCGTGATGATCGTAGCGTTTACTTATTTTTACACGGCTATCACGGTGAATCCGATGCAGATGTCTGAAGATATGAAAAAGAACGGCGGTTTTATTCCTGGTGTGAAACCGGGAAGGAAAACAATGGAGTTCCTTGATACGATTATGTCGAGAATCACTCTTCCCGGTTCTATATTCCTTGGGATTGTAGCTATTTTGCCTGCATTTGCTCAAATTTCCGGAGTAAATCATCAATTTGCGCAGTTCTATGGCGGTACATCCTTGCTGATTTTGGTCGGTGTCGTATTGGATACGTTACAGCAGATCGAATCTCATTTGTTGATGCGTCATTATGACGGGTTGATGAAATCGGGACGTATTAAAGGTAAGAATCCGGGCGGTCCTGCTGCTTATTAATTGAAAGTAAAGGAATAGGGAATTGAAAATGAAGAAGATTGTATATTAATTTTCCATTTTCAATTTTCCGTTTTCAATTAAAAAGTATTACTTTTGCGGCATGATTTTTTTTAAGACACAGGAGGAAATCGAGCTATTACGGGAAAGTAACCGTTTGGTTGGAAGGGCTTTAGGAGAGGTATCTAAATATATACGTCCTGGAATTTCAACGTTGGAATTGGATAAGATCGCGGAAGATTGCATCCGTTCAAATGGTGGGGTTCCCGGTTTTCTTGGATATGGAGGGTTTCCTAATACGCTTTGTATATCGATAAATGATGAAGTTGTTCACGGAATTCCATCTTCTCGATGTCTAAAAGAGGGTGATATCGTTTCCGTCGATTGTGGGGTCGTAAAGAATGGTTTTTATGGTGATAGTGCTTATTCTTTTGCCGTGGGAAAAGTCAGTGAAGAGGTCGATAAACTTTTGAGGGTGACTCAGGAGTGTTTGTACAAGGGAATGGAGCAGGCAATATCTGGAATGCGTATAGGCGATATCGGGTATGCCGTACAATCTCACGCGGAAGCGAACGGTTTTACTGTCGTGAGAGAGTTAGTCGGACACGGGGTTGGCCGAAATTTGCATGAAGAGCCCCAAGTGCCAAATTTTGGAAGAAGGGGACAGGGGTGCAAGTTGACGACGGGAATGGTTATAGCCATTGAACCGATGATAAATATGGGGAAACGTTATGTTTATCAGCTGTCCGATGGTTGGACGATTCGAACCAGAGATCATATGCCCTCAGCACATTTTGAACATACCGTTGCGGTGGGTAAAGGAAGTGCTGATATTTTGTCGACGTTTGAGTATATATAGAAATTGTAAATTGTAAATTTTGGATTGTAAATTAGAAGATAAAAGGTTTAATTTAAGATCTAAAATCTAACATCTAAAATTAAATTATGGCGAAACAGCCTTCAATAGAGCAGGATGGAGTAATAACGGAAGCATTGTCAAATGCTATGTTTCGTGTTGAACTGGAAAACGGGCATATTATAACGGCCCATATCTCCGGGAAGATGCGGATGCACTATATAAAAATACTTCCGGGAGATAGGGTACGGGTGGACATGTCTCCGTATGATCTCACGAAAGGTAGGATAACATTCAGATATAAAAATTAAATTGTTGAACCATGAAGGTAAGAGCATCTGTAAAAAAGCGTAGTGCTGATTGCAAGATTGTCAGGAGAAAAGGCGTTTTGTACGTCATTTGCAAAAAGAACCCGAAGTTTAAACAACGTCAGGGTTGATTATTAATTTAAGTAAAAAGAGTAAAGAAATTTATGGCAAGAATCGTTGGTGTAGATTTACCCTCGAACAAAAGAGGAGAAATAGCTCTAACCTATATCTTCGGAATAGGTAGAAGTAGTGCCCGGACCATACTTGAAAAGGCGGGCATCGATTTTGACACTAAGGTGAAGGATTGGAATGACGATCAATTAGCTGCTGTACGTAAAGTCATCAATGGTGAGTACAAGGTAGAAGGAGAATTGAGAACTTCAGTCCAGATGAACATTAAACGACTGATGGACATCGGTTGTTATCGCGGAATCAGGCATCGTATCGGTCTTCCGGTCAGAGGACAAAGTACGAAGAATAATGCCCGTACGAGAAAGGGTAAGAAGAAAACTGTTGCGAATAAGAAAAAAGCAACTAAATAATTGAATTGAGATTGAATTATGGCAAAGAAGTCTACATCAAACAAGAAACGGCTAGTTAAAGTAGAAGCCGTGGGACAAGCGCACGTTCATTCGTCTTTTAATAACATCATTATTTCTTTGACCAATTCCAACGGTCAGGTGATCTCTTGGTCATCCGCGGGTAAGATGGGTTTTAGAGGATCGAAGAAAAACACTCCATACGCGGCTCAAACAGCAGCTACCGATTGTGGGAAGGTTGCTTTTGATTTGGGTATGAGAAAAGTGAAAGTTTACGTAAAGGGACCAGGTAATGGTCGTGAATCGGCTATTCGCGCTATCCACGCTTGTGGAATAGAAGTGGCTGAAATTATCGATGTTACCCCGCTTCCGCACAATGGATGTCGTCCTCCTAAAAGACGTAGAGTATAAGCGTGGAGCTTAATCTAAGAATTTTAAAATACAGAATAAAATGGCTAGATATACAGGACCTAAGTCTAAGATAGCAAGAAAATTTGGTGAGCCCATTTTCGGACCGGATAAAGCGTTGGAACGTAGAAACTATCCTCCTGGACAACACGGTTTGGCTCATCGTAGAAAGAAAATCTCCGAGTATGGAATGCAGCTAAAGGAGAAACAAAAAGCAAAATATACTTATGGATTGTTGGAAAAGCAATTCCGTATTTTGTTTGAAAAAGCCGAGAGCAGTAAGGGTATTACCGGTGAGGTATTGCTTCAATTGTTGGAGTGCCGTTTGGACAATGTCGTGTACCGTTTAGGTATCGCTCCTACCCGCGCCGCTGCCCGTCAGTATGTATCGCACAGACATATCGTGATTAACGGCAAGGTATGTAATATTCCTTCTTGCCACGTACGCCCGGGAGATATCGTAGGTGTGAGAGAGAAATCCAAATCTTTGGAGGTGATCAATGAATCTTTAAGAGGTTCAAAGACCAGTAAGTATTCTTGGTTGGAGTGGGATGCTGCTTCTATGAGCGGTAAACTTCTCAACGTTCCGGAAAGAACGGACATTCCAGAGAACATCAAAGAGCAGTTAATCGTAGAATTATATTCTAAGTAGTAAAATAAAAATATATATGGCAATATTAGCTTTCCAGAAACCGGACAAAGTGATCATGCTCGAATCAACGGATAAATTCGGAAAATTCGAATTCCGTCCTTTGGAGCCTGGTTACGGTATCACTATTGGTAATCCACTACGCAGAATCTTGTTGTCTTCTTTGGAAGGCTATGCGATTACCGGTATTAAAATTCACGGTGTAGAACACGAATTCGCTACAATTCCCGGAGTTATCGAGGATGTAACCGAGATCATCTTGAATTTGAAACAGGTTCGGTTTAAAAGAAAAGTGGAGGACGTGGAGAATGAGAAGCTGACCGTTGTCGTTTCTGGACAAGAGACGTTTACTGCCGGTGATATGAACCAATTCCTGTCTGGGTTTGAGATCTTGAATCCGGGACTTGTAATCTGCAATATGGACTCTTCGACCACGTTGGAAATGGAGATTACCATACAGAAAGGACGGGGATATGTTCCTTCTGCTGAAAATATGCCGGCGGAGGTTGAAATCGGATTTATTCCGATCGATGCTATATACACGCCTATCCGGAACGTAAAATACGAGATTGAGAATTATCGTGTAGAAGGAAAGACCGACTACGAACGTCTCCTTTTCGAGATTGAAACCGATGGTTCGATTAATCCGACAGATGCGTTGAAAGAGGCAGCAAAAATTCTAATTCATCACTTCATGTTATTCTCGGATGAAAAGATTACTCTGGAAACCGAAGACAAGTATGGAAATGAAGAGTTTGATGAAGAGGTATTGCACATGCGTCAGTTGCTGAAGACAAAATTAGTGGACATGGATCTTTCTGTTCGTGCCTTGAATTGTTTGAAGTCAGCTGAGGTAGAGACTTTGGGTGAGTTGGTTCAATTCAATAAGAACGATTTGTTGAAGTTCAGAAACTTCGGAAAGAAATCTTTGACTGAATTGGAAGCTTTGCTTGAGAACAATAACCTCGAGTTCGGAATGGATGTTGCCAAGTATAAATTAGACAAAGAATAAGTAAAATGAGACATAAAAAGAAATTTAACCACTTAAGTAGAACGAGTGCTCACAGAAAAGCACTACTTTCTAATATGGCTTGTTCTTTGATTCTTCACAAGAGAATTAAAACGACAGTAGCTAAAGCTAAAGCCCTTAAGATGTATGTTGAGCCGCTTTTGACAAAGAGCAAGAACGATACGACTCACTCTCGCCGAATGACATTCTCCTACCTTCGTCAAAAAGAAGTAGTGTCCGAATTATTCGGGGATGTGGCTCAGAAGATAGCTAATCGTCCGGGAGGTTATACCCGTATTTTGAAATTGGGTGCTAACCGTATCGGTGATAATTCTGAAATGTGTATTATCGAGTTAGTTGATTATAACACCACTTACACGGAGGTGAAGAAAGAAGAGGTGAAGAAAACAACCACTCGCCGTCGTAGAAGTACGACGAAAAAGGAAGAGGCTCCCAAAGCTGAGGTTGCCGTTGAGGCTCCTAAAGCGGAAGAAGCTCCTGCGGAGGAGACTCCTAAAGCCGAGTAAGTAAATTTTTACTTCGAAATATAAAAGCCGCCGCGAAAGGCGGCTTTTTTATTATTTCAGGACAGATGGGCCATAGGTACTTTCGAAAAAGAGATAGGACAGGTCGAAGGAGACGTCTTTCTCGGGTATTTTCTTTGTTTGTTAGATTAGAAACAATTTGTAAGAAGTAATGCAGGTTATTTCTTTTGTTTTTCGTATCTTAGTATCCCTAATTTATTATGAACTTAAAAAGCACAAGAGATGTATATTACGGAAGTTGTAGGAAGAGAAATCTTAGATTCAAGAGGAAACCCCACGGTAGAAGTGGATGTTATGTTAGAATGTGGAGCTATGGGACGTGCTGCAGTGCCCTCCGGAGCCTCTACGGGAGAAAATGAAGCATTGGAGTTGCGGGATGGAGATAAGAAACGTTACGGAGGGAAAGGTGTTACCAAGGCCGTAAATAACGTGAACACGGTGATTGCCGATGCTTTATTGGGCATGAGTGTACTGGATCAGGTGGAAATAGATCGTGTTTTGATCGAGTTAGACGGAACCCCGACTAAAAGTAATTTAGGTGCCAATGCATTATTAGGGGTTTCTTTAGCCTGTGCTAAAGCTGCTGCCAATGCTTTGGAGATGCCTTTGTATCGTTATTTGGGAGGAGTGAATGCTAAGGTTTTGCCTGTGCCGATGATGAATATTATTAACGGAGGTTCTCATTCAGATGCTCCGATTGCTTTTCAGGAGTTTATGATCCGTCCGGTTGGGGCAGATTCTTTCCGGGAAGCATTGCGGATGGGAGCTGAAGTTTTCCATAGTTTGAAAAAAGTATTGCACGACCGGAACCTGAGTACGGCTGTCGGTGACGAAGGAGGTTTCGCTCCCGCTTTAAAAGGAACGGAAGATGCTTTGGAGTCTATCATTAGTGCTATTAAGGCCGCGGGTTATAAGCCGGGAGAAGATGTTATGATCGGTTTGGATTGTGCTTCTTCCGAGTTTTACAAAGACGGTATATATGATTATTCTAAATTTGAAGGGCCTCAGGGTGCCAAGAGGAATTCAGAACAGCAAGCCGCTTACCTGGAGGAATTGATTACGAAATACCCGATTGATTCCATTGAAGATGGTATGAGCGAGAATGATTGGGACGGTTGGCAATTGTTGACAAAGCGTATAGGTGATCGTTGCCAATTGGTGGGGGATGACCTTTTCGTTACGAACGTACAATACTTGAAAAAAGGAATCGAATTGGGATGTGCTAATTCCATTCTTATCAAAGTAAACCAGATCGGAACATTGACAGAGACGTTGGATGCGATAGAAATGGCTCAGCGTGCCGGGTATACGACAGTAACGTCTCATCGTTCAGGGGAGACTGAGGATGCTACGATTGCGGATATCGCCGTGGCAACGAATTCCGGTCAGATAAAAACGGGTTCTTTAAGTCGTTCCGATCGTATGGCCAAATACAATCAATTACTTCGTATAGAAGAAGAGTTAGGAAATAACGCTAAATTCTACGGTCGTAAATTTAGTAAGTAAGTATAATTTATACGCGAGAGAGCCGTTCGTCATTTTTCGAACGGCTTTTATTTTGGATATTTCTATCGTTTATTTGCCTATAAAGATATTTTTTAACAAAACGGTCTTTTTAAAAGATTTTATTATAACTTTCGGGGGATTTAATTTCTGGAATTTAAACAAGGAAGGTATGAAAAAATATGTGGCAGAGATGATTGGAACGATGGTTCTCGTCCTCATGGGGTGTGGCAGCGCTGTTATCGCCGGTAGTGAAATAGGTTTCTTGGGTATCGCTTTCGCGTTTGGTTTGTCTGTTTTGGCTATGGCATATACTATCGGGAGCATATCCGGGTGCCATATCAATCCTGCCATAACTTTAGGAGTGTGGTTATCCGGGAGGATGGGCGGTAGAGACGCGGGCATGTATATGTTGTTCCAGGTCATAGGGGCTTTTATGGGTTCCGCGATTCTTTATATGATCTCTTCCGAAATGGGGTTAGAAGGAACCGGGGCTAATGTATACGCGGACGGAGATGTTCTTCCCGCTTTTGTGGCGGAACTGGTATTTACCTTTATCTTTATTGTAATTGTACTTGGTTCTACCGGCAAGGGTGCTCCTGTGGGTTTTGCCGGTTTGGCAATCGGCTTGGCGTTGGTTTTGATTCATATTGTTTGTATCCCGGTGACGGGGACTTCCGTTAATCCTGCCAGAAGCATTGCTCCTGCTGTTTTTGCGGGAGGCGAGGCCTTGTCGCAACTTTGGCTGTTTATCGTCGCTCCTTTTTTGGGAGCTGTTTGTGCTGCCGGGTTATGGAAATATTTGGGAAAAACAAGTGATTAAATGATTTAGTGATTAAGAGATTAAAGAGATTTACGATTTCGGATTTTAGATTGATGATTTAAGGATGGCGGGACTGGAGACTCAATCTAAACCGTGATTATAAATCAAAAGATAGCACTTTACCCCCGTCCCCAAGTGCTACCCAAGTGCTATCTAATCTGTAAACTATAAATAAAAAAGGAAAAAGATAAAACGAGGGGGCATAAATAGTGAACGGCGAGTGTACGTGTTCGATTTTCGGAACGTCCGGACGACGGATTGTTCGAGCGTAGCGAGTCCCGGAGGGTTAGCCCGTAACGATTGTAGATTTTAGATTGACGATTATAGATTAAAGGAGATTTACGATGTCGGATTTCTGACGTTATAGGTTTTAATGTATTAATTTGTATGTATTTATTCTTCTTCTATGTCGTTTCCCGTATTTTCTTTTTTGGGTTTTCCTTCCACGATTAATACAATTTCTCCCTTTACTCCTGTTTCGGTAAAATGTTCGATCAGCTCTCTAAGGGTTCCCCGTTGAAAATCTTCGTGTAATTTACTGATCTCTCTTGCAACGCATGCTTTTCGATCCTCTCCGAATAATTCGGCCATTTGTTCCAAAGCTTTGACGATACGGAAAGGGGATTCGTAAAATATCATTGTTCTTTCTTCCTCTGCCATCTGGGTTAATTTTTTCAATCGTCCCTTTTTTTGAGGTAAAAAGCCTTCAAAACAAAAGCGATCGCAGGGAAAACCTGAATTGACCAAGGCCGGAATCAAGGCCGTTGCTCCTGGCAGACACTCTGTTTCTATGCCTTGTTCCACACAGGTACGTACCAGTAAAAAGCCGGGATCGGAAATCCCCGGAGTTCCGGCATCGCTAATGAGAGCTATATCTTCTCCCCGTTGGATCCGTTCCGCTACTCTTTTCACTTGCTGGTGTTCGTTGAACTTGTGATGCGAGAGTAGTGGCGTGTTGATATCATAATGTTTTAAAAGTTTTGCGGAAGTTCGAGTATCTTCCGCCAAAATGACGGAAACCTCTTTTAAAAGTCTTAAAGCTCTTAGCGTGATATCTTCGAGATTACCCACGGGGGTAGGGATCAGGTAAAGTTTGGCCATATGGATATTTGTAAAATTAACCTCAATCGATTGGAAAACAAAAGTAAGGTATTTATTTGAAAAGCGGTTGCATAAAGACTAAAATGTATTAGTCGGATATTTCGAACGGAGGGTTATTTAGATGGATTTTAAGGTTCTTGATCGCGTAAAATATTGGTATATATGTTTTTATGTTTTGTTTTTAGTGAAAATTGTCTGGGGATGGAAAAATATGCAAGGATTTTTTTGGTAGGAATGAAAATTGCCGTATATTTGCATCCGCTAAAGGCAAACGATGGTCCGTTCGTCTAGGGGCTAGGACGCAAGATTCTCATTCTTGTAACACGGGTTCGATTCCCGTACGGACTACAATTTTAGGATTATTATAATGGTCCGTTCGTCTAGGGGCTAGGACGCAAGATTTTCATTCTTGTAACACGGGTTCGATTCCCGTACGGACTACAATTTTAGGATTATTACGATGGTCCGTTCGTCTAGGGGCTAGGACGCAAGATTTTCATTCTTGTAACACGGGTTCGATTCCCGTACGGACTACGAAAGTTGAATTAAATTTATTTGAAGAGATGGCAAATCATCAATCATCAGAGAAAAGAATAAGGCAGACTCAGAAAAGAAGATTGCACAATCGTTATTATGCAAAAACTGCGAGAAATGCTGTTAGAAAATTGCGTGCATTGAATGAAAAAGAAACTGCTCTGGATTTGTTTCCGAAGGTTGTGGCTATGTTGGATAAATTAGCGAAAAAAAATATTATCCACAAGAATAAAGCTGCAAACTTGAAATCCAAGTTGGCTTTGCACGTGAATAAACTATAATCTTCTATTTCGTTTTAAGATATTGAGGTAACGGATTTCCCGTTACCTTCGTTTCTTTATTTGTCTGATCTTGAGATTTCCGTCTCAGGATTTTTTTTATTTCTTGAAATGGATTAACTTACCATATCTAAAATTGATCGGGTATGGATGGTAAGTATATTCCAATATCTTCATGGGCAGAAGACGATAAACCTCGTGAGAAACTTTTATCTAAAGGGGTTTCGGCTCTTTCAACAAATGAACTGCTGGCGATTTTGCTGCGTTCCGGGAGCGACGGGGAATCTGCTTTGGATTTGGCACGCAGGATCCTTTCAGACCATAATAATGATTTGAATGTTGTTGCCCGGCTTGGCGTTCGTGATTTTATGAATGTTTATAAAGGGATAGGTGTTGCTAAAGCGGCTTCTGTAATTGCGGCTTTCGAGCTTGGTCGAAGAAGAGGGCTTGTCGGAAAAACTGATGTGATGACACTTGTTTCCAGCCGGGATATTTACGAGTTGCTTCAGCCTCGTATAGGCGATTTGGATCATGAAGAGTTTTGGGTTATTTTTCTGAATACAGGTTGTAGAGTGAAATCTTGTGAACGTTTGTTTTCCGGAGGAATGGAAGGAACTCTTGTCGACATGCGCATACTTTTTCGTAAAGCATTGGAGATGAAGGCCCGTTCTTTTGTCATTGCTCATAATCACCCGAGCGGAAATATAGAACCGAGTAATCAGGATATAGAGTTAACCCGGAAGATTCGAAAAGCGGGGGATACGTTAGATATAATTTTATTGGACCATTTGGTTATTACTTCTCATGGTTTTTATAGTTTTGCGGATTACGGTATTTTGTAAATAAGAGGCTGAAACGGAGGTTTTGGTAAGATTATTGTATGATCCGGGACAAAAAAGAGATCGGTATTTATTTGTCTGTCAATGAGCAAATCTCTACCTTTGTGTCTGACAGTTGTGCCATGTTGGCATTTCGTGTTATTGTCAATGTGGCATACCCTGTTATTGGCAAAGATTTTGTTTATTAATAAAAATCACAAGAATAGAACTAAAAAAATTATAGATATGTCGGAAGAGAAGAAAAGAAAACAGGAAGAGGAGTTGATTGGGGCTCAACATGTATCAGAATCAAAAGGTGAGGGACATGAAGAATCTTCAAAAAAGAAGGATAAGTCTTGTAAAAAGGAAGAAAAGCAATTGGAGGAGATGGGACAGAAACTGATGGAGATGAATGATAAATATCTTCGTTTGTCAGCAGAGTTCGATAATTACCGTAAGAGGACTTTAAAAGAGAGAATGGAGCTGACGAAAACGGCCGGAGAGCAGGTGTTAACAGGAATATTACCCGTGGTCGATAATTTCGAGAGGGCTTTGGCAAGCATGGAGAAGGCCACGGATGTTCGTGCTTTAAAAGAGGGGGTTGATTTGATTTATGCTAATTTTAAGGATTTTCTGATGCGAAATGGCGTGAAGGTGATTGAGACAGAAAATGTGGATTTCAACACGGATTTGCACGAGGCTGTGACCACTATTCCCGCACCTACGGAGGAGCAAAAAGGTAAGGTCATCGATTGTATCGAAAAGGGATATACGTTGAACGATAAGGTAATTCGTTTTGCGAAGGTTGTTGTTGGAGAATAATTGATTTTAGATTGTAAATTGTAAATTTATAGTGATTTACGGTGTGTGCTAAATCTAAAATTTAAATCTAAAATTTAAAATGGAAAAGAGAGATTACTATGAAGTGTTGGGGGTATCTAAAAATGCGGATGCTGCTGCGATAAAAAAGGCATATAGAAAATTAGCATTACAATACCATCCGGATAAAAATCCCGGGGACAAAGAGGCCGAGGAGAAATTTAAGGAAGCTGCAGAAGCCTATGATGTATTGAGTAACGAAGAGAAGAGACGCCGGTACGATCAATTCGGTCATGCGGGAATGGGAAGCGGGGCCGGTGGTTTCGGAGGCGGAATGAGTATGGACGATATATTTTCTCATTTCGGAGATATTTTCGGAAGTTTTGGCGGTTTCGGAGGTTTCGGCGGAGGGGGAAGAAGTGCTCGTCGGGTAAATCGGGGGACCAATTTACGGGTGAGAGTAAAGATGAGCCTAAAAGAGATTGCCACCGGTATAGAAAAAAAGATCAAGGTAAAGAAGTACGTGGCTTGTGAGCATTGTAAAGGAACGGGAGCAAAAAATGGCACCTCTTTTTCGACTTGCAGCACTTGTGGGGGAAGCGGACAGGTAACACGGGTACAGAATACTATTTTGGGAGCGATGCAGACAACTTCGACTTGTCCGACTTGTCAAGGAGAGGGGAAGATTATTAACGATAAATGTACGTATTGCAATGGTGAAGGAGTACAGATGTCTGAAGAAGTAATCACCATAAATATTCCCGCGGGAGTGGCAGACGGCATGCAATTGTCCCTGGGAGGTAGAGGGAACGCTGCCCGTCGGGGAGGTGTGAACGGGGATTTGATCGTGATGATAGAGGAGGAGGAGCATCCGGATTTGTTGCGTGACGGCAATGATTTGTTGTATAACGTATTTGTCGGTTATCCGGAAGTCGTGTTGGGGGAGACGGTCGAGATCCCGACGGTTGACGGCAAGGTGAAGGTGAAAATTGAGCCGGGAACCCAGCCTGGTAAGATTTTACGTTTACGCGGCAAAGGATTACCCGATGTCAACGGATACGGTAAAGGCGATCTATTGGCTAAAGTAAACGTGTGGATTCCGAAAAATTTATCGAAAGAAGACAAAAAATTGGTGGAAAAGATGAAAGAAGGAGAGGGTTTCCATCCGGGAGCCAGCGATAAGAAAAGTTTCTTTTCCAAGGTGAAAGATTTTTTTGAATAGTATATAAAGTATGATTACACTCACTCAATTAGAATATATTGTTGCGGTTGACGAGTACAGGCATTTCGCCACGGCTGCGGATAAGTGTTTCGTAACTCAACCGACATTGAGTATGCAGATAAAGAAATTAGAAGAGGATCTGGGTGTAATTATATTTGACAGAAGTCGTCAACCGGTTGTCCCAACTGATATTGGAAAGAAATTGATCGATCAGGCGAGGGACGTTTTAGCGGCGAATCAACGGATCAGGGAGATTATCAACGAGGAGAAAGAGGAGGTGTCAGGTTCGTTGAAGATAGGAATAATTCCAACCTTAGCTCCTTATTTATTACCTATTTTTATTGGTAATTATATTCGTAAATATCCCGCGGTAAAGGTGGAGGTGGAGGAGCTGGTTTCCGAAGAGATTATTTATCGATTGAAGCGTGATACGTTGGATGCGGGAATCTTCGTGACTCCTTACGGGGATGAAAAAATTATCGAATGTCCCGTGTTTTATGAAGAGATGATGATTTATGCTCATCCGGAACATGAATTGTTGAAGAAAGAGATCGTGGAGGTAAAGGATATAGCAACACCCGAGATATGGATGTTAGGGAGTGGGCATTGTTTTAGGGATCAGGTGATCAATTTATGCGAGATGAATGCTGTTCAGCATAAGAATTTGCCTTTTGAGTTTGAGAGTAATTCATTGGAGACCTTAATGAAGATTGTCGATCAGGAGGGAGGGTTTACCTTGATTCCGGAATTGGCGATCCGTGATATGAGCGAAAAGAAAAAAAGGCAGGTGAGATCTTTTTCTACACGTATTCCGTTAAGAGAAGTGAGTGTAATTTATTCAAGACATTATGCGAAGCAAAAGTTAATCGATTTGCTCTGTGAAAACATTAAAGAGGTCGTTCCTTCGATTATGTTAAAAAAAGACCGTGGAGAGGTTGTTGAGTGGAGAAAAATAAATAGTTGAGAAAGGATGAATGGAATAGAAAAAAGTTTTGAAGATGCCCGGCAGCTATTAGCTGATTTTGTAGCGGATGAAGAGAATATATGTCGAATTGAAAAGGCCGGGGAGATTCTTGTCGGTGCTTTACGGGAGGGGAAAAAAGCGTTGAGTTGTGGAAATGGAGGTTCTCTCTGTGATGCGATGCATTTTGCTGAAGAATTAACCGGTCGTTTTCGTGAAAATCGTAGAGCATTGCCGGCAGTAGCTATTGCAGATCCTTCTCATTTGACATGCGTCGCCAATGATTTTGGGTTTGAATATGTTTTTTCTCGTTACGTGGAAGCTCACGGTATGAAAGGGGATGTATTGTTAGCGATAAGTACGTCCGGTAATTCGTTGAATATAGTTAAAGCTATTCAAGCGGCCAGGGAGAAAGGGATGAAGGTTATCGGATTGACAGGGAAAGACGGGGGAAAAATGAAAGAAATGTGCGATGTGAATATTTGTATTCCCTGGAATGGATATTCGGATCGAATACAGGAAATTCATATTAAGATCATCCATATTTTGATCGAGTTTATAGAGAATAAACTTTTTTCATAAAAAAATACACAAACAATAAAGGCAAAGGCGACGAGTCTTAGCTTGTAAAAATGCAATTATAAAAGTTATGGGAAACAAAATTAATGATCCGATTGCCCGATTGATGGGCTTGAGGTATAAATCACATCCTTGGCATGGTTTGGATATCGGTGAGGAATCTCCCGCGGTCGTAACGGCTTTTATCGAGATGGTTCCTACGGATACGGTGAAATACGAATTGGATAAAGTAAGCGGTTATATAAAGATAGATCGCCCTCAAAAATACTCTAATGTCGTTCCGGCTTTATACGGTTTTCTACCTCAGACTTACTGTGGCGGATTGGTGGCGGAATATTGTATGATGCAGTCGCAGCGGACCGGGATTCATGGAGACTCGGATCCGTTGGATATTTGCGTGTTGACAGAGAAAACGATCTCGCATGGAGATATTATTGCCGATGTTCGTCCTTTAGGAGGATTTCGTATGTTGGACGGAAACGAGGCCGATGATAAGATTATAGCCGTGTTGAAACATGATGCCACTTATAGTGTGTATAATGATATCGCGGATTTGCCACATATTGTAGTCGATCGGTTGAGGCATTATTTTTTGACGTATAAGGATCTTCCGGGTGAAGAGAGGCATACGGAGATTATTGATGTATATGGGAAGGAAGAAGCCTATGAAGTGATTCGCCGTAGTGTTGAAGACTACAAAAACCATTTCCAAGGTCTGGAAGATATCCTGAGTAGAGTGTAGGAATTGTGGATTGATAATTGTAAATTAAAGGATTAAGTGATTGGAGGATTCTGTGATTAAAAAAACATTTCCTAATCTGCAATTTGCAATGTAATGCTTTTAGTTTCCCCACCCTTCGCGGTCGAGGCTTCTGTACTGGATGGCTTCGGCGATGTGTCGGGGGAAGATGAGGTTTTGATGCTCCAGATCGGCAATCGTACGGGATAATTTGATAATACGGTCATAAGCTCGGGCGGAAAGTCCGAATCTTTGCATGGCGGTTTTTAATAAAGCTATGCATTTTTCATTTAGAGAGCAGTATTTTTTCAATAGAGGAGATGTCATTTGAGCGTTACAGTATACTCCGGGATATTTTTTGAAGCGAAAGTTCTGAATCCTTCTGGCTTCAATGACTCGTTTTCGGATCAGGATGCTGGACTCACTTTCTGTCCGGATAGCCATTTTTTCCAATTCGACGGGAATCACTTCTATATGCATATCGATGCGGTCGAGTAAAGGACCGGATATCTTGGCAAGGTATTTCTGTACGCTTCCGGAAGGGCAGGTACAGCTCTTTGCCGGATGGTTGTAGAAACCGCAAGGACAGGGGTTCATGGAGGCGATCAACATGATGTTTGCGGGATATTCTACGCTGAATTTTGCCCGACTGATAGATATCGTACGATCTTCAAGCGGTTGACGCAAGACCTCTAATACGGATCGCTTGAATTCCGGTAATTCGTCTAAAAAAAGGACTCCGTTATGAGCAAGTGATATTTCTCCCGGTTGCGGCCAGCTTCCGCCTCCTACCAAAGCGACATCGGATATGGTGTGATGGGGCGATCTGAAAGGCCGGTAGGTAATAAGTGAGGTTTCGTGTTGTATCTTTCCGGCGACGGAGTGTATTTTGGTCGTCTCGAGTGACTCTTCGACGGTCATGGGCGGGAGAATGGACGGTAATCTACGGGCTAACATCGTTTTACCTGATCCGGGAGAACCGATCATGATCAGATTATGGCCTCCGGCAGCGGCGATTTCCAATGCTCTTTTTACATTTTCCTGTCCTTTTACATCTTTGAAATCCAGCATTTCGTTGTCGGTGTAATTGTTCTCTTCTGCGAATTGATAAGAAAACGGCTGGTAATCTTTTTCTTTTTTAAGGAATGTAATTACTTCTTTCAAATGGTGAAATCCGTATACTTCAAGTCCTTTTATTACGGCAGCTTCATTGGCGTTTTGAATGGGGACAATGATCCCTTTAAAATTTTCTTGTTTCGCATTGATTGCAATGGGAAGCACGCCTTTCACGGGTTGTAGGCTCCCGTCGAGGGAAAGTTCTCCCATGATAACATAGTTTTTTAATTCTTCATGTGGGATTTGTTCGTTTGCAGCTAAGATTCCTAAAGCTAACGGGAGATCGTACAATGATCCTTCTTTTTTCACATCTGCCGGGGCAAGGTTAATGATGACTCTTTTGCCCGGAATTTTAAGCCCGATTTCCCTTAAGGCAGAATCAATACGTTGCTGACTCTCCTTAACGGCATTATCGGGTAATCCCACGATTATGAATTTGGCTCCCCAAAGAATATTTACCTCTATTGTGATGGTGATGGCGTTTATTCCATAGACGGCACCTCCGAAAGTCTTTACTAACATGGTCAAATAGTTTTATAGTAGGGATATGATGTTGTAAGTTAAGACTTTTTTACACGAAAACAATGCAATATACTGAAAAAATGGAGGGAAAGGATTGTAAATCGATTTTTGATTTACGATTGATTCCGGATCACACATTCATTGCAAGTTTTAAATTGTAGATTGTAATGGGACGCTGAATTTTCTAATTTACAATATTGCATCTACGATTGTCAATCATTCTAATCACCTAACTATTTAATTGTCAATTGCAAAATTTTAGTTCTACTTTTTCTCCGTCGAAGACGGCGTAACTAAAATGTGAAATCCAATCTCCCGTATTGATGTAGCGGCTGCTTTCACACAACGGGAGATCGATGGGAATATGGCGATGTCCGAAAATGAAGTAATCGAAATGCCGTTGTTGTAAAATTTGTTTACAATAGAGGACGATCTCTTCTTTGTCTTCTCCCAAGTATTCCAGAGCTTCTATTTTGCCATTGTCTTTCAAACGGGAATGAGAAGACCAGGCATGAGCCAATTTAATTCCCCAGTCTGGATGGATAAGCCGGAAGCATTTTTGTAAAAAACGGTTATGGAAAGCTCTTTTAAGGAAAAGATAACCTTTATCTTTAGGATTTAATCCGTCTCCATGACCGATCATGAAACTTTTACCGTTGATTCGCGTCTCTTCAATGGCGGTATGTAAAATTACGCCGCACTCTTTGTTTAGGTAATCGAAGGCCCATATATCATGATTACCGGTAAAGAAATGTACTTTTATGCCGTTATCCGTATAGCGGGCCAATTCTGCGAGAAAACGGACATGTCCTTTAGGGACGGAGCGTTTGTATTCAAACCAGAAATCAAACATATCACCAAGCAGGTAAAGTTCAGCACATTCCGGCCTGATCTTTTCCAGGAATGAAACAAGCTTTCTCTCTCTCTCCCTGTTGTTGTCTAAGAGTTTAGCTCCCAGATGAGCATCGGAAAGGAAATACACTTTTTTGCGCTGCATGGTGAATATTTGTTTATTTTTTCAACAGATCATTCAGTCGGTCCTCCAATCGGCTTCCCCATAGATTTTTTCCGACGATTTCCATATTTTGATCGATAATATAATTGGCCGGTATTGTTTTGACGTTCCATGTTGCGGCAACCCGACTTTGTAACGCGTATTCATCGCGTACGCATTTCCAGGTGATATTGTTTTTCTTTACAAGGTCTTCCCATAGAAATTTATTTTTGTCTAAACAGACCTGATAAATTTCTACTCCTCTGTTTTTAAATTTCTGATATACCTTTTTGAGATCGTTGATATAAGTCTGGCTCTGTTGTGCGGTTAGTACCCCGAACTCGAGAACGACAAATTTACTTTTAATGGGAAGTAAAGACAGCGAGTCTCCTTTGGCATCGGGTAATTTTATATCAGGTAAGGATTTTTCCGAATTGTTGATCGCTTCCGCTAATTGTTGATTGCGTATGGCCTGCCCTATTTGTTTCAAGTGGTTCATAATAGCCTTGGTATACTGTGATTCCGGGTAAAGGGCACTTAAAGAAGAGGCAACAACCTTGAAATAATGTAAGTCGTTGATCTCGTCTAATATGAACAGGTTATTGTTTATCTTTTGATAGAGGGCATAATAGGCGGCCAACGAGGTAGCGTGTTTGATGATGAAATCACGCGTGAAATTGACTTGTTTGGTTAGGGCTTCGCTCCATGCTTTAGAGTATTCTTCCCGTTGACTATCGTAACTCTTGTCCTCGGGAAGGGTTCGATACGCTTTTTGTAATGAATCCGTCAACGTCACGGTTCGTTGAAGTTGGAAATTCAATAATTTGATCCACAACGAATTTTCTGAACCCTCAACCCAATAATTGTTTTGAATGTCTTTTAAGGTTCCGCTGATTTCGATTTTCTCATCCGGGCTGGCAATAATAGTCACCTGTTCCTTGTTTGGAAATTTCAAGGAATAAAATGAGGGATAAGTAATGTTAAGCTTGAAATTAAAATGTCCTTGTTTATTCAATTTGGCTGAATCTATGATCTTTTTTCCGGCTACGTCAATTTGTTCTAAATACACTTTTGTTCCGGCAGTAGCCTCTTTAATAGCACCTGTTATTTCCACGTTGGATTTTTTCCCGCAAGAGATAGCAAGGAGAATGAATAATCCTGAAAGTAATAAATTTTTCATAGTTGACTGGAATGATATAAATAATCCGTTCGTACATGTTTGGCGTTCGAAAGTAATACTTTTTTCCGTTATTTAAATATAAATAGGTGGATATGATAGAAAAAAGAGCTAATAATTTTTTAACCCTTCTTTTTATTGTTCTGTTTTTTAGGAAAAAGAATTATTTTTGTTCCGATGAGAAAGGATAGAATGAACGTGCCGGCATTATTGCTTTTATTAGCATTTCTCCTTGCAACTGTCGGGATAAATGTAATTAAGGTACAATGCCTCGGTTGTCGGATGGCCCATGTGGAGGTACGGATGTTTCCGGGTGAAGAGGTCTCTTTATGTGGAAACGATTGTTGTTCTTCGTGCAAAAAACTTCAGAAGAGTGCTTGCAAGCAAGAGAGAGCCGAACATGACTTTTATAAGTTGCCTGGAGACTGGGCTGTTTCAACTGTGGTATTTTTATGTTTTGATATTCTGGATCGGAAAGACGAGGTATATTTTGTTCCTCCAATAACGAGTCTTGCTTCCTTTTCTTTCGATACGGATCTTTCTTTCATTGGCGACTTCCGGCCTCCGGAGTTGTTATGTATTTTCCGCTGTTGATTTACGTTTTTTTCTTAAGAGGATAAACGAGATTTATCTTTGATCTTTAGTGTATTCGTAATGGAGTGATAGGCCTTCCGGATAGGCGTATTTATTGGAAAATGCAAGTTAGAAATAATAGATGAAATATATAATGATTGTATTATTGATGCTCGGAACTTTTATGGTTCGGGCTGAAATAATTAAGGGCCGGGTTATGGAAGAGGCGGCCGATGGTTTACAACCGATAGCAGGGGCTAATGTATACTGGTTGGGTACATCGAAAGGTGTGGTGGCTGACGAAAAGGGTGAGTTTAAAATTAAATGGGATGATAGTGGAAAATTAGTTGCCAGTTTTATAGGATTTCAATCGGATACGGTAGAAGTAAAATCTACGGATAAGTTTGTGGAATTCGTATTGATCGAGGGGCGTCAATTGGATGAAGTGAGTGTTGTTTCCAGAAAAAGATCTACCGTCATGAGTACGAATCGTCCCGTGATTGAACAGGTCATTACCGGTACGGAACTTTTAAAAGCTGCCTGTTGTAATTTAGGCGAGAGTTTTGAGACGAATGCTTCTGTCGATGTTTCATATGCCGATGCGGTGACCGGAGCTAAACAAATTCAATTATTAGGATTGACGGGAAAATACATCCAGTTGATGACAGAAAATTTCCCTAATTTTCGGGGACTTTCTTCTTTGTACGGATTAGGTTATATTCCAGGGCCTTGGATGGAGGCAATCTCCATTTCAAAAGGAACGGGATCGGTGGTAAACGGGTATGAATCGATTGTCGGACAAATTAGTGTCGATTATAAAAAACCGCAGAATAGTGAAAAGCTGTATTTGAATGCTTATTATAGTGATGACGGGATGTTTGAATTTAACTCTAATTTCGGAGTCAAATTTAATGATCGTTGGAGTACGATGTTTTTGATACATGGAGATTGGTTGGATAAAGTTCATGATGGAAATAAGGATGGTTTTTCGGATATGCCGGAGAAGACCCAATACAATGTCATGAATCGTTGGGCATATAAAGACGATAAGTGGTTTTTTCAATTCGGAGGAAAGTTTTTGGATGAGGAGCGGAAAGGTGGAGAGAGCAAGCATCATTCGGTCGGTGTGAATTCGGGTGCTTCGTATCGAATCGGAATAGACACAAGACGTTACGAGGGTTTCTTAAAATGGGGTTATCTTATGCCGCGGTACGACTATACGAGTATGGCCCTTATGATAAATTATACGGATCATGATCAGGATTCGTATTACGGATTAAAAAGATACGATGCCCGTCAGAGAAATCTTTACCTGAACTATATCTTTCAGTCTATATTCGGTTCCAATCCGGATCAACAGTACGCGACGGGAATTAGTTTCAATTACGATGATTATGATGAGTATTTTCAAGACCGTTACTTTACGGATGATATTGCTACGGTTACGAATCCGGTTAATTTTGAGCGTCAGGAAAAGGCCGTGGGTGCTTTTTTTCAATATACCGGAATGTTTTTTGATAAAAAAATTACTTTTATGGCGGGTTTGAGATATGACCATCATAATTTATACGGGAATTTTGTAACTCCCCGGCTTCATCTTATGTTCAGGCCGGACGAGATGACCAATTTGAAACTTACTGCCGGAAGAGGATTACGCATGTCTAATATTTTAGCGGAGAATAGCTATTTATTAGCGTCTTCGGCAGGTATCTATGTTAATGGAAAATTGTTGGCGGAAAATCCGGGTGAATTAAAGCATTTAAAGATGGAAGATGCTTGGAATATTGGTGTAAATCTGAACCGTAAATTCTATTTGTTTAATCGAATTCTGTCGATTTCAGCTGATTGTTATCATACGAAGTTTACGGATCAGGTGGTTGTTGATAACGAGACGGCTTTTGACCGGGTGAATTTTTATAATTTGGAGGGTAAGTCTTATTCCAATAGTTATCAAATCGAAATGCAATACGAGGTAATTCCCCGTCTGGATCTTTTAGCCGCTTATCGTTATAACGATGTTAAAACAACGCTTCATGGAAGAAAAACAGAAATGTTGCCTTTGGCCAGCCGTTACAAAGGACTGTTGAATTTATCGTATCACACTAATATGAGAAAATGGCAATTTGACTTTACGACTCAATTTAACGGGGGAGGAAGGATGCCTCGTCAGACAGGAATCCCTGAAACTTATCAGACGGGAAGTAATTTTAAGGCTTTTCAGTTGATGAATGCGCAGGTGACCAAGTTTTTCCGTCGATGGAGTGTATACGGGGGATGTGAGAATATGGGGGATTTTAAACAGAAACATCCGGTGATAGCTTCAGACGATCCATGGGGAAAATATTTTGACTCCTCGAAAATTTGGGGACCGGTTCACGGGAGAAAATTTTATATCGGAATACGCTTTGCCTTAGATCGGGAATCATAGATAATGATTTTTAAATTTAAAATAGAATACATATATTTGAAGTACTCCTATTAAATAATTAATAAACAATTTGATTATGAGAATTATACAAATAATTTGTGCGTTGGTATCGTTTATAACCGTCGGTTTGACGGTTGATGCCCAGACTAAAAAAGATACGACTGTAATTTTTAAAACGGATATTCATTGTCCTAAATGTAAGGCAAAAGTTGAAAAGAACATTCCTTTCGAGAAAGGAGTAAAAGATCTTAAAGTCAATCTGAAAGATTCTACTGTTTTATTGACCTTTAGAATGGATAAGAATTCCGTAAAGGGATTGTGTGCGGCTCTCGCGAAATGCGATGTAAAAGTTTTGGGAATGTATTCTAAGGACGGGAAATTATTGCGGTGTAAGGTTTGTAAACCGAATAACTGCGACAAAAATTGTACGGGGGACTGTAATGATTCGTGCGACCGGAAATGTGAGACATCGGAATGCAAAGGAGATAAAGCATGTTCCGTCGTCTGTACAAAAGAAGATTGCGATAAGGATAAAAAATGAAAACAGGAAGAAGGGCGGAGAAATTCTTTCGCTCTTCTTCCAGATTTCAATTCTCTAAAATAAATCGAGAGATTCGATCCGCTTGTTTGGTAATGTCTTTCAGTAGTTTTACCTGAACTCTTGTTCGTTGGAGATTTTGATCCGTGTAAGTTACGGGATAGTAGAGATCTCCTTGAAGATAGTCTGTTAGAAAGCGGATAGCCTGTAAATAAGTCATTAATTTGCAAGAAAAACCGAGTGTTTCTTTTTCTTTACGGGTTAACAGGTGCTTGGTTTTTTCCATGAATCCGGTACAAAAAGCTTTGAAATACTCTATATTGAAATAAACCTGGTTCAGGTTTGTCGTTTCTTCGCCGGCTGTATTACAACAAGATCTTGCAGCATCTCCGAAATCGTAATGTACAATGCCCGGCATGACGGTGTCCAAATCGATCATGCATAAAGGATGATTGTTTCCGTCGAATAAAAGGTTATTGACTTTAGTGTCGTTGTGAGTAACTCGTGAAGGAAAATAGTGTTCGTCCTTCATGGATTGAAAATCAGTCATTTCCGGGTCTAAAGAGGAGAGGTAGGTTACCAACTCTCGGCTCTTTTCTATTTTTTCGTCTTCTGCTTTTAAAAGGGCGTCTTGTAATTCATGTTGCCTATGGACGACATGATGAAAATCGGGGATGGTCTCGATCAGAAGCGAAGCGTCGAAATCGGATATGCGATTTTCAAATTCCCCCAACCCTATTCCGAATTCGTAAGCCATGGGAGCCGAGGTGACTACTTCGTAGTTCCTTGATCCTTTGATAAATAATGTGAGCGTCCAATAATTACCGTCGTAATCTTTGTAATACGGTTTTCCCTTATTCGTGTAAAAATAGGTGATGTATTTTCTGGTAATATCGTTAATCTTGTGTTTGATCAAGCGGTTGCGAATATGTCCGCAAACCAGCTCTTTGTTTCGGACCAATTTCGGTATATCCGTGAAAATATTCCCGTTGATGCGTTGGAGAATGTATTCAGCCTCTTCATCTACTTTCACCAGATACGTATCGTTGATATGTCCCGAACCGTATGGAGTAGCGGAAATGAATTGTCCGCTACTCTTAAAGGCTTCGTATATCCGTTTGATTCTGTCCATTATATATTAAGCTCCCGTTTTTGATTTTATTTATTTGTTTATATCCGTGTATACGCCTTCCGTTTCAAAACGGTTTAATGCCTGATTGACGAAGTCGGTATCTTCTTTGTAAGTCACTCCAAACCATTTGGCGTTTGTTTTTAAAATCTTCACTTTTATTTCTTTCCGGTTGAGAAGTGTATCCACGACACTGGGAATATAAATTTCAGCCTTTGGGTTTGTCTTGTTTTGGCGGTAAAATTCGATGAATTGTTTTTCGATCTCTTCAAATAACATAGGCGTGAATCCCCAGAAATTCATGGAAACGATATCATCGCCTCGTAGTACTCTTCCGGTTGCGATGTCTTTGATGCCGTCATTGTCCTTGATGATTTTCGTACATTCTGTAATACTTGTCATGAAAAGGTCTCGGTCGAAAGTACAAATTCCTCTTGAAACGGAACCGTTTTCAGACAAGGTGGAATCCAAGCGGTATCCAGCAAGACTGAAACAGGTGTCATCCGGATTATAAGCGATGAATTCGTGCATTTTTTGAAATGCATCCCGACCGTAAAAATCATCGGCATTAATAGCGATAAAAGGTTCCTGAATCGCCTCTTTGGCGGACCATATGGCATGAGCCGTTCCCCACGGTTTTTCTCGTTCGACGGGAGGTAGATTGCCCGGTAAACGATCCATTTCCTGAAAACAGTAATAGGTCTCCGCGTGGTTTTCGGCATATTTCCCTACTGCTTCCCTGAATTCTTTTTCGAAACTCTTTCGGATGATAAAAACGACTTTATCGAATCCAGAATGAAGAGCATCGTAAATGGAGTAGTGAAGTAATGTTTTTTGATGAGGTCCGAGTAATGCCAATTGTTTTAAACTTCCGAATCTCGATCCCATTCCGGCTGCCATAATAAGCAAAGTTGTTTTATTTTTTCTTGTTTCCATATTTTTATATATAAACCAAACTTCTATTCATACAAAACTAATAAAAACTTTACAATTGAATAATGAAACATCAATTTTGTTTTATATTGAAAATATCCTATCTTGCCGCACATAAATCAGAGGTGTACATGTTTTGGGATATTAATATCGAAAAACTTAAAAGGGATAATCATTCTCATGGTGAATGTGTTTTCAATGCATATTCAAAAGAGTTGTATGTATTTGCTTATAGCGTGGTGGGAGGTAAAGTGGAGTCAGAAGATAACGTTCAAGATTTTTGGGGGAAATTATGGCCGTTGATTCATTATTTCTGTCAAAGGTTTTCTTTTCGTTTTTATTGTCATACTTCAATTTATCGCATGTCATTAAATGTATTACGAACCAAGTAGCGATACACGGGATTGTCTGAAAATATGATTGGTTCTACTGATATTCAATTTGAGATGGAACGGGCGGATTTACGTTTTAAACTGGAACAAGCAATTGCAACTTTACCTGAAAGATGCAGAGAAATTTTTATCGAGATATGTGTTGAAGGAAATTCTTATGCAGCTATTGCAGAGAAATACAATTTGTCTGTAAATACGATAAAAGTGCAGGTTAGTAAAGCTTATCAGATATTGCGGGAAGAACTTTCTCATGAGGAGCGATTGATCTTTTTTCTTTGGTGTATGCAGCAAAATAGCTTTCGATTTAATTCGAGTTCGGAAAGGTAAGTCTTTCAAATTGCTTTATTGTTCATTTTCCTGATAATCAGGATTGTCAATCGTCAATTGTATTTGGGATTCGTCGGAAGGAAAAACTTCGACGGAGCGGAGTTGTCGTTGGATGGCCCGGGTACGTTTTCCTATAACTTCTTCTAATTGATTGTTGGCTGTCTGAATACTTTTTTGCGCTTTTTCAAGCATGCCTCCGAATTTGTCAAATTCGTTTTTTACGTTTCCGAGGATTCTCCATACCTCACTGCTTCTTTTTTGGATCGCTAACGTCCGGAATCCCATTTGGAGGCTGTTTAGGATAGCGGCGAAAGTGGTGGGGCCCGTGACAATTACCTGGTAGTTGCGTTGGAGTTGTTCCAACAGGGAGGCCCGGCGAACGACTTCGCTATATATACTTTCGAAGGGTAGAAACATAATTCCAAAGTCCGTTGTATGCGGGGGATCAAGGTACTTGTCATGAATATCTTTAGCCATGTTTCTGATGGTTTGTTCTATATTTTTGGATGCAACATCGATTCGTTGCGGATCTGCCGATTCATAAGCATCTAACAATTGCTCGTAAGCATCTTTGGGGAATTTGGCATCGACGGGCAAAAAAACATTCTCCCGGGAATCCTCCTTACCCGGAAGTCGTATGGCAAATTCGACGATGGCGTCCGAGTTTCTTTTGGTTTTTACATTGGCCGTGTATTGTTCAGGTGCCAAGAGTTGTTCCAAGAGCATTTCCAATTGGATTTCTCCGATAGAGCCTCTCATTTTCACATTGCTCAATACGCGTTTTAATCCGCCTACGTCATGAGCTAATGTCTGCATTTCTCCTAATCCTTTTTGCACGTGTTCCAATTGTCTGCTGACTAATTCGAAAGATTGACCTAATCTTTCATGCAATGTTTTTTGTAATTTTTCTTCTACCGTCTGCCGCATATCCTCGAGTTTTTTCTCTGTGGACTGTACCAGATTTTGTTGACGAATGGTTAGTTCCTCCATTTTTTCTTTTAGCAGGTGTTGGAAAAATTCCATATGTTCGGAAAAGTTTTTTTGAAACGAGTGGATTACTTGAGTGTTTTGATCTGAGAGGTTTTTTAGAACATCTCGATGCTCTGTTCGAAAATCGGAGAGATTTCGGGATAGTTCTTCTCTGTTTTGACCGGATCGGGCAGTTTCACACTCTCTCGAATATCGGATCTCGTCCAGCATGTTTTTTTCTAATCTGGAAAGATGTTGTTGAAGTTGTTCTATCTGCTTTTGTGTCCCTTTATCTCTAAAACGGAAAATGAGAATGATGTTGATAACCAGTATGATGATAGAAAGGATTAAAATAAGAATTTCCATATTTCTGATAATTATTTGTCAAAAATAAGGAAATAAAAAAGGAGGGTAAAAATTTTCGGTAGTTATTTTGAGATAATAAGCGAAATTATTGCCTGTCAGCTACCTCTTGCTCAATTCCTTTAAGTTTATGGGGGATGAATATAAGAGCTTGGGTATCGTAGCCTCTTTTTTTAGCTCGTTTTAATAAATCGTTTAGTTTTTTCTTCGAAATTTTGGGTGACCTACTTACGATCCAAAGATGATCGATTTCGGAACTTCCAATCAGGGCAGCACTATAATCGTCTTCTACTTCCAGAATATAATAATCCACGCTGAAGATCAGAAAAAAAGTAACTTTTAAAATTCCCGGTTTGTCTTTATCCGGAATATGTACTTTCCCTACTATTTCCCGTTTTTCTCCGTTCAGGCTGTCCTGGAATCCGCAACCGATGACCTCAATGTTTCCGTTAGATTTGATGATGTATTCTGTTGTGACCCCTACCAAACCTCGCTCGAACGGGTGATCGAAGCGGGCGATTTCATACCATAGTCCGGCGTATCTATCCATGTCCAGACTGTCTATTGCCGTGTTGTCGACTTTCCCTTCGGTTTGCCCGATTCCTCCTGAGATGCTGATTCCCGTGAGCAGCATCAAAAATAAAAATAACTTCATGACATAAGTGTTGATAATTAGATGTTTGATCTAATTTCTACGAGTGTCATGGGAAAAATGTTATTGGTTTTTATTCGCTAATTGACCGCAGGCGGCATCAATGTCTTTTCCTTTGCTATGTCGTAGATTGACAACGATATTTTTGCTTTCAAGAAAGCGAATAAAAGAATCTCTATTCTCTGCCGGGCTGTGTTGGTATTTTGCTCCTTCGACTTGATTGTACTCTATGATATTGATTTTAACCGGGAATTGCCGGCAAAATGAGGCGAGTGCTTTTGCAGCTTCCAAACTGTCGTTAATCCCTTTCAAAAGAAGGTACTCAAATGTCGGACGAGTCCCGGTTTTTTCCACGAAATATTTAATGGCTTCGGCCAATTGCGGAAGAGGATATGCTTTATTGATCGG
This sequence comes from Sanguibacteroides justesenii, assembly GCF_003204205.1. Taxonomy (NCBI): domain Bacteria; kingdom Pseudomonadati; phylum Bacteroidota; class Bacteroidia; order Bacteroidales; family Porphyromonadaceae; genus Sanguibacteroides; species Sanguibacteroides justesenii. The sequence continues at coordinate 75,247 of NZ_QJPL01000003.1, forward strand.
CATAATTTGATTTCTGGTCGAGTTAATGGCGGAATGTAAAGATATGGCTAAGTTAAAACGGACCTGATCATCCGCTAATCTTTTTATTCCTTCCGGAATGCCGGATGTCGAAAGGGTGATCCGGTAGGGAGACATGGCTAATCCCTCTTCGGAGGTTATTTTTTGGATGGCTTCCATTACATTATCGTAGTTCAGGAGAGGTTCTCCCATGCCCATAAAGACAATGTTGGAGAAAATCAATCCCCGTTCTTCAGCCATTTTCTTTACGGCTACTACCTGATCGAAAATTTCTTCGGGTTGTAAGTCTCGGGTGAAACCTAATCCGCCCGTGGCACAAAAACTGCATTTTAATTTGCATCCTGCCTGAGACGAAACACAGGCTGTGGCTTTATCCCGTGAGGGAATAAGTACGGACTCTATCAATTGCCCATCATCCAACGTGAAACCTAATTTGGTCGTTCCGTCGTTGCTTTTTTGGATGTGGGTTAAGGCTATGGTTTTGATAACAAAATATTTATCCAATAGCTCCCGTGTATTTTTGGATAAATTGGTCATGTCCTCGAATCGGGTTACACCTCGTTGCCAAAGCCATTGCCAGATTTGTTTCGTGCGAAACGCTTTTTCTCCCTGCTGTTCAAGGAAATCGGAGATCTCTTTCCCGGTACATTTCCTGATATTTCGTTTTTCTACCATAATCTCTTTTCTACGAAGGCAAAGATAGAAAGAAAACGATTTCTTTTGAAATCACGTTTTATTTTTCTGGTTTCCGGATAAAAAAATCTGCTTTTGACGGGTGTCGTTTCTGTCCGTTCGTTTTTAATAACAAGTTAAATAAAAGTGAATATGCTGGCTCTAATTGATTTTATTGTATATTTGCCGACGTTTGCCTGAAAGTGTGATTAATCGGGATTCGTGTACGTGTAAATTTAAAATTGGATTATATAAAATGAATGTTTAAATGAAGCAGATGAGAAAAATTTTTATTGTTGTTTTTGCTTTGCTTTCAGCGTCTATAGCTCGGGCGGATGAAGGCATGTGGTTGTTATCCTTGTTGAACAAGAATATCGACACGATGCAAGCCATGGGTTGTAAACTATCGGCTGAAGATATCTATTCAATAAATCAAGCGTGTTTAAAAGATGCAGTAGTGGGATTAGGACGGGAAGGTCGTCCTTTTAGTCATTTCTGTTCCGGCGAGATTATTTCTCCGAAGGGGTTGGTGATGACAAATCATCATTGTGGTTTTGGTGCGATTCAATCTCATTCTACAATAGAACATGATTATCTCTCCAATGGTTTCTGGGCATATAGTTTGGAAGAAGAATTGGCGAATCCGGGAATAACCGCTTCCATTCTTCAACGGATGGAAGACGTGACGGATCAGGTAAATGCCGTGTTGAACGATGATATGACGGAATCGGAGAGAGCCGTGGCGATCGATAGCATATCTAAATTGATCGTGGAGAAAGTAACCAAGGGTACGAATTTAAGTGCTCAGGTACAGGATATGTTTGAAGGCAATCAATTCTTTTTGTTGGTATATAAGATTTATAGGGATGTTCGTTTGGTCGGAGCTCCTCCCCAAAGTATGGGTAAATTCGGGGGAGATACTGATAACTGGATGTGGCCTCGCCATACGGCGGACTTCTCCTTGTTCCGTATATATACCGGTCCCGACGGAGAGCCGGCTTCATTCTCGGAAAAGAATATTCCGCTAAAACCCAAGCATCATTTCCCGGTTTCTGCTAAAGGAATTCAGGATGGAGATTTCGCTATGACTATGGGATTCCCCGGTTCCACGGATCGTTTTTTAACCTCGTTCGGATTAAAAGAGACCATGGATGTTACCAATGATATTCGTTACAAGGTGCGTACGGAGAAACTTCGGGTTATGAAAGAAGGAATGGATGCTTCCCCGAAAACCCGTATTCAATATGCTTCTAAGTATGCCAGTTGTGCTAATTATTGGAAGTATTCCCATGAGCAGAATATAGCATTGAAGAAGTTGAACACGATGGCCAATAAGCTTGAGATTGAAAACGAATTTACTGCTTGGGTTAATGCGGATCCTGCACGTAAAGCTAAATACGGAAACGCTTTGAACCTGATTAAGAAGGGTTACGAGGATATGGCTGATTACTCTGTAGCTATGGCCTATTTGCAAGAAGCATTGGGAGGACCGGAACTTCATATGTTTGCTTTCCGTACGAGTAATTTGCTCGAGAAGTTATCTAAAAAAGATACGCTTTCCGATGATAAAAAAGAGAAGATAAGGGAAGTTTTGAAGAAATACGCGAAGGATTTTTACAAAGATTTTAATGCTGAGATAGATAAAAATTTAGTATCTACTTTATTTAAGATTTACAGCGAGTCGGTGGGAGAAGAGATGTATCCGGAGATTATTCAATTTATAAATAAAAAGTATAAAGGCAACTATGAAAAATTCGCTCAGGATATGTTCGATAAATCGATTTACGCGAGTGAAGAGTCCTTTACGGCGTTTTTGGAAAAACCGGACATGAAGAAATTGGAGAAAGATTTGGCATATAAAGCCGGGAAGTCTTTCTTTGAGTTTTATATCGGTATGAGTGCCAAGACGAGTGAGATGAATCAAAATATAGCCAAGGGCAATCGTTTGTTTGTAAACGGGTTGATGAAGATGAATCCGGATAAGGTATGGGCGCCGAATGCTAATTCCACGATCCGTTTGTCTTATGGTAAGGTCGGTAGTTACAAACCGAGAGATGCCGTATTTTACGATTATTACACGACTCTGACGGGAGTGATGGAAAAAGAGGGACCTAAAGGCGGTGAATTCGAAGTTCCTCAACAATTGAAGGATTTGTATGCTGCTAAGAATTTCGCTCCTTACGGAACGGATAATGTCGTGGCTTGTTTTATTACCAACAATGATATTACCGGAGGAAATTCCGGTTCTCCGGTAATCAATGCTAACGGAGAATTAATCGGAGCCGCGTTTGACGGAAACTCCGAAGCGATGTCCGGAGATATCGATTTTGAAGAGAATCTGCAACGTTGTATCAATGTGGATACCCGTTATGTTCTATTTATTATCGATAAAATGGCTAAAGCTAAAAATTTGATCGACGAGATGACAATCGTATATTAATAGAGAAGTTTTTATATGGGTAAAGAGCCGGCAGGTTACTGCCGACTCTTTTTATTTGGGCATACAGCACTTTTGTTTTTCCGGAAGGTTATGCTTTTTTCGACCCAAGCGTTCTTGTAGGGATTGCATCATGTAATAAAAGTTAGGCATAAACAGCGTACCTACTAACGAGCTCATCAACATTCCGGCGAAGACGGCGATGCCGAGGGATATACGGCTGGCCGCACCTGCTCCGGTGGAGATAACCAAGGGGAAAGTACCGAGAATGAAAGCGAAGGAGGTCATTAATATCGGACGTAGACGAACTCTTCCTCCTTCCAATGCAGCTTCGTAGATTGATTTTCCCTCGTTATGGTAATCCCGGGCAAACTCGACAATCAGTATGGCATTTTTAGCCGTTAGTGCGATTAGCAGGATAATGCCGATTTGCGTATATACACTGATAGGCAAATTCATGATCATAACGCCGATCACGACGCCTAAAAGAGCAATGGGGAGTCCCATGATTACCGCGAACGGGGTGGTCCAGCTCTCGTATTGAGCGGCCAAAATCAGAAAAACAACGATAATGGCTAAGGCGAAAATAAGAGAGGTGGTAGATCCGGCATTCTCTTCCTGATACGCCAAGGCTGTCCATTCATGGCCGAATGAAGTACCTAATTTTTCCTGCATAAGTTGTGCCATGATGTTTAGGGCTTGGCCGGAACTGTAACCGGGGGCGGCTTCTCCGGAAATCATGGCTGCCACGTAAGTATTGTATTTGGGTAGTAATTCGGCTCCGAGTTGTTGTTTTACGGTTGTAAATGCCGAAAGGGGAACCATATTACCCTCGGCATTTTGTACGTTTAAATAAAGAACATCGTGGATTAATCGACGACTGTCGGGAGCCCCTTCCAGTTTGACCTGGTAAGTACGTCCGTATTTAACGAAATTGTTCACGTAAACGGAGCCTAAGTAACTGGATAAGGCGTTGAATATGTTTCCGATGGGGATTTGCATGAGTTCGGCCTTATCCCGGTCTATATTTAGAAAATATTGGGGTACGTTGGCGCTGAACGTGGAACGCAGGGAAGATAATCCGGGATGGGCGTTCCCTGCCTGTACCAAAGCGTCTGTCGCTTGTTGTAACATTTGGGGACCGTAACTGTTGATATCTTCTATCATGACTTGGAAACCGCTGCTTTCACCCAATCCGGGAATGGGTGGAGGAGAAACGGCGTAAGCCTCGGCTTCCTTAATTTGTAAATAGGCCATTTCGTTGAAACGATTAACGATAGATCCGACACTAAGGCTTTTATTTTTGCGTTCGTCCCAATTTTTTAGCATCACGAAAATAGATGCGGCATTGGAACTTTCGGCATTGTCCATGATGGAAAAACCGTTGATGGTAATATAGGTCTCTACTCCATCCAGTTCATCTAATATTTTGCTGGCTTTCTCAACTGCTTTAGCCGTTTGGAAGTAGGAGGCTCCGTCCATCAATTGCATGGAGATGATAAAGTACCCTTGATCCTCATTGGGAATAAAGGTCTGGGGTTCTCTCGAGAATTGAACAAAAGCGATGACGGAGAGGAGGATAAAAACGATAAAAGTCAATACGGATTTTCGCATAAAGCCTTTTACTACCCATAAATAGCCGTTCGTGGTTTTTTCGAAGAAACGGTTGAAACCTTTAAATAAAAAGAACTTGGACGGTTGTTTGGGTTTAAGAAAAAGAGCACACAGAGCCGGACTTAAAGTTAAAGCGTTGAATCCGCTGATTACCGTGGCTACGGCAATCGTCAAGGCAAATTGTTTATAGAGCGATCCCGTAATTCCTCCAATGAATGCCGTCGGGATGAATACGGCCAACAGAACCAAAACGATACCGACGATGGCTCCGGATACTTCTTTCATAGCCTGTTTCACGGCCTCTTTCATGTTGTCGTATTTCCCGGTTTCAATCAATCGGTAACTGTTTTCTACGATTACGATGGCATCATCTACGACTAAGCCGATAGCTAAAACAAGACCGAAGAGGGTTAGGGTATTAATAGAAAAGCCTAATAGCCCCATGAAAGTAAAAGTACCGATCAGAGATACCGGGATAGTAATAAGAGGTATTAACATGGCCCTCCAGTTTTGCAGGAATAGCAGAATGACAATAAGTACCAGTATAAATGCAGAACCTAAGGTTTTGTATATCTCTTTAATAGATGCTTTAATAAATTCGGTCGTATCTAAGGTGATATTGTAATGAACACCTTCCGGAAAATAGGAACCCAGTTTTTCCATCTGGGCTTTTACCCGTTCTGCTACGTCGAGAGCATTTGCCCCCGGGAGTTGGTAGATGGCTATAGCGGCTACGTTTTGTCCCTTTAAAGTGGCTTCTACATTGTAGCTTTCATTGCCTAATTCGATGGTCGCTACATCTTTTATTCGTAAATATTTTCCTCCGGGTAAGGCTTTTATGATGATGTTTCCGAACTCCTCTTCGTTCAGTAATAAGCCTTGGGTTTCAAGAGTATATTTGAATGCTACTTTTTGATTTAATGGCATGGAGCCGACCGATCCTGCTGCTACTTGTATGTTCTGACTTTTAATAGCGGCAATAACTTCTTCCGGCGAAACTCCCCGAATCGTGAGCAAATCGGGGCTTAACCAAATACGCATGCTGTAATTCCCGGCTCCGAATAGTCCTACGTTTCCGACTCCTTTGACGCGTCCCAATTCGTTTACTAAATTCAGTTCCGCGTAATTGGAGAGATAAAGTGCGTTGTAATTCGGATTGTCGGAAGTAATGGAAAGAAACATAACCACGTTTGTCGATTCTTTTGTCGTCGTGACTCCGATTTGGGTCACTTCTTGAGGTAAGGTACTAAGAGCCATATTTACCCTGTTTTGTACCAATACGGTTGCCATATCAAGATCCGTTCCAACTTCGAATGTGATGGTTAATTTATAAACCCCCGCACTTGAAGAAGTAGATGACATATAAAGCATTCCCTCGACTCCGTTGATTTGTTGTTCGATGGGGGTGGCTACCATTTGAGAAATGGTTGTCGCGTTTGCTCCCGGATAACTCGCCTCTACAACTACGGTCGGGGGAGTAATAGTGGGGTATTGTTCCACGGGTAGACTGCGGAGGGTAACCAATCCGGCCACGACGATCAATATGGATAGTACGGTGGCGAAGATGGGTCTATTAATGAAAAATGTTGACATCATAGAATTTGAAGATTTAAATTAAAATGGATCATTGACAGCGCCCGTTACTTGGGTACGGAGAGTACAGGGGTTACTTTCATTCCGGGACGAACGTTTACGAGAGCTTCCACTACATATCGTTCTCCCATTTCGACTCCCTGTGTGATTTCCCGCATTCCGTCCGGAGTGAGTACTCCCACATCCACGTGTCTGAATTCTACCGTATTGTCGGGATTGACAATATAAACGAATCTTCCGCTTTGGTTGGTTCCGATAGAACCTTCCGGAATAAGGATAGCTTTGGTAACCGTTTTATATGGGATGATCACTTTCACGTATTGTCCGCTAAGAAGCTCTCCGTTAGGATTTAGAATGGTGGCTCTGAGGGTAAGGCTTCCTGTCGTTAAATCTATATTGGGAGCGGTATAGTCTAATGTTCCCACCCATGTTTTTTCAGGAGTATTTACATCTTGGATGGTAATCTGTTTTGGCGCTTGGTTCGGGGCCGTTTGCGACATTTTTACGTAATCTTGGTAGGCCATATTGAAATAGAGAAACATCCTGCTGTCCTTGTAAATGGTGGCTAACGTAGTCGTTTCCGTGCCGACGAGATTGGCTTGATCTATAAGATTCCGGGATATTCTGCCCGAGAAGGGTGCTTTTATGTAACAGTAGTTCAGGTTGATATGGGCTAAATCTAATTGACTGTGGGCTTCTTCGTAAGTGGCCATGGCTTCCCCGTAATTGGCTTCTGCTTGTAAATAATCAATTTCGCTGACGGCATTTGTTTTTACGGCATCCTTCATCTTTAGGTAGGAAGCTTTGCTATAAGCTAATTGAGATTTAGTGCTCTCCAGGGTGGCTTCTGCTTGGCGTACCTTATCTTTATAAGGTTGGGGTTCGATGACGAAGAGTAGTTGTCCTTCATGCACGCGTTGACCCGGTTTGAAATGGATCTCTTCTAAAAAACCGGGAACTCGGGCAACTAAATCTACCGTTTGTTCTGCCTCCAGATAGCCGGGGTATTCAAACGTGTATACGACTGTCCGTTGCGTGGGATTACTTACTTCGATAGAGGGAGCGGGTGGAGCCTCTTGTGTTTTGCGTTTTCCGCAACCTCCCGCGATGATGCTTATCGTTATAAATGATATTCCAAGAAGATGAGTCAGTCGTTTCATTGTATGTTGTTTTTATGGATTATTTCTTTATTTCTCGAGACGGTCTCCGATCGGCCATCCGCCTCCTAATGCCTGATATAATTGGATAAGGTACCGAAGCGATATGCTTTGGGCTTGAATCAGAGAGTTCTCGTAGTTTAACAAACTTACTTGCGAGCTGAGGACATTCTGGTAGTTCGTCAATCCGCTTTTATACAGGTTTATGGCCAATTCTAACGTGAGTTTGGATTGCTGGAAAGCCTCTTTCATAGCCGAAATTTGTTGCAATGACTTGTTATAGGTGACCATGGCATTGTCCACTTCTTGAATGGCGGTCAATAGGGTTTGATTATAATTGTTAATTTCTTCTTCCAGTTGTAATTGAGCTGTTTTTTCCGATTCGACGAGATTACGACCGCTAAAAATGGTCCACTTCATCGTGGGAGCGATTTGCCATATCATGTTGTCGCGGTCTGTGAAGTTTTCAAACTGTTCCGATGAATACCCGAAAAATCCGGTAAGTAGGAATTTTGGCCACCAGTCGGCGCGACTGGCTCCGACCGCGGCAGCTAAACCGTCAATGGTTCGTTCTGCGGAACGAACGTCCGGACGTTGCCGGATAAGATTTGCCGGAATTCCGAGAGCTGCTTTTCTCGGATTGGTCGGGATCGGTTCGGCTTTTAGTAATTTCTCCCGCAGGAGGTCCGAGTGTTCCCCGATTAAAACACTGATTAGATTAATTTCTTCGTTTATGGAAGATTCTATTCCGGGAATACTGGCTTTTGTTTGTAGATACAGGCTTTTGGATTGTGCGACATCTAATTGTGATACTAATCCCACGTCAAATTTAGAGACGGTCAATTCCATGACCTTTTTTTGTGATTCCAAGTTTTCTTGTGTTACCTGAAGTTGTTTTTGTGCCGTGCGTAAATTGATGTAGGCCGTTGATAATTGGGCTGCCATGGAAACCATAACTCCCCGGTAATCTTCTTGGGCTGCCAGATAGAACTCTTTTTGGGAAGAGCTCTCTTTACGAATTCTTCCGAATATATCCAATTCCCAATTTAAATTTAGTGTTGCTGTTCCGTTCCGTTCGATTATGTTTTTTTTGTCTGCGCTCAGACTGCTTTTTTCAGGAGCATAATTTACGGTAAGATCGATAGAGGGGTAGTACGGACTACGGTCTACTCTTAATTTCGATTTTGCCATTTCGATTTTACGGATTGCAATCCGTACATCATAGTTTCTATTTACAGCTTTAATGATTAGCGAGTCAAGAATCGGATCCTTGAATAATTTCCACCACTCGTCTTGTGAGGGAAGGGGTTGTTGCAGATTAGAATTCTCATTTTCTTGCTTTGACCGGATCATTTTGTTTTGGCCAAAGCCCGGGTGAAGAATCATAAAGGTAATAATCAGAAGAAAAACTCCTGGCTTCATGGGTATTGCTGCTTGTCTCATAAACGTATTGTTGATCGTTTAATACAATTCACAGAAAGTCGTCCAGATGAAAGACGACTTTCTCTTTTGCAGCTATACGGTTTTTTATTGGAAAAGTTAGAAACCGAATATCATTTTATCGACAATGATAATGACCTGGGCAGACGGATATCCCAATATTTTACTCTCGATTTCGGTTATAGGACGGATTTGGATAATATCTGCCGGATCGATATCCAAATTTCTGGTTAATCGGTTATTAATGATTAAAATCGGCTCGTCCAGTTTATCTATGTTAAAGGTATAATCCTGATGCTCGTGATTGAATTTTAAAATACCGTCGGCGTAACTGATGAATCTGCCGGCTTTTTGTTTGGTATTGATCACGACATAGGACGTTTTGGGATCTTCGGGAGAACGAACCATATTAACGGTGGCGATTTCATCCGGAATACGATTACCTATACTGTCGGCAGAAAATTCTTTTCCGTCGATTAAATAGATGATCTTCGAATTTTGAGCATTGACTTTAATCTTGGTTTTTCCGTTTTCTTGGATGACCTCTAAGCCGTTGGACATAAACTCTTCGAAGCCGTTGTCTGAAGTCGTTCCTTGTCGATATTCAAATGAATTCCCCATGTTTTCCATCATTTCTTGCATTCGTGCAAACATTTCGTCCATGCTACCCAATCGCTCCCGGTGATTTTTTAAAAATCCGTTTAACGTGGTAGAGTCATTATGAAAGGGGTTTTCTTGTAAGAATCTTTTTAAAAGTTCCTGATGTCTGTCCAGGATGTTTTCTTCTTCCTGTTCGGGTGCATTGATGTAGGCGAGAACGTCCATACCCTTTACCTGAAGGGCATTTGCCAATAGATGAATCTTGTTCAATTCGATATCTCCCCTCAGTTCGATGATCGTAGTTTTATTTTTTTCCTCATTCCATAGAACCAGGGAAGTAATCGTATCGTCATTTTGCGTGACGAAAATACGTTCATTTCTCGTGACTCCTTGATAACTTTGCACTTGGTTGTATTTTGACTCGTTTTCTAATAGGGGATTTAACCGATGGTATATATTCTCGAGGACGTTAGCTTTTATTTGTTGGCGGTCAATCTGAAGAACATTGATTTCTTTTACCTTTTTAAGTACTTCTTCCGCGGAGAGCGAAAGATTATTCTTTTTATATAATCCGTAAAGTGACGGGTTCAGCATGGTCACGGTTATTCCTTCTTTGTTACGGAAGGTTTTCATCTCTTTTCCAATTTGTGCTTGGAGTGGGAAAATGAGAATGGTATTCATCATAATGCCCATGAATAGATTCAGAATCTTCATAACTTAAGTTTTTAATTTATATTGTGACTGATTTTCGTGTTAATTCTCCGGTAAAATTAATGAATAATCAAGATGATCGTTTATGCTTAACGTTATTTACAAAAGTTATGCTATCAGGTTAGAATTTTTATACCTTTGAGGCGTGATAAAACATCAAAGGAAATTACGGTGAAAACTATTTAAAGGAAAAAATTCTGCCGTAGAAAATATTAAATTGGGGGTAAAATCGGAGATTCATAAGTTAAAATCATAAGGTATGTCTGTATTTGTATATAATATCGGTATTGTATTTTATCTTTTTGCAATTCGTATTGCTGCTTGCTTTAATGAAAAAGCTTCTTTATGGATACAGGGGAGAAAAGGTCTTGGGGAGAAGTTGGAAAATATAGATCGGGGAGAGGGTAAATTGGTTTGGTTCCATGCTGCTTCGTTGGGGGAGTTCGAGCAAGGGCGTCCTGTTATGGAGATGTTACGTGCAAAGGAACCGACGACAAAAATAGTATTGACTTTTTTTTCACCTTCCGGCTATGAAATACGTAAAAATTACGCCGGTGCCGATTATGTATTCTATTTGCCTATAGATACTCCTTCAAATGCTCGGCATTTTCTGGATTCCATACGTCCTGATGCCGTTGTTTTTGTAAAATACGAGTATTGGTATAATTATCTGCGCCAAGTAAGCAAACGTCGGATTCCCGTTTATTTGATTTCGGCCATATTCAGAAAAGAACAACCATTCTTTAAATGGTGGGGCGGTTTGCATCGGAAGATGTTGGGATTCTTCACGAAACTTTTTGTACAGGATGAAGAGTCTGTCCGGCTCTTGTCGTCTATTGGGATTACTAACGTTCAAAAAACGGGTGATACGCGGTTTGATCGGGTAAAGCAAATTGCGGATCTTGCCAAACAAATTGATCGGGTAGAGATTTTTTGTTCGGATAAACGTGCTGTCGTTTGTGGAAGTACTTGGCCCGGAGATGAAGAAATTATTCTCGATTATATTAACAGGCAAGATGATACTTATAAATGGATCATCGTGCCGCATGAAATCGGGGAGAGCCATTTGAAACAAATTATGGACGGTTGTAAGAAAAAAATAGCTCGTTTTACGGATGAGCGGGCAGATCTTGCCGCTTGTCGGGTTCTATTAGTCGATTGCATAGGGCTACTCTCTTCTATTTACCGTTACGGGGCGATCGCGTATATCGGGGGAGGGTTCGGTAAAGGGATTCATAACACGTTGGAAGCTGCCATTTACGGAGTTCCGGTTATTTTTGGTCCTAAATTTCATAAGTTTAAAGAAGCTGTGGATTTATTGGAATGCGGAGGGGCATTTACGATAAAAAGTACGGATGAATTTACGGCTCTTATGGATTCCTTAATAAAAAATCCGGCAATCACGGAGACGGCCGGAACGAATGCCCTGAATTTTGTTTGTAGTCGGTTGGGAGCTACCGACCAGATTATTCGTCAATTAATAAATTAATTCCTCTGATTCTTCTTCTTCGATACCTTTAATCCAACTATTCAATTTTTTGAGTATAGCTGATTTTGTCAGGTTTTCGAAACTCTGTATTCTACATTTATGGTCCATATCCGCTTTCACGTATTTCAAACACTTCTCGTTTTTCTTTAAATCCACGGCCGTTCCACTCCAGGGATCAAGTCCCCCGTATATAAACAACATGTTTTGAGCATTCGTTTGAAGCCATTTGTTGATCGCCTGTAATTGCTTCGTGTTGAATGAAACCTTGTCGATTCCGGCAGGTAATGCGAAATGGAAATCAATGGTATTATCGGGTTCTTCTTTAAAATATTTTTTGAATCGTTTGATGTCATAAGCGTACATACCGGTTTCCGTTAAGGCTGCATAATAAAAGGGTTGAAGTTTCACGATGGATTTATCGTCGAAGAAATCGGGAGAAGATACGGTTACCAAATAGTTAAAAATTTCATTCATATCCCTGGAATCTTCTGTCGGCATATCGTTTATGTCGGCTCCCCATTGCCAGAAGGCAAACGGGAATTCCAAAATAACCAATTTGGTAGCTCTCTCTACTCCGCCTACCGTAAGGAAGGTATAGTTATGGTCCCGGGCAAATTCTTGCATCTTGGGCACGAGCGTATTTAGATTTTCAAAACATCGTTTCTGGAAATCGATGATCTGCCATTTGATATCTTTGCCTCCGCCTTCAAACAATTTCCGGTGTTCGGGAGTTCCTCCCAAATTGTCCAAATATTTTTCCAATCGGGGGTCAATAGCTTCCAAATTCATGGGAGCCACGTAAGGGACGCTTATTTCTACATCTTCCGGATAGAAATAACGGTGGTATATAGTGGTTTGCCCTCCTTTACTGATCCCTGTGGATATCCATTTGGTACCGGGGTATATTTTCCGGATGGCCTGTATGATGTTATGCTGATCGGCCGCGGCCTGTTTAATCGTGAGGTATTTCCAGGGGATTCCGGATGAGGGTACGCTTTGATTGAAAAAACGGTGTTCTATCGTAATCTGGTTTGTATTAAAAAGTTCAGAAAGTTCACTTTCGTTTGCCGTGTGGATGCCGTACCCCTCTAAAACGGCAACCATGGGTACATTGAAATCGCGGTGTCCCAACAAAACTCTTTGTTTAAAATTCCCTTTACTCGGATCTGAATGGTCAACAGGCTGTTCGAACCAAAATTCGTAGTATTCCTTGTACGGAGATATATCCATTTTTTTGATATCGGAGATTTCTTTAATTTCTTGCAATCTTTTTAATAGAGAAGTGTCAGCTAATGAGGTAACTGACATAAATACCATTGTGATAAGAAAAAGAAATAGATGTTTCATGATCCATTGTTTTATTTAGACGGCAATTTATAAAATATTTTTATTTTTTCTTCGAGTTATGATAGCTTTTCATGTAAAATCGATATACTTGCAGAATAATTTAAAAAAGGATTTATGAAAAAGATTATGATCATGGTCGTTTTAACCCTTTTTGTATGGGTTGGAACAAAAGCACAAACAACAGCACCGGCAACTCAGCCTTCGAAAGAGTATGTTGAAACATTGAAAAAAATGATGCAGATCTCGGGTGCAGACTTATCTTTTAAAATGGTGATTCCCCAGCTATTTGCAGCGATTAAGCAACAACTTCCGAATATTCCGGCAACTGATCTTGATGCTATGCAAAAAGAGATAGAGGGAACGGCTTTGGATGATTTAGTTACTCTATTAGCTCCTGTTTATGAAAAACAATTGACTAAGGCTGATTTAGAAGAGATTATTAAATTTTACGAGACTCCGATCGGGAAAAAATTGGCTGCAACCCAACCGATGATTATGAGTATGCAGGTTGCTCAACAATGGGGTAGTTACATTGCTTTGAAAGTTCAAAAAATGTTACAGGACAAAAGTCTTTTACCTATGCAATAATACCTGTTTGAAAAGATATGAATAATGGGAGTATCCGGCAAAAGATGCTCCCATTTTTCGTTCTGAGTTAAGGAAAGAGCATAAAAAAGGTTTTGACTGATGAGCTTTAGGTATTTGTAAGAATAAAAAGAAAGGGCAATTTGCTGTTAGAATAGAAAAACAGAAGAAATTTTATATCGATATTCTTCTGTTTCTTCTATTTGTTGAATATCTATAAATAAGACATTTATAACGTTTATGATTTTTCCGAGTAGCTAGTTGCTATTTCCCTTCGGTCGTACGTTCCTGTATTTTGTTTTGTGGATTAGAATCATATTTACGTTATAAAGATTAATGAGATTACACTAATAGAAGTTTGTCTTTTTTAATATATGCAAGAAAGTCGTAATATAAAGAGGGCTGAGTTTTATTAGAGAATTTTTTTGAAAACTCCCATATGAGATAAGTATCTCCCCGCATAATGATTTCACCTCCTTGATTAGGGTATACTATTAAAACTTCTACACTCAATTTGAATCCTACATGAGAAAAAGTTATAAAATAGGTTCCTGGTTCTGGTATTTCTAAATAATACCGTCCATTTGAATCAGTAAAAGTATAATTTCCATCATAGCCTACCATAACGTTTTCTATAGGGAGTTGTAATAGATTATCTTTTACAATTCCGCTTACAGATACAAATTTGGCAGCGAATAAATCTCCTCCTTCAATAAGTAGAAAAGAGAATAAAAATAATTTTAAAGCTAAACTTTTCATATCAATGTAATTTTGTGGTTAATAATTAGGAACGATGTGTTTTGTAAATTTATAAAAAAAACTATAGAAAGCAATTTTTTTGGAGATTTATTTTAATGCTTGCATTCTATCCATGGCCGCTGATATTATTTACATTACGAATACTAAAAGAAATTATTGCACTAGACGGAAGATTTGCCATTGAAATTATTAGTAAAATAGCATTTTTTGTGTTTTTATTTTATAGGGGAAAATACAATTTTTGTTATCTATCAGAAAGTTGATATTTAACTTTTTGCAAAACGATTGTTTTAGGGGGACTTTACCAACTTTTTTGTCCCCGACGGACAATCTAATTATTTCAATAACAATAACCGTATTGGATTTTTCATGATTTTTTAATCAGATTTCACATACATACCATTAATACATACAACTCTCTACTTCATCTTATAGTCAAGATGAATAATTTCATTTCAAATCCGATATGGTTAATTATTCACATTTCATGACCTTCACGGTCTTGTCTTTAACATCAAATTTTACATCTTTGGCCGTTAACTCCAAAATTTCAAATGCTTTGGATATCTTCTCGTATTTTGGAATAAACCCCGAAAAATGATAGTCCTTAATAGATTGATTCGTATAAAAAAGATTCACATCATACCAACGGGCCAATGTTCTCATAACCACTTCCAAACGTTCGTTTGAAAAATAAAATTTATCATTTTTCCACGAAATTGAATTTACGGCATTGACTTTCTTTATTTCGATTTTATTCTCCGTAATCTCCAATGCTTGATTTGGAGTAAGCCTGTAATTTTTATCCGCTTTAGCAACCTCCACGCTCCCGCTTAACAAAACGATACGCGAAACATCGTCTTCTTTGTAATTCGATACATTAAAACAAGTTCCCAAAACTTTAATCGAGAAACCTTTGCTTTCAACAACGAAGGTCCGACTTTTATCAGATTTTACCTCAAAATAAGCTTCTCCTTCCAAATATACTTTGCGTTCTTCAGAATTGAAAACCAATGGATATCTTAATTTAGAATCTGAATTTAAATAGACGACAGTTCCATCTGGCAGTTGCACGCAAAACTCTCCTCCACGCCCGACGACTAAAGTATGAATGTCATTTCCCGCATTTGTATCCGTTAGCGATGTTTCCGTCGAATAATATAGAGTAGATGAATCGTTTTTGAAACGCATACCTGTACTATCCATCATCTGAACTTGGTGTTCCTGCCCTAATTGAATTTCTCGTTTGTCGGAGAGAATCAATGTCGCTTTCCCTGTCCCCGGTAAAATATTATTTTGGACAGTCATTACGGACACCCGTTCTTCGTTCTTTTGGTCTTGTCCAGGCCAATAAAGAAAAGCTCCCCCTATTAATAATAAAAAAGAAGCAGCATATCCGACAAAACGAATCCAATGATATTGTTTCTTTTCTCGCTTTGAAATTTTACCCCAAACTTTTTCCGGTTCTATCTGTTGATAAAGTTGGTACTGTTTCAAAGCATACCGTTCATCTAATAAATGCTCGTATAATGCTCTGTTTTCGGAGGATTGTGCAATCCATTTGTCCAAAACAACTTTTTCATCCATATCAATAGTCCCTTTAATCATTTTAATGATTAATTCTGATATGATTTCTATGGTTGCTTCTTTTTCCATTCTTAATTTTGGATTACAATTCATGTATATGACAAAAAATAACGTCCCGAGGGTGACAATACTTGTTTATTTTTTTTATCAAAAAAAACATCAATCTATAACATATTGCATTTCAATGCTTCTCGCACTTATTCATATCTGTGTATTTTTATAGATTCGGTATAAAAAATAATAATAACGGGAAAAGGTCTTTCAGATTTTCTTTTAAAAATTTACGTGCTCGCAATCGTTGAGTTTTCACTGTGTTTTCCGAAATATCTAATATTTCGGCAACCCGATTAACTTCAAGTCCCTCTATATAACTTAATTTGAATACTTTCTTACACTCTTCCGGGAGACGTTCTATCGTATGAAAGATTTCTTCTATCACCTCGTTCTCGATACGTTGTAACAAGTAATTTTTATCATCGTATTCTTCTTGATGAAATTCTTTCATTTTCTCACCAACGTAAGCTTGCTTCTTCACGTGATTAATACAAGCATTATAAACAGAACTATATAAATAAGATTTCAGTGATGTCTTTTTTGTCAGCTCTACGTTCTTATTCCACAGAGCTATAAATGTATTTTGGACAATATCTTCTGCTTCATCGAAATTTTTTACTATACGATGCGCAAAAAGGCACAATCCCGGATAAAATTTGCAAAACGTCTCTTTGCATTTTTCATCTGTCGCGAAAATTGAAGTATAATGTGTTAATTCCGCCATACATTAGATGTATTTTATAACAAATATACATATCCGTATGGTATATGACAAAAAAAATTAACAAACGGGTGACATTATATCAAAAAAATATTTTTTGGGTAACAAAAAGAATCGTTACTCGTTAATATTACAGAGATTACTACTTATTGACTTAGTGGCACATAACATTCTGCTTAGTACTGCTAAGTACAAAAATATTATTTTTCAGTTACTTCGCATAGGTAAGTTGTTGGTATGAAATCTAAGATAGATCTACAAGTCATTGAAAAAATCAAGAAACGCCGCTTGGAATTGAAAGTTTCCCAGGCAGAGTTAGCTTATGGCATAGGTGTATCCTTAGGTTTTATCGGGCAAGTCGAGAGCCTGCACTATCCGGCAAAATATAGTGTAACGCAACTCTATCAAATCGCACAGTATTTGGAGTGTGCCCCCGGGGATTTTTTTCCTCATATCGACAATGAATAAATAATGGCAATAGAAGAATTGATCTTCAAAAACTGGCGTATCAATTGGCATATTTATCGCCCGTTTGGAAAAATACAATTTATGAATACAAATATAGATCGAATTATTGGTCGAATCAGATTCAGTCTATTCAGGCCAAAGGCAAATTGGAGTTTGATACAAATCCGTATGATGTTGTCAGATGGTAGGTTTACTTATTATTTACCGCGTCAACTGAAAATCAATCCTCTATACTGGGATAATCAAAACGGTTGTGCTGTTATAGACAGTAGAGTAAATGCAGATTTAAAAGGGAACCCGATATTAAAAAAACATTTGCTGAATATAAATTCAGAAATAGAACAAACCAGAAATACACTTATTGATATTCTGCAAGAATGTCAAAGGAAAAAGCAAGTTCCTACGGTTTCACATGTAAGAAATCAAATCCGTTTCAAATTAGACCCTAAAACCAATCTCTCCTCCTCTTGCGATTTATTAAAGTTTGTCCACTATTATTTGGAAGATGTATCGGACTATCGTCCTTCCACCTTGACAAGTCATTGGTGTAGTGTCAAGATCTTGAAAACATATTTCGATCATAAACGAAAAAGACTTCGCTTAGACCAGATAGATCTTGATTTTTATAATGATTTTACAAAGTATTTAATAGTTCACAACTACAAACTAAATACGGTCGGAAAAATTATCAAACATATAAAGACTTGGATGCGTCGTGCGTATGAAAAAGGCTTTACCGTAAGCGATGATTATAGAAAAAAAACGTTTAGAAAACCAACAGAAGACAAAGAAACAATCTATCTGTCAACACAGGAGTTGAAACAAATCGACCAATATGACTGTGCCGTCCATTTGGAAAAAGTAAAAGACATGTTTATTTTGGCTGCTTACACGGGATTACGGTTTTCCGACTTTTCCAGACTAAAAAGAGAGAATATAACCAAGAATAATACCATCCGGCTTCAAACACAAAAAACGAACGAGATCATTGAAATTCCTTTGCACCCCATCGTAAAAAGAATTATTCGAAAATATGATTTCGGTTTTCCTTCCGTACCCTCTAATAGTCTATTTAACGAATATATCAAAAGAATAGCTAAAGGAGCAGGTATAAAATCGGCTATTATTATTGAAGAGACAAGAAAAAATCAGAAAGTGCAAAAAATCTTGGAAAAATGGCAACTGGTGACAGCCCACACGGCCCGCCGCTCGTTCGCCACGAATGCTTATCTGGCGCACGTACCGACACTTGCCATCATGAAAATTACGGGACATTCTTCCGAGAAAGTTTTTTTACGTTATATCCGCATAACGCAAGAAGATAACGCAAGACAATTGCAGGAACATCCTTTTTTTAAAGGATTATAATCCATTCTGGCTTACATCATGGCCGACAAAGAATAATGTCCCAATACAACTCATTTATAATTAATGCATAAGTAATTGTTCAAATTGTCCGTCGGGGACAAAAGTATTTATTGAGAGGCTGTCGTCACCAATGAATTAGATAAAAATATGTGAATAATTATTTATAATTTAACTACTACAAAAATGAGAAAAAACGATCATTCATTCTTTAGAAACAGGTGTAGAAAGTTGTTTTATAAAGGGAGTATAGTTCTCTTTATCCAGCTTTTTACGGTCTTGTCTATTTTCGGAGAAAATCTGTATGGTCAACAAAACAAGATCGTTACAGTACATCTTAAAGATGTAACCTTGCTCTCCGCGCTGGAATATTTAACGAACGTGATAGGGTGTGAAATCCTTTACAATCACGAACAAGTAAAATCTACGAACAGATTTGATTTGGACATGAAAGAAAAGACTATCCGGGAGGTATTGGACAAATGTTTGGAAAACACGAATTTAACCTACAAGGTAGTCGATGATATCTTTGTGCTGACGGCCCGTTCGGCAGATGAAAAGAAAGAGAAAACCGTTACGGGGGAGATCATGGATGAATCGAAACAGCCGCTTCCCGGCGTTACCGTCAGAATTAAGGGAACTACCATTGGAGTTAGTTCCGATCCTCAAGGAAAATTTAAGTTGTCTGTTCCGGATACGGCAAAGTTAACGTTGGTATTCTCTTTTATCGGTATGGAGACTCAGGAGATTGTTATCAAAGATTCCCTTCATATAAAGGTGATCATGAAAGAGGCAACCGAAACATTGAAGGATGTTGTGGTCACGGGATATGCCAACATTAAGAAATCCAGTTTTACCGGAAATGCGATTCGAATAGGGAAAGAAGACTTGTTAAAGGTTTCTTCCCGGAATGTAATTAATGTGTTGCAAGTGTTCGATCCTTCTTTTCGTATCATGCGAAACAACGATATGGGATCGGATCCGAATACCATGCCGGAATTCTATATTCGCGGACGCTCCGGAATAGGTGTAAAGGAATTGGATAAATCCTCTATTTCTCAAACGGCTTTAAAGAATAATCCCAATACACCTATTTTTATCATGGATGGTTATGAGACGACGGTTGAAAAGGTGTATGATTTTGATCCCAACCGGATTGAGAGCATAACTATATTGAAAGATGCCGCGGCGACGGCTATTTATGGTTCTCGTGCTGCTAACGGAGTCGTTGTTATAGAAACAAAGGCTCCGACTCCCGGTAAATTGAGAGCTTCCTATAATTTCACCGGAGGTTTGACCGTACCTGATCTTTCGGACTACAACTTGATGAATGCCCGAGAAAAACTGGATGCGGAGATCGCTGCCGATTTTTATGAAAATGATGACGATTTACAGTATCAGCAGTTACAACAAGAGTTGATTGCTAAACGGAACAATGTTCTAAAAGGGGTCGATAGTGACTGGATCTCTCAACCTCTGCGAAATGAATTTAATCATAAGCACAGTTTATATATTGAAGGTGGTGTGAACGATATTCGTTTCGGGGTTGATTTAAGATATGATGTTCAGAACGGTGTAATGAAAGGTTCGGGTCGTAAAGTTGTGGGAACCGGTTTTTTAATTGATTATCGGAGTAAACATCTTCAAATCAAGAATAAAGTCAGTTATGATGTAAAAAAATCGACCAATTCTCCTTATGGTACTTTCAGCGAATATACAACACGATTGCCTTATGTGCCTTTTGTGGATGAAAACGGGGATTATTTGAAGACCTTACCCTGGCATTACGGTTCCAACACGAAAAATCCTTTTTACGAAGCTAAGATTTTAAATAATTATGATAAAGGAGGGTATAGTGATTTGACTAATAATTTTCAAGTCAATTGGTATGCTTTTACCGGTATGCAGGTACAGGGACAGTTCTCGATCACCAAAAAAGATGAGTGGACGAAAGTTTTCACGGATCCGCTGTCGGATAAATTTAAAAGCGTGTACGAATCAAAAGCGTTACGCGGTGATTTGTCCAAAACGAAAATGGAAGCGATAAGTTGGGATTTGAAAGTGATGGCTAATTACGTACAGTCCTTTGCCAAGCATAATATAAATTTTTCTATCGGTATTAATGCCCGGGAAGAGCGTTATGACCAAACATCTACTTATTACAGAGGATTCCCCTCCGGAACATTGAGTTCTCCGAGTTATGCGGAAGAGACTCAGGAGCCGACTTACACGGATAATCATACCCGATTATTCGGTGGATTGATGGCATTGAATTATTCGTATGACGATATCTATCTGTTCGACGCTTCTTTTCGTCTGGACGGTTCTTCTGAATTCGGCTCTAAGAAAAGAACAGCTCCTTTCTATTCATTCGGTGTGGGTTTAAACATACATAATTACTCTTTTTTAAAGGGTAATCCGACGTTGAGTCTACTGAAAGTTACCGGAACTTTCGGACAAACGGGAAAAGTTGATTTCGAACCTTATGCGGCCAAACATACTTATGAGATTACCAAAAAATATTATGGGACCGGAAATGCATTACAACTCTACTATATGGGTAATGATAATTTGACCTGGGAGATAACGGATAATTATGATGTGAGGTTGGAGTTGGGCTTTTTGCAGGATGCTCTTGAATTTAAAATCGGTTGGTATAATAAGATAACCAAAGACTTAATTTCCGATGTAACCTTACCGGCCTCTACAGGTTTTACGAGTTATAAGGATAATATCGGAGAAGTTCAGAACAAAGGAATTGAGTTGGACGTTCGGGCTACTGTTTTGAGAAATCAAGATTGGAATGTGATTGTATTCGGAAATTTGGCTCATAATAAAAATAAAATCCGGAAAATCTCAGAGTCGCTTAAAGAATATAATGACCGGGTGAATGCCGAGTTTGCGGATTACGATTCAAATTGGAAAGATTCCAAGTACAGTAAACCTTTGATGAAATATACCGAGGGCGGATCATTAACTTCGATCTGGGGTATGAAGTCATTGGGTATTAATCCGAGCGACGGCAAGGAGATCTATGTCTATCGGGACGGAACAATCGGTTATGATTGGATCGCTTCGGAACAAATGATTTTAGGAGATACGGAACCTGACGTGACAGGAGCTTTTGGTGTGAATCTACAATATAAAGGATTTTCATTGTTCGCCACTTTTACTTATGATTTCGGAGGGTATGAATACAATCAGACCTTGGTGGATAAGGTAGAAAATGTGGATTTAAGATACGCGAATGCGGATAAACGCGTTCTTACTCAGCGTTGGCAAAATCCGGGAGATCGCACGAAATTGAAATCTATTAAGGAACGCGAGTACACGACACGTCCTACTTCTCGTTTTGTTCAGAAGAATAATCGGGTAGATTTCAAAGCATTGACTTTGAGTTATGATTTTAATACGGATTTGATCAACCGAATTGGACTGAGTATGTTGCGGTTACAGTTCCAGATGAATGACGTGGCCCATTTCTCGAGTGTAAAACAAGAGAGAGGATTGTCTTATCCTTTTGCCAGAAGTTTTGATTTTACATTAAACGTAAGTTTTTAAAATAGTCGGTTATGAAAATAGATAGAAATATATTTATAGTCATCCTGCTGCTTGTATCACTCTCTTCATGTGATAAATGGTTGGATGTTTCGCCTAAAAATCAGGTGACGGACGAGGAGCTCTTCAAAAATGGCGAGGGTTTTAGAAACGCCTTGAACGGAGTTTATGAAATGCTCTCTTCGCAAGAGCTTTACGGACGGGAACTATCCTGGGGATTCTTGAGTGTTTTAGCTCAAACATATGACGATAATGATATAGAGCAAGCTTATTCCGGTTTGGTAAAATACCAGTACGGATTAGCGGGGAATAAAGAGATTATTTCTACGATCTGGTCGAAGTCTTATAAGGCGATAGCCAATTGCAATAAACTGATCAGCGAGATAGAGGGTAAAAAGGGGTCTTTCTTTGAATTGGGCGATGCTGAAAAGAATTTGATTATGGGCGAAGCTTTCGCTTTACGGGCCTTTATTCATTTCGATCTGTTACGTTTGTTTGCTCCGGCACCCGTTACGGGTGATGGCGGCAGTTATATTCCTTATTTTAATGTATACCCTTCTAAATTTGAAGGCAAAAAGACCGTATCCCAGATTATGGAATTGGTGATACAGGATTTTTTGACGGCAAAAGATTTAGTGGCAAGTTACGATACGGTTTATAATAAGTGGTATATGGCAAGTCCGGAAGCTCGTTTACAGGTTTCCGATGCTGCTGAAGGCGGACGTTTCTTTACCCTGAGAGGCGGGCGGATGAACTATATGGCGATTCAGGGACTCTTGGCGCGGGCATATATGTACGCGGGAGATCTGACGAATGCCGAGAAGTATTGCCGGGGTATTTTAACACGTTACGTGTCGGATGAGGGAGGAGAAGATAGGATTGATTTCACGGAAAAGAATTTTGTTTCTACCGTAGATAAAAAATTCTACGTGAAATACTGGAACGATATTATTTTCGCTCTTTATGACGATCATTTGTTGGAAAAAATTGCGGACTTTAAAACCTCGACAAAAGCCGGTATGTACGTAAAAGATTGGGATGCCATGTTTACGGGCCGGAATGACGGGTTGGATTATCGTGCTTATCAACGTCAACCGATTCCGGGATCAAGTAATGTAGTAACTAAAAAATGGTTGGATTTGGATACCGACGAGCAGTTGGTTCATGCTCAAGAACCTTTAATTCCCGTGTTGCGTTTGAGTGAAATTTATTATATCTTGAGTGAATGTCTTGTGGCTAAAGAAGCTACAAAGGCAGAAGGAGTGGCTTATATGAATAAAGTCCGGGCGAAACGGGGAGCATTGCGGGAGATTTCTGCCGATAATTATACGGACGAATTGATTTGGGAGGGGAAGAAAGAGTATTTGGCGGAAGGACAAGCTTTTTTCTTGTTTAAACGTTTGAACCGACCGATCGTTAGCGGAACACAGATCATTCAAATGGACAAATCCAAGTTTGTGTTGCCTGTCCCTGAAAATGAAAATATTTACTAATAAAATGAAATCGTTATGGGAAGATTATTTTCTCTTTTGATAGGAATATCTTTACTGATCTCTTGCAGTAAAGAGGAGATTCCAATGTATGGTCCTGAGCATTACGTGCAGTTTACTGATATTTGGACCGATTCCCTTGAATACTCTTTTTTCTTCTATTCTTGGGCGAATGATTTGCAGATACCGTTAGCAGTAAAGTTAGTGGGTGATCCTCTGAAGGAAAAAACGAAATTTGTGATAAAGGTGGTCGAGAATGAGACAACGGCTAAACCGAGTCAATACGGACTTCCCGAAGAGATATATTTTAAGCCGAACCAAACGGAAGATACGCTTTATCTGACGTTGAAAAAAGTGGATTTAACCCGGAAAGTCAGACTCGTCGTTGAGATTCAATCCGGGGGAGATTTAATGCCTGGGCAGACGATTTATACACGGAAAATCATATGGTTTAGTGATGAAGTAACTCGTCCCACGTGGTGGCCGGAAGGTGGTCAGGTTGAAAAAATATTTTTAGGTCCCTATACCGTGACAAAATTCAGAAAGTTTATGGAAGTGACGAAAGTCGGAGACCTGACGGATTACAATTACGATGAGAGACGGGCATTGGCCCTCGAGTTTAAAAACGAGTTGATTCGTTTGTCGGAAATGGGTGACCCGTGTTATGATGAAGATAACTCGTTGATGTTATCGAGTGTACCGGTATTAGGGAATTAAGAATCATTAAATATAGAATGACAATGAAGACAAGATATATATTGATTTTGATAGCTGGACTTTTGGGTTTTTGGTCCTGTATCGATGATGAAGGGAATTACAAATATATTGAATTGCCGGGATTGACTATTAATAAAGGAACTATGGCTTCGTTGCAGGCGATAGTGGGGGAGCCTGTCACCTACGATCCTAAGGTCGAATATGAAGTTCCTGCCGATTCGGTTTATTTTACGTATATATGGTATGATGGGAAGGACTCTGTTTCCAATAAAAAGATATTGGAATTCACTCCTTTACAAATTCGTGAATATCGTTTTAGATTGGAGGCAACGGATACCCGTACGGGGGTTCAATATGTCGGTACGTTATTGTTGAGTGGTGTTTCTCCTTATCAGGATTGTTTTGTGGTTTTGTACAAAGAGGGAGAAACGTCAAGGTTGGGTTTTGTTAAGGTACAAGGATTTATGGAGTTCGGAGATCCGAAAGATTTTAAGGATTATAAAATCTATTATCATGTTTATAAGGATGTGAACGGAACTGATTTAGGGACGGGGCCACAGAAGGTAATTCAACATATTGCAGGGATGAATAAGAGTGAATTTTTAGTAATCCAGAAGGGCGGAGACGGATGCGTAGAGGTGGACGGGACGACCGTTGAAAGGGTGATTACTACAAAACAAGAGTTTGTGAATGAAAATCCTCCTGCTAATCTTGCACCTGTTGATGTTTGCTATCACCCCTCCATTAATGTTCTGTTGAATGCGGATGGAAAATTGTATAACCGGGAGATGTTGTCTAATGAAGGTTTCCATTCTAATGCTTACGTGAATGTACCTATGTATATAGACGTGGATAACGGAGTTAAAGGAGGTAAAATCGAACGGTTAATTCAACCGATTTACACGAATACCAATAACTTTTTATTACATGACGAAACCAACCGCCGTTTGATTTATTCGGCTTGTTTCGGTTCTAATTTGGCTGCTATGGTGGTTTTGTTCTGTGAAGATGGCTGGCCGGCAGAGAATTATACTCCTTTGGATAATTTAGGAGATATGGAGTTGACCTATGTCGCCGCTTATGGCGACTACGAATGGGACGGCGGAAGCAGTAAATACGTGATGATATTGAAAGATCCTTCCGGGAAATATAAGATTCAACAATTTGGGGTTCCGGCAAGATCAAGTGGAGGTGTGACTATTGAAGAAGCATACTTGCAAAAAGATTTTTCCGGGGGTGAATACATCACGCCGAACAGCAAATTCTTTTTGTATAAGACAGGAGAGTATTTATTCTTTAGCGGGGGAGCGAATAATGATCTCTTGTGTTGTTACCGTATGGTGGATGGCGAGACGTTCGTACATGATAATTTTAACGGGAAATCCGTAACCGCTCTTTGTCCGAATGAGGGATATACCTATTCTATGTGGTCCGGGTATCCCGGTTTAGGTGTCGGGCTTTCGAACGGGGAGTTCTATTTTTATCACATGACCGATGCTGCATTATACTATAATAAACCAGAAGTTCTGTACCGGTGCTCAGGGTTTGGAGACGGAATTGTTGATGTGATCTACAAACATACTTCGGAATTTACGTTCTGGCAGTAACGTTTGTATTAACGTGCAAAGTATGTCAAGAGCCGTCGTTTCGACGGCTCTTTTTTGTGCCTTGTGAAATCGAAACAGGTAACAGGATAGAGACCATATAACATAAAATATGTTAAATAGAGGATAATAATAAACAAAAACACATACAACTAAAATAAATGTCTTAATTTTAGAAGCAAATTTGTTAGTAGACCGTGTCGTGTATTAACTTTTAAACCTAAGATCATGAAAATTAAAATTGAGCATTTGGATAAAGTTTATCCCGGAGGAAAAAAAGCCTTAAATGACCTGAATCTGGAGATTGAGTCGGGAATGTTTGGATTGTTAGGACCGAATGGGGCAGGAAAGACTACTTTGATGAGGATTATGACGCTTTTACAGGAACCGACATCGGGGACGATATTTTTTGATGATTACGATATCGCAAAAGACCGGAAAGCCATCCGTTCTTTATTAGGATATTTACCGCAGGATTTTCGTTTTTTCGAGAAATTAAAGACTTGGGAGTTTTTAGATTACGGTGCGGGTTTAGCCGGAATCGAAAAGAAGCAACGGAAAGAGCTTGTAGATGAAATGTTACGTAAGGTAGGATTATTCGAAGTTCGCGATCGTTGGGCTAATCGTTTGTCCGGTGGTATGAAACGAAGATTGGGAATTGCGCAGGCTATTATCGGTAATCCGAAAGTAATCATCGTCGATGAGCCGACAACCGGTTTGGACCCGGAGGAACGTATCCGTTTCCGGAATATTTTATCCGATATTAGTGATAAAGATGCGATTATCTTATTATCGACTCATATTGTAGGCGATATTTCAAGTACTTGTAAGAATTTGGCCTTGTTGAACAGGGGAGAATTGAAATTTAAAGGTTCTCCCGATGAAATGATTTCCCAAGCCAGAGGAAAAGTATGGGAATTGTTTGTCACGGAAACGGAATACGAGGAGGTAAAGGAGAAATATCCGGTTGTATCCACGATCCCGACGGAAGGCGGCATGGAGATTCAGGTCGTGGCAGAGAAGATTGATGAAAGTTTCACTTGTAAAGCTATTGAACCGAACTTGGAGCACGCTTACGTTTATTACATGGACTTCGTCTTGAAGGACAAAATGGATATGCAGGCGGAAAAAGAACTTGCCGGAGAGTTATTCAAATAAATATAGAACGATATTTTGCTTACCATTCTTTCTGTTTATCTTTGCTCGTCAAATAAACAGAGGGAATGGTAACTTATTTTCAGCAGTATAGAAGACATTATGTAGATACGATACGTCTGGGTGTTCCTATTGTTTTGGGACAATTGGGCATCGTGTTGGTGGGGTTGGCCGATAATATTATGGTCGGACGTTACGGTACAGCGGATTTGGCGGCAGCTTCGTTTGTCAATAGTGTTTTCAATATTCCGATTTTATTCGGTTTAGGTTTTTCTTACGGGTTAACGCCCCTGGTCGGGCAATATTACGGTCGGGGTGACAAATTCCGGGTGGGAGGATTGTTGAGAAACAGTTTGTTGGCTAATCTATGTATAGGGATTTTGTTGTCTGTGATCATGTGGATACTTTATCTTTATGTGGATAGGATGGGACAACCTGAAGAGTTGTTACCGATTATTCGTCCCTATTTTCTCTTGCAGTTAGCTTCTCTGGTTTTTGTTATGATGTTCAATAGTTTTAAACAATTTGCTGACGGAATAACGGATACGGTTACTCCTATGTGTATTATGTTGTCGGCAAACCTGTTGAATATTATCGGAAATTATATTTTTATCTATGGGAAGTTTGGAGCTCCGGCATTAGGATTGACGGGAGCCGGAATTTCAACGTTGACTTCCCGCGTGCTTATGTTTGTTGCTTTTGTCATGTTGTTTTATCGTAGAAGCGGCTATCGTCGCTACTTGGTGGGGTATAAACGAACAAGCTATAATAGGGGAGATGTAGGAGTACTTAATAAAATGGGCATGATGGTCGGATTGCAAATGGGTATGGAAACGGCTCTGTTTAGCGTGAGCGGGGTTATGATCGGATGGCTGGGGACGATTGCGTTGGCTGCTCATCAGGTCGTCGTCGCCGTTTCGACCTTAGGGTTTATGGTTTATTACGGCGTCGGAGCTGCTATCTCCGTGAGGGTAAGTAATTTTTACGGGAGAGGAGATATTGTTAACGTGAGGCAAGCGACTATGGCAGGTTTTCATCTGATCTTTGTATTGGCTGCCGCTGTGGCATGCTTTTTTTTCTTTAGTAGAGGATATATCGGGTATATTTTTACGACTTCGGGAGAGGTGGTACATTTGGTCGCCGTATTAATGGTGATTATGGTTTTTTATCAATTCGGGGATTGTTTACAGATCACGTATGCAAATTCTTTACGGGGAATCGCGGATGTCACCTCCATGGCTGTCATTTCGTTTGTCGGTTATTTTGTGATTGCCCTGCCGGTTTCCTACATACTTGGTTTTGTGTTGAATTGGGGTATTGAGGGAATATGGATCGGGTATCCTGTAGGACTGACCCTTACCGGAGTGATGTTGTGTTTCCGTTATTACTATGTTTTGCGGAATCGCTAAACGGATTCGACGATACATCTTTGGGAAGTCTTCAGTCTGTCTTTAATCTCTTGGTATGCATTCTCTTTATCCGTGAAATGTACGGTATGTATCCCCATCTTTTGAGCTGCCTGAATATTGGCTGGCAAATCGTCAATAAACAAGGATTCTTCTGCTTTCAAATGATAACGATTCAGAAGCAATTCGTATATTTCTCGATCCGGTTTGACCATCTTTTCGATGGCGGAGATGATTTTTCCTTCGAAATAACTGAAAACTTTTCTTGGCTTCAGGTATTCATAAAAATCTTCGGACATATTAGAGAGGCAAAATAATTTATAATCCCGTTGGGATAATTCTTGAATCAGCTTTTCCGTTTCCGGTATATTGACTAATGAAACTTTCACGAATTCTATAAATTCATTACAATCTTCCACGGAACAGCCTGTTAAAGGTGCGATTTTCTCTATAACCTGTTCTCTGGTCAGGATGCCTTTGTCGTATGCCGACCAATAGTTGGAGAAAAAGCCGTTCGCGTGAATGTATCGAATGAGATCCGGATTACCGGGAAAGGTTTGGAGGATGAGTTTGGGATTCCATTCTACGACAACTCCGCCTAAGTCGAAAATAATGTTCTTTATCATATGGTTCTGGTGTTTAAAAATCAATAATAATTCCAATGGATGGAAGTAGTGTACCTGTATCGTTTTTAATATATCTCATGATATAATGGTCCGGATTGTTTTTATCTACGATGTAACTACCATCCGGGTTCTCTGCTGGAACTAATAAATCCGGACTTTTGGTTTTATGGTTATAGATATTTTGAATATCAGCGTATAAGATCAAAGACCAACGATGGAAATAAAAACTTCGATCGACCCGTATGTCCAATTGGTGGAAGGCCGAGGCCCGTTCGCTGTTGAAACGAGAATAGTCGTAATAGGGTTGATGTTTGGCGTCCCATGCGACGATTAAAGAACTGGTCTTTGCATCGTAAGGGGTGGAAGGAGCCCCGTTCGCGTAACGCCACTTCATCCCGATATCCCAATTCCCGAATTTCCGTATCGCTGTTAACGAGAAAATGTGTCGATTGTCCCAGCTGCTCGGAATATAAACAGATGTCGGTCGAAAATTTTTATCCATTTTTTTAAATTCCGAGTAATAATATGTATAGGCAACAGAAGCCGTGAGTCCGAAAAGTTTCTGGGTTCGTAACATGAATTCGATTCCGTATGCCCGGCCTTCTCCTGAAGATTTTACCGGTTCGTCTCCCACGGCGACATAATCCGTACCTTTATTGGCCAAGACGATACTGTCCAACAAAGAGACAGGGTAATGATCGTATTTTTTATAGAAACTTTCGAGGGTTATCCGGGTAAGGTCTCCTATGCGGAATTCGATACCGGCAACGTAATGATCGGTTGAAATGTATTTTAAATGATTGTCTTTATTCACGAGGAGGCCTTCCGCATTCGCGTATCCCATGGTCGTGTAGGAGGGTAACTGGTAATAGCGTCCCACGTTGAAATTGATGTACCAGAATGGTGTTAATCCGTAGGATAAAGAGAAACGGGGGGAGAGTTGCTTGAAAGGATTTTGCATATCGGAAGAGTAATTGTTCCCGTCTGCCCGAATGCCCAAAGAGAGGGTTAACTTTTCATCTCCGAATATTTTACTAGCTTGTCCGAAAAAGGACCATTTAAAAAAATGGAAATCGTGATTGTAATGAATGGAGGAAATATCTCCTTGCGTGAATAATGTTTTGACGGTTTTATTCTTGTAGGCCGCATGCTCGATACCCGTACCTAAATTGAGTTGGATGCTGGCTTTTAGCAACCGTTGATGTTCGAAACGAAATTTATTTTCGGTTTCACCCGAACTATAGTCCGTTGATTTCGGACGGTTTTGGTTATTGTCTGTATACTTTTCGATTTCATTTTGTAGGGTACTTCTGCTCAGCACGAAGAGGTTGTTCCAATGTTTGCCGTAATGCCTGTAAGTGATGCCTATGGTATAACTCCATTGTTTACTTTCCGGTAAATAACGGAGTAAATATTTTTGATTGTCGTCAGGGTGCTTCATCCCTTTATTCAAATGATTTACATCGTAAGCTCCTATACCGATAACGGTCAGTTTATCCTTGCCGTCGATTGTTGTTTCTGTTTTGAACTGGAAGTCATTGTATACGGGTAAAAATGGCAGTCCGATGATATTGAACAACATTTTAAGATAGCTCCGGCGGGCCGAGGCAATGAATGTCGTTTTGGGAGTTAGAGGTCCGTCGATGGAGAGACCGAAATCGGTTGCTCCTAAAGTGCCCCTGAATTTTAATTTATCCGGATTTCCCGCTATTTGTTTGAACTCCAATAAAGAACTCATCAAATTACCCCTCGATGCCGGGAAAGCTCCGGCATAAAAATCGACTTCCTTGACAAAATCCACGTTAATGATACTTACTACTCCCCCGGAGGAACCTTGGGTGGCGAAATGATTTAGATTAGGTATTTCCACATTATCCAAGTAAAAACGATTTTCACTTGGACCTCCTCCTCTGACAATGAAATCGTTTCGGAATGCGGGAGAAGAAAGGACTCCCGGCATCGATTGCAATACCTTGGAAATATCCCGGTTACCTCCCGGATTTTTCTCGATTTCGGCAATTCCGATCCGTTGCAGAGATATGGGACTGTTGCTGGTTTTACGAAAGGGATCGGCTTTTATGGTCACCTGATCTAAAGCGAAGCTACTCTCTTCCAGTTCAATATTAATGGTTTTTTCCGAAGCCGTATTTACCATAAACTCTTCAGACAGGATCGTTTTGTAGCCTAAACTGCTTACTTCGAGTCGATTAAAACCGAGTGGTATTTTTTCGATTCGGAAATAACCATTGGTGTCGGTAGTAACTCCGATGGTCGTTTTCCAGATGATTACATTGGCAAAAGGAATGGGTTCATTATTTTTACGATCGACTACTCGTCCTTTTACTACCCCTTTTTCCTGTGCAAAAGAGGAAAAAAGGAAAAGATTAAAAAAAAGAAAAAGAAGTATTCGTCGGATTTTCATAACGGTTTATTTGAGTTCGGAATTCACAAATATAACTAAAAATATCCCGTTCACCTCCATTCATGGTCCTTAATCGTGTTGTAAACTGAATTCTTTATGGGATTTCAGACGAAAATGTAAAGAATATCTATAAAAAAGAATCGTTTTTTTTGGAAATTTGAAGAAAAGCACTACTTTTGCACCCGAGTTCTTGCCCAGGTGGCGGAATTGGTAGACGCGCTGGACTCAAAATCCAGTGTCCCTTAAAGACGTGCGGGTTCGATTCCCGCCCTGGGTACAATAATCCCCTCTTAATCAACTGATTTTGAGGGGATTATTATTTCTCAGGTATAAACAGGGTATAAACAAACTACAAAATCATAGGAAAATACCGATGAGGTGCCCTGGTAAACACTGATAAAATTTGCCAAATAGTGACAAGTGAATTTTTAATTCATGGGGAATGGGGATGATATAGAAGCCCGATTTTTTTTTCAAAAGGAAATCCCCGGCCATGATTGAACCGGGGATGCTTATAAGTAGGAGGATGGTACTAGTATCTATCGAGGAAGTTTTTTAAATCGTTTCACGTTACCGGGTTCGCGGCAAAGGTTTACCAGTTCTATTTTGTTGTTTAATTTTGATGGCGTTTAAATAATCCCTCTGCGCTCCCACCCGTTAACATCATTGTCATATTCAACCCCACATCTTTCCCACAAGGTCACGTGATCAGAATAACATTCATTCTGTAAACCGGTAATACATTGTATCAACTCTATAATGATACTTGCATAGCCTTGCTCCATGAAACCCTTTTCTTGAACTCCAAATTCCAGGCAGTGCAATAAAGCATCCACGAGCACGACAAAACCTCCCACCTCTAGCACTTTTTTGCCAAAGACGGCCAGCTCGTCACGCTGCTCTCGTGTTAGCTTGTCGATCTTGTTAAAACGGGATGGACGGACGGGAACTCTTCCCTCGTGTTCTCGCTCTCTCTTGTCCTCTTGGACGGTTAATTTTGTTGTTTCCATTACTAATTGATTTAGGAATAAAAAAAGCCCGTTGTTTAGGTGTCCTCGGCTCAACTAGTTGCCGTGTGGGTGTTTCCACGACCACCACCATGCAAGGGGCAAAATACGCTCGTTACAACCGCTTTGGGCGGTCGCTAATTGATTTAGGAATAGCAAATCTAACTATTTTATCCAGTATTTCATATAAATGATACATGAAAAATCTTTTAATTGCCTTTTTAGAAAAGGACAAGGGGAAATATAGTATTATAACTTTATAATGACTAGGGGAAAGGCGAGTTTTTTATAGAATTTATTTCCACTCGATCGGTTGTTCTATGATGTAGCCGTTGGATGCAAAAATATGAAACGCTCCATATATTTTTTCTCGCATGGTCATGAATAATTTTCAAATAAAACTATTGTTTCTTTATCCTCGTCAGCGTCTATTTCTGTCTCGCTGTACAGCTCTTTTACCCCGCCCGTGACGAGGTATACTCTTTCATGGCATATAGTTGCACCCTGCCCCGCCACTTTTAACAGCCATGAAAGTTTGTCGTTATCATCTCGTCCTCGTTTCATCGTTTTGCCTGTTTTTTAGTTTAATAATTTTTTCTGCCACCTTGTTCACAAAATCGTCTGGGGTATCTTTCAACAATTGACTTAATGCTTTGTATTCTGCTTCTATTTCTGTTTCCACTCCAACGGCTTGACGCTTGGGTAAAACATAATTCAACAAGTTTATGTATACCTTCACCCGCTCTGCCGCTTCTAGCGTTTTTAAATCTTTTTCAAATACATCTCGTCCATTGTCCAGAATCTTGCATACCCATGTTTTTAAATCTGTGGTTACTTTATTTGGGGTTCCTTTTACCCTTCCTCCTGTTTTGTCACTTCCTTTTCTCCTGCTCATATCTACTTAAGTCTACTTTAGATTTTGTACTTTTCTGATCATCCCCCGATCTCCAAACACCTCAACGCCAGGGTGTGATTTCTTAAACTCGTTGATGAAGTCTAAACCCCTGTCGGTTCCCAAGAACTCATTAATGTTATCCCCTAATCCCAGAATCTTGACAACGTCATTAGCGTTGAAAAATATCTCCATAGTTTTCTTGTCTTGCATCACTTGTACCGGGGTGCCTTGAAAGTGATCCATGAAATAAACGTAGTTTTTATCCTCTCCTGTCTTTTGCATGGCATTTTGTTTTTTAGTTTTACTCTTTCACGGTTACCAAATCGGTAACCAAATACAACTCTATCAAACACGGTCAAAATTCACGTGTCAAAATCTCGTTTTTAACATTTGGGTTACCGATTCAGGAACTATTTACAACTTAGTATAGCACGAGCGGTTTTTGCCGCTTTCATTTTAACATTTGGGGTGTCGATTTACCGGTAATATTTCACGGCGTTTCTGACCTTTTTATCTAGTTCTATTATCGCATCGTTTGGCGTGGTTAACCCCTCCTTTAAATTACAGGCATCGTTCACGGCTTGCCTCAAATCGTAGGCTTGTTTCTTGGATAAAACGCCCTTCTTTTGAGCCTCGTTTATTTGCTCGATCATCTGCACCTGACCGCCTACCCTTTCAATCAATGAAAGTATGCCCATTTTATAAAGTTCTTGCTTTGTCCTCATCGCTTGTAAATTTAATGATACATCGTTTATTTTCCTTATGGTTTTGTACGTCTCCTTCCATCGTTTCATTATGCCGATGTAAAAAGCCTCGTTGTAAAGCAATCCCCCGGTTACACGTTCCACGTTAAAAGTGGACGGTAAACGTTGCAAGAACCTCGTTTCATACCTTAACACGTTCCTGTTCTCGTACAATTCAGGGATTATCTTTCCCTTGGCTTTTTGCTCCCTCACCTTGTCATAGAATATAATCGTGTTCTTGTGATTGAAATAATATAACGCCCCTTCTGGAATCATGGGGGATCGTTTGTAATACTTCAATTCTCCCAGATGGTTAAAGTAGTTTTCCACGGGTTGCCTCATGATGAAGTTTTGGGATAGGTCTATCCTCGTTACCGTCGCTTTATCCACGTGCAGGTGCAAAGTGTCTGATAACTTCTCTATCGCCCTCTGCGTGTCACCCCGGCCTAGCGTTTGGAAATTATCCCCAAGGTAAAACTTGCAAAGGCTACCACCCGTGATGTTAACCCCGTCTTCCCTGACCGCTATTTTATACCCGTCGAGGTTCCCGGTTATAACCGTGCCATTTTCAAACGTGTGTTCTCCTGTCACGCTGAAATAGCACGGTGTTTCTCCCAAAAAGTCCACGTTTACCCCGTCACTCTTTCTTAACTTAAAATCTATATTGTCATACATAACGGTTACCGATTTAGTAACAGAATACAGATTGTAATAGATGGGGGTTAATTTAACTAACTCCCTCATCAGTGGCGGTTACTGATTTGGTAACCCGCTTCCTTAACCCTTGCATCTCGTCATTGTATTCCCCCTCGCACACGGCGTTATAAAGTGCCTCCCGGTTATTTCTCTGTCCCCTCGCTATGAACACCTCCACGATCGCCCCCGGTTGTATCTTCCCCTCTATAAACTTGGCATCACGGTGTACAAATATGAAGGCGTCAGCCGTCCCTTTCATGTCCCCGTACCAGTAGGGCAACTCTAAATCGGGATTGTAAATACTGCTAATGTGTGTACTCTTGGATAACGCCAAATCCGCTTTCCTCTGTTCCCCCGCCTTGGTGTGCGTGTTATCCCCGATGTAAATGAACAATTCACGTGTTTTGTTCCTTAACATCTCTAGCGGGTCATAGCTGCCAGTTGACGAGGTGCAGTCTATCCTTAACTTGCTCTTTTGATTTGGTAATTTTTCAAAACGGTAGTAGTCTGTGAATATCATAGTACACCCCCTTTTTTCATGCAGTAATTTTGGGCTTTTTGTTCTATTTCTTCACTTGTACATGCACGATTTCTTTGCAACCATTGCTCTATCTCTACACGATTGAAATAACACATCTTTCCCATCGGTTTAAAATGTGGTATCTCGCCCCTCATCGTGAGTTTGTATAAATAACTCTTTGAAATACCCATGTATCGGGCTGCTTCATCACTCGTTAATACTTCTTTTGTGCAAAATATAGTGTTAGCTGTCACCTCGTCGGCAACTTGTTTTAAAACCTCTGTCATGTCTTTTTTATTTAGAGGGTTTTGGCTGCCGGGGGAAAGGTGCAAGACTTCCCCGTCTTTGCCGTGTAGATTCATAATCCACTCTTGCACACGTGTAATTATGAATCTATATAACAAAGGAAAAAATAATAATTAAAAGAAAATATTATTACTTGGGAATACTGTTGAAAAATGAAATATGACCGTTAAAACGGGTAGCAACGGATCGTATTTCATAAATTTATGCGTGTTTGAATTTTATATACTTTATATATAGTATTTTATCTATGTTTCCCAATTTCTTTTTTTATGTCTTTTAGGCTATAATAAAAAAATGGGTATTCCCTATTGTATTTTACTCCATTTATGACGATTTCAAAATAATCCACGTGGAAAGTTTTTATAATCCCGTTCTCCTTCCAACGGGATATAGTTGCGCTTGAAACTTCCAACGCTTTGACTAGTGCCGTGTTGCTAAAGATCGTATCGTTTTCTTCTAGTTCCATGTAGTTATTATCGTCTGTTATCCAATAAAGGTGTATATCAATCTTCCCGATGTTTAAATTAATATCGGTTAATGAATTGTTTCCCCCGTTTTGTTGCATCCATCTAAAATTATCTAGGAATACCCCTCCTTTAAAGCCTCTTTTGTACTTGTTGATATTGCCAATAATTTCATGTGCATTCTTCACCTTGTATGATTTTGTTTTACGTGATTTTTGATTTTTGGTGGGAGATTTATACTCTTTGCACGTTAATAAAGCCTTTTGAAAATTTTTCCTATTTACAAATCCATCAGTTTGTTCTATTCGATCAAATAAGGCGAGAATATCAAATATTTTTACCCACGGGTCTATCATGTGATCATAGTTTAAGCATTGGTAGGCTGTTTATTGCATCCTCTTTCAACTTATCCACGGCACGGGTGTACTTCTCCGTGTGTTTTAGTCCAGAGTGCCCCAAAAGGCTCGATACGGTCTTTATATTGGCTCCATTGTTAAGGATATTCACTGCAAATGAATGTCGGGCACAATGCCAAGTTATATGCTTGGTAATACCGGCTCTCGCCGTCCAGTGTCTTAACGCTTTTAGGCACATGGTATGGGATGGAAGTTTAAATATTACCTCGTCTATATTGTTAGGAGTTGGAGGTGTGCCGATGAGGGAAAGTAAGCCGTCATTTAATGGTATAACCACGCTGCTAGCTTTGCTATGTCCGCTTGTTTTGTTTTGCTCAAATGATAGAAGCCTGTTTGAATAATCCACGTTTGAGAACCTTAACGCCACGATATCACAAAAGCGTATCCCCGTGTAAAGGCAAAATATAAATGATCTTCTTATGTCGGGATTTTGACCTTTATAGCGGGTGTTTAGTAGTATTTCAATCTCTTTAATACTTAGAATATCCTTTTTTATAACTTGATCGTCTATTTTGCAAGTGATACCGTTGCATGGGTTTTTGTGTATCACGTGGTGTTCCTCTGCATGCTTGATAACCTTTTTGAATCGTTGGAATATAGTGTGTGCTCCCTCTCCAGCACAAATACTTTGTAAGTATTCAACAAACTCTAACATCAAATTCCGGTTGAGGTTGTTAGGCTTGATGAAATTGGCATAAACGGGGTGTTTTTCAGCAAGGAACGATTTAAACTTACATAGAGCCATCATAATAACCCTAATATCTTTCTTTTGGTAATTGTCTATGTAGTTTTGAAAGTAATCCAAAAAATTGATATTGTCTTTCTTCTCTAGCCGGTACCCCAACTCCCCGGCTTTCATTTCTTGTTCTCGTTCAAACCTTATCTTTTTGGCAAGTTCTAGGGTTTCCTTGTTTTGTTGTCGTTCTATCGGGGTTCTGGGGGCTTGCCAAAGGTAAAGTTTTAAATATTCTCTTTTGTTGTTTACCCTTTTGTACTCCTTCCCCGTGTTTGAGCTAATTGATATTGAAAAACCTAAGTAGTGGTCGAGAAAAAGACTCTCCCTGCCATCACTTAATACTTTTGCACCTAATTTAGGGTTGTCGGTGTTGTCCGTGCTGATAATATACGTGTTATCCACCCTGTAATTCTTTCTCGTTGCCATCGTAGCCTTTTCTTTTGTTTTCCTTTTATTGCAAATATAGTTATATTTTTTCACTCAGGTATAAACAGGGTATAAACTTTTGGAAAAACAAGGTCTTTTTTATAAAACCAAGAGAAAATAAAGATATTGATAATCAGTATGGTTTGATTCTCTTGCTTTCTCTTGTTTTATGTCATTTATTCCCGCCCTGGGTACAAAGCCTCCGAGAAATCGGAGGCTTTTTCTTTTCGTAATATGGTGGCGTTTCCATGCGAATTGTCTAATTTTGTAGGGAGGGTTTTCAATAAAGATAATATGGATTATAATAAGATTTTTAACGAGGAAGCGACAGAACGCCTGAAGGAGGAAATATGTGATATCGGGAAGAGGATGTGGCAACGAAATTACGTGGATGGAAATGGAGGGAATATCAGCGTACGCCTGAACGAGAGTATGGTGTTATGCACTCCTACTTATATCTCTAAGGGATTTATGAAACCGGAAGATATGTGTATGGTGGATATGCAGGGACGACAGCTCGCGGGAGAACGACCGAGCACGAGTGAAATAAAAACCCATCTTGCTGTTATGCGCCGGAATC
This sequence comes from Sanguibacteroides justesenii, assembly GCF_003204205.1. NCBI lineage: Bacteria > Pseudomonadati > Bacteroidota > Bacteroidia > Bacteroidales > Porphyromonadaceae > Sanguibacteroides > Sanguibacteroides justesenii. The sequence goes on from NZ_QJPL01000003.1 coordinate 113,631, forward strand.
CGAATGCATGGGCTTGTGTACATGCCCATCCGCCTTATACGACCTCTTTTGCTTTGTGCGGACATCTGCCGAAGGAGGGGGTGGTTTCGGAAGCGGAGATATTTTTGGGAGAGTTAGGATTGGCGTCGTACGCGAGACCGGGGTCGAAGGAGATAGAAGAGGCGGTTGGCGCTTTGGCTTTGGGGCGTAACGCAATTATAATGCAAGGACATGGTGCTATTACCTGGGGAAAAAGTGTGGAAGAGGCCTATTGGAAGTTGGAAAACCTCGAAGCTTATTGTCAGGCAGTACATCTGGCGGAATGCCGTAAGGATATTTTAATCCCCTTTTCGGAGGAAGAGAGGAAAGATTTGAAACGTTTACGGGAAAAATTTGAGCAATGAATGCGATTTTCGATATAGTGACTGTTCGGGCGGATTATGAACAAGGGGCATTGATCGTTATCGATCAAACGCAACTTCCGAACAAGGAAATATACCTGGCGTTGAAAACTCCGGAAGAGATATGGGAAGCGATATACTCGTTGAGGGTGAGAGGGGCTCCGGCGATCGGGGTGGCTGCCGCTTGCGGGATTTCGGTGTGTATGCAGAACTACCGGGAAGAGGATGTGCAGGGCTTTCATAAAGAGTTTGACCGGATAAAGAGCTACTTGGCAACTTCTCGTCCGACGGCCGTAAATCTGTTTATGGCTTTAGATAGGATGGAAAATTGTATCCGGGTGCATGAACCCGATGGCGTACGGGGGATGAAAGATGCTATGCGGCGGGAGGCGGAGGCCATTCGTTCCGAGGATGCAGCAGCCTGTCGGCGGATAGGGGAGTGGGGGTTATCGTTATTATCTCCCGGAATGGGTCTGCTGACTCATTGTAATGCCGGTCATTTGGCAGTTTCCGAATATGGAACTGCATTGGCTCCGATCTATTTGGGGCAAGAGAACGGATATGATTTTAAGGTGTTTGCGGATGAAACTCGTCCGTTGTTGCAAGGGGCCAGGCTAACGGCTTTCGAACTAAAGAGAGCAGGAGTGGATGTCACGTTGATATGCGATAATATGGCGTCGATTGTAATGCAAAAAGGGTGGGTTCAAGCCGTTTTGGTCGGATGTGACCGGGTGGCCGCCAATGGAGATGCGGCGAATAAGATAGGAACTTCTGGAGTCGCTGTTCTGGCAAAACATTACGGGATTCCTTTTTACGTGTTGGGACCGACTTCTACGATCGATTTGGCTTGTTCGACGGGTGAGCAAATCCATATAGAAGAGCGTCCTCCTGAAGAAGTTACCGAGAAGTGGTATGTTCATCGAATGGCTCCGGATAAGGTAAAAGTATATAATCCTGCTTTTGATGTTACTCCTCGTAATCTGATAACGGCCGTTATTACGGAAAAAGGGATTGCATATCCTCCTTTTACCGATTCTTTCCGAAAATGGCTGGAATAGAAGACTTTTAACAGTGTATAAGACATTTTGGCATTTATTTTTCCGTAATTATGACAAAATGTCTTATTTGCGTGGGCATTTTGAACTATTCGGTTTCGGCATAGAGGCAGGAAAAATTTTCTATGTATTGATAATCATGGTTTTATCTTGTGCGTCTTTTTGTAGAAGGAAATGTGAAACTTTTAGTTTATAGATTCGGTATACCCTTTGTATTTCCTTAAACACGAAAGGAGCATGAGACTATGAACATGAATAATTATACAATTAAGTCGCAGGAAGCCGTGCAGGAAGCCGTGCAGATTGCGCAGGAAAAAGGGCAACAGGCCATCGAGACGGGGCATCTGTTGAAAGGTATTATTGCTAAAGGTGAAAATATCACTAATTTTATTTTTAACAAATTGGGAGTTAACGGACGGAACGTGGTTTCGGCTTTGGATCGGATGATTGATTCCTATCCGAAAGTTTCCGGAGGATCGCCTTATCTTTCCGAAGATACCAATAAGGTGCTGGAAAAAGCAACGAAGATTGCGGGGGAGATGGGTGACCAGTATGTCTCTCTGGAACACATTATATTGGGCTTGTTATCCATCCGGGATCAAGTTTCGCAATTATTGAAAGATAGCGGAATGACAGAGAAGGAAGTCAAAGCTGCTATCGAGGAGTTGAGGAAGGGTTCGAAAGTGAATTCGCAGTCGGCCGAAGACAATTACGATGCATTGGGGCGATATGCCATTAATCTGAACGAGCGGGCTCGCGACGGTAAGCTGGATCCGGTGATCGGGCGGGACGATGAGATTCGTCGGGTATTGCAAATCTTATCCCGGAGAACGAAAAACAACCCGATTTTGATCGGGGAACCGGGGGTCGGTAAGACGGCTATAGCCGAAGGGTTGGCTCAGCGTATCGTTAACGGGGATGTCCCTTCGAATTTGGCATCCAAGAGCATCTATTCCTTGGATATGGGAGCTTTGGTTGCCGGCGCTAAATATAAAGGAGAGTTCGAAGAGAGGCTAAAGGCCGTGGTGAATGAGGTTTTGGCGTCGGAAGGGGATATCATTCTCTTTATCGATGAGATCCACACGTTGGTGGGGGCCGGGAAGTCGGAAGGGGCGATGGATGCGGCCAATATTTTAAAGCCGGCGTTGGCGCGGGGAGATTTAAGGGCTATCGGAGCGACGACTTTGAACGAGTATCAGAAATATTTTGAACAAGATAAGGCTTTGGAACGTCGATTTCAGAAAGTGATGATCGATGAACCCGATGTCATGAGTGCTATCAGTATCATGCGGGGATTGAAGGAGCGATATGAAAACCATCATAAAGTGCGGATTACGGACGATGCCATTATTGCTGCCGTTGAGTTGTCGCACCGGTATATATCCGATCGTTTCTTGCCGGATAAGGCAATTGACTTGGTGGATGAAGCTGCCGCAAAATTGCGGTTGGAGATGAATTCCGTTCCTGAAGAGATCGATGAACTGGATCGTAAGATCAAACAGCTTGAGATAGAGAAAGAGGCGATCAAACGGGATGGAAAAAGCAAGAAGTTGGATGAGATCCAAAAAGAATTAGCCGATTTGAATCAGGAGCGTACGAAATTGCGGGCTCAATGGGAGTCTGAACGATCTTTGATCGATGAGATTCAAAAAAATAAAGATGCCATCGAACAGTATAAATTTGAAGCTTCCCGTTCGGAGCGGGAGGGAGATTACGGAAAGGTGGCCGAATTGCGTTACGGTAAAATAAAATCTGCGGAACAGCGGATTGAGGAGATTAAGACGAAGCTGGCCGATATGAAGCATGGAGATTCTTTGATTCGGGAAGAGGTTACGGAGGATGATATAGCTTCGGTCGTATCTAAATGGACCGGAATACCGGTAAGCCGGATGATGCAAAGCGAACGTCAGAAATTATTGCATTTGGAGGAAGAGTTGCATAAACGGGTAGTCGGTCAGGACGTGGCTATTGCCGCTTTGGCGGATGCCGTGCGTCGTAATCGGGCCGGATTGCAGGATGCCAAACGACCGATTGGTTCGTTTATCTTTTTGGGAACGACCGGAGTCGGTAAGACGGAGTTGGCCAAAGCGTTGGCCGAGTTCCTGTTTGACGACGAGTCTTTGATGACCCGCATCGATATGTCCGAATACCAGGAGCGTCATTCTGTCTCTCGTTTGATCGGGGCACCTCCCGGATACGTGGGATACGATGAAGGCGGTCAATTGACCGAAGCCGTACGCCGGAAACCCTACTCTGTTGTTTTGTTGGATGAGATAGAGAAAGCGCACCCGGATGTATTCAATATCCTTTTGCAAGTATTGGATGACGGTCGGTTGACGGATAATAAAGGCCGGGTGGTGGATTTTAAAAATACCATTATCATCATGACTTCTAATATCGGTGCTCATATTATCCAGGAGAAGCTAAAGGACTTAAACGATAATAACCGGGATGAGGTATTGGAAAAGACCAATGACGAGGTATATGAATTGTTGAAGAAAACGATTCGTCCGGAATTTCTGAATCGTATCGATGAGGTGATTATGTTTACTCCTTTACAAAAATCCGAGATTGTGGATATCGTTCGATTGCAGGTTAATGGTGTCAATAAAATGCTTGCTAACAATGGAATTATTTTGGACGTAACGGGTAAAGCGGTCGAGTGGATCGCGGAAGCGGGTTATGATCCGCAGTTCGGGGCGCGTCCCGTTAAACGAATTATCCAACGAAACTTGTTAAATGACCTTTCCAAACAGATATTGGCCGAACAGGTTTCCAAAGATAGCCATATCGTTGTGGATGTTGAGAACGATCACTTGATTTTTAAAAATAAATAAAAAATGGCGTTGAAACAAAAAGCCGGTCGAAATTTTACTTTCGACCGGCTTTTTGTTTCATGTGGTACTCGAGGCGGGACTTGAACCCGCACAGCCGCAATGGCCACGGGATTTTAAGTCCCGCGTGTCTACCGATTCCACCACTCGAGCAACATTGAAAAAGAACGAGCGAAAAACGGGACTCGAACCCGCGACCCTAACCTTGGCAAGGTTATGCTCTACCAACTGAGCTATTTTCGCAAATATAATCAATAACACTTTTGGCATCTTCAAACCTTACCAAGGTTACATCGGTGACGCTTCGCTTTGGGCAAGGTTATGCTCTACCAACTGAGCTATTTTCGCAAATATAATCAATAACACTTTTGGCATCTTTAAACCTTACCAAGGTTGCATCGGTGACGCTTCGCTTTGGGCAAGGTTATGCTCTACCAACTGAGCTATTTTCGCAAATATAATCAATAACACTTTTGGCATCTTTAAACCTTACCAAGGTTACATCGATGACGCTTCGCTTTGGGCAAGGTTATGCTCTACCAACTGAGCTGTTTTCGCAAATGCGAACGCAAATATAGGGCATTTTTTCTATCGTACAAACGAATTCTCTTAAAAATATAAGGAATTATTTCGGTTTTATATATTAAATTCTGTTTCTCATGTAGTTATTGAACGGATTTAGAGGCCGTTTTTTTTGTTTTTTTTATTGAAATGATTGTTCTCGGGTTTAGAATGATTATATTTGTCGTGTTTTTTAAAGAAAAGAGATGTCTCATACAGGAAGTAGAAGGGTAAAAGGATCATACTTTGTTTCTACGATCAGTATTGCTTTGGTGCTCGTGGTCGTGGGTGCTCTCGTATTTATTCTATTGAATGCCCGCATGGTGTCGGATCATGTTAAACGTAATATCGGTTTCGTTGTCATAATTAAGGATAATACAAACGAAGCTGAAATTAAGCGGGTGCAAAAAATCTTGGATACCCGTCCCTATACTTATTCTTCTCAATATATAACGAAAGAGCAGGCTGCTGCTGCTTTCAAGAAAGAGATGGGAGAGGATTTCGAAGCTATATTAGGTGCGAATCCGCTTTTGCCTTCTATCGAGATTAAATTGAATCCGGCTTACGCGAATAACGATTCTTTGGCGATGGTCGAAAAAGGATTGGCCAAATTCGATATCATTCATGATGTTTATTACCAGAAGTCGATGATACAGAGTATCAATGAGAATATTCGTCGGATAAGCGTATTCTTTTTGATTGTCGGGGCCGTTCTGATGTTGATATCGTTTACCTTGATCCGGAATACGATACATCTGGCCGTGTATTCACAGCGTTTTTTAATAAAGACGATGCAGTTAGTAGGGGCAAAATCTTTCTTTATTTGCAAGCCGTTCGTGTATGACAGCATGTGGAGGGGGTTCTTCGGAGCTATGATCGCGAACTTGGTGCTGTTGGGTGCTATATTTTTTCTACAAGAGAATATAGGAAGGGTGATGAATATTATACATCGGGATACGATCGTTGTTATGGTGGCGTTTGTCGTTCTTTGCGGTATGTTTTTATCGTTTATATCGGCTTGGTATTCTGTTCATCGATATTTGAACAGGGATTTAAATGAATTGTATACATAAAAAAAGATATATGGTAAATGATTTGAAAGAAAAGAAGGATGGTTTCCCGATACCCAAGAGTAACTATAAATTTATTTTGATCGGTTTCGGGATTGTCGTGCTCGGATTTTTATTGATGATGGGAGGCGGATCTGATTCTCCGGATACTTTTAACTATGACATTTTTAGTTTTAGGAGAATTACCTTAGCCCCGATGGTTGTTTTATTCGGTTTCGGTTTCGTGTTCTGGGGCATTATGCGTAAACCTAAAAAAGAGGAGAAATAGATGTAGTATTGAGGTAGGACGAAGAGATGTTATAGGAATTTTCCCGTTCTCAATTTAATATAGATTTATGGAGTGGTTTGAAGCATTGGCGCTCGGTATAATTCAAGGATTAACAGAATTTTTACCTGTAAGCAGTTCCGGACATTTACAAATTTTCGGTGCATTATTTGGAGTTGAGGCTGAAAAGAATCTGACGTTTGCCGTTGCGGTTCATGCGGCGACCGTATGCAGTACGATTGTGATCTTGTGGAAAGAGGTTTCTGTTTTGTTCCGGGGATTTTTTAGTTTCAGGTATAATGACGAGATGGCTTACGTGTTGAAAATATTTATATCGATGATTCCGGTGGCGATTGTGGGGTTTTGTTTTAAGGATTTTGTAGAAGAGATATTCGGTTCGGGCTTGTTGATCGTGGGTTGTATGTTGTTAGTGACCGCGTTGCTGTTGACTTTTGCCTACTACGCCAAACCTCGGGAGAAAGCCAATATCTCTTATAAGGACGCTTTTGTGATAGGTTTGGCACAAGCGTGTGCCGTATTGCCTGGATTATCCCGTTCCGGTTCGACGATAGCGACGGGTATATTGTTGGGGAATAAAAAAGAGATTGTTGCCAAATTTTCTTTTTTGATGGTTTTGATACCCATTTTGGGAGAAGCTATGCTGGATTTGGTAAAGGGGGATTTTTCTTCCGGCGACGGTGTACCTGTTGTATCTTTGATTGTCGGGTTTATCGCTGCTTTTGTTTCCGGATGTATCGCTTGTAAGTGGATGATAAGCATTGTAAAGAGAGGAAAATTGATTTGGTTCGCCATTTATTGTGCTATTGTGGGAATATTGACAATTGTGTTGGGATGACAGAAGTTTGGAGTAAGATTCGATTTCGAGAAGAAGGAGATTTTCAGGCGGGAGCTGTAATCGTGATCGATAAGCCTTTGCGTTGGACCTCTTTTGACGTGGTGAATAAGGTTCGGATCTGTTTGAAAAAGAAATTCGGTAAGATAAAGGTAGGGCATGCGGGGACATTGGATCCGTTGGCGAGTGGGGTCGTGATCGTATGCGTTGGAAAGGAGACGAAGGAGATCGAAAGATACATGGGAGAAGAGAAAGAGTATGTTGCGGAGATAACTTTCGGACACACGACTCCTTCTTACGATCTGGAGACATCTTTTAACGGGACCTTTACGTATGAGCATGTGAACCGTATGTTGATGGAAGAGGTCATTACTCGTTTTGTCGGTGAGATTGAGCAATATCCCCCGATTTTCTCCGCTGTACGAGTAGATGGGGTTCGTGCTTACGAGAAAGCCCGTAAGGGTGACGAGGTGGAGATGAAGAGTCGTCGGGTGACGATTCGGGAGATTGAGATTGTGAAAATGGAACTTCCCGTGGTTGAGTTAAGAATCGTGTGTAGTAAAGGAACATATATACGTTCGTTGGCACATGATTTAGGACAGGCCTGTGGAAGCGGTTCGTATCTTTCTGCTTTACGGCGAAGCCGGGTGGGCGGATTTAAAGTGGAAGATGCTTGTAAAATGAATGAAGTAGTTGAAACGTTGCAGGAAATGCTGTGATTTTCAAAATTTGATAAATAATAAATTAGTTTACTCATATGAAACTATCGAAATTTAAATACAAGTTGCCTACGGAATTAATAGCATTACATCCCATGCAGAATCGGGACGAGAGTAGGTTAATGGTATTGGATAGAAAAACAGGAAAGATTGAACATAAAGTATTCAAGGATGTTATTGATTATTTTGAAGAAAAAGATGTTTTTGTGTTCAACGATACAAAGGTATTTCCTGCGAGGTTGTATGGGAATAAGGAGAAAACCGGAGCCGAGATCGAAGTGTTTTTGCTGAGAGAGTTGAATCGGGATCTTCGGATTTGGGATGTTTTGGTAGACCCTGCTCGTAAAATCCGGATCGGGAACAAATTGTATTTCGGGGAAGATGACAGTATGGTTGCCGAGGTTATCGATAATACGACTTCCCGCGGTAGAACGTTACGTTTTTTGTTTGATGGGGAGTATGATGAATTTAAGAAGGAACTGTATGCTTTAGGAGAGACTCCGTTACCTCGTTTTATCACTCGAAAGGTAGAACCGGAAGATGCGGTACGTTATCAGACTATTTTTGCGAAAAAAGAGGGAGCGGTCGCTGCTCCTACAGCCGGGATGCATTTTAGCCGGGAGTTGATGAAGCGTATGGAGATCAAAGGAATCGATTTCGCTTATATCACACTGCATGTCGGATTAGGGAATTTCCGGGAAGTTGATGTGGAGGATCTGACAAAACATAAGATGGATTCCGAACAGATTATCGTAGGGTCCGAGACGGTGAAAATAGTGAATGATGCCAAGGATGAAAAACATAAGGTTTGTGCGGTGGGTACTACTGTCGTTAGAACGTTGGAAAGCTGTGTTACGACAAAGGGTCGTTTGACGGAATTTGACGGATGGACGAATAAATTTATTTTTCCTCCTTATGATTTTAGTGTACCCGATGCTTTTGTATCTAATTTTCATCTGCCCTATTCGACCTTACTGATGATGGTGGCAGCTTTCGGAGGTTATGATTTTGTTATGGAAGCTTATAATCAAGCTGTTAAAGAAAAATATAGATTCGGAACTTATGGGGATGCCATGTTGATCCTGTAAAATGAGATTGTCCGAGAATCGTTTTTCAGGCGACTCTATGCCAATGAATTAATTAAGAGGAGGGAGGCTTTGGGCGAGAGGATCGTTCCTGGAAATTTTTGAGACATCTTTTGAAAAAACAAGAGAGGGTGCATCCTGACGCATGGGAACACCCTCTCTTTTCAAAATAAATAATGTTGGAAGCGAGAGAATTATTACAGTTATTTCAAAAACATCCTGTTGTGGACGAAATTCGAAAATCTTTGAATGGATGTCCGGATGTTAAATTGAAAATAGAAAATGGAGTCGGTTCGGTACTCTCTTTTATCGCGGCTGTTCTTGGAAAAGAGAGCGAGGGAGTACAATTGTTCGTATTGAATGATAAGGAAGAGGCGGCCTATTTTTATAATGATCTGTTATTTCTTTTGGGGGAAGAAAAACTTCGTTTTTTGCCTGCTTCCTTTCGTCGTTCCGGTAATTTTGAGGATAAGGATAATGATTCGATTCTGGTGCGGACGGAGGTGTTAAACGCGTTGGTGGATAAGCAGGTCGGTTGGGTGGTGACTTACACGGAGGCATTGGCTGAAAAGGTAGTGAATAAAGAGGTTTTAGCCGATATGTCGATGCCTGTTTCTAAAGGAGATAAGTTGTCGATCTCTTTTCTGGAAGACCTGCTTTCGGAGTATAATTTTGAAAGGAGTGATTTTGTATATGAACCCGGACAATTTTCAATACGGGGGAGTATTGTCGATATCTACTCTTTCGCGGAAGAGCGTCCTGTACGTTTGGATTTTTTCGGGGACGAGGTAGAGAGTATTCGTTATTTTGATGTGGAGACCCAACTTTCGGAACAACAAATAGAACGTATCGTGCTCGTGCCGGATTTAAGTGAGACCGTAGATGGCGGCAAATCCGGGACGTTGGCCGAATTCCTCGGGAAAGGAGTGATTTGGTGGTTAAAAAACACTTTTTTGATCCGTGATCGTTTGAATACATTAAAACAGGATGATCCGGGTGATTTGTTGGTTGTTGCCGATGATCTCCTGCAAATGGTCGGGAAGTGTCCGGTTGTTGAATGGGGATCGGATCTTTATTTTCGGGGGCAGGTTCTGAGAATGGAGACTGAATTACAACCGGCAGTAAACAAGCAATTCGATTTGTTGGCGGAACATTTGCAAAGTAAACAACGAGAGGGATACACGCTTTGCGTTTGTTCAAATAATGAAATGCAGCTTCAACGGTTACGGGATATTTTTTCGGACAAGGGATATATCGTAAATTTTAAGTCCGTGGAGGGGACTATACACGAGGGGTTTTGTGACGTACAATTGAGGATTTGCATATATACGGAGCACCAGATTTTTGATCGTTATCATAAGTATCGATTGAAAACGACACAGATAAGAAAAGGGAGGGAATCTATTACGATTAGTGAATTGCAAAATTTACATCCCGGTGATTATGTCGTTCATGTGGATCATGGGATCGGCCGGTTCGGCGGGTTGGTCAAGATTAATAACGACGGCCGTGAACAGGAGGCCATACGTTTAGTCTATAAAAATAATTCGGAATTGTATGTCAGCCTTCACGCTTTACATAAGATCTCTAAGTATAAGGGAAAGGACGGTGTTCCTCCGGTTGTCAATAAATTGGGGGGAGATGCTTGGAACCGTTTGAAGCAGAAAACGAAATCCAGGGTGAAAGATATTGCCCGGGAGCTGATAGCGTTGTATGCCAAACGTCGTAAAGAATCGGCCTTTGCCTATTCTAAGGATAGTTATTTGCAGGAAGAGATGGAAGCTTCTTTTATGTACGAGGAGACCCCCGATCAGATGAAGGCGATTCAGGCCGTAAAAGAAGATATGGAAAATCCGCACGTGATGGATCGGTTGGTGTGTGGAGATGTCGGCTTCGGAAAGACGGAGGTGGCGATAAGAGCTGCTTTTAAAGCCGTTGCGGATAGTAAGCAGGTGGCCGTTTTGGTACCTACTACGGTTTTAGCTTATCAGCACTATAATACTTTTATCAAAAGGCTTGCAGGGATGCCTTGTCGGGTGGAGTATATCAGTAGAATGAAAAAAAGTTCCGACATAAAACGGGTACTGAGAGAGTTAAGCGAGGGGAAAGTAGATATTATCATCGGGACTCATCGTTTAACGAGCTCCGATGTGCATTTTAAGGATTTGGGGCTATTGATTATTGATGAAGAGCAGAAATTCGGGGTGGCCGTAAAAGAGAGGCTGAAACATTTGAAATTGAATGTCGATACGATTACCATGACGGCAACGCCAATTCCCCGGACCTTGCAATTCTCTTTGATGGGAGCAAGAGATATGTCGATTATCCGGACGCCGCCTCCCAATCGCTATCCTATTGTTACCGAATTGCATCGTTTTGATGAAAAAGTTATAAAAGAGGCGATCTCTTATGAACTGGCACGTGGCGGACAGGTATTTTTCATTCATAACCGGGTGGAGAATATCCGGGAGATTCAATACCTGATTCATCGTCTGATTCCGGGAGTGAAGAGCTGTGTGGCCCACGGGCAGATGAACGGAGAGGATTTGGAAACCGTGATGCATGATTTTATACGGGGAGATTATGATGTATTGATAGCTACGACTATTGTGGAATCCGGTTTGGATATTCCTAATGCCAACACCATGATTATCAATCAGGCACAAAATTACGGATTGAGTGATCTGCATCAATTGAGGGGACGGGTGGGGCGTTCTAACCGGAAGGCATTCTGTTATTTGTTGACTCCTCCGTTGGAATTGATCAATCAAGATGCCAGACGACGCTTGAAGGCGATAGAGGATTATAGCGGACTCGGGAGTGGTTTTAATATTGCGATGCAAGATTTGGATATTCGCGGTGCCGGCAATATTTTAGGTGGAGAGCAGTCCGGATTTATTGCCGAGATCGGTTACGAGACCTATCAACGGATATTGAATGAAGCTTTGTTGGAGTTGAGGGATGAAGAATTTCCGGAATTGGAAGAAAGAAAATCGGAAAATAACGAGTATTTTTCGGTGGATTGTGTTATCGATACGGATTTTGAGATTTTGATTCCTGAAGCTTACGTGGAGAATGTAAGCGAACGGATTCGTTTATACAGGGAGTTGGATAATATCACGGATGAGAATACGTTACAGCGATTTGAAATTGAATTGCGGGATCGTTTCGGAGAGATTCCGGTACAAGTTGAGGCTTTGATGGAGGTGGTCCGAATCCGGAGAAGGTGCGTGAACTTGGGAATAGAACGTTTATTGGTTAAAAACGGTAAGATGGTGGCTTATTTTATCGGCGATCAGCATTCTTCTTATTACGCTTCTGCTATTTTTACGGCCGTTTTGAAGTTTGTACAAAAACAGGTTGTTCCTTGTAAAATGAGTGAACGAAACGATAAATTGACACTCGTGTTTACGGGTATTGAAAATATTGGGCGGGTATCCGGGATAACAAAGGCCATGGAAGAATTTACGGAGAAAAATTAATATGAAATGAATCTGGTTGTTGACATAGGAAATACGCGGACCAAATATGCCGTATTCGAAGATAATCTTTTTGTCGAGAGTGGGACGGGAGTCCCTGAATTGTACGAGAAAGCTCTCTGCTGGCGGAAGAGAGGAGAAGAGGTTAATGTAATTATGGCCAGTACCGGGGCGATATCGACAGGATTAAGAGCTTGTCTAAGCGATATCGCAACTTTTTTTTGTGAAGCTAATCCGCTCATGGCGTTGCCCATTCGTTTAGGATATGATACTCCTCAAACGTTGGGAATAGATCGTATTGCCGGATGTGTTGCCGCCGCTTTTTTATTTCCGGGTAAAGATATACTGGTTGTCGATATGGGAACAGCCATTACTTTCGACTTTATGAATGGGGAAGGTGTGTTTCTGGGGGGTAATATTTCCCCGGGCATGCAAATCCGTTTTCGTGCGTTGAATGAATTCACGTTAAGCCTTCCTTTGGTCGAAGGGTCCGATACGTATGAATATATAGGAAAAAATACTCCGGGGGCCATATTGGACGGAGTCATGAATGGTATACTTTTTGAAGTACGTGGTTACATAGATGAATTGCGTCGCGAAAATCCGGAGGCAATAGTTATCCTTACGGGAGGAGCCAGTCATTTCTTAAAAAAGTCTTTAAAGCGGGAAGTTTTTTTTGATGAAAAATTAGTAATTGTGGGATTAAATCAGATGTTAGAATTTCAAAAGAGGAGATAATAATTAAAATATGCATATAGAAAAAGTCGTTGAAGCCTTTACTTTTAAAAAAAATAATGGTAAATTTGCCCGGGATGAAATTATTTAGGGGAATATAAAAGCAAATTGTTTCTTAATTTAAACTTAAAAATAGAGGGATCATATGAAAAGAATTGCTGTATTAGCGTTTGGGATATGTATACTTACCGTTGGCGGTTTAAAAGCCCAAAGTGAATCAAAATTTGGGAAAGATAGTATACAAACGTTGTATAATGCTTCAATTTATACGGAATTATGGAGACAGAAGAATTTCAAGGAGGCGTTGCCTGCCTGGAGATACGTGTTTCTTAATGCTCCGGCATTTCAACAGAATACTTACGTGCGGGGAGAAGATATTATAGAATATATGTATAAAAGTACTCAAAAGAAAGAGTATTTGGATACATTGATGATGATTTACGATCAACGTATAAAGTATTTCGGGGACGATCCCAAAGCGGGAGAAGGATATATTTTAGGACGTAAAGGTTTGGCTTTGCTTCGCTATGGAGATCAGGGAGTGGAAAACAGGAAGCAAGCGTATAATTATTTGCTGAAATCCGTGGAGATGAAAGGAAACGCTTCTCTTCCGGATGTCGTTGATCGGTTGATGTGTACGGCTTGTGAACTGGCTAAGAAGGAGCAACTTTCGGCCGATGAGGTGTTGCACTTGTATGACGATTTATCCCGGCTTGCTAAGGAGAACATTTTGGGAGGCGGAAAAATCGGTGAGAATTTCGAGAAATGTCAAAAAAACTTAGATGCCTTCTTCTTTGCTTCCGGTTTAGCGAATTGTGAAACTTTAGCTGGTTTGTTGACGGCGAGATATGAAGCGAATAAAACCAATTTGGACGAATTGAAGAGTATTTCTTCTCTGTTGAGAAGACGTGAGTGTACGGATCTTCCGATCTATACAACCGTTGCCGAGACAATATATCAGTTAGAGCCCTCTTCCGATGCGGCTTATGGTTTGGCCGTTATGTTTTTGGGCAAGCGCGATATAGAGAAGGCCGAACGATATTTTAAAGAGGCGATAGATAAAGCCGAGAATGTCGAAGAGAAGGAGAATATTTATATGATGTTGTCCCAGCTTTATTTAACGACAAAGAATTTTCCTCAAGCCAAAAAATACGCTCAGGAAGTGTTGAAGATAAACCCGAATTCCGGAAAGGCATATATTCTTATAGGAAAAGCTTATGTTTTCGGAAGTAAAGGTTATAGTCAGGATGATTTTGAACAGCATACCGTTTTTTGGGCTGCAGTAGATAAATTTATTAAAGCCAAACAAGTGGACCCTGAGGTTTTGACAGAGGCGGATGAGTTGATAAAAACCTATTCGGTTTATTTCCCTACCTCTGGAGAGGCTTTTTTCAACTCTATAAAGAGTGGGGACACGGTTAAAATCGGAGGTTGGATAAATGAAAATACGGTCGCAAGATTTAATAAAGAATAGTGTGGTTTTGTTTCATCATGTATGGAAAATACAAAGCGTTACCGTCCTTATTTTAGGGACGGTAATGCTTTTTTCTTGTAAAACAGACCAAAAAGAGATCGATCGGATTGTAAGTCGGACTGATAGACCGGAAATGTCGGGAGAAAATCTTACATTGCTCTATTCGGACTCTGCCCGCATTAAATATAAAGTGATTACACCCGTGTATGATAAATACAATAAAGAGGGGCAGAAATACGATGAATTTCCGAAAGGTATACACGCTATATTGTATGATAAGGAGGGAAACGAAGTGGGTTCCCTGGTGTCGAAATACGCGAAAAAATTAGAAGATGAGATGTTATGGGAGATTCGTAATGAGGTAGTTGTAGTGAATTCCGAGGGGAAAAAATTGGAAACGGAGTTGTTGTATTGGGATATGAAAAAAGAGTTTCTTTATACCGATCGATACACACGTTTTACTTCCGGGGAACAGATGATAGAGGGAAATAACGGATTTGAGTCGGATCAGCAATTGAATAATCCACAATTTAAGAATGTTACGGGTAAAATAGCCGAATCAGAAAATCAAACTAAATGACCGTTTTTGTTGCCATAATAACTTGTTTGCTACTGTCCGCTTTTTTTTCCGGGATGGAAATAGCCTTCGTGGCATCCAATAAATTACGTATCGAGATTGACAAATCCAATAAGGGGATTACCCAAACACTTATCGATTTGTTTGTATCTAATTCCGGAATGTATATTACCACGATTCTGGTCGGAAATAACGTGGTCATGGTTATTTACGGTATTTTCATGTCGGATTATTTGGATCCCCGTTTGGAACAAATAGGCATCTCTTTAGGATTCCGAATGTTTGCCGTCACGTTAATTTCGACTTTGATCATGTTGGCCGTTGCGGAGTTCTTGCCTAAGGTTGTCTTCAGGTTACGTCCCAATTTATTTTTACGTATTTTTGCCGTACCTGTCTTTTTGTTTTACATCTTATTTTTTCCTATATCCTATTTTTCCGTTTGGTTCGGGGGATTGTTGTTGCGGGTTTTCACGGGAAAGAAATTGGCACACAAGGAGGAAGATAGAGCTTTTGGAAAGATTGATTTGAATAACCTGATAGAAGAAGGAGAGGCTTCGGGAACGTTAAACGAAGATGAACATGATATAAAGCTGTTCCGGAATGCTTTGGACTTTTCCGAAGTAAAGTTAAGGGAATGTATGGTTCCCCGTACGGATATCGTGGCCTTACCGTTGGACGGAAGTTTGGATGAATTGAGAGATCTCTTTGTGCAGACGGGTTTTTCTCGTATTTTGATTTATAAGGATAGTATAGATAATGTTATAGGATATGTACATTTATCGGCCCTTTTCCATCATCCGGAGACGATTGTTAAGGCTGTCAGTAAGATTTTGATCGTCCCGGAAACCATGTCGGCTTTACGTTTGCTGAATCTTTTCACGAAAGAACAAAAAAGTGTAGCTGCCGTGGTTGATGAGTTCGGGGTAACGGCAGGAATGGTGACGATAGAGGATATCATGGAGGAGATTTTCGGGGAGATCGAGGACGAACATGATCATCTAAACCTGAAGGAAGAGGTGCTGGCACCTAACGAATATCTTTTTTCCGGCCGTCTGGAGGTCGATTATCTGAACGAGAAATACAATCTGGATCTTCCTGAAAGTGAAGAATACGAAACATTGGCCGGATTAATATTGTATTATAATGAAGATATTCCGAATGAAGGAGAGCAAGTTGTCGTTGAAGGAATTACTTTTGAAATATTGCAGGTAAAAAGTGCACGTATTGAAGAGGTTAAAGTTATGATATGAAAAGGAGCTTTATTTTAAAGCTCCTTTTTGTTTCAACATATCTTCAAAGTGTCTGATGTTGTTTTCATGCTCCCGGGTACAAATCATAAGGTAATCGTTTTGTTCCGCGATGATGCAATTATCAATACCCTCTACGATTACTTTTTTCTGGTGAGGAACGCACACGATACACTCCTTGGAGTCGATAAAAAGTACGTTTCCATTATTACTTACATTTTGATTTTCGTCCTTGGGACTTATTTCGTGAAACGAGTGCCATGTTCCGACGTCCGACCAGCCAAATTCACCTTTGATCACATAAACTTTAGAAGATTTTTCCATGATGCCGAAGTCGATGGATACATTTGGACTTTGGCTGTAAATATGAGATATGTTTTCGGCGGAATCGGGCTTTTCTGCATTTTTATATTCATTCTCGAACAGAAGGTAAAGATCTTCCAAATGATTTTTAAATTCGTTGATAATTTCTTTTACTTTCCAAATAAAAATACCTGCGTTCCAAAGGAAATCACCTGACTCCATAAATACTTTTGCCAATTCTTTATCCGGTTTTTCCGTGAAAGTCTTGACTTTGGAAACGTATTCCGTGATTCTGTTTTTTTTGATTTGGATATATCCGTAACCGGTTTCCGGTCGGGTCGGTTTTATTCCGATGGTAAGCAATCCTCCGTATTGTTCGACAAAATCCAGACCCTTCGTGATGTTGTCGATGTATTCTTTGTCGTTGAATATAAAATGGTCGGAGGGGACGACTACCATCGAGGCTTCGGGGTTTGTTCTCGCGATCTTATAGGCGGCATAGGCTATGCAGGGGGCGGTATTCTTGCCGAAAGGCTCTTTTAAGATATTTTCGGTCGGAATTTCCGGTATTTGTTCTTTTGTGATGCCCTCGTAGGCCGTTCCTGTAACGATAATGATATTCTGTAGGTCGAAAATTTGATTTGCTCGTTCAAAAGTTTGTCTCAGAAAACTTTTACCTGTATTCATGATGTCGCAAAACTGTTTTGGACAAGCCTTGTTGCTGACTGGCCAGAATCGTTTTCCGAGTCCACCTGCCATGATTACGCAGTACGAGTTTTTATTCATATTCAATCGAAGTTTTGAAATTTAATTCCTCTTATTGTTGTCGAAATTAGTAATAAATCCGTGAATAATTTCTATTTTTACGATAAAATTTGGAGAAAGGATTGGAGACGGGTATTAATAAAGAAGTTAGTATTGATGAAAATTTTAGATCGGTTAGGAGCTTATATACTATTTCTGGGGAAAATATTCACAAAGCCTGAAAAAAAACGAGTTTATTTAAAGGAGTTGCTCAATGAATTTGAAAAATTGGGTTTGAACTCGATCGTATTGGTAATGATTATTTCCTTTTTTATTGGAGCTGTATTGACGTTACAAACGGCATATAATATGTCAAGCCCGCTTTTACCCCGTTATTTGATCGGTTATTTGACGCGTGAAACGTTGTTGTTGGAGTTTTCTTCGACCATTGTAAGTTTGATTCTGGCAGGAAAGATCGGTAGCAATATTGCTTCGGAGATCGGTAGTATGAAGATTACGGAACAGATAGAAGCGCTGGAATCCATGGGGGTAAATTCCGTTTCTTATTTGGTCGGTCCTAAGATTGCGGCCGCTTTGGTTATCAACCCGGTCTTATACGTGTTTAGCGTGTTCGTCGGTATTATCGGTGGAATCCTTTCCGGGTTGGCGTCGGGAGTCGTGAATTATGATGATTATATTCATGGGTTGCATTTTTCGTTTAACCCGTATTATGTGACTTATTCGATTATAAAAACCCTGTTTTTTGCGGTTATTTTTACTTCTATTCCTGCATTTTACGGTTATAATGTTCAGGGAGGGGCTTTGGAAGTCGGACGTGCAAGCACGAAAGCCGTTGTGGATAGCAGTATTGCGATATTAGTCTTTAATTTGATATTAACTAAAATCTTATTGTAATGATTCGGGTTGAACATGTATATAAATCATTTGATAAGAAAGTTGTATTGTCGGATATCAATGCCGTTTTTGAAGAGGGGAAGGTCAATTTGATTATTGGGAAAAGCGGTTCCGGTAAAACGGTATTGTTAAAGTCTTTGATCGGTTTACATCCGATCGATTCCGGTCGGATCCTGTATGACGATCGTGATATTACCTCTATGGATACGAAACAGGTAAAGAAGATCAGAGAGGAATTGGGGGTCGTATTTCAGGGGGGAGCCTTGTTCGATTCTCTTTCCGTTTTGGAAAATGTAAAATTTCCGTTGAATCTTTTTTCTCGTATGAGTGAGAAGGAAAAAGAGGAACGAGCCTTGTTTTGTTTGAACCGCGTTAATTTGGATAACGTGGGAAAATTATATCCGGCAGAGATAAGTGGAGGAATGAAAAAAAGGGTTGCTATTGCCCGGGCGATTGTCATGCAGCCGAAGTATTTGTTTTGTGATGAGCCCAACTCGGGTTTGGATCCTTTAACCTCTATTGTTATCGATAATTTATTATCGGAATTGACTCACGAATATCAAATGACGACGATTATTAATACTCATGATATGAATTCCGTGTTTGAAATAGGCGAGAACATTCTATTCATTCATGAAGGGAAAAAAGAGTGGGAGGGCAATAACGCGGAGATAATGAATGCTACTAACAAAGCTTTGAATGAATTTTTGTTTACTTCGAAATTTAATCAATTGATAAAAGAAAAATGGGAGGATCGTGGGGAGTCAAAACCTAAAGATAAGGTATAGCGTATGAAAAATGTATTGTGGATTATATTGATAGTAACCTGTATGACGGCCTGTTCGGAAAAAGTCCCTTTAGACAGAAAAGAATTCACGTCATTGTTGATCGATATGCATACGGCAGACGGAGCTCTCGTGGTATGGATGGAGGAGGAGGGAAATGACCGTAGAGATGACCGGAAAAAATACATGTATTATAATGACTTATTCGAGAAGTATGGAATCACGCGGGCGGAGTTTGACTCATGCGTCCATTATTATTCGGCTAAAACGGCTCTCTTTACTAAAATATACGATGTCGTTATTGATTCTTTGAATCGCAGGTTAACGGAGAAAACGCGTATTTATAAGCAATTGACGGGTCAGGACTCCTTAAATTTAATGCCGGGTTATAAAATGTGGGTATTCGATACTTTGGATTGTGATTCTGTCCGGATTGAAGATGAATTCATTGGTTTATTGTGTGCCGGGAATTGGACGAAAGAGATTGTTATGACGGATACGGTTACGTTAGATAGACAGAATCCGTATGTCGAGATCGAATTGGATAGTATTGCTCCCGGAATGTATAATTTTGAGACAAGTCTGAAATTTGAACACCGGGACAGGAAAAGGAGTAATAAAATCCTTTCTTATTTGCTTTCGGATCAGAATGATACGCTGAAGATCAGTGATACGTGGGTGGTGATGGATTCGATTAAACGAGATTATAAGTGGTCTTATTACGTGGCCGATTCCACCTATAACAGACTTCGCATCCGTATTCTGGCCGGGGAAGAGACAAAAAAGGGAGAAAAAGAATGGAACGGAAAGGTTTGGAATACGGGTATATTTAAACTGTATCAAACTCCGAAAGAAGAAGAGCGTAACAAGGAACTCTATCGATTGAATAAATAATGAGAAAAATTGCGGCTAATTATATTTTCTTGCCGGGTTATCCTTTGGTGAGGAATGGATATGTTGTTATTGATGGTCAGAATGTCGTAGACGTGGTAAACACGGGAGGTTTTATTCGTGAGATTCCCGGTTTGGAATTTTATGGGGGAATGATTGTCGCTGGGTTTTTAATGAGCGATAAACGGGATTGGTGTCCCGGGGATGATTTGTTATCGTGTATTGTCGATATGTATGATAAAAGATGTGATTGGAGAACTGGATTGGCTCTTGTGCAAGGAGCTGATTGGGAGCACTTCAGATGGTCAGAGAAGGCTTCTGTTTTACGTTTGGTATAATACTAAAATAAAGAACGATGAGTAAATTGTATTTGACACTTGTTTTATTTTTTATTTGGGGAGTGTTATCTGCGGGTCCCCTTTGGATGCGTTATCCGAGTATCTCTCCGGATGGTAAACAAATTGTATTCAGTTACAAGGGAGATATTTATAAAGTTTCTGCAGATGGAGGGCGAGCTGAGCAATTAACGACGAATCCCGGGTATGAAACTTACCCGATCTGGTCTCCTGACGGTAAATACATCGCTTTCGCGAGTGATCGTTACGGGAATCTGGATATATTCATTATGCTTGCAGAGGGAGGAACTCCTAAACGGTTAACCACTTATTCGGGTAAGGAGATTCCGTATGCTTTTACTCCTGATGGAAAAGAAATTGTTTATGGGGCTCAGATACAGGATCCGACTGAAAGCGCTTTGTTCCCTTCCCCGGCTTTAACGGAACTTTATGCGGTTTCTGTCAATGGAGGAAGGCCCCGACAGGTGTTGGGAACGCCTGCGGAAAGCATTTGTTTTTCCAAATCGGGTAAACGGTTTCTGTATCATGATAAGAAGGGTGGAGAGAATGAGTGGCGTAAACATCATACCTCTTCGGTCACTCGGGATATTTATCTCTATGATATAAAAAGTAAGAAACACACGAACCTGGTCGGTTGGCAGGGAGAGGATCGAAATCCTGTTTTCGCCCCGGGAGACGAGAAAGTTTACTTTTTAAGTGAACGCGGAGGTTCTTTCAATATCTATTCGTTTAACCTGACCGTTCCGGATCGGGTCGAGCCCGTCACTTCGTTTAAAAATCGTCCCGTGCGTTTTTTGAGTATTGCCAATACCGGACGCTTATGTTTTGGGTATGACGGAGAAATTTATATAAAAGACGAAATGTCGAAACCTAAAAAGGTTGCGGTTGAAATTCGCGGAGATCAGGCCATTGATGACAGAGAAGAGCTTCTTTTTACTTCGGGTGCGACGGATGCCGAAGTTTCACCTGACGGTAAGCAGATTGCTTTGATTTTACGCGGGGAGGTGTTCGTTACATCTACGGATTACGTGACGACAAAGCAGGTTACCGAGACTCCGGAACAGGAGAAATGGTTGAGTTTTGCTCCTGATAACCGGACATTGGCTTACGCTAGCGAACGCGATGGAAATTGGAATATCTATACGGCAAAGATGGCCCGAAAAGAGGAGATTAATTTTCCGAATGCCACGTTGATCGATGAAGAAGCCGTATTACCCGCCTCTTCCGTGGAGCGTTTTGCCCCTCAATTTTCTCCGGACGGTAAAGAGTTGGCTTTTATAGAGGACCGTAATAAATTAATGGTGGTCAATCTGCAAAATAAGAAAGTTCGGCAAATTACCGATGGAAGTATGCATTATCGAACAGGAGACGGTTTCACTTATAAATGGTCTCCGGATGGTAAATGGTTCGCCTTGGAATTTATTGGAAACAAACATGATCCTTATGGGGATATCGGGATCGTTCGTGCGGATGGAGGAGGGCAAATTATCAATTTGACCCGTAGCGGCTATTCGAATGGTAATCCCCGGTGGGTGTTGGATGGAAATGCGATACTGTTTTCGAGTGAACGCTACGGGATGAGGAATCATGCTTCGTGGGGCTCTTTGGAAGACGTGATGATCGTTTTTTTAAATCAGGATGCCTACGATAGGTTTAGGTTGAGTAAAGAGGATTACGAGTTGCTGAAGCAAGAGGAGAAGTCGGCTTATAAAGAAGAGGAAAAATCGGAGAAACAACAACGGAAAGCGATTGTCGTGGAGTTGAAAGGAATAGAAGATCGGATCGTACGATTGACTCCGAGCTCTTCCGAATTGGGAGATGCCGTTTTGAGCCGGGAAGGGGAGAAGCTGTATTATCTGGCTTCTTTTGAGGGCGGCCTTGGTTTGTGGGAGATGAATCTGCGTAGTAAAAATACTCGTCTGATGCATAAATTGAACGGGAACTGGGGTTCTTTAGTGCTGGATAAATCGGGTAACAATCTCTTTTTATTAGGTAGTCGGAATATGCAGAAGATTAATCTGCAATCCGATAAGCAAACACCTGTCGTGTATAGGGCCATGATGGAATTGGATAAAGTGGCCGAGAGGGCTTATATGTTTGACCGGGTGCGTCGGCAGGAGGCTAAGCGATTCTATGATAAAGATATGCATGGGGTGGATTGGCCGGCCGTGACGAAGGATTATGAAAAATTTTTACCGTATATCAACAATAACCATGATTTCTCGGAGTTGTTGAGTGAACTGCTCGGTGAATTGAATGTGTCCCATACTGGCGGTCGTTTTTATCCGGAAGAGAGAGGAGACGAAACTGCCGAGACGGGGTTGTTGTTTGAATGGAACGAGCGTCGGCCGGGTTTGATCGTTACGGAAATATTGGAAAAGGGACCTTTCGATAACGCCCGGTCGAAAGTACGGGCCGGAGACGTTTTGGAAAAGATTGACGGAAAAAAAATCGAAATCGGGATGGACTATTTTCCTATGTTAAATAAAAAGAGAGGTGAGAAAACGTTATTCTCTTTCTATAATCCGGAATCGAAAGAGCGTTGGGAAGAGGTCATCAAACCGATCTCTAAAAGCAGTATGCGGCAGCTGTTATACAGACGTTGGGTTAAACAGAGGGCTGCGGAGGTCGATCGTCTTTCCGGCGGCCGGTTGGGCTATGTGCATATCGCAAGCATGAGCGATCCGAGTTTCCGTTCGATTTATTCCGATATATTGGGGAAATACAATGATCGGGAAGGAATTGTTATTGATACTCGTTTCAATGGCGGAGGACGTTTACACGAAGACATCGAGGTGTTGTTTAGCGGAGAAAAGTATTTTACTCAGGTTGTCAGAGGACGGGAAGCCTGTGATATGCCCAGCCGTCGTTGGAACAAACCATCCGTTATGATTATAGGCGAAGCGAATTATTCGAATGCTCACGGAACCCCTTGGGTCTATAAATATAAAAATATAGGGAAGTTAGTCGGGATGCCTGTTCCGGGTACCATGACAAGCGTTTCCTGGGAGCGCTTACAAGATCCGACGTTGGTTTTCGGTATCCCTATTGTCGGATATCGTCTGGCAGACGGTTCTTATTTGGAGAACAAACAGTTGGAGCCGGATGTGAAGGTGGCTAACTCTCCGGAAAAGGTCGTTTCGGGAAAGGATGAACAGCTGGAAAAAGCTGTGGAGGAGTTGTTGGGAGAGATCGATCGAAAATGAATAAGAAAAGGGCGCTGCAACGCCCTTTTCGTCAATCAATAGAGAAGTGTTTAACTAAAAACCAATTATCAGTATTCTTTTATCTGGCCTTCGAGATAATAAAATTTTAGATCCCTGGGTACGTTTTCCGTAAATTCTATTTTGCAATGGCTGGGTAAGAGAATCCTGATATACAGCTCTTGTCCCCTCCACGGGCCTTCGATTTTGAAATAATTATCCATTCGTAAGGTATCGTTCTTCAACTCCCAGTTGATTTGGATACCTTTATCTTCCGCGTTAAAATAGTCCGAGGCATTGGTACTCCGATTGAAAAATATTTGGGGTTCCTCGACATCTTTTGACGCGTAGATGGAAAATTTAACCGGAGAAACCAAAAAGGATGCTTTTGTATCTCGGACTCTAAAAATCGATCGATATCTATTAGTATTGTAACCTGTATTGTAGCGATCCTTGAGATCTATGACGATTTTATTCGATAACGGACTGAGAAGCGTTGAGGTGTTGGTTCTTATTGTTCGTTGCGTATAATTCTGTGCTTCCGATAATCCGACAATGAGCAGTAGAAATAAACAGACTAACCATATTACTCCGGCCGGCAACAGAATAGTTCTATTGTTACTTTCGAAAGAGATCAATATTTTAAGTGCCAGAAAAATGATGAATAAACAGGGAATGACGGTTAGGAAGAAAAAGCAGATTTTAAGGATGGAAAGATGAAAAGGAGAAACCATGCAGGTGGCTTCTTCGTACGCTTCCGCCCACGGCATTAAGTTGGGTAAAAATAGTATCGATATGAATGTAAAGAGCGATACGATACCGAATAAGAGAACGGATAAACCGAAGAGAAAAGCGATGGCTTTCCCTATCCCGCCGAAAAATCTACTTATGAGCTCTCCTATCCTTCTGAAAAACCGATGTATCGAAGATATTTTTATTTCCTGATACTCTTCTTTTACCGAACGTTCGATGTTGGGGATGTTGATATTTTTACCTTTCATTTCTAATTTTTCTCTGGAGTTCTTGGCTTTGGGAATAACTGTCCAGAGTACGATATATACTAAAATGAAAATGCCGTAGTATAGTGAAAAAAGGATAAAGCAGATACGTATAAGTATCATGGAAATTCCCCAATAGGAAGCCAAACCCGAGGCGACACCCCCCAATACCATGTGATCCGGATCCCGGTACAGTTTATGTGTGGGTTTCCCTTTGGATTCTTCTGCTTCTTCCTCGTCGTCTATGATATCAGCCGGTTTCCCCATGGTCGTGATTGCTTTCTCGACGTCTTCCAAAACGATGGATTCCCGGAAGTTTTCTTTTTGATATTGCATGAAAAGTTCGGCAATACGGCTTTCGATATCATACATGATTTCGGTCCCGTCTTCTTCCTTTATGTAATGATTCTTAAGTGTATTGAGGTAATCCTGAAGTTTTTCAAAAGCATCTTCATCGATATGAAAAACCTTTCCGCTCAGATTTATGGTGTATGTTTTTTTCATGGTAATAGGATTAAGCGTTGTGATTTTCTTTAATATGATTTACAGCAGAGGTTAACTCTTCCCAAGAGTTTTCCAACTCTTTTAAAAAAAGACGTCCTGATTCGGTAATGCTATAATATTTCCGAGGAGGCCCTTGCAAAGATTCTTCCCATCGATAGGATAGGAGGCCTGTGTTTTTTAACCTTGTCAATAAGGGATAGATTGTTCCCTCGACAACGATCATCCTGGACTCTTTTAATTTGTTGATAATATCAGGGACGTATACGTCTTTTTGTGAGATAATCAACAAAATGCAATACTCCAGGATTCCTTTTCGCATTTGAGCTTGTGTGTTTTCAATGTTCATGTCCTGCGTATTTGTTTTTGTGTATGGCAAAGATATAAATAAAAAATAGTATTATGCAATACATGGTACTATAAAAATAAAAAATATTTTTTTAAGCATGAATTTATCTCTCGGACAAGAGGCAAACGTTTCCGTGGATTTTACTTGAATAGAGTGAATTAAACTTCATAATAAAGATTAACTTTGCATCGAAAAAATAAGGAAACGATAAAAAAATAGATATGAAAAAGGTATTATTGATGATTTTGGATGGTTGGGGAATCGGTAAACATGATCATTCGGATGCAATAGGGAGTACCCCGACTCCTTGTATTACGGCTTTGGCCAATAATAATCCCCGCTCTTTATTGTATACCAGCGGTGAAAATGTCGGGTTGCCGGACGGACAAATGGGAAATTCGGAAGTGGGACATTTGAATATTGGAGCCGGTCGGGTAGTGTATCAGGATTTGGTGAAAATTAACCGGGCTTGCCGGGATCATTCCATTGCTCGAAATCCGGAAATTGTAAAAGCTTTCACCTATGCTAAAGAAAACGGTAAACGGGTTCATTTTATGGGGTTGGCTTCCCAGGGCGGTGTGCATAGTTCTTTGGATCATGTATTTGCCCTTTGTGAGCTGTCAAAGGAATACGGTATTGAAGATACTTTCGTGCATTGTTTTATGGACGGCAGGGATACGGATCCTCGTAGCGGAAAGGAATTTTTGCAACTTCTGGAGGCGCAAATGGCTGAATCTACCGGAAAGATAGCTTCCGTGATCGGTCGTTATTACGCTATGGATCGGGATTCTCGTTGGGAACGGATTCGTGAGGCTTACGATCTTTTGGTAAGAGGTAAGGGAACACCGGCAACGGATGCCATTGCTGCGGTACAGGAATCCTACGAGGGAGGGGTAACGGATGAGTTTATAAAACCGATTGTCAGGGTAGATGAAAACGGGAATCCGATAGGGACTATTCGGGAAGGAGATATGGTTATCTTTTTTAATTTCCGAAATGACCGGGCTAAAGAATTGACGGTTGTGTTGACACAGGAAGACAAGCCTGATTTCGGAATGAAAACCATTCCTTTGTATTATTGTTGTATGACTCCTTACGATGCTAAGTTTCAGGGATTGCATATTCTTTTTGATAAAGAGAACGTGGTGAATACCATTGGGGAGTATGTCGCGTCTTTAGGTTTGAAACAGTTGCGTATTGCTGAAACTGAAAAATATGCCCATGTTACCTTCTTTTTGAACGGGGGACGCGAGGAGCCCTTTGCCGGAGAAAAACGGATACTGGTCCCTTCTCCCAAGGTTGCTACTTATGATTTGCAACCGGAAATGTCGGCCCCGACCGTGACTGAAAAAATAGTGGAAGAGTTGAAACGAAAGGAGGCGGATTTTATTTGTTTGAATTACGCTAACGGGGATATGGTAGGGCATACGGGTGTTTATGAAGCTATTCAGAAAGCTGTTGCAACGGTTGACGAATGCGTCGGAAAGACGGTGGCGGCCGCTCGGGAAAACGGGTACGATGTATTGATCATTGCCGATCATGGAAATGCGGACAATGCGGTGAATGAAGACGGATCTCCCAATACGGCCCATTCTCTGAATCCGGTTCCATGTATTTGGGTGACGGATTCTAAATGTGATCATCTCCGGGATGGAGTTTTAGCCGATGTCGCTCCGACGGTTTTAACTATTATGGGATTACCTATCCCGCCGGAAATGACAGGAAAACCATTGTTGGTCTGAATATCCCCGGGGAGGATGTGTTATTTAGTTGTGAATGATCAGATAAAAGGATTCTGAGATATAAGGATTGGGTGATTAAGGGATTGGGTGATTGTAGATTTTAAATTGTAAATTAAACAAATCTAAAATTTACAATGAATAGGGGATTAATATGATGGTCGATTTAGAGGAGGTAATATCAAGACTCACTCGTAAATTATAAATTCGATCTGGAATTTACAATGAAGTGATTCAATTTAATGATCCGGTTTCGCTAATCTGTAATTGCGGGTTTGGCGTATGGATTTATTGGTCGGGAAATTGTCGGGTAATGAGAAATGACTAAATTTGCCCGTTTTATTTCAATTTTCAGTTACATGATACAGATAGGGGATACGATTGTCAGCTTGGACGTGATCAAAAAAGAGTTTTGTTGTGATTTATCGGTTTGCAAAGGTATTTGTTGTGTTGAAGGCGATGCCGGGGCACCTTTGGAAGAAGAAGAGGAGAAATACATACGGGAGAATTACGAGAACATTAAATTATACATGAAACCGGAGGGGATACAGGCTGTAGAAGAACAGGGATGGGCCGTTATTGATGTGGAAGGCGATTTGGGTACGCCTTTGATTCATGGAGGGGAGTGTGCCTATGCTATTGAAGAAAACGGAAGTTGTTGGTGTGCTATTGAAAAAGCCTGGACGGAAGGGAAAAGTACTTTTCGCAAACCTATTTCCTGTCATTTGTATCCGGTTAGGATCACCAGATACCCCTCGTATCAAGCAGTTAATTACGATGAATGGAAGATTTGTGCGGGGGCGAAAATAAAGGGAGAAAAAAAAGGTATTCCTCTTTACATTTTTCTAAAAGATGCTTTGATTGAGAAGTATGGAACGGAGTGGTACGAACAGCTATGCTATGTGGCAAACGAGATAAAACGGGGGAAAATCAAGTTTAAGCTTTGAAAATTTAGATGCTTTTCTTTGTAGAGAAAAAAAGTTATTTTATCTTTGCAGCGCAAAAGCAAAATGGTGGATGTAGCTCAGTCGGTTAGAGCGTCGGATTGTGGTTCCGAAGGTCGTGGGTTCGAGCCCCATCTTCCACCCGCCTATAAAAACGGTTGATTTTAACCGTTTTTTTTTTTGTATTTAATACGGAGTTCAATTCGATTTTCCCAATCCCTTCCATGCATTGTAGATTTTAGATTTATTTAATTTACAATTTACGATTTAAAATCTACAATCTACAATCATCTATCGTTTCAATCACCCAATCCTTATATCTCAGAATCCTTTTATCTGATAATCTACAGCTACGATAAGCTGTCGTATCCCTTTCCGTGTGCTATCATTGTCTGTTTCCATTAAATATCGAGAGATATTTTGTCTCCAATAGAATTTTAGTTACTTTTACACAATCGTTGACGAAACGAGTGAATTGAATATAAACTATTAATAATCAGAGTAAAATAAATGGCTACAGAAAAATTTTTGTGGAGGCACGTCGGACCACGTCCTGAAGATATCGAGGATATGCTGAAGGTAGTCGGTGTCAAATCTCTTGATGAACTAATCGATCAAACTGTTCCAGAATCCATTCGATTGAAGAAAGAGTTGGATTTACCTTCTCCTTTAACGGAATCCGAGTTTTTTGCGCGGATGAGGAAGGTTGCGTCTAAAAATAAATTATATCGTACCTTTATCGGGCAGGGATACTATGATACGATTACCCCGGCTGTGATTCAGCGTAATATTCTGGAGAATCCGGCTTGGTATACTTCTTATACTCCTTATCAGGCGGAAGTTTCACAAGGACGTTTGGAGGCTTTGTTAAATTTCCAGACGATGATAGTGGAATTAACCGGTATGGAGCTTTCCAATTGCTCTTTGTTGGATGAGGCTACTGCTGCTGCCGAGTCTATGACCATGATGTTTGGTTTGAGAAGTAAAGAGATGAAGAAAGCTGGAGCCAATAAATTATTTGTCGATAACAAGATATTCCCTCAAACGAAGGATGTATTGGTAACCCGTTCCGTTCCGCAAGGCATCGAATTGGTGTATGGAGATTACGATACATTTGAATTTACTCCGGACGTTTTCGGTGCTATCATTCAATATCCTGCTGCTGACGGTGAGGTTCGCGATTATAAGGCGTTTGCCGACCGGGTACATGCCAACGGGGCTTTATTGTCCGTCGTGGCGGATTTGATGAGTTTGGTATTGTTGACCCCTCCGGGACAATGGGGAGCGGATGTCGTGGTAGGAACTACTCAACGTTTCGGTATTCCGATGGCGTACGGAGGTCCTCATGCTGCTTATATGGCGACCAAGGAAGAGTATAAACGTAATATCGTGGGCCGAATCATCGGAGTGACGATAGACGCTCAGGGAAACAAGGCTCTTCGGTTGGCTTTACAAACCCGCGAACAACATATTAAGCGAGAAAAGGCTTCTTCGAATATCTGTACTGCCAAGGCGTTAAATGCAACGATGGCCGGTTTTTATGCAGCTTATCACGGACCGGAAGGTTTAGTGAGGATTGCTCGTCATATACATTCCGCCGCTGTTATTCTGGCTACGGAGATTCAAAAATACGGTTATAAACTGAAGCATAATAAATTCTTTGATACGTTACGTTTCGAGTTACCGGAAGGCGTTTGTCAGGAAAACGTTAGGGATGCGGCATTGGAAAAAGAGATCAATCTTTTTTATTGCAATTGCGGCTGCGGTAAGGTTGTCGGTTTATCTACCGATGAAAAAATCAACGAAGAGGAGATCAATACGATTATCGGAATTTTTGCCAAAGCTGCCGGTAAGGTGGCGGAGCGGGTTGAATTCCTTGACGACCGCACGATTCTTGAACCTTCCATGTTGCGCGAGGATGAGTTCTTGCAACAATCCGTATTCAATATTTATCATTCTGAAACCGGAATGATGCGTTATATGAAAAACTTGGAACGTCGGGATATTTCATTAGCTACCTCTATGATTTCATTGGGTTCTTGTACCATGAAGTTGAATGCGGCCGTGGAGATGTTGCCGATTACCTGGCCGGAAATAGGTGGGGTGCATCCGTTTGCTCCGCTTTCACAGGTTGAAGGTTATCAGCAGATGATCCGTGAAACGGAGGAGATGTTATGTAAGGTGACCGGGTTTGCCGGTTGCAGTTTAATGCCTAATTCCGGAGCTGCCGGAGAGTACACGGCTTTGATGGTTATTCGTCAGTATCATATTTCTCGCGGAGAGGGACACCGGAATGTTATTTTGATTCCTGCTTCCGCTCATGGAACGAATCCTGCTTCCAGCTCAATGGCCGGGTTTAAGATTATCGTGACGGCAACGGATCCGGAAGGTAATATCGATGTGGAAGATTTCCGTCAGAAAGCGATCGAGAATCGGGATAATCTAATCGGAGCGATGATTACCTATCCTTCTACTCATGGAATTTTTGAAGAGTCCATTAAAGAATTATGCCAAATCATACACGAAAATGGAGGACAGGTATTTATGGATGGTGCCAATATGAATGGACAATGCGGTTTGACGAGTCCGGGTACTATCGGTGCAGATGCTTGTCATTTGAATTTGCATAAAACTTTTGCAATGCCTCATGGCGGCGGCGGTCCTGGTGTCGGACCGATTTGTGTCGCACCTCATCTGGTAGAATTTTTACCGACTCACACTATGGTGAAGACCGGAGGTGAACATGGAATCCATGCGGTGGCTGCTGCTCCGTACGGTTCCGTGGGTATGTTGCCTGTAACGTACGGTTATTTGTTGATGTTAGGCGGTAAGGGATTAAAGATGGTTACGGAGATGGCTATATTGAATGCCAACTATTTGGCTTCTTCTTTCGAGAAGTTGGGCTTTAAGATCTTATTTAAAGGTAAGCGGGGACGTGTTGGACACGAGATGATATGGGATTGCAATATGTTTAACAAAGAGTATGGAATATCCGAATTGGATATAGCCAAACGCTTGATGGACTTTGGTTTCCATGCTCCGACGTTGTCGTTCCCGGTTCATGGAACCTTGATGGTTGAACCGACGGAAAGTGAACCGAAAGAGGAACTGGATCGTTTTATCGAAGCTCTGAAAACCATTCGCGAGGAGATGCTTGAAGTGGGGGAAGGAAAGGCCGATAAAACGGACAACGTGTTGAAAAATGCCCCTCATACGCATAAGGTCTTGACTGCTGACGAGTGGAACCACTCCTATCCGCGCAGTAAGGCCGCTTACCCGTTAGCTTGGGTGGCTGAAAATAAATTTTGGCCCCAGGTGGGTCGTGTAGACGATGGTTACGGCGATCGTAACCTGATGTGTACTTGTGATCCGATTGATGCTTATGCCGATCAGAAATAAGCTGGTTCTATGATAAAAAAAAAGCTGCGTTACTTACGCAGCTTTTTTTATGATTTTAAAATCCGTTTAATGGTATGGTGGCTGTCGGAATCAGGAGGATAAAGCCCATAAGAATGAGTAGTATTAAAAACTTCCAGAAAAATGTAATCCATTTATCGTAAGGGATACGGGCGATACCCAAGGCTCCTATCAGTACACCGGAAGTCGGAGTAATCATATTCGTGAAACCGTCTCCGAATTGGAAAGCCATTACCGTGGCTTGTCGCGAGAGGCCGATAACATCGGAGAAGGGAGCCATAATGGGCATGGTTAAAGCGGCTTTCGCGGAACCTGATGGGATAATGATGTTGATAAAAGTCTGAATGATATACATGATCCCGACGGCAGTCACTTTCCCGACCTCACTCATTAAAGTAGCCAAAGCGTGTAAAATAGGATCGATGATATGTCCTTCCTGTAAGATGATGATAATGCCTCCTGCTAATCCCACGATCAGGGCCGCAGACAATATATCTTTGACACCCTCGATAAATAATTTTACGATGCTGTCTGCATTCTTACCCGCGGCAAATCCGGAAAATATGCCCATGGCTAAAAACAGACCGGAAATTTCGGGAAGATACCAGCCATAGCCCATGACACCGATAATCAGGAAGATAATGGTAAAACCGAGGATGGTGAGAATTAAGAAATGGTATGATTTCCGGATTCCGAAAAAGCCGGAAATCGCGAACAATATCGTGAGAATAGGAACGATACAGGTTGTGAGACTTGTATGTTCTCCGATACTCAATGTGCTTGTCGGATAATTGAACGAGAAAATAATGAGACTGGTCAAGATAAAAAAATAGACGAACCAGCCGGATTTTGTGGATGAGTATTCAATTTTTTCGTCGTTTTTTATCTCTGTACGGCGCCAATAATTGGTATCTATTTCATACACGATCGAAGATGCGGGACAGGACTTTACTTTTGCCGCGTAGCGGAGGACAAAAGCGATAAGTACGATATTTAGAATAACCCAACAAAGTAATCTGTATTCAAAACCGGAGAATAGAGGCAAGTCGGATAATCCCTGGGCAATACCGATGGTGAATGGATTTAGAATCGCTCCTGCAAATCCGACGTGGGCCGCTACATATACCAAACATAAACCGGTAATGGAATCGTATCCCATGGAGATGGCCAAAGGAATGATGATAACGATGAAGGCAAGGGTCTCTTCACTCATTCCGAAAATGGCCCCGAAACTACTGAATAATAACATGATCATTGTCATGATGATATTATTAATTCCGATCTTTTTTAAAAATGAATAATGTTCTAAACTGGCGGTAAAGTGTAAGAAAGAGAAAATACCCACGTCTATGGCCCGGCTGTTATTCATGATCCAGAAAGCTCCTCCGATGATTAAAATAAAAGCAATAATGCCGGCTTGTTTTTCAAATCCGTTGAACAATGCCGAAAATATTTCCCAGGTTTGAGGTGTTTTAGTTACTTCATGGAAAGAATCGCTTTTAATTACCGTGCGTTCTATCCCGTTGACATCGACGGTTTCTCTGGCATACTCGCCTCCCGGAATGATCCAAGTTAAAACGGCGCAGATGATAATAATTGAAAATACAATAGTATAAGTATGGGGAACTTTTTTCAGCATAGGTTTGATATTAGATTGAGTGGCCAAATTTACAAATAATTACGAGAGTGAAATAGGATGTTTATTAGAATTCTTAAATTTGCATGCAGATGAGGATAGGAAATAGAGGTACGAGTGGTTGATGGAAGATGACTGGAGCAGATGGGGGATGATCGGACGGGAAAAATGAAATGAAGAATGGTAACAGAAGAAAAACAAGACAAGGTATTTATGCGTGATTTTTTCCGTAAAGTGGGAAAAGCGATATATGATTATGATTTGATTGCGGATGAGGATCGTATTTTGGTCGGGGTATCGGGGGGAAAAGATTCCTTGGCCTTGCTCGAAGTTTTAGCCTTGAGGGCGAAAGATCCCAAACAACATTATACGGTCGTGGCGGCCCATATCGATGTGGAGAACGTGGAGTACGAGGTAGACAGTGAATATTTGAGATCCTTTTGTGAACGTTTGGGCGTGGCGTACATCCATCGGACGATCCGGGTCGATATGGAGCAAAACCCTAAAAAACCGGCTTGTTTTGTTTGTTCCTGGCATCGCCGGAAAATGCTTTTCGATATTGCCAAGGAACAACATTGTGGCAAGTTGGCATTGGGACATCATCGGGATGATGCGGTAGAGAGCCTGTTAATGAGTATGATATTTAACGGAACAATCAGTAGTATGCCTGCTCGTCTGGAGATGTTCGGACATACCTTTATGATCATTCGTCCTTTGATTTATCTTGGTAATGCCGAAACATTAAAATACGCGACGCTCCGGCAATTCAAACAACAGAAAAAATACTGCCCTTTCGAGAAAGCAACGAACAGAGATGCGGTCGGAAAGATTATAAATCAATTAGAGACCTTATCCCCTCATGTGCGAAATAATCTTTTTGCGGCAATGCGAAATATTCAAACGGAGTATTTACCTTGAAAGAGAGAATCGTTAAAAACGGGGAAATCCTATCTTCTCTCCGTTTATGTAGATATATTCGTCTATATCTTCGCAATCGGTTGCCTGATCTTCTTCAAATCGAATGGAAAGGTTGTTGATGTATGCGAACCGACGGCAACTATGGAAATCGGCGTAGCGTTCTTCAATCTCTTCCCGAAACATATCCGTTCGTTCCCGAGGAGATAACTTTTCCAATTCATCCGCGTGTTCGAGTAATATATCTAAAATAAACTCGGCAGCCCAACTTCCCAGTTCTTTTTCTTTTACCCATTCCGGATTTTGTTCGTCTAAAATATGAAATATTTCTTGTAAATAGGGGGAATCTCCCCAATCTTCATAAAGTTGGATCAGATCGTCATTGTCTTGATATTCGGTCTTAATTGTTTCCAACACGTGTTTCTCCATTTGTTTGTTTTTTGAATTGACCTGCAAATTAAGAAAATAAACGCCAATTTACCATATATGTCTCGGCTTCTTTTTGTACACCGTCTTTTTTTGTTCGATACGGAGGCCAAATAATCGACATATAGAAGAAAAGTATAACTTTTTAATGGAAAGTTTGGTTTATAAAAAAAAAGGTTTTAAATTTGTAGGCAGGAGGTGAGGATTCCGGAGAAATGGAATTCTTTTTTAGATAAAGGCACTTATTGGAGGATAAGTGTCATTTATTTTTTTTTATATAGTAATTAATAAAACCATATAATTATGACGAAAAAGGTATCTTATATTACAAAAGAGGGCCTGAAAAAGCTGCAGGATGAATTGGATAATCTGCAAAATGTAGAACGGCCCAAGATTTCTAAAGCCATAGGTGAGGCAATCGAAAAAGGTGATATCTCCGAGAATGCCGAATACGATGCGGCAAAAGATGCCCAAGGTTTATTGGAGGCAAAAATCGCTCAGTTGCAAGATATTGTTTCGAATTGCCGGATTATTGATGAATCCCAGATCGACACCTCTAAAGTACAAATATTGAATAAAGTGACGATTCGCAATACGAAAACGAATGCCACAATGACTTATACTTTGGTGTCCGAAAGCGAAGCGGATTTTAAGGCTGGGAAATTATCCATTACAACGCCGATAGCGAAAGCATTAATCGGTAAAAAGCTGGGCGATAAGGTGGAGGTACAGGTTCCGGCCGGATTGATGGAATTTGAGGTTATGGATATTTCTATTTAACTAAGATCGGATTTGGCTTATGTCTTCCTTATTTACTAAAATTGTGCAAGGAGAGATCCCTTCCTATAAGGTGGCTGAAGATGAGCATTATTATGCTTTTTTGGATATTGCACCCTTGCAAAAGGGACATACTTTGGTAGTTCCTAAAAGAGAAGAAGATTATATTTTTGACTTGACGGATAAAGAGTTAGCCGGATTGATGGTATTTGCCAAAAAAGTCGCTAAGGCCATCCGGGAGTGTGTCCCGTGTAAACGGGTCGGAGTCGCGGTGTTGGGATTGGATGTACCTCATGCTCATATTCATTTGGTCCCTTTGAAGGAAGGGAATGAATTGAATTTTGCAAACCCGAAAAAACAATATTCAAAAGAAGAGATGGAAGCTTGTGCGGAGTTAATTCGTCGTCATTTTAAAAATTAAACGGTAAATGAAATCTTTATAAGATTTAAGGAGGCTCCTAAATTATTTAGCGAGCCTTTTTTTTAAAGTATGGAAAGAAAGAAGTTATATAATGCTTATGAAGTGCACGAGGGATATTATTGTTTCGGTTGTGCTTCTGCGAACGAGTACGGTTTGCGGTGTGAATTTTACGAGGAAGGTGATTATATCACCTGTCAGTGGATGCCTCGTCCTGAATTTCAGGGTTTTTTCAATGTTTTGCATGGCGGGATACAGGCTACGCTGATGGATGAGATTGCTTGTTGGAATGTGTTTGCGAAGGTAAAGAGTGCGGGGGTTACGATCGAGATGAACGTAAAATACCGTAATACCGTGTACACGGATAGGGGTGAGTTACTGATACGTTCTAAAATAGTAGAACAAGGGAGCCGTTTGGTTAAAATGCATGTGGAGTTATTCAACGCCGATGGACAACTGGGAAGTGAGGCGGATGTGGTCTATCGCGTATTTCCTGAGGAGGTTGCGGCGAAACGTTTGGGATGGACAGGCATAGAGGCTTTTTATAAAGAAAATGAAGAGAGATGAGATATAAAAATATTGTTTGGGATTGGAATGGGACATTGCTGGATGATATCCGGATTAGCGTGGAGACTTTAAATCGGATGTTAGCCGGAAAAAATTTAAAAAAAATAACCGAGGAGCGTTATCGGGATCTGTTTGGCTTCCCGGTGAAAGGATTTTATGAGTCTTTAGGGTATGATTTCGATAGAGACGATTGGGACGCTGTTTCTCAAAAATTTGTGGATGTATACGGGAGTTTAAGTCATGGTGTCGAATTAACGGCGGGTATCGTTCCGGTTCTTTCTGCAATACGGGGTCAAGGAATTCGGCAATATATATTATCGGCATTGCAGGAGAATTTGTTAGAGGAGATGTTGGAACGTTTTCAGATCCGGAATTACTTTGACGGAATATGCGGTTCCGACAACATATATGCCGGGGGGAAAACAGCTATGGGAGAAAAAATGGTTTCCTCGTATTCCATTGTTCCTCGGGAAACTTTAATGATAGGGGATACTTTGCATGATGCCGAGGTTGCGAATGCTTTGGGATTTGACGTCCGTTTGTACGTCGGAGGACATAATAGCGAGCGGCGTTTGCGAGAAGTTGCCCCTGTCCTTCTTTGCATGGAGGAGATAATTAAAGAGATTGAGTGATTCAGCGATTAAGTGATTTTTCAATCACGGAATCACTTAATCGCTGAATATAATCATAGTTCGTATTGGTATAATTGTGCCAATAGATTGTAGTAATCCCGTTCGACATCAAGGAAGCTTTGCAGGCTGTCGTATAGGGTCGTTAATTCCGTAAAGTAGTCGACGATGGAAAGTTGACCGGCTTGAAGTGCTTTATTCAAAAGCTCCACGTTACGTTGATGTTTTAATAAGGCGGCGTATTCGTTGCGTGAGGTTTGCAACGTTTCCGCTTGTTCGTATAGTTGTTGCAGTGAAGAACGAAGATTAAGACGACTCTCTTCAATGGTCGTGGTGACAAATGCGGCTTGCGCCTTGGCTCTTTTTACCGTATTCTTATTTTCAAACAACGGGATAGAGATGCCGATAACAAAACCGTTGGCGGAAACATTGTTACCGGAAGCATTGCGTTTGTAGCCTAAGTCGAATTTGGGTAAAGTCAGTGATCGGCTGACCTTCACTTCCTGATTGGCAACTTCCTGTTCCCCTATAAGATTCTTCATATTCGGATCCGTAGCGAGATAAGCTCTGTAAATGGCATCCAAGTCAAGAATTACAACGGTTTCCGGATACTCGAAGTCATTGAATTCTATGGGGATATTTCCGTTTAAATTGTATAGTTGTAGTTCTGCCGTGGAGAGAGCCGCCGCGTTAAGACGGCTTTGATTGCGTGCTGCAAGCAGTTCCAGTTGAATTTTGTTTATCTCTAATTGGTTCGCGTCTCCGCTTTCAACTCTTCGTTGATAAATAGTTGCAAGTTGTTCGGCATTCTTCAATCGTTTGTCGAGCAATTCCTTTTGCTTCCTGAGATAGATGATTTCGATACAGGTTTGTTTTGCTGTTAAAAGTAGTTGTTGCCGGTAAGCTGCCAATTGGTAATCGAGAGTAGTCGATTTCAATTCGGCTAATTTGTTTTTTTGTCCGTATACCGAAGGGAAATCGAGAGCTTGTTTGAAGGTAAAAGAGTATTCCGATTCCGGATTATTGCGATTCCCCCACATTTTCTCGAATTCGGCGGTAGGGTTTTCCAGGTATTTACCCGTTTGGGTTTCTAATTTCTGGGCGTCCGTCAATTTTTCTTTTGCCTGAAGGGTTTTATTATTTCCTTCAATCTCTTTCAAAACCCGGTGAATGGAATTTTGGGCGTGGACTCCGGTTGTTAGCATTGCCAGACCGGTTATGATTAACGATAGATAATAATTTCTCATGTGTATTATTTATATATTGTTTGATTCAAGGTTTTCCTGTTTTTTTTCTTTATGCTTCAATAGAAGATACATGATGGGGACAACGAATCCGTTTAATAGGGTTGAACTTAACAAACCGCCCAATATCACCTGGGCCATGGGACTTTGGATTTCGTTGCCGGGAAGATCGCCGCCCACGGCTAAAGGGATTAAAGCTAATGCGGAGGTTAAAGCGGTCATTAATATGGGATTCAGTCGGTCGAGGGAACCGTGAATAATACTGTCATATAAAGAGTAACCTTGTGCTTGTAAATAGTTGTAGTGTGATACTAACAATATTCCGTTTCGAGTGGCGATACCGAACAACGAAATAAACCCGATAATCGCGGGAATACTGATGATTCCCGATGTCAGCCATATGCTGATGACTCCTCCGATAATAGCTAATGGTAGATTGATCATGATGATTCCCGACAGGGGAAGGCTATGAAATTCATTGAATAGAAGGAGCAGAATGATCAGGATGGAGATCAAAGAGGTGATGAATAAGGTCCGGGAAGCTGCTTGTTCGCTTTCGAATTGTCCCCCGTATTCCACGTGATACCCTTCCGGTAGGGAAATTTGTTCTTTTACCGTTTTCTGGATATCTTTCACGACTCCGTTCAAATCGCGTTCTGCAACATTGGCGGAAATAACGATTTTACGTTGGACGTTTTCCCGGCTGATCGTGTTCGGTCCCACGAAAGGAATGATTTCTGCCACGTAATGTAACGGTATTTTTTTGCCGTTGGCGTCTATCATCAGTTCCCCTATTTCTTCCCTATTTTTCCTGTTTTTATCGTCTACTTTTATGGTAAGATCAAAAACTTTCCCCCCTTCGTATACTTGAGAAACTACCTTTCCGGAAAGGGCGATATTGATGAATTCGGAAAATTGCGGCAAGGTGATTCCTTGCTTGGCAAGCATATCGCGTTTCGGTTTGATTTGTAATTGGGGTCGTTCTACCTGTTGTTCCAATGATAAATCGGCAATCCCTTCTACTTTTTCAATGGCATTTTTGATTTGACTGCCGATTGCAAACAATCTATTCAGGTCATCCCCGAACAGTTTGATCGCTATGTTGGCTTTTGTTCCGGATAACATGGCGTCGATTCGGTGAGAGATGGGTTGACCGATTTCAACATTCACTCCTTTCAACTCGTTTAGTTGATGACGTACATCTGCTAAAAACTCATTGCGACTGCGTTTATCCAATAGGAAAGGAGCCTCTATTTCCGATACATTTACCCCTAAAGCGTGTTCGTCTAATTCTGCCCGGCCGGTTTTGCGGGCAACAGTTTGGATTTCCGGAATATTTAATAAAACATTTTCCGCTATTTTCCCGATGTTGTCAGACTCTTCTAAAGATATTCCCGGCATCCCGCTAATATTTATTGTTAAAGAGCCCTCGTTAAAAGAGGGGAGGAAACTTCTTCCCAAATGAGCTATGACGATAATGGTGAAAATCAGTAGAGTTATACTGGAACCAACGACTAATTTTTTGTGTTTAAGAGTCCACTCGAGAGCTTTTTTATAGACTGTTTTAAGGGCTCTGGCTACGATCGGTTCCCGTTCGTTTTTCTTTAGAGCTTGGGGAGTTGTCAGTAAATAGCTACATAATACGGGTGTAAGGGTTAAAGCTACTACGGTAGAAGCAAATAAGGCCACGATAAAAGCAATTCCCAATGGAATGAGCATACGTCCTTCCATACCTGAGAGGAAGAACAGCGGAAGAAAACAGGCCACGATGATTAACGTAGAATTTAAAATGGGCATTCGTACTTCTTTCGAGGCTTCGAATACGATCTTTAAGGATGAGAGGCGTTCCTCCGCCGGTTTCGATTGATTTTCTCGTAGTCGTTTGTACACGTTCTCAACGTCTACGATGGCGTCATCCACTAATGAACCGATGGCGATAGCAAGTCCTCCTAAACTCATGGTGTTTATCGTGAGTCCTAACGCATGTAAGACAAGAATAGCCACAAGCAGGGAAAGCGGAAGGGCTACTAATGAAATAACGGTCGTCCTGATATTCATCAAAAAGAAAAAAAGTACGACAATGACAAAAACGGAGCCTTCGAACAAGGCTTTCTGAATGTTTGAAATAGAACTTTCGATAAAACGGGATTGCCGGAAAATATCCGAGGATATGTTTACGTCGGCAGGTAATGTTTTTTGTAGTTCGCTGAGAGCCAGATCCACCTTGTCGGTTAATTCCAGCGTATTGGTGTTGGGTTGTTTCGTTACGGTCAACAGTACGGCAGGTTTTCCTTTTTCGGAAGCTAATCCTAATTTCGGAGTTTTTGCTCCGATCCGGATATCGGCGATGTCGCTTAAAAGAATAGGACGATTGTTGATTGTCTTTACTACGGCTTTCCCTATATCCTCCAAATTGTTGGTTGAGAGAAGTCCCTGAACGATGTATTCGTTTCCGTATTCATAAAGAATACCTCCCGTGGAGTTTTGATTCATCTCTTGTACCACGGGTAGTAACTCTTCCATGGTGATATTGTAATATTTCATCCGGGCAGGGTGAAGCAGAATCTGGTATTCTTTTATATCGCCGCCAATGACGGTAACTTGTGCAACGCCTCCGGTAGATAGGAGTCTGGGACGAATTGTCCAATCTGCTATTGTTCGCAAATCCTGTAACGTGGTGCTATCGGCTGTAAGACCGAGGATCATCATTTCTCCCAGTATGGAAGATTGCGGTCCTAAGGTCGGTTGTCCGACGTTATCCGGTAAGGTCTCTCCTAAAGTGGCTAATTTTTCCGAAACGATTTGCCGGGCGGTGTAGATATTGGTTCCCCACTCGAATTCTACCCATACCACGGAAAATCCGGTGGTGGAAGAGGAACGTACCCTTCG
This sequence comes from Sanguibacteroides justesenii, assembly GCF_003204205.1. Classification (NCBI taxonomy): domain Bacteria; kingdom Pseudomonadati; phylum Bacteroidota; class Bacteroidia; order Bacteroidales; family Porphyromonadaceae; genus Sanguibacteroides; species Sanguibacteroides justesenii. Next base: position 154,611 of record NZ_QJPL01000003.1, read on the forward strand.
TACGTCCGTTGCCCCGTTTACCGCGGTTTCTATTGGAAAGGTAACGATACGTTCCACCTCTTCCGGAGCCATTCCGGTAGCCTCTGTCATGACGACCACTGTTGGAGCGTTTAAGTCCGGAAATACATCTACTTCCATGTTTTTTGCCGTGTAGGAACCCCATAAGAGCAAGCCTACGGCTGCAATCATAACGATTAGACGATTATGAAGAGCATACTGTATGATCTTATTTAACATAAATATAGTCTATAAATCTGAGTATTTGATACGATGTTGTATGTCAGTGGGTATGTCCATGGGGGATTGTACCTGAATTGGCGGCCATCTTTACTTGATAGGCTCCTTGAGTCACTACTTTGTCTCCGGTTTTTATTCCTCTTATAACCTGAACCTCTTTACCGTTATTGGCCCCTAAGGTTACTTCCTGCTTACGGTATCCTTCCTCGTCCAATTGGATATAAATATAAAATATGCCCATCTCGTTTGTCAAGGCGGACACAGGTACTGTCAATGCATTGGCGATAGGAGAGGAAATAAGAAATACTTCCACGAAAGAACCGGGAATAATCTCTCCCTTGTTATCGAATTCAAAAGAGATAGGCACATAGAAAGAGTCCTTATCGGATGTTTTTCCATAAGAGAGCAATCGTCCGTTTAATTCTTTCAAGGAGTATATTTTATTATCGTAGGAAGTCTGAAAATTGGCACTACTGATATTTTTAAGTGCATTGTAGTATTTTTCGGAAACCTCCGCCCTGAGTACTAAACGTTTGTTCTGGGATAATGTTGCTATGGGTTGCCCTACGGTAACGTATTCCCCTTCCCGAATGAGTATGTTTTTCACGTAGCCGCTGATGGGAGCCGTTATCCCGACACCCTTGGCCGTTTTATTAACAGCGATGGCATCGAATGCGATCTTAGCATTTTTATATTCCATTTGCAATGTCTCGTATTCCTTTTGGGAAATGATTTTGTCGTCGATAAGGGATTTTGCCCGTTCGTAGTTGTTTCTTGCCGTTTCGTAGGCAATTTTCAATTTGCTGTAATAATCCCCTTCGGCCATGTTGCGGGAGGAGATGTGGAATAATGTCTCTCCTTTTTTTACGCTGCTTCCTTCCAATAACTGTTGCGAATTATAAGAGACTACTCCGTTACTTGTGGCTACGATTATGGCTTCGTCCCCCGGAGCCGGTAATATTTGACCGGTTGTTTTTACTATTTGATGAAAGGTTTTGGGATGAATTTCCTGAACTTCAAAATTAGTTTTGGCGGCCTGTGCTTTTGTGAAGATGATTTCATCTTCGTTATGCTCCGTGTTTTTCGGAGTCTCCTTATCACAGGACGTATTTTCATCGTGATTGTGCTCCGCCTGCTGGGCGGATATCGTTTCTTGTTTTTCAGATTTCTGATTCTGACATGCCGTAAATAAGATAGCGAGCAAGAGTAATAAAATAGATATATTTCTCATGTTAATTAGATAAAATGATATAAACTCCTTGCAGTAAAGGATTGATATGAATTAAAAATGCTGAGAAATACGGATTCCGTGAATACACGCAAATTTCCGTTATACCATAACGGGAGGTGCTCGTCCGGCAAGGGTTGAATTGACGAATAGGGGATAGAGTCGTTCCTGAAATGGAATGATGTATTTTCGAGAGATGTGGTCGTCATGAAAGTCATCAAGCATTTCGGTTAAAAGAAACGGCGGAAGGAATAAGATATCCGGAGTAAAATGCGAACAACAATTGCAATCTGTTTGATGTTGTTTTATAATATCCAATTGAAATAACGATCGGACCTCACATTCTTTGTCGCAAGAATTCGAGTTGTGAATATGTCCGCAGTTCCCGGTTTTTTCTTGTTGGGTACAATGCGTTTGGATAAAGCATATCATCTCCCCGTGATGGTGGTGGGGAATGGCGATGTAAAATAGCATGATAATGCTCGCTACAATGAGTGGAATAAATGCTACACGCCGTTTTTTCATGATATACGAATTCTGATCTTTTGCAAAGATAACGCTCTGAACTATAATTTGCAAACGATTAGAAAGCTTTAGGAAAATGTTGATAATTTTATTTATTGATCACCTCAAAGCCTCTCAACATCAATTCGGCGGAGGCCGGATTCGTGGCAAGGGGAACATCATGGACGTCACATACCCGCATTAACATCTGAACGTCAGGTTCATGCGGGTGTTTATCCAATGGATCCCGAAAGAAGAAAACCATTTGTACGTTGTGCTCTGCCACGAGGGCTGCGATTTGGGCGTCGCCGCCAAGAGGGCCGGAAAGCAATCTCTCGACATCGAGTCCGGCTTCCTGTACGTGTTTTCCCGTCGTTCCCGTGGCTACGATATGAATGTTGGCCGAATGTAAAAATTCGAGATGCCTGTTCAGGAAGGCTACCATCTCTGCTTTTTTCCCATCGTGGGCAATAACTGCTAATTTCATGTTTTATCTATTAATGTTTGAGTTATTTGTTACGATAATTTAAATATTTTGTTCTTTTATTTTTTCGATCTGTTTCAATAATGAATCCAAGTGAAGAAAATATTTTTTGCTGGAAATGGAATAATTGCCTTTTACAATGGAGTCGGCCATAGGTTCCGGGACAATGTAATACTTCCTGACGCCGTTTTCATACGGACGATACAGGTAATGCCCAAGGTATTTCATCCGGTAACTGAAAAGTCCGTCCGCTTTTCTGGTTAGCGTTAATCGGACCGATATGCCTCCATCCGTATAACGGTAATGTTGATTGGATATGAGATTGCCTAACGAGTAAACGGTAATGCCTACCGTGTCTTTGCCGTTTATCGCGTATTCTGCGGGTTGCACGACATGCGGGTGAGAACCGATAACGATATCGACACCTTGCCGGTGCAGCCATTCGTTCAGTTTTTTTTGAGTGGCGTTGGGAGTTGAGTGATATTCGTATCCCCAATGCATGAAAACGATGATGTTACTGGCTGAGTCCTGTCGGGCTTTTTGAATATGTCGTTTAATGCGACTGGTGTCGATAAGTGAAACCACGCATCCTTTAGGCACGGGTAAGCCGTTGGTTCCATAGGTATAATTCATTAAGGCGATCTTAAATTTCCCTTTTTCGAGATAGAGGGGAAAACGATCCTGATAACTGGCCGTATCCGAGAATGTTCCCGTGTGTTCGATGTGTAAAGAATCTAAATAATGGATGGTCTTTTTTATGCCTTGTTCGCCTTGGTCACAGCAATGATTATTGGCTGTCACAAAGGTGGTGATGCCGCATATATGCATGTCCCGCACTAATTGCCAGGGAGAGCAAAATCTTGGATAGCCGCTGAAGCCTTTGTCGGAAAGAGTCGTTTCCAGATTGGCAATTGTAAAATCTGTCTGGATCCAGTAATTGGCCATGTATTTGAATGAATTCATGTAATTGTGTTCTTTCCGGACAGAATCGTATGCACTGAGAATCTGTGGAAAGTGCTGCATGATATCCCCGCAAAAGAGTAGAGATACCTTCTCTTCTTCCGGAAAAACAAACGGTTTGACGGGAGTAGCTTCCCGGCAGGCCATCAGGCCGACTAAAAATATAATAACGTATGCTTTCATGGAAAAAGGGCCGTCATTACTGGCGGCCCTGAAGATTATTTTTTCAAATCGAATTCGAACTCTTCTTCCGAGGGTGGAACACATTGTCCGTCGGAGCAAGCCATATATTCAACGTAGCCGACTAATTTAGCCTTCTCTTTGGTCAATCTGACGCGTTGAACCATGGTGACTGAATCTTTGAAATATCCTAAATTCATGTTGAAAGCGCTACTCTTTTCCACCAATGCTTTGGTTGTCGCTTTAAATTCTCCTACCAATTCGATACCGGAAGTTTCATCTTTATCTATATGGAAGGTAGTCGGTTGAGGACCTCCTTCCGGAAGTTTCGTGTCGTATAAATGCCATCCGTTTTCAATCGTGGCTTTGCAAACGATGTCGTAAATTCCTTCGCTGACCTTCTTTACGGAAATTTGCCATTTTACGGGTTTTAAAACCTGTGCGCTTGCTATTACCGTCAAAGCCAAAACGACTGTAAGAATCAATACTTTTTTCATATTTCAAATTTTTAAAGATTCAGGATTGGCAAATTACTAAAATATTAGGAAATCACAATGTTTTTCCGGAATATTATAGTGTTTTCTTTACGGCTACTTCTTCGAATCCTTCTATCATATCTCCGACTTGGATATCGTTAAAATTATTGATGTTTAATCCGCATTCGAATCCTTTACTGACTTCTTTTACATCGTCTTTGAACCGTTTCAATGAACCGAGCTCTCCCGTGTTGATCACAATACCATCCCGAATAACGCGTATTCTCGAATTACGGGATATTTTTCCGTCTCTGACGATACAACCGGCGATAGTACCCACCTTGGAAATCTTGAAAGTTTCCAGTACTTCAACGGTTGCCGTGATCTCCTCTTTCATTTCAGGGGAAAGCATCCCCTCCATGGCGGCCTTAATCTCTTCGATCGCCGTATAGATGATAGAGTACAACCGGATATCGATTTGTTCTTTCTCTGCCAGTTTACGCGCACCCAATGACGGGCGAACCTGGAATCCGACGATAATAGCATTTGAAGCGGCAGCCAACATGACATCTCCTTCCGAGATCTGTCCTACAGCTTTGTGGATCACGTTTACCTGAATCTCTTGAGTCGATAATTTTATTAACGAATCAGAAAGGGCTTCAATAGAACCGTCAACATCTCCTTTTACGATGATATTCAATTCCTGGAAGTTTCCGATAGCGATTCGTCTTCCGATTTCATCCAACGTAATGTGTTTTTGAGTTCTCAGACCTTGTTCGCGTTGTAATTGTTCCCGCTTGTTTGCCAATAGTCGAGCCTCTTTCTCGTTCCCCATCACGTTAAATTTATCCCCCGCTTGCGGAGCTCCGTTCAGACCAAGTATCAATGCCGGGGTTGAAGGACCTGCTTCTTCCATTTTTTGTCCCCGTTCGTTGAACATCGCTTTCACGTGCCCGAAATATTGTCCGGCCAATACGACATCTCCCACGCGTAGGGTTCCCGATTGAACCAATACGGTAGCCACATACCCCCGGCCCTTGTCTAATGAAGACTCTATAATGGATCCGGTCGCTTTTTTATACGGGTTGGCTTTTAGTTCCAGAATTTCCGCTTCTAACAATACTTTTTCCAATAACTCTTCAATATGAAGTCCTTGTTTGGCTGAAATCTCCTGACATTGGTATTTACCTCCCCACTCCTCAACCAAATAGTTCATGTTAGCTAACTCTTCCCGTATTTTATCTGGATGCGCACCTGGTTTGTCGATCTTGTTGATAGCGAATACAATCGGTACGCCTGCTGCACTGGCGTGGTTGATTGCCTCAATGGTTTGGGGCATGACATTGTCGTCGGCAGCTACGATGATAATAGCGATATCCGTTACCTGTGCTCCTCTGGCACGCATGGCTGTAAATGCCTCGTGTCCGGGCGTATCCAAAAACGTTACCGTTCTTCCGTCCTGTAATTTCACGCTATAAGCCCCGATGTGCTGGGTAATACCTCCTGCCTCACCTGCGATGACGTTAGCTTTACGAATATAGTCCAATAAGGATGTTTTACCGTGGTCGACATGTCCCATTACCGTTACGATAGGGGGACGAGCCTCTAAATGTTCCGGTAGATCCTCCTCCTCTTCCTCGATGGCTTCTTGTATATCGATGCTGACGAATTCGACGGCAAATCCAAACTCTTCCGCCACAACGTTGATCGTTTCCGCGTCCAAACGTTGGTTGATAGAGACAAATAAACCGAGGGACATGCAGGCGGATATAATTTCAGTCGCGGAGATATCCATCATGTTGGCCAATTCGCTTACTGTAACGAATTCCGTCAATTTCAGGATGTTCTTCTCGATCTCAGCCTGTTCCATCTCAGCCTGCATTTTTTGATGTACAGCCTCTCTCTTGTCTTTCCGGTGTTTGGCCGCTTTCGTTTTACCTTTACTACCTAAGCGGGCAAAAGTATCCTTAATCTGCTTTTGAACGTCTTCTTCCGTAATTTCGGCTTTTGTCGCTTTTTTCTTTTTGAGCTTTTTGAGTTTCTTTTTATTCTCCTCTATTTTTAATGATTTTGGAGAATCGACAGCTATCTTCTCGTCTTTCTTTAATATTCTTTTCCTTTTTTTCCGAATCTCCAGCTCGTCTCCCGATTCCAAGGAATCATCCTCCGGAGTATCAACTTTAGCCGGAATGATTGTCTTATTACGTTTAAGTTCTTTTTTGTCACGTTCTCTCTCCTGTTTGCTTTTCTTCGGAGGACGAGTCCGTTGGTTAATAGAGTCCAGATCAATAGAACCGACAACCTTCACCTCTTTCAGCGTGGGAGTCGGGGATTTGAAATTTATTTCCGTGTTGGTCTCTTTTTCTACAGGCTTTTCCGGTTCTTGTTTTCTTGCCGGAAGTACTACTGTTGCCGGACGATTCTCGACTTTGGGCGTTTGACGAATAACTTCCTTTACCCGGGGTTGTTCTACCGTCTTACTCTCTTTTTTCTCTTCGGCTTTCTCTTCCTGGCGAGGTTTGTTTACGCGGTTTAAATCGATACGATCGATAACTTTGATTTTATTCTCGATCTTAACCTCGTCCTTTATTGATATGAATTTATTCTCTTCTTCCTCTTCCTGACTATTGGTTAACGTATCTATAGTCACGGCCTCTTTTTTTTGTCGGCTCGTTTTTAAATCAACTTTAATAGATTCTTTTTTGGCCTCGCTATCCGTTGAAAATTCTTTTGCAACCAAAGCGTATTGCTCTTCGGTCAATTTTGCGTTTGGATCAGATGAAATCTTAATCCCCTTATCTTGTAGGAAATCTACAATGGTAGACAGGCCTACGTTAAATTCTCTAGCAACTTTACTTAATCTTACTGCCATATTAAGATTTTAATTTTACAAGCATTATACTTCAGGTCTTATTATTCAAATTCAGCTCTTAAGATTTTAAGAACTTCTCTGATTGTTTCGACCTCAAGATCGGTTCTGCTCTCTAATTCTGATTCGCTTAATTCTAATACACTTTTAGCCGTGTCACAGCCTACTCGCTTCAATTCGTCGATTACCCACGGTTCGATCTCATCTGAGAACTCGTCTAAGTTGACGTCTTCTTCCTCGGCTTGATCCAATTCGCGATACACATCTATTTCGTACCCGGTAAGTTGGCTCGCCAGTTTAATGTTCAATCCTCCTTTACCGATGGCCAAGGAAACCTCTTCGGGATTCAGGTAGACATTAGCTCTTTTGCTCTTTTCGTCAATCTCTATTTTGTTGATCTTCGCCGGATTAAGAGCTCTTGTGATGTATAGTTGAACGTTGTTCGTGTAATTGATAACATCAATGTTTTCGTTTTTCAATTCCCGGACGATACCGTGGATTCTGGATCCTTTCATTCCGACACAGGCTCCTACCGGGTCGATACGGTCATCATAAGATTCGACAGCCACTTTGGCTCGCTCTCCCGGAACGCGAACTACATTTTTGATGGTAATCAAACCGTCGAAAATTTCAGGAACTTCGTTTTCAAACAATCGCTCCAGAAATACGGGAGAAGTTCTCGAAAGTACAATGTAGGGAGATGCATTTCTCATTTCCACGCGAATGACAACAGCCCGAATCGTGTCTCCTTTTTTGAAGAAATCACTTGGAATCTGCTCTTGTTTCGGCAAGATGAGCTCGTTTCCCTCATCGTCCAACACCAGAATCTCTTTTTTCCATACTTGATAAACTTCACCGGTGACGATTTGTCCCACCCTTTCCTTGTATTTCGTGAAGACATGATCTTTTTCCAACTCCAATATGCGGGCAGAAAGATTTTGTCTTAATGCCAGAACGGAACGACGTCCGAAATCCTTGAATTTGACCTCGTCGGTCACCTCTTCGCCTACTTCATAATCGTTATCGATTTTTTTGGCTTCAGTAAGTGAGATTTGCGTATTGGGATTTTCAAATTCTTCGTCTTTCACAACGATACGATTTCTCCAGATTTCCAAATCTCCTTTGTCGATGTTGATAATGATATCAAAATTTTCGTCTGTTTCGTAACGTTTTATAAGCATACTTCTGAAAATATCTTCCAATACTCTCATTAAAGTCGCTCTGTCAATATTTTTTAGTTCTTTGAATTCCGCAAATGAATCTATTAAATTAATATTTTCCATCTTTCTCTTATTATTAGAAAATAACAATATCTTTAACCTCCCTTATCTCTATGAAATCTATGTTTTTTTCAACCCGAACGGTCTCTTTCTTTTTTTTCCCTTCGACACTCTGCTTCTCCTCGCATTCCAGAACAATGCCTTTTTCGGAATAGGCTTTTAATTTTCCCTGCAATTTATTACCGTTTTGTAAACGTACTTCTACCAGATTGTTCAGGTTTTTTTCATACTGCTGGGGAACTTTAAACGGGTAACCGATGCCGGCACTTGAAACTGTTAAGTCGAAATCTTCACTTTCCCTATCGAGAAGGGCTTCCAGCTCTTTGCATACCGTACGGCAAGTGCCCACGTTTACTCCTTTTAGCGAATCGATAAAAACTTCAATCTTATTCTCCGGAGAAACCGTCAGATCGACTAAAAATAAATTTTGCTCTTGAGCGATACGCTCAATCATGCTCTTAATTTCCTCCTTGCTTTTCATTCCTCTTCTTTCCTTTTTAAATAACACAAGAGGGGACATATCGCCCCCTCAGTGTTTAACCGTGGCAAAGATAGTATTAATTATTTTAAAAACAAAGAGTTCTCCTCCAATTTTTATACGATTCGTTTTTAACGTGCGTTTATATCCGAATCCTTAAGGATAGGATTTGGATCGTGTGATGAGATGAATTTTTAGTGTTTATGTCGGTTTTTCAGGTAAAGGGCAATAGGAGAAAGATCAAGTACCGGGGAAATTATGAAACATATTCGTAATAAATTTACATAGTTCGAAATAAAATTTGTAAGTTTGCCGAAATTTTTGAGTTATGGAGTTTAAAGCAAAAGATATTGCAGCTCTGCTAAATGGGGTTGTAGAAGGGGATCCTGAGATTTCTGTGAATAATGTGTCAAAAATTGAGGAAGGCCGGCCGGGTACTTTGGCCTTTTTAGCCAATCCGAAGTACGAGCATTACATTTATACGACAGAGGCATCGATTGTTTTGGTGAATAAAACATTTGAACCTGCTCAAGAACTTTCTTGTACGATTATCCGGGTGGAATCGGCTTATGATGCGATAGCTACTTTATTGCAAATGTACGAGAGCATGCGTCCGAAACCGGTAGGGATAGAGCAACCTTCTTTTGTTAGCGATTCTGCTGTTGTGGGAGAAAATCCCTATATCGGAGCCTTTGCTTATATCGGGAAAGGCGCAAAAATTGGAAATAATGTAAAAATATATCCTCAGGCTTATATCGGCGATGGCGTTTCGATCGGAGACAATACGATTATCTATTCAGGAGTAAAGATCTACCAGGGTTGTGTTGTCGGGACTTCTTGCATCCTTCATTCTGGGGCCGTAATCGGAGCCGATGGATTCGGTTTCGCTCCTGAGGGCGATCACTATAAAAAGATTCCGCAGATCGGCAATGTTGTGATTGAGGATGACGTTGAAATAGGGGCGAATACCTGTATTGACCGGGCTACCATGGGATCGACTTTTATCCGTAAAGGGGTTAAATTGGATAATTTAATCCAGATCGCCCATAATGTGGTCGTGGGTGCCAATACGGTTATTGCGGCCCAATCGGGTGTGGCCGGGACAACTAAAATCGGGGAAAATTGTGTGTTTGGAGGTCAGGTAGGCCTTATCGGTCATTTGACTATAGGTGCCGGAACACAGATAGCGGCTCAAAGCGGTATCACGGCAAATATACCCGAAAAATCCGTGCTTCGCGGGTCTCCCGCTTTTGATCTTCCTAAGTATCAGAAATGTTATGTCGTTTTCCGTAAATTGCCAGAACTTTACGGGCAGATAAAAGATTTGGAGAAAGAGATAAAAACCTTAAAGTCGAAATAGAGATGACAGTAAAGCAAAAAACTTTGAAAGGAGAGTTTTCTCTAAGTGGTAAAGGGTTACATACCGGCAAGCATGTTACGGTTACCTTTAAACCTGCTAAAGAGGATTTCGGTTATAAGATACATCGGATAGATTTAGACGGAACTCCTGAAATTCCAGCTTTAGCTGAATACGTGAAATTTGTAGATCGGGCGAGTTGCCTTGAAAAAGATGGAGTGTATATATATACGATGGAGCATGCAATGGCTGCTTTGTATGGTAGCGGAATAGACAACTGTTTGATTGAGCTGGATGGAGAGGAATTTCCGATTTTAGACGGAAGCTCTAAAATGTATACGGATGAAATCGCCAAAATAGGTTTGGAAGAACAGGCAGCGGAACGGAAATATTTTGTCGTGAAAGAGCAGATGGAGTATGTGAGTGAAGACGGTTTGACCAAATTGACCCTGTTGCCCGATAAGGATTATAACGTGAATCTGGTAGTGGCTTATGATTCTCCCTATTTAAAAATGCAATATGCAACTTATTCGGAAAATAACGTTGATTTTGCCAAAGATTTTGCTCCTTGCCGTACTTTTGTTTTCTTGCGGGAAATTGAAATGTTATTGCAACATAACCTGATCAAGGGAGGGGATTTGGATAATGCTATTGTTATCGTGGATCGCAAGATATCTCAGGAAGAGGTCGATCGATTGGCAAAGTTGTTCAATTACGATTCGATAGAGGTAAAAGAGGGTATATTGAATAACTTGACCTTGTATTTTGATAATGAGCCGGCTCGTCATAAATTGTTGGATGTTATTGGTGATTTGGCTTTGTGCGGGCGTTTTATCAAAGGACGGGTAATTGCGGAAAGACCGGGACATAAAGCAAATGCCGCTATGGCCCAAAAAATATACAAGGCTATTCTTCATGCGGAACGTGGGGATGTTTGCCCCGATGTGGATGTTACATCGGAACCGTTGATGGATATCAATAAGGTAAAATCCTTGTTGCCTCATCGTCCTCCTTTCTTGTTAGTGGATAAAATATACGAGGTGACCGACGATATTGTGATCGGGTGTAAGAATGTGACCATGAACGAACCTTTCTTCGTGGGACATTTTCCGGAGGAGCCGGTGATGCCCGGTGTGCTGATCGTGGAGGCAATGGCTCAATGCGGGGGAATTTTGGTGCTCAATCAAGTAGAAGACCCGGAAAACTATTCTACTTATTTTGTGAAAATTGATGGAATAAAATTCCGTCGGAAAGTGGTTCCGGGAGATACCTTGGTATTTAAATTAATAAAAACCGCCCCGATTCGGCGCGGGATTGTAACAATGAAGGCTTATGCTTTTGTTGGGAAAAATTTGGTGTGTGAAGTCGCGGAGTTCATGGCGCAAGTTGCAAAAACCAAGAAGTAATTGTATACTTGCATCGTGAATTTTAATGATAGTGTGTAAAAAATAGATTTTAAATCAAATAAAAAACGAATGAAACAACCGTTAGCATACGTTCATCCGGAAGCGCAGATCGCCGATAATGTGGTGATTGAGCCTTTTGTGACGATAGATAAGAACGTGGTGATAGAAGAAGGAACGCGTATCGGGTCGAATGTAACCATATTGGAAGGTGCGCACATTGGAAAAAATTGTAAAATATTTCCAGGAGCCGTTATTTCGGCGGTCCCGCAAGATTTGAAATTTAAAGGAGAGAAATCGATCGTAATGATTGGTGATAATACCACGATTCGGGAGTGTGTGACCGTGAATCGCGGAACGGCAGCCAAGGGCATCACTAAAATCGGTAATAATTGTTTGATTATGGCGTATGCCCATATTGCTCACGATTGTGAAATCGGTAATAATTGCATTATAACGAATGCCTGCCAGTTGGCGGGTGAAGTTGTGGTGGACGATTTTGCTATTTTGGGAGGTATGACTGCCGTACATCAGTTTGTGCATATCGGGCGTCACGTGATGATTCAAGGTGGTTCCTTGATCGGTAAGGATGTCCCTCCTTTCGTGAAGGCCGGTAGGTTGCCGCTTTCCTATGCCGGGGTAAACTCTATCGGGTTGCGCCGCAGGGAATTTACCAACGAGAAAATTAACGAGATACAAGATATCTACCGGATTCTGTATCAATCCGGTTTAAATAATTCCGATGCGATAGAGCGAATTGAAGCGGAGATGCCCGCTTCCAAGGAAAGAGATGAAATCATTCTTTTCGTTCGTAATAGCAAACGAGGAATTATGAAAGGATATTTAGGTTAAAAAAAAGCGCCGATCGGCGCTTTTTTTATTGGTTCAATTTTATTCCTCTTGTCTGTACGGAATTTTAGTTTCCTCTTCTACTGTATCGGTAGTGTATATCTTGTCGAGAAAGGAGGGAGCGTATGATTTTGCAGGTCCCGGAGGGGGAGGACAATCTAATCTATACGAAATATCATAATCATCGTCCCGAATCTCGACGGTAACAGATTTAGAAGGATCTCCTAAACCGTATCTTGTTTCTACGCGGGCTCTGAAGGCATAATCGTAACCAGGGGTTAAATCCGTAATTTTGATGGTTGAAATAAAAGATTTGACGGGAATCCATTCCGTCTTATCAAGTCTACGGTATTCGACAATGTATCTCTCTATGGGAGCTGGATAATATCGAACTTCGGCTGTTATGGTTACCGATGTTACAGCAAATAGTGATACATTGATACATAACAATGCGCATAGTATTACCCATTTTTTAATTGATATTATAATATTTTATTTAATTAATAAAAATATGTGTCAAATATGAGGTATTGTGTGTATATATCCAAAATAAATCATTATTATTTTGATAAAAAATAAAATAGTTATATAAATTATATATATATAGATACTTGTGTCGAATGGTTGGTTTGATATCAATACCGCGGGTAATGACTTAAGTTTTGTATCGGATTTTAATCGTTTTTTGAATCACGGTCGTATGGATAAAAAAGACCTTGCCGCTTAGCGGCAAGGTCTTTTAAGTATATGGCGTAATATCGAATTACAATTTCGGTCCGGCAGTGACTAAGGATTTTCCATGAGGGTTTCCGGTGAATTTTTCGAAATTCTTAACGAAACGTCCGGCGAGGTCTTTGGCTTTTGTGTCCCAATCGGCAACGTTGGCATAGGTGTTGCGCGGATCCAGAATTTGGGTGTCAACACCCGGAAGAGCCGTCGGAACAGCCAAGTTAAAATAGGGAATCTCCTTCATTTCGGCCTTATCGATAGAGCCGTCTAAGATCGCGTCGATGATACCGCGTGTATCTTTGATGGAGATACGTTTTCCTGTACCGTTCCATCCGGTATTCACTAAATAAGCGGTAGCTCCGACCGCTTCCATTCTCTTCACCAGCTCCTGGCCGTATTTGGTCGGGTGCAAAGAGAGGAATGCTGCTCCGAAACAAGCGGAGAAGGTCGGTGTCGGTTCGGTGATTCCTCTTTCTGTCCCGGCTAATTTGGCGGTGAAACCACTCAAGAAGTAGTATTGGGTTTGTTCCGGAGTTAATTTGGAAACGGGAGGTAATACTCCGAAAGCATCGGCTGTCAGGAAGATTACTTTTTTAGCATGTCCCCCTTTGGAGATCGGTTTTACGATATTCTTAATATGATAAATAGGATAAGAAACACGGGTGTTTTCAGTAACCGACTTGTCTGCAAAATCGATCTTTCCGTTAGCATCTACCGTAACGTTTTCGAGCAACGCATCGCGGGTAATGGCATTGTAAATATCCGGTTCGGCTTCCTTGGATAGGTTGATGACTTTGGCATAGCAACCGCCTTCATAGTTGAATACTCCCTCATCGTCCCAACCGTGTTCATCGTCCCCGATCAACAGACGTTTCGGATCGGTAGACAGGGTCGTTTTACCCGTTCCCGATAAACCGAAAAAGATGGCTGTGTTTTCTCCGTTCAAATCCGTGTTGGCGGAACAGTGCATGGAAGCAATACCTCTTAACGGATTCAGATAGTTCATGATGGAGAACAATCCCTTTTTCATCTCTCCGCCATACCAAGTGTTCAGGATAACTTGTTCCTTCGTGGCCAAATTGAATACGGTCGCTGTTTCGGAGTTTAAACCTAACTCTTTGTAGTTTTCGACTTTTGCTTTGGAAGCGTTGAAACAAACAAAATCGGGTTCCCCGTAGTTAGCTAACTCTTCTTCCGTGGGACGGATGAACATATTTTTAACGAAGTGTGCCTGCCAGGCTACTTCCATGATAAAACGAACCTTCAAACGGGTACTGGGATTTGCACCGCAGAATGTATCTACCACAAACAATCTTTTTCCGGACAGCTCTTTGACAGCTAATTCTTTCAATGCTTTCCAGGTAGCTTCGGAGGTCGGTTTGTTATCGTTTTTATATTCATCGGAGGTCCACCATACTGAATCTTCACTTGCTGCATTTTTTACAAAGAATTTATCTTTGGGAGAACGGCCCGTGTAGATGCCGGTCATTACGTTTACAGCCCCTAATTCGGTTACGACACCCTTATCGTAGCCGGTTAAACCCGGTTTCGTCTCTTCCTCGAAAAGAGTTTCGTAGGAAGGATTGTGTAAGATCTCTGTTACACCGGTAATTCCGTACTTGCTTAAATCTAATTTTGACATAATAGTAAATTTATATAAACCATTTATTAATACTTTTTTTCTGTAATTACTTTGCAAATGTAGGAAACATTTCGTTATAAAATTGTCTTCTTCCTTTTTCCTCTTCTCCTTTATGCTTTATTAACATTCAATTTTCATTCTATATTTACACCGCTTCTCAAACGTTCGAAAATCAGTCGAACGTATTTATCCGTCCCGATTTTAGAAGCGATGTTTTGGATATAATTAGCCGAAAACGGGGTATTTAGCTTTTTTTCGATCCGATTTCTTGCGATAGCGGTTAAGGCGGCTACTTGAAGGTAGGGGACGCCCGATTCCAAAAATTCATCTACTATTTCTTCTAAATCTTCTCGTTTGGATAACACGAGGGTTCCAAAATATTCGGCGATTTCGAAATGGAAACACAAAGATAATAATTGTGTAATTTTTTCTTTAATTGCCAAAGAAGGAGGTAACAAGAAACATGCCAAGATTTGTTCTTCGCGTCTTTGGGTACCCCATAACAAGAGAGCGAGTTCCAGATTTCGGGGATAGTTCCGGGATAGCGTTTTCAGGGATATATAGCTGGCTCCGACTTGTCCTTGGGTATCCGCCCCGATTCTTTCCAAGCTGTCTAATCCTTTTCCGTTCTGCAACCGGCGTATCCGGTGACGAATCTGGTGAAACAATTGTTCCAGCTCTTTATTGATCGGGCGTATTTCCATAATCCGGTAAATATGAAGTCTGCATGTTATTTTTATACTTCACAAAGTTAGCGATAAGAATTTAGATTTTTTTATTTACAAATATGTTTTGTAGCATATGCAAACGTTTGAGTAGATGAGTTTTATCACTCAACTTTGTTTGTTAAAAAATTATTAAGTCTTTATAAAAAATAAATTATTCCCATAGATGTTTCTATCTTCGTTCCCATTTCGAGAAAAAAGGTTTATTTAAAAAATAGTATAATGATGATGAGATGTTTTCTATGGTTATTTCCTTGTTTCTTTGTTTTAATTTGTACCGGTCAACAAGCCAACTATAAACGTGCCGAGCAATTTATGCGGGGAAGGGGAAATGATTTGATCGGCTCAACGAAAGTCGAACCCCGATTTCTTAAAGAGAGTGATAAATTTTGGTTTACGTACAAAACGGGAGACGGCTTGCGCTACTATTTCGTCGATCCGAAGGCCCGGAAAAAGCAAGAACTTTTCGATCGTGATTTTATGGCGAGGGAGTTAAGCAAGATCATTCACAAACCGATGAATAGTAAAAATTTAACTTTACAGAATATCCGATTCAAGAAAGATGAAAAAACAATGACTTTTCAGATGGATACTTTTGCATTTTCTTATGATATATTTGCCCGGCGATTGGTTAAATTGGATTCTTTAGAGAAAGAAGAAAAGTCGAAATCCCGTGCTCCGGGGCTTATCGGTAGCTATTCTCCTGACAGTACTTACGTGGTGTATGCTAAAAAGCATAACCTGTACGCGATGCGGGTAAAGGATTCCGTTGAAACCCAGTTGACTACCGACGGGGAAATTTACCATTCCTATGCTTACGCGGAAGAGGATACTTCCGCTCAGAAGATGGCTGCCAAAATTGTGTGGTTTAAAAATTCCAATCGGTTTTACGTGAGACGGTCGGATGACAGGAAAGTAAATTCTTTATTTGTTGTTAATGTCCTGGGAGAACGTCCTCGCTTGCAAAAATATAAATATGTTTTTGCCGGAGACGAGCACGTGACGCAGTACGATCTCTCTGTTTTCGATGTGGATGCCAAAAAACAGATTCGGGTTCCGATTGAGAAGTGGAAGGATCAGAAACTGAGTGTTTTATATGTGGCGAAGAAAACGGATAAATTTTATGTACAACGTAAAAAGCGGACGTGTGACGAATTGGATATTTGTGAGGTCGATGCGATTACCGGTGAGGTGAAGGTTTTGATAAATGAGACGGATAAGCCTTATTTTAACGATGATTTTTACCATATCTCTTTTCTGAATGACGGGGAGGATATCATATGGTGGTCCGAGCGTACGGGACACGGACACTTCTATCATTATGACGGAGAGGGAAATTTAAAAAACGAAATTACTTCGGGGGAATGGACAGCCGGAAAAATGATAAAAATCGATACGGTCCATCGAACGATGTATTTTGCAGCCTATGGGCAAGTAAAGGGAGAGCCTCCTTATTATGCACGGATTAACAAGGCCGATATAGACGGGAAAAAAGGTGTTGAGATATTGACACCGGAGATGGCAACCCATGCCGCCGATTTTTCTCCCTCCGGACGCTATTTTGTGGACAATTATTCCCGGGCGGATTTGGAACCGAGGAGTGTGTTGAGAGACAACAGAGGTAAAGTCGTGTTCGAATTACCGAAGCCTGATCTTTCCCGTTTGTATGAAACGGGGTGGAAAATGCCGGAACCTTTTACCGTGAAGGCGGCCGATGGGGTGACCGATCTGTACGGTTTCATGTGGAAACCTTTTGATTTTGATTCGACCAAGACTTATCCGGTTATCTCCTACGTCTATCCGGGACCGCAGACAGAAGCTTTCCCGTTAGTCTTTAGCGTTACTTCCGTTTACAACGCGGGGTTGGCTCAGGTCGGTTTTGTCGTAGTCTCGTTCGGGCACCGCGGGGGAACTCCCTTGAGGGATAAATGGTATCATACTTTCGGTTACGGAAACTTGAGGGATTACCCTTTGGCGGATGATAAGTACGGTATAGAACAGTTGGCATCCCGTCATCCTTTTATCGATATTTCGCGGGTGGGTATTTTCGGGCATTCCGGAGGTGGTTTTATGTCTACGGCCGCCTTGTGTACGTATCCTGATTTTTATACGGCAGCGGTATCTTCTGCCGGTAATCACGATAATAATATCTATAACCAATGGTGGGGAGAGACCCACCATGGAATAAAAGAAGAAGTTCGTGAAATCCGGGAAACGGTAAAGGATTCTCTTACCGGGAAGGACACGACGATCGTTCGTCGGGAGACTTATTTTAAAACCCGCATTCCGACTAATATAGAGTTAGCGAAACAGCTGAGAGGGTATTTATTGTTGGTGACGGGAGATGTGGATAATAACGTGCATCCGGGTAATACCCTTCGGATGGCAGATGCATTGCTGAAGGCCGGAAAAAATTTCGATTTGGTGGTGCTCCCGGGTATTCGTCACGGGTTTTCCGGGATTCAGGATGATTTCTTCCAGCGGAAGATGTGGTTTCATTTTGCCAAGCATCTTTTAGGAGATTACACGTCGGAAACTTATCGGGAAATTGATGAGTATAACAGGAAAAAATAAAGGTCGCCGAGCGACCTTTATTTTTATAATTCGGCTAACTGTTGCTCGATGGCTTTAATTCTGGCTTCGGCATCCGCCTGCTTCTTTTTTTCGTTTTCGATTACTTGTGCCGGGGCTCCGTTCACGAATTTCTCGTTGCCGAGTTTTTTCATGACGGAAGCCAGAAAACCTTTGGCGTAAGCCAGGTCCGCTTCTAGTTTTGCTTTTATCTCTTCCGTGTTCAGTTGCCCGACGGCGGGAATAAAATATTCCACGGTATCGGCAATGAAACTCCATGCTCCTTTAACGCTGTCGCTAACCTCCTCTACCCGTTCTATATTTCCCATCTTTCGGATAATGGATTCGAATTTTTTCGGATAGCGTTCATTACTTTTTATCTTTAGAACGATAGCCTCTTTAAAAGCGACGTTATTTTGTTTACGTATGTTGCGGATGCCGGCAATTACTTCTTTGGCGTGCTCGAATTCGGTTAGAAAACGATTGTCGTATTCTTCCAGCGTCGGCAATACGGAAACCATAATGCTTTCTCCGCTTTTTCTTTCCCGTAAATTTTGCCAGATCTCTTCCGTGATAAACGGCATGAAAGGGTGGAGGAGCTGTAACATCTCTTCAAATAGGCGCAATGTTTTCTCGTAAGTCATCCGATCTATCGGTTGCTCGTAAGCAGGTTTGATAATCTCGAGTAACCAGGAAGAGAATTCGTCGCGGAAACCGGTATAAACAGTCATTAAGGCTTCTGATATCCGATACTGGTCGAATTGGGCGTTCAGGGTCTCTACGCTTTTTCGTAAGTATTGTTCGAACCATTCGATCGCTAACTTCGAGTGAAGAGGTTGTTCAATGTCGGCAACCTTCCAGTTGTTAACGAGACGGAAAGCATTCCACATTTTTGTTGTAAAGTTTCGTCCTTGTTCCGGTAGGCTTTCGTCGAATAACAAATCTCCTCCGGCCGGAGAGCATAACAACATGCCTACGCGGACGCCATCGGCTCCGTATTGTTCAATCAGATCTAAAGGATCGGGAGAGTTCCCTAAAGATTTGGACATTTTTCTTCCGATCTTATCCCGGACAATTCCCGTGAAATAGACACTTCGGAAGGGCATAGCTTTTCGGTATTCGTATCCGGCCATAATCATGCGGGCAACCCAAAAGAAAATGATATCCGGAGCCGTGACGAGGTCACTCGTCGGATAATAGTAGTTGATTTCATCGTTGTCCGGATGATTGATGCCATCGAATAGGGAGATAGGCCATAACCAGGAGGAGAACCAGGTATCGAGGCAGTCCTCGTCTTCCCGAAGATCGGCAAGCGTGAGGCTTTTGTTGTTGCTTTTTACCTTCGCTAATTCTAACGCTTTTTCAGCTGTTTCCGCCACCACGAATCCTCCTTCCGGGAGGAACCAGGCCGGGATCCGATGTCCCCACCACAACTGTCGGCTGATACACCAGTCTTTGACGTTTTCCATCCAATGCCGGTATGTGTTTTTGAATTTGGCAGGATAGAATTTGATATCGTCCTTCATAACGGCATCTAATGCCGGTTTGGCTAAATCGGCCATTTTCAGAAACCACTGCATGGAGAGTTTGGGCTCTATCGGTACATTCGTGCGTTCGGAATAACCTACTTTGTTTTCGTAGGATTCGACCTTCTCCAGCAGCCCCGCGGCTCTCAGATCTTGTTCGATCTGCGTACGGACCTCGAAGCGGTCCATGCCGATATACAGTCCCGCGGCCTCGCTAAGAGTTCCGTTGTCGTTGAAAATATCGATGGAAGGCAGGTTGTATTTTTCGCCTAACATATAATCGTTCACGTCATGGGCGGGAGTCACTTTCAAACAACCGGTTCCGAATTCAGTATCCACGTACTCATCCTCGATAACTGGAATGACGCGGTTTACTAAAGGCACGATCACTTTTTTACCTTTTAAATGTTGATTTTTCGGATCGTTGGGGTTGATGCACATGGCCGTGTCTCCCATGATGGTTTCCGGACGGGTGGTCGCCACGATGGCGTACCCCTCTTCTCTTTCGATTTTGTAACGAAGATAGTATAGTTTGCTATGCTCCTCTTTGTAGATAACCTCTTCGTCGGAGAGGGCGGTCAAGGCTTTGGGATCCCAATTTACCATTCTCACTCCGCGATATATCAATCCTTTGTTATACAGGTCGACGAAAACCTTGATAACGCTTTCCGAACGTTTGTCGTCCATGGTAAAGGCTGTCCTTTCCCAGTCGCAGGAAGCCCCTAATTTGCGAAGTTGTTTTAAAATAATACCCCCGTGCTCTTCCGTCCAATCCCAGGCGTGTTTCAAAAATTCGTCTCGCGTTAAATCTGTTTTTTTGATCCCTTTCTGGGCTAATCTGTTTACTACTTTAGCTTCCGTGGCAATGGAGGCATGATCGGTTCCCGGCACCCAACAGGCATTTTTACCGGATAAACGGGCCCTTCTGACGAGAACATCCTGAATAGTATTGTTCAACATATGTCCCATGTGCAACACTCCGGTCACGTTGGGAGGAGGAATTACTATGCAGTAAGGAGTTCTTGTTTTGTCGACCGAAGAATGAAAGAGCTTGTGTTCCATCCAGTATCGATACCATTTCTCTTCGCTCGTTTTCGGGTCATAGTTTGTGGGAACCATTTTCATTTACAGTTTTAAATTTACGATTTCTAATTTTTAATTGAAAAAAGAGGTTGTCCGAATGTTTTGCCGGCAACCTCTTTATTTTATTTAAATATTCAGCTTCTTTTACTCATCCGCTTTTTTTACTCTTCTGCTCTTCTTCTTCTGAGATTCAAGTGCTGCTTCCAGGTCTGCCTGTTGCTGTGAACCGTCGTAGTCACAGATGTATTTGTCAATTAATATACGGCCGCAATATTCACAGACGATGATTTTTTTCCGGGAACGGATGTCCAATTGTCTTTGAGGAGGAATTTTGTTGAAACATCCTCCGCAGGCATCCCGGTCCACGGTGACGACGGCTAAACCGTTGCGAGCATTGGCGCGAATCCTGCGGTAAGCCGTGACGAGACGCTCATCGATAGTGGCAGCCAATTGTTCCGATTTGGCCGTCAAAGACTCTTCATCTTTATGTGTCTCTTGGATGATATCGTTCAATTCACTTTTTTTAGCTTCCAAATCAGCGACTTTGTCTTCATATCGTTTGGTGGCTTCTGCCATTAAAGCTTCTTTTTCCGTTTTGTTTTTTTGCGATTCGCGAATTCGTTTGTCCTGAAGTTCGATTTCTAATTTTTGGAATTCGACTTCCTTGCTCAAAGCGTCGTATTCCCGATTGTTGCGAACATTATCCAATTGTTCGCTGTATTTTTTGATGGCATCTTCAGCCTTCTTTATATCTTGTTTTCTTTGAGCGGTTGTTTTGTCCAATTCACTCAATTCCGTTTTAAAGTTTTCGATACGAGTTTCTAAACCTGCGATCTCGTCCTCAAGGTCCTGAACTTCCAACGGCAACTCGCCCCTGAGTGTTTTGATTTTGTCGATCTCGGTGTCAATTCGTTGTAATTCATACAGGTTCTGCAATTTCTCTTCAATTGTCAGATCTTGCATTTTTTCATTGTTATTCGTCACCATATATTATAAATAGTTTATCGGATTTGTATTAATATCAGAAAACTGAACGGCAAATTTAGGCATTTTTTTTGTAACTAACTCATAAAAGATATCTTTTGTGAATTGTTCACTTTCATAATGTCCGATATCGGCTAAAATGATCCGGTTCTCCGTTAAGAAAAAATCATGGTATTTGAGATCTCCCGTAATATATAGGTCTGCCTTTTTAAGAATCGCTGTTGGCAGAAATGAAGCCCCGGCTCCCCCGCATACGGCTACCCGTTGGATTTGTTTTTTGGATGGGGTCGTGTAACGGATGCCTTTACAATGAAAAGTCTCCTTCACGTGTTGGAGGAAAAAGATGGGATCGACAGGGAAATCCAGCGTTCCGATGATGCCATATCCGTATGGATAGGGCGTCTCTCCTTCCTGTTGCAATATTTCCTGATCTTTCAAACATAGTTTATCCGCCATTCTGCCGCTGACTCCCTGGGCGATAACGTCCATGTTCGTGTGGGCCGCGTAGATCGCGATCTCGTTCTTAACGGCAAGTATAATGGATCTTTCGACGTAAGTTGAAGGGGTGATTTGTTTTAGTCCTTTGAATATAAGAGGATGATGGGAGATGATAAGATTGTGTCCTTTTTGGATTGCTTCCCGTACGACATCCTCTGTTACGTCGATACAAAGTAAAATCGAAGTGACTTCTTGCTCGACATCCCCACAAATCAGCCCGGAGTTATCAAAATCGGCCTGTAACTCTCTTGGTGCATACGCTTCGATGATCTGAATAATCTCCTGTATTTTCATGACGAATGGGTTTAAATCGTAGAAAGGTTCGTTTTACTTCAGGTTATCCTTGATGGAAATCAGTTCTTCCTTTATGTTTTTTAATTTCTTAATGATCTCGAACCGGAGTTCCGTTTCTTCTTTTCTGTCTTTTAGTTGTAACTGGGCTCCTTTCAGGGTCATTCCTTTTTCTTTTACAAGATGATAGATCAAATGAAAATTATCCACGTCGTTTTTGGTGAATTGTCGGTTACCCTTTTTGTTTTTGTGCGGCTTTATGATATCGAATTCTTTTTCCCAGAAACGGATCAAAGAAGCATTTACGCCGAACATACCGGCTACTTCTCCGATGGAGTAATATACTTTTAAATCTTGTTCTTCTTTTTTCATAATCCCGTATGATTTTTAGTCTGGATTACAAAGTGATTTAGTCCATACTCTGCCCCGTATTGTTAGCCGCCTCAACCATGGCATCGAATTCTTCCGCGGTAAGGTCGTTAAAATAGTAGTTTATCGGATCTACAGGTTTTCCGTTTTTCCGGACCTCGTAGTGTAAATGAGGACCTGTGGAAAGCCCCGTATTCCCTAAATATCCGATGACATCACCCCTTTTTATTTTTTGCCCTTTTTTCACGTAAGACTCTTTCATGTGAGCGTAAAGGGTTTTATAATTAAAGCCGTGGTCGATAACGACATGGCGTCCATATCCTTTGTCGAATGTGTTGCTCTCCACGATTCCGTCTCCCGTGGCATAGATGGGAGTTCCCACGATACCGGTGAAATCCATTCCTGCATGAAATTTTACCGTTTTGTAGATGGGGTGCATGCGCCATCCGTACGAAGAAGAGACAGGATGTGCTGCATTTTTAGAAACGGGTAGGATGGCCGGGATCGAAGCTAACATTTCGATCTTGTTTTTGGCCAGCTTTTCGACTTCGTCGTACGATTTGCTCTGAATATAGATGGCTTTGGATAATTGATCGATTTTCCGGGCTGTTTCTATAATCAGATCTGAATTTTTCAGGTGCTCCAAGTACTCGTATTTGTTGACTCCTCCCGTGCCGGCCCGGCGTATGGAAGTTGCAATCGGGTCCGTTTCGAAGATGACGCGGTATATGTTATCATCTCTCTGCTCGAGATCTTTTAAAATATTGTCTAACCGTTTAACTTCGTTACTTAATAGATGATATTGGGTAAGGATCTCTTCGTTTTCCCTTTTCAGGGCTTTCTCCTTGGGCGAATCCATAAAAGCAAATATAAGAAGAAGCATCACGATGGCTAAAGAGAAACTTGAGATGAATTTTTGAATGGCCTTTCTGATTCTTTTTCTTATCGTTGTCTCTATTTTATCAAAAGATAATGTTTCTGAATTAAAATGATACCCA
Source organism: Sanguibacteroides justesenii (assembly GCF_003204205.1). Taxonomy (NCBI): domain Bacteria; kingdom Pseudomonadati; phylum Bacteroidota; class Bacteroidia; order Bacteroidales; family Porphyromonadaceae; genus Sanguibacteroides; species Sanguibacteroides justesenii. The sequence continues at coordinate 178,332 of NZ_QJPL01000003.1, forward strand.
GCTTTTGGCATAATCTGGTTTGTTTGTAATAAATTTATTGTTTCCGGCGCAAAGTTAAAAGAAATAATCTAAATTTGCAACCTTATAATTCTATGGCCTTTCGGACACGATTGCAGTTCGTTAGCGGAGTTTAATTATTTAGAAAAATAGCTATATGAAGTCGGCAGAGATCAGACAAAAATTTCTGGATTTTTTTGAGAAGAAGTCTCATATGATAGTCCCTTCCGCCCCGATGGTAATTAAGGGAGATCCCACGTTGATGTTTACAAATGCTGGGATGAATCAGTTCAAGGATATTATTTTGGGAAACGTGCGGCCGAAAGCGACGAGGGTGGCCGATTCTCAGAAATGTTTACGGGTTTCAGGTAAACATAACGATCTGGAAGAGGTGGGACATGATACCTATCATCATACGATGTTCGAGATGTTGGGAAATTGGTCGTTCGGTGATTATTTCAAAAAGGAGGCGATTGCTTACGCGTGGGAGTTCCTGACCGAGGAGATGAAATTGGATAAAGAGAGATTATATGCTACGGTGTTCGAAGGTAGTAAAGAGGATCATCTGGATGCGGACACGGAAGCTTTAACATTTTGGTCCGATTATTTGCCCCGGGAACGTATCCTCTTCGGGAATAAGAAGGATAATTTCTGGGAGATGGGAGATATGGGGCCTTGCGGTCCCTGTTCGGAGATCCACATTGATTTGCGTCCCGAAGAAGAACGAAAATTGAAGCCGGGGTGCGAATTAGTGAATAAAGATCATCCTCTCGTTATCGAGATATGGAATCTGGTATTCATGCAATATAACCGGAAAGCAGATGGTAGTTTGGAGAATCTTCCCAATCACCATGTGGATACGGGTATGGGATTTGAACGGTTGTGTATGGCTGTTCAAGGTAAACGTTCCAATTACGATACGGATGTATTCACTCCCATTCTTGAAGAGATTTCCGAGCTTAGTGGAATTCGCTACGGTAAGGATGAAAAGGCGGATATCGCCATGAGGGTGGTAGCCGACCATTTGAGAACCATAGCTTTTTCGATTACCGACGGGCAATTGCCGTCCAATGTGAAGGCGGGTTATGTCATTCGTCGTATTTTGCGGAGAGCGGTACGTTATGCGTATACCTTTTTAGGCCAGAAAGAGGCTTTTATGTTTAGGTTGGTTCCCGTGTTGATAGAAGTTATGGGGCAACATTATCCCGAATTATCTAACCAACGGGTGTTAATAGAGCGTGTGATCCAGGAAGAGGAACAGGCTTTCTTTAAGACGTTGGATAAGGGGATAAAGTTGTTGGACAGAATTATTGCCAAAACGAAGGAAGAGGATTACGTGACGGTTCCGGGGAATGTAGCTTTTGAACTTTATGATACGTATGGTTTTCCTTTGGATTTGACGGAATTGATTCTTCGTGAAAACGGATTAGTTGTAAATCGCCGGGAATTTAAAGCGGAAATGGAGGCTCAAAAAGAACGTTCCAGATCAGCTGCCGCTGTCGATACAGACGATTGGGTAGAATTGATCGCGGACGATACGCAAGAGTTCGTGGGTTACGATTACACGGAGACAGAAGTACGGATAGCCCGTTACAGAAGAATAATCACCAAGGGAAAAACCTTTTATCAACTTGTGTTTAATATTACTCCTTTTTATGGAGAAGGGGGTGGTCAGGTAGGTGATAGCGGTTATCTTGTTTCTGATGTTGAAAAAATACGGATCATCGATACCCAGAAAGAAAACGGATTGACGGTACATATTACGGATAAATTACCGGGAGATCTGACCCAGACGTTTACGGCACGGGTTGACACGGAAAGACGGACGGCTATTGCAAACAACCATACGGCGACTCATTTGTTGCATCATGCTTTGCGGGAAGTGTTGGGAACGCATGTGGAACAAAAGGGGTCATTCGTGAGTAACGACTATCTGCGTTTTGATTTCTCCCATTTCCAGAAGGTTACGAATGAGGAGTTGGACAAGGTCGCTGCTATCGTGAATCGTAGGATACGGGAAAATTCGCTGCTGGAAGAGAATCGTTCCATACCTATAGGGGAGGCGAAGAAAATGGGAGCAATGGCGATTTTCGGCGAAAAATACGGGGATTTGGTACGCGTGGTGAAATTTGGGGAATCTGTGGAGTTGTGTGGAGGAACGCATGCCCATGCTACCGGACAACTCGGATTTTTTAAAATCGTTTCCGAAAGTTCTGTCGCCGCGGGGATACGTAGGATTGAAGCGATAACGGCAGCAAAGGCCGAAGAGTACATTTTGAATCATTTCCATATGTTTAACGAGGTGGAGAATATGTTCAAGTCCAATCGCGGGGTTTTGGAGAATATTCGGAGTCTGTTGGAAGAGAACGTGGAATTGAAAAAAGATATTGAAAAGTTTGAGAATGAGTCGCTAAAAATAGCCAAAAACGGTCTGAAAAACAGTAAACGGGTAGTAAGGGATATTAATTTTATATCTAAAAATCTCTCGTTCCCGTCTACGAAGGTGAAGGATTTGGCTTTTCAGCTGAAGGGAGAAGTGGATAGACTGGTTTTGATCATAGGAGGCGTATACAACGGGAAACCCCATTTAACGGTGATGATCAGTGAATCCTTGGTAAAGGAATATGATTTGCATGCAGGACAAATTGTCAAAGATGCGGCACAGGAAATGAAAGGCGGTGGAGGCGGCCAACCGTTTTTTGCAACTGCCGGAGGTTCAGATCCTGACGGTGTAGAGCACGCGATCCAAAGAGCCGAGAGGTTAATATTAGACAAAATTAAAGTGGATTTGGTATAAAATTTGCACTTCGATGTGTAATGTTAAAAAAAAATTATACATTTGTTTTGTGGAAAAGTGAAAACTAATTTGAGTATTACAAATAAAATTAAGAATTCTATGAAAAGAACTTTTGGATTGGTTGCGGTTATTGGTTTGACCGGACTTGTTGCTGTGTCTTGTTCTTCTTTGAAAAAGATGGAAAAACGTGCAAATGAAGTTACGTATGTGGTAACTCCTGAAACTTTGGTTACGAAGGGCGGTATGGTTGATTTGAAAATTGATGTTACTTTCCCGGAAAAATATTTCCATAAAAAAGTAACAATTGAAGCCACTCCGGTATTGAGATATGAAGGAGGCGAAAAAGCCTTTGCGGCAAAAGCCATTCAAGGAGAAAAAGTACAGGGCAATAACGAAGTGATTCCTTACGAGGCAGGAAAAACGGTTTCTTACGTGAGCCGGATTCCTTTTGAAGATGCCATGAGACTTTCAAATTTAGAGATCGACATTCTTGGTTCTAAGGGAGAGGCATCTCGGAAATTTGAACCGAGAAAAATCGGTGATGGTGTGATTGCTACGGAAACTTTAGTAGAGAATCAACCGGCTATCGCTTTAGGAGCTGATGCCTTCCAGAGAATTATTAAACAACAAGAAGAGGCTGCGATCTATTTCTTAATCAATGCAGCCAATATTCGTTCCAAAGAGATGACTTCCGAAGAGATGAAGAACTTGCAGAAATTTGTTAAGGAAGCGGCTTCTAAGGAAAATATGAAATTAAACGGTATCGATGTTAGATCATATGCTTCTCCGGACGGTAGCTATGATTGGAACGAGAAGTTAGCTAACAAACGCGAGGCTAATTCTTCTACTTTCATGAAGAAACAAATGAAAAAAGATAAAATTCAACAATATAAGGATGCTGAATTTTTCAAAAAATACGTGGTGGCAGAAGATTGGGAAGGATTCCAGAAAGCTATGGAAGCTTCTAATATTCAAGATAAGGAGTTGATCCTTCGCGTTCTTTCTATGTATTCTGATCCGGAAGTGAGAGAAAGAGAGATCAAAAATATTGCTTCTGCTTTCACGATCATTGCCGATCAAATTCTTCCGAAATTGAGAAGATCCATGTTTGTGGTAAATGCTGAGTTAATCGGTAAATCGGACGAAGAATTGAAAGGTTTGGCTAAGTCTAATCCTGCTGAATTGAATGTAGAGGAGTTACTGTATTCTGCTACCCTATTCGATGACAATGCAGACAAATTAGCTATTTATAATCTTTGTATCAGTCAGTTCCCGAGTGATTGGAGAGGTTATAATGATGCCGGTATGATTCAGTTCGAAATGGGACAAGTAGATTTGGCAAAAGCTAATTTCGAGAAAGCCAACTCTTTGTCAGCCAACAATAAAACAATTCAGAATAACTTGGGTGCTATTGCTTTGAAAGAGGGTAATATCGGACAGGCTGAAGTTTATTTCGGAGCTGCTACCGGAGTGGGTAATGAAGTAGATTACAATAAAGGTGTTGTCGCTATCATGCAGGGTGATTATGATAATGCAGTTCGATATTTTGGAAATTGTAGTTGTGTGAACGCTGCTTTAGCTAATATTTTGGCCGGAAATAATAATGAGGCTTTAAAGAAATTGGATGCAGGTGAAAATTCGGCTATGGCTTCTTATTTGAAGGCTGTAATTGGAGCCAGAACAAATGACGATGCCATGGTATTGGATAACTTGAAGAAAGCATGTGCCATGGATGCTGATTTGAAACAATTGGCCGCAACAGACATGGAGTTTGCAAAATATTTCGATAATGCGGATTTTACTTCGATCGTAAAATAATTAATTTCTGATAATTTGGAAAAGGCTATCTGTAATTTTTCAGATAGTCTTTTCTTTTTACCCGCTTTTTTCTTGAGGGAATGCAATATTTTTTATATTCGTAATGTTATTTTTTACTTCAAAAAATTGTTTTTGGTCTTTTTATTTACCTTTTCTTTAACATATTGTGATTGCGCGAATATTTATCTTTGTATCCCATTTTAGGTTTGAAAGTATGAGGGTACTGCTTGCGGCAATATATTTTTTGACATTGGTTGCGTGTACACATTCTGATAGTGTACAGGTGGGAGGGCGTTTTGACGTGCAAGACTCGGTTGTCCGGATTACCGCCAACAATCGTGAATTTACCTTTCCTTTGGATGATAAGAATTTTTTTTCCGGAAAAATAGGTTTGGAGCGTGCTACTTACGCGAGTATGGATCGATACGGCATCAGTTTGTTTTTAAGTCCCGGTGAAGATCTGGAAATCAATGTAAATTCGATGGACTTTGGGGGAACTTTACAATTTCGCGGGACGTTGGGAGCCATCAATAATTATTTGTACGAACGGGAAATAGAAAATGAATTGAAATTTAAACTTTTTGATTTGGATGAAGAGGAGTTCGTAAAAGAGATGCAGAATCTGATTCGGGAAAAAATATTACTGTTGGAAGCTAAAAATTTTGGGGAGACCTTTTCGGATTTGGAACGGGAACGGATCAAATACGTTGTTGCCGGATGGGCTCTTTACTACCCTAATTTCCACCGGATGGATTCATTGCATGGGAAATATGTTCCGGGTCCTGTATTCGATGAATTTGTTTCCGGCTTCTCTTTGGACAATGGAGACCTGATTGGTTCACGGGATTTTTCCCGATACGTGTTGAACTACATATATTACAAAGGACGTAGTATGGATATACGCGAGCTTGTAAATTATGTATTGGAGAATATTCATAATCAGACGATAAAAAACTATTTGTTGTCGGAGGTAATCATGAATCATGTGACAACGAAAGGATTAAGGGATTCGGATTATTTACTCTCGCTTTGTTGGAAAGAGGTGACGGATACGGCGAAAATATCGAGAATAGAGAGGTTGGTGGATCGTTGGCGGCGACTTTCGGCCGGGGCTACCGCACCTGATTTCGGGATGATGAATCAACAGGGCGAGGAGTTTTCTTTGCGCTCGTTTGCCGGCCAATACGTTTATGTCTATGTATGGGCGACCTGGAATGAAGCTTCCAGGGAAAAATTTGAAGCTTTAAGGCTTTTGCAAGAGAAGTTTAAAGAGAAAAAAATACGTTTTGTCGTTCTCTCGTTGGATGATGTACAACTTAAACATCTTTGGGAGAAGTATATAGTGGAAAATAATATTCCGGGTGAACACTATATCCTTCAAAAACGGGACGAGTTTTGCGCCCGTTATATGGCTTACACTTTTCCTCGTTTTTTATTGATAGATCCCATGGGAAAGATTATTACGCCCACGGCTCCCGCTCCTGACGGAACCGAATTGCTTTTTAAGACGCTTGATCTGTAATACTTAAGATTTTTTGAAGCTTTCCGACAGATAATTCTTTTATGAATGATATTTTTGTATATTTGTCGTAAATTAGCGGATATCTCATGAAGATACCATTACATCCTCAGGATGTGTATTTTAAGTAATAAAGACCAAATATGTTTATTATGAGAAGAATTAATTTAATTTTAGTGCTTATCGCATTTCTATTAAGTGCATGCAATAGTGATCAGGTTAAAGTTCGGGGAAAAGTGGAAGGCTTGAATGGGCCTGTAAAATTAATGGCTGAGATGCCGGGGAGACCGGGCTTGACCATTCTTGCTGAACAGGAAGTGAAAGATGGTAATATAGATCTGAGAACGGATAGTCTGAAAATTCCGGCACGTGTTTGGGTGGATATTGACGGGAAAAGGACCCTTGAAATTATTCTGGATACGAAGGACATGATCTGGATTAAAGGTAAGATCAAATTTCCGACTGAAATTGAAGCAAACGGTTCCGGATTGATGGATGAATACGAGAATATTAAGAAGCAATTCAAAGAAAAATACGAAGAACCTATTAAGGAGTTAGAGGCTAAGAACGAGAAGATCGCCAATAGCAAGAAAAAGAGCAAGGATTATGAAATGTTGATGGGCGTCAATCAATTGAGGATTCAACGTTATTTGAAAATGCGGGCCAACTGGGCAAAAGCTTTAATCGAGGCAAATCCGGGTAAGGAAGTTTCTTTATTTATCTTAAAAGATGAGTTGGTTGATAGCTTGGATGCACAGAAAGCTCTTTTCAAAAAGATGATGATCGAGAATAAAGAAAGTAATATATACAAAGTATTAGAAGACAAATTAAAGTAAAAAACCATTTTATGGTTTATTTTCCCGTTTTTATTACTTAGTTGTTTTTGAGAGGTGCCTTTCCCGGGTACCTCTTTTTTGTTGCATGATGACGTAAAAAATACTATTTTCGCTAAATCTATTTCTGTTGGTATGATCAAAAAAATAATAATCAGAATATTAACCGTCGTTATGTTGGTCGCCTTTATTGCTGTCGTCGGTGTACAGTGGTTTTGGATAAAATACAGCATGAGAGAAAGCGAGATCCGTTTCTCCTCAAAGGTGCATGCGGCCCTGGAGCAGGTGGTAAATACGATTGATGATATTAATAATGTTCGTTATCTTACCGAAATAACAGAACACATGAAGCGTATTGAAGAGCAGAGTAAAGAGGTGATTCCCTGGGATTCGACGAATATGGAAGGAGAAAATTTTCCGGCTTTTTCTTTTATTACGCAAGTATGGGAATACGGTAGTAAATCCTCCAACAAGAGTACTACTTTCGTGATCGAAACGCCGGGTAGCATCCCTCCTCATAATTTGCCGCAAAGAAGATACCTGAATCAGGACCTTTTGGAGCAAAGCATTAAGACATTGGGGTTTGGAATCCAAGATACGACGAGTAATTTGAGTCAACAGGCTCTGTACAAGAGATTGGAGGATCTCATGTTGAAATTGATTAAAGAGAAGGATCCGGAAAATGTCTCTGTCGAAAAGCGGTTGGAAGGTGTAGACATCAATAGGCTTTTGCGAATGACATTGGATGCTAAGGACATCCGTCTTCCTTTTAAGTACGAGATCATAAGAAAAAAGGAGTTGAAACAAAAAGCCATAAGGGATGACCTGAAGAAAAATTTCTATTGTACGGATTTATTCCCGAGGGATTGGATTGTCAAGGATGCGATTTTGGGCATTACCTTAGAATCGGCAGATTCGTTGATTTACGAAAATATCGGTTGGATGTTGATCGCCTCTGCTTTTTGCATTTTCGGCTTAATGGGGGTGTTTATTTTCACCATAGTAGTACTTACGCGTCAGCAAAAAGTATCTGTCATTAAAAATGATTTCATCAATAATATGACGCATGAGTTTAAAACGCCTTTGGCGACCATATCTTTAGCGACATCGGCAATCGAAAAGGAAAAGGTATTGAATGATAAAAATCAGCTGTTGAAATTTAATACGATGATCCGTAAGGAGAATGACCGGATGAATAAATATGTGGAACGTATTTTGCTTCAGGCCAAATTGGACCGCAGAGAGATTCATTTGAATAAAGTAGAGGCCGATTTGAATATATTGGTAGATGAGGCCGTACAACATTTCCGGTTACAGGTTGAAGAACGGGGAGGAGAAATTAAGGAAGAGTTGGATCCGGAAGGATTTGTCATGGAGGCCGATGAGGTACATATGTTAAATGTCGTGTGTAATTTGTTAGATAATGCGATCAAGTATTCGTATGATTCGTTGAATATTTATATATTTACACGTCGTGTCGACGGACACTTTATTATTGGGGTTTTAGATAGCGGTATCGGAATACCTAAAGAATCTCAGAAAAAAGTGTTTAAGCGATTTTACCGTGTACCGAGCGGGAACTTGCATAATGTAAAAGGTTTCGGATTGGGATTGAGTTACGTGAAGTCGATCGTGGAGTTGCATAACGGGACGATACGCTTGACTTCTAAGAAAAACAAAGGGACGTTAGTGGAGATTATTTTTAAAATAGAGTAGACAAACTATAACCTGAACCATAAATTAAAAATTGAGTGTATGGGACATAAAATACTTTTGGTAGAAGATGATCCTTGTTTCGGATCTGTTCTGAAATCCTATTTGGAGTTGTCCGATTATGATGTGGTCCATTGCGTGAATGGACATGACGGATTTGAAGCTTTCCGGAAAGAGAAATTTGATCTGTGTCTTTTAGACGTGATGATGCCTGAAATGGATGGATTTACACTGGGTAAGAAAATTCGGGAGATCGATATGGCCGTACCCTTTGTGTATATTACGGCTAAAAGCATGAAAGATGATATGAAACAAGGATACGAAATCGGGGCGGATGATTATATCGTTAAACCGTTTGATTCCGAATTGCTTATTTTTAAAATAAAAGCGATTCTCAGCAGATGCGAGCACGACGAGACGGAAGTAAAACCGAAATTTATAGAGTTGGGTGCTTACGTTTTCAACACGGAATTAAGAACGATCACGAAAAATGATGAGGTAATAAAGCTTACCCCGAAAGAATCCCGTTTATTGGAGTTGCTATACTACCATAAGGACGGATTACTGCAGCGGGAAAAAGCGTTGAATGAGATATGGGGTTCGAACGATTATTTCACGGCGAGGAGTATGGATGTTTACGTGACGAAACTACGTAAGTATTTTAAGGATGATCCTTCTATCAAAATTGAAAATGTACATGGTTCGGGATTTCGGCTTATCCTGGAATAGCAATCGCAATGTCCCTAAATTATAAATGCCGTCCGTTGATGTTTCGGACGGCATTTTTAATTATTCTTCGATTTTTAATATTGAAGCTTTGCTGTTGGCTGAATATTGCGGCGCGTATATACATTGCAAGGTGGCAATTCCTCCCTGGTAGACTCCGTCTTGTGCAACCCATAACGTGTATTCGAATACATGGGTTCCTTTGGGAAGGAATTCGAAGAAGAAATTCATGGCTGCATCCGTGGTCTCCTGGTAGTAGGAGATGCCGTTTTGCCAACGGTAACCGGAAAGCTGTTCTGTCGGTTCAAGGCAACCGGCACGTAAATCTTTTAAATGAACGAACTGCATATCCTGCCCTGTTTGTACGGTGATTCGAACATTGATTTTATTTCCGATCCGTAGTTTCTGATCGGCTAAAGGTATCAGGGTTTTCCCGTTCTTTCCTGTTTCTTCTATGAAAAGTTGCTTGTTCACGGATACCCCACCGGAATGAGACGTTATCCTGTCTAATTTTTCAAAATATTGCAGATAGAGACCGCCCCAGGAGGCCTGATCGGTGGTTTTAGTAATACTTGCCTTCGTCATTTTGGATGTGATCTCCTTTGCCGTATAGCTTTTCTTTATGTATCCCAATTTCGCCTCTTCCGGCGTGACATTGATATTTTTGTTTCCCAATTTTATCGCCAGATGATCTTGTTGGGAAAGTTGATCTTTTCCCGTGAGGACAAGGGCGTAAATGGCATCCACGGTTGTTGGCGTACTTCCCCAGTTTTGGGTTTGTTTCTGACGTAATAGCCACTGTTTCATGAGTTCGGTATCCTTGGAATCTCCTTCGATCTCGTGAAAAGCACTCATGAGCGCCACCTGGGTTTGAATGGCCGAATTGGTAAATAAATTCGAACGGTTATTGGCCCAAAACATGCCCATTTCCGGAGTGATGGTAGCGTATTCTTTCAGCGAATGAAGAATGCGTTTAGCCGTTTCTGTTTCACCGTAACGGTACAATGTCATGGCGACAAGGGCTTTTTCATAAAGAGATAGATCGGCCCAGGAATCTTTGAATTTCGATAGATAGTGTTTGTGGGCTTCTAAGGCGTTTGTTAGAGGAATATCCCGGAACGAACTCCTTGTATAGAGGTACAGTAATTGCGAATATCCGTATTCGTTTTTTTCACTATATTCTCTTTCGATTTGATCGTCTAAGTATTTTAAAGCCTGAATTTGCATCGTTTTTTCTTCTTGAGATAGTTCCGTCGCTCCGGTTCTAACTAATCTTGCCATGGCTTCTAATACGTTCTCGGTAATAAAGGTATTGGACTTGGATCCTTTAAACCAACTCCAGCCTCCATCGCTGTTTTGCAGTCGGGCTAATTGGGTCAAGGCTTGTTTACGGATGTAGTTTTGACGATTGATATCTAATAATTCTCCCAATAGGTGCATTTGCCCGGTTTCGTTTTGAGCCTCTCTTACCCAGGGTGTCAATTGGAGAAGGATGGATTTTAATTCTTCATTTTTTTCTAAAGGAGAGGTCAGGGTATTGCCCGGTTTTCTAAGCCATTCTTTTATTGTCCGGGTAATTTCTGGATTGGCATTTGCGATAGCGGTAGCTAATGTGCTGACATAATAGGATGCCGTGATTTCGGTGACATTGTCCGTTTGAGGGGTGTTGATGCTCGGTAGGGCCAGTACCGCGTACCAGATCGGATTGGCTGTCATTTCAAGCGTCAACCGATACGGAGTAATCTTTTTAGGTAGGTTCATCGCGAACGTCTCTTCTCCTTTGCGAATCATATAAATGGGTAAGGTTCTGGTTATCGCTATTTCATTCGGAACGACTGCTATCACTTGCTGTTCTCCGTCGCTGAAGAGGGAAGAGGAGGCCACGGTTCTGCATCCCAACATATCGAACCCTTCCGGAACTGTAAAAGAGAAGCTGAAAGTTTGGTTTTGATCGGTAGCTACGTTGAATGATTGCGTTTGTCTGCTAATCGTTTTGTCCGTTATAGGATCGAATAACTCCAAATAAATATTGCCTTGTTGTTGAGACGGGGAGAGATTATTCACGGTAGCCTTGAGTATTACTTGATCTCCGGTACGGACAAAACGGGGAAGGTTCGTGCTTACCATGAAATTTTTATTGGTGAGTACGGATTTCTCCAATTGGCCGAAGTCCATGTCGGGAGTGTGGGCTAAAGCCATAAAACGCCAGGTGGTCGTAGCTTCAGGGACGGTAAATCTAATACTAATATTTCCGGCGGAGTCCGTGCGTAATTGCGGATAGAAAAAGGCCGTTTCCTGTAAGTTTTGTCGGATTTGTACCGGGGGAGTTTGCTGTTCTTCCGATTTTGCTTCGTCCGAATATTCACCGGCATAGTCATATTCTGTAACACTGTTCTCTTCCAATACGGCATCCTGCATGACCGTTTTGGCTGCCCGGCCGGCAGCGTATCCGCGAACGACGATGGGCTGATTGAATTTCAACCCGAAAAGGTTCAACCGGTCGAATTTGAATGCGGGGATCTTGTAATTTTTTGATTTGAAATCGATAGATCTGTATATGTTGAACGAAAGAGTGTTGGCGTCCCATTGCGGTGTTATTTCGTAGTACCGGAGTACAGGATTGAAATACCATCTGTTCGAGGCGAATTGATCTAAGGATGCATCGTACATTCCGGCCATAAATTCGGCGAACACGGGTTGTTCCGCCTTGTTGCGAACCGTAAAACTCCACTCCTCTTTTTGTCCGGGAGAAAGATGATCCCGGAATGACTCGGTGAAGATATCCAGTTGCTTGTCGGGCTCCTGTCGTTTAATCGTGATGGCATTATAGAATAGTTGTCGATCCTTCACGTAGGTGATAAGTAATTGGATCGATTTTCCGTAATCTGCCTTATAAGGGACGGATAGCGTGATGTTCTCGTCTGTTAGCTCAAAACGTTTTCTTTGTATAAATTGTCCCCGATCGTATATTTCGTATAAAACGTATACGTCGGAGGCGGAAGAACCCAATGTGATTTTGGCCTCTTCTCCGGGCTTACAAGTCGTTTTTTCTTCTATAAGCCAGTTATAAGTCAATATCGGCGGACGTTTGTCCGATGGGTCGTAGAGATAAAAGATTCTTTGTCTGCGGATCTTCTGCCCGTTGGAGGTACTGCCTTCTGCCGTGAACAGGTAAGCTCCGGAAGGATAAATGGATAAATCGATATGTAACGGGTTATTCCCGGTTTTATAGACTCCCTGGAGAATCTCTTTTTCAATGATGGCATTGTTTATCGAATAGGACTCTTTTAAATTAGAGAGAGGTTTGAGTTGTGCGATGGAGTAGTTTACCGTCTGAGCTAATGGATTACCGTTAGCATTGACAGCTGTGATTTCTACATCGAGAGGGTTATGCTTGTTCCACCGCGTGGGTAGTTGTATGCTTAGTTGGTAAGGGGTCTTGTCGATACGGAGTGTAAATTCTTTTGTTTGTGTTTCTCCGTTCGGAGAGGTAATGGTAACCGAAACCGTGTAGTAAGTGTTGTATACTCCGGTATAAGGCGTATCTTGTGTTGTCGTGTCTGTGGCAAATCGAATTTGGAAATTTCCGTTGCGATCCGTCATTACTTCACCGTGGGATATAAAACGTTTGGGATTAAATCGGTAGAAATTATTTTTGGATAACGTGTAGGAGACTTGACAGTCGGATAAACTTACTCCGGAATAGGTTTTTGCTTTCCCTTTTACGGTTATCGTGTCGCCCGATTGATAACTTCCCGTTACAGGATCGAACGTGATCTCGAATTTGGGACGTTGGTATTCGGCAACGCTTACAAAATGTCGGGCTCCGTCAGTACGGATCGATACGTGGCCGTTTAATATATCTTTGGGAATCGTGAAATTTCCGGCAAATGATCCGAACTCGTTAGAGGTGAACCGTTTACTGGCGATCTCCTGGTTGTTGGCATCGTGGAAGGTTACGGTATACTCTTTTCCCGCGATTGCTTTTGAATTTTCTTTATTGGCTTCCCAGGCTATTCCGCAGAAATAGATCGTCTGCCCCGGCCGGTAAATGGCCCTGTCTGTAAACAGGTTTACCTCGGATAGTTGTGTGGGATTTTGATAATTGGAATAGTATGAAGGTAGATAATGAATAGCACCGTAAATGTCTTCTCCTGAAGATATTTGAAAACAGAGCGTATTTCTATGGTCCGTGGGAATAGAAGCCATGCCGTATTTATCTGTACGATATTGAGAAATGTACTGGTAAGTTTCATTTCCCGTCCGATTATAAATATTTACCGTCGCTCCGGGTATGGGTTTTCCGCTCTCCATATCGCATACCAATAGGGAATTGGTATTTTTCTTTATTTGGCGAGGGAATCCGGCGAAATGGCTGGAACTGAAATAAAGAGTATCTTTTTCTAACGTGTTTCCCTGACTGCTGATAATCAGTTCGTAAAGACCGATCCGGGAGATCGGGATCTGAAAAGTCGTGTCGTATGCAATCAGCCAGGAGGGAAGTTTGTATGAACGGGTTGAAATTTTTTCTTTCGGATAGGCTTTGGAGGTACCGGTAAGATAGTCGTTCATTTTTACGTTTAATTTATACAATTCGAATTTGATGGAAGAGGTATTTTTGTAGTTTACGTGGATAATCTGGTCTTTTCCCGGATATACCGTTTGAAGGAGATTGACACTCACTCGGCTTCTTTTGATTGTTGTTTCCAAATCTTTTAAGATATTGATCCTAAAATAATGGGGAAAAAGTCGAATTCCTTCCTGGCATAATCGAAGGGCTTTGCGCGTCTCTTTTTCCTCTTCGGATTTTGTCGGGTTTTCCGGATTCTCTATATGGATTTTAGATTTCAATCGTTCGATATTTTTTTGAAGGTATAATTGGGCAAGAGTATGCAATATCTCTACTCGAAGCGGATCGTTTCGGTATTCTTCGTTTAACTCGAATAGGGCTTTTTCAAAGAGAGAGCTGGCATTTACGCTCGTAATATGAGTCGATACGAAATTCAGCCGTTGTAGATTGGCCCATAATAATGTATTTTTTTGTCCCGAATTAAATTGAACCTGAAGTAAAGATTGGTATAAGCGGATGATGTATTGATCGCAATTATAAGGTTCTTCGGGTAGGGGCAATTGGACAAATTCGTCTGCGGGAGCAAACAGCTTATCGTTCGTGAGAGGTTTTTGCTCAAAGAAGTCGGAAACGTAGTAGCTTATGGAAGAGAGCAGTTTGATACTGCGATAAACAAGTAAATCATAAAGTGTCGGACTGAATTCCCGGGAGTCTTTTCCTAAGATTAAAATATCTTTGTATTGCAGGCTGTTTGTGGCGATTAGTTCTTTAGACGGTTTTAGAGAAGCTTCTATATGATGGAAAATCTTTTCAATAAAGATGTTACCCGTCCAAATTTTCATATCTTCAGGTGTGTATCCGCTGATTGGAGTCTGCCTGTTGATTTCAAAGGCCCTGTTTATATAATAGGATTTGTATAATTCGGCTAAAAGCGAGTGTAAAATACTTTTTTCAACCGGATTATTACTTGTCGCTGTAAGACTTTCTAAATTGGACAGCAACGTCGGTATACTGTCTTGGTCGATTAAGCTTTGGTATTTGATCTGTAGGATAATCGACTTAATCAAAAGAGGAGAGTTTTTCTTTTTTAAGGCTTGTTCATACGTCTTACGAGCTTCGGTCAAAGCTGTCCTCGGATTTTCTTCTGCATTTTCTGACTGTCCGAATCCTTCTGTTACGAACAGAACGAAAAGTATGGCTACAAGTAATCTTATTGTTTTCATTTCCTTTATTTTTTCGTCAATAATCAATTTATTATTCGTTTTTAAAGCTGAATAGTTGTTCTATAGATGCTATTCAACGGATAATTCCATAAAAATAATGATAATTTTGAGGATATAAATAACTATTTACATAAACATACGGTGTCCAAAGAGCTTTTTGATAACACCGAATTTAGAAAATATTTCTATATATGAGAAGAAAGGACATCTGAAGTGTTTGTCGATCTGAATTATCCGTTTTATAATGACATTGTTTTTCCCGGGGTATTGTTTCTATGGCCCCGTGTCGTGTAAAGTTGATGTACCGGAAAGAAAAATGAAGGTACTTTTCAGATTGTGTTGCGAATTGAAGAAAACGCTTTTTTGAGAAGAAAGAAGAGAATAAGTTGGTTGTCGTTTTTTTGCAAGAGGGTATACGGCTAAAATGACCTCTTGATTCTGGTGAAATTGAATCTTTTTAACGTGCTGATGGATAATAACAAGATAAAGATATTATCTTTGACGGGGTGATTTTGTTGTGGAATTTTTGAAGTTTTGATTAGCGATCATTTTTTTCGTGTTGGAAATAAATAGGGTAGTTTTTATATACTATGGTGGATAAAGTCTCTTTTGATGCGATAAAGCGGGGTGATATAAAAGCCTATAAGACTTTGTTTCAGCAATATTACGCGTCCATGTGTACCGTCGCCAAACGGTATATAGGAGATGGGGATGCGGCTAAAGATATTGCTCAGGAGATTTTTATCAAACTATGGGAGAAACGGGAAGAGTATGACACGATCCCTAACTTGGAAATCTTTTTGTATGTATTGGTACGTAATCGCTGTTTTGACTATTTGAAATCGCGGAAAGATACGGTTGACTATATGGATTCGGAAGTCGTCGGCAATGAAAGTTTTTTTAGAGATCTATTGATAGAGGAAGAGTCTTATCGAATTATTTCCCAAGCCATTGATGCCTTGCCCCCGCAAAGCGCCCGGGTCATTAAGCTCTCTTTGGACGGAAAACAAAATAAAGAGATTGCGGAATTGTTGGGGATTTCGGTGAATACTGTTAAAACATTGAAATACCGTTCGTTAGAATCATTAAAAACCTCCTTAAAGGATTATTTCTATATTCTTCTAATTTTATTAGGGATTTAAGCTCTTCGGTTTTCTTGTCGTATTATTTTTTTTGTTTTGGGTGGTGGGTTACGGATGGATGACCGGCTTCATCTGTCGAACCGTGTCGGACAAATGAAGCCGGAAAAATTTACGCGTAGGTAATCATCGCTTTTTTACGCGTATATCATTTCAGGTAATTGTTGAAAAATGTTTCCAACTGATCGAAGGGTATTGTATCCGTACGGTCGTATAAATCCGTGTGATTTGCACCGGGTATGATCGTTAACTTCTTGTTGTCGCCTTTCAGCTTTTTGAAAGCGTCCTCGCTGAAATAACGAGAATGGGCTTTTTCTCCGTGTATCAAGAGTACGGCACTACGGATTTCATCGCTGTAAGAAAGGATAGGCATGTTGATAAATGACAGGGCCGATGTTTTGTTCCAGCCGCGGTTGGAGTTTAACGAGCGGGGATGATAACCGCGTTCGGTCTTGTAATAAGCATGATAGTCTTTCACGAATTGCGGAGCATCTTCAGGCAACGGATCGATCACGCCTCCGGCAAGTGCATAAGTGCCGTTCCGGTAATCTGCGGTCCGTTGTGCGTTAAGTTGCTTACGTAGTTCGTGGCGAGCATCGGCATCCGTTGCATCGAAATAACCGTTAGCGTTTACACGGCTCATATCGTACATCGTCGAAGCTACCGTTGCTTTGATGCGAGTGTCGATAGCGGCTGCGTTGATCGCCATCCCTCCCCAGCCGCAAATACCGATAATGCCGATTCGTTCTGGATCGACATCGTTGCGTGTCGAGAGGAAATCGACTGCCGCGCAAAAGTCTTCTGTGTTGATGTCCGGCGACGCCACGTAACGGGGTTCGCCGCCGCTCTCGCCTGTGAACGATGGGTCGAAGGCTATGGTTAAGAAACCGCGTTCGGCCATAGTTTGAGCGTACAGGCCGGATGATTGTTCTTTTACGGCTCCGAACGGCCCGCAAACGGCTATGGCCGGTAATTTCCCCTCTACTTTTTTCGGTATGTACAGATCGGCTGCGAGCGTGATGCCGTAGCGGTTACGGAAAGTTACTTTGCTGTGATTTACTTTGTCGCTTTGCGGGAATACTTTGTCCCACTTTTGAGATAAATTCAAATTCTCCTTCATATTCGTATCGGCTTTAAAATGATTTTCGTTTGCTTCGACTCTCTTTATCGATTTTGGTGTCCGTTCTCTGTCTTTTCCGTGACATGGGACGCATAAGGCTGTAATTGTCAATACCGTTAAAAATAAAATTCGTTTCATATTGCTCTTCATATCTTATTGTTTTAATACAAAAATACGGAGTAGCTATATATCGTATCATACCAAAAACAAGGTTCGATTTACCTTATTTACGGATTTTGCAATTTTTACTATTGTTTGATGTTCAACGATATTACCTGAATCACGGAATATACGGAAAGAATTACCCCGATTACCGTTTTCGGATGTGATCCCGGTTCGGATACGATAAAAACACTATCTTTGTTCTGAATAAAAGTCGTCGCTATGGATATGAATGAATCCCCTATATTGAAAGTAGATACGATCGAACAATACAATAACCTCTTCGATTTCGAGACTCGACATCCGCAAGTCAACTTCGTCGATTTCGACACGGTGGAGAGTCAGAAACCGTATCGCATGACGGTCGGTTTCTATTCGATCTTTTTGAAAGAGACGGTAGCCTGTACGATAAACTACGGAAAGACCAAATATGATTTCGACGATTGGACAATAGTCAGCATTGCTCCGGGACAAACCGTCGGCTATTCCACGATCGAGGGAATCCCGACCAAAGCCAAAGGCTTGCTGTTCCATCCTGATTTCATTCGCGGTACTTCATTGGGGCAGAAAATTAAAAAATATTCGTTTTTTGCTTACGAGTCTAATGAGGCACTACACCTCTCGAAAGAGGAGCGAACGATCGTTCTCAACTGTATGTCTATAATAAAAACGGAATTGCAACATGCCATAGATAAACATACCAGAGGACTGATTTGCACGAATATAGAATTATTGCTGGATTATTGTCTACGATTCTATGAACGGCAATTTATCACGAGGCAGGATATGAACCTCGACGTGTTGGCTCGTTTCGAGAGACTTCTTGATGACTATTTGAGTACGGGGATTGCTTCGGAAAAAGGTGTGCCGTCCGTTCAATATTTTGCGGACAAGATTTGTCTCTCGCCCAATTATTTCGGTGATTTGATCAAAAAGGAAACAGGGAAAACGGCAAAAGAATATATACAATTGAAAATGTTGGACGTGGCGAAGGAAATCTTGTTTGATTATAGCAAATCGATCACCCAAGTCGCTTATGAGTTGGGTTTCCAATATCCGCAGCATTTCGTACGTTTTTTTAAAAGATATGCAGGCGTAACGCCTAATGAATACAGACGGGCGAATTGATACCTCGGCGACGACAGGCTCCGTTTTCGCCATCCCGTAAAAAACAAACTATAGCACTTGGGGACGGGGTAAAAGTGCTATTTACGACTTCGTATTGGTCGATAACGAATGCAGAAGGAGCGCATCATAAAAGCATTAAAATAGACAGATGAATATATGGACGAAGAACGGAAAAGGATAAGGTGGTAGAATAAACGTCCCGTTTTTTACATAAATAACGGGATGTTTTTTGTATCTTTACATCTGCATACAAGATAAAATATGAAAATAGCAGAACAGATAAAACATCAGATTGGGACGTTTTCAGAGGACTTTATATTTTCTGCATCGGATTTAAATCATGGGTAAAACGGGAACGGCATTTCTAATCGATGGTGATCCGAAAAGTACTCAATACGCATTTATAAGCAATAAAATTTGCCGGACGTTTATTGTGAGTGCTTATCATGGGATATTCTCGTGGAAATTCGGACAAAACATTACTCGATACGTTTTTTGAACATAAAAATTGTGTATCGATCAAGCTGTTTTGCGAATTGCTTTCTCGGAATCCTCCACAACAAAAGATCAGCGATCAATGGAACTATATAGACAAATTGATATGACTAATTTCGACGAATATATCCGTCAGAGTGAACCTCAGAAACGAGAAAAAGGCTATGCGTGGCAGACAGCTATTGGTTTACAGGCAGTAGATGGCTTAAAGCCCTCTGAATATCTTATTAATACGGCTCGTAGACACATCGAGGGGGATATAACTATTGATGAAGTGCAGGAACTTATCAAGAGTTACTATGAGTCAAAAGATATTTATACTGAAAAGGATAATGGAACAGAAGAAGCGGATAAGGTTTCTACCAACATAACTAAGTTACTTAATGAACGATCTTTTGCTTTTAACATAGCCGGACTAACTGCTGTACATCGGCGCATATTCGACGATGTGTTCGAATTTGCAGGACAAATTCGCAATTATAATATAACGAAAAAGGAATGGGTACTTCGTGGAGATACTATATTGTACGTATCTGCTCCCGACATTCGAAGGGCTATTGAATATGACTTTGAACAAGAAAGAGCCTTTGACTATACAGGATTAAACATCAGCCAAATAGTTAGACATATAACCAATTTCGTATCAGGCTTATGGCAGATACATCCGTTTGGAGAGGGCAATACACGTACAACTGCTGTATTTACCATTCAGTATTTACGTTCCATGGGATTTGATGTGGAAAATAACCTTTTTGCCAATCATTCTTGGTATTTCCGTAATGCATTGGTAAGAGCTAACTACCAAAATATTCAGAAAGGTGTAAAACGGGAATCCGAATATCTGGAACGTTTTTTCCGCAATTTGTTAATGGGTGAAAACAATGAGTTGAAGAACCGATATTTGGTCGTTGATACTCTGGAGAACGCAATTGCACTCTCCCCGACAAGTACCCCGACAAGTACCCCGACAAGTACCGAAGATGCATGGCATACGGACAATGAAAATATCATTCGCCTGATTAAGGCTCTTTCCGGCAATCGCCTGTCTGTAAAAGAACTGATGCTGGCTATAGGATTAAAAAATCGTGAAAACTTTATGGAATACTCACTTAATCCTGCCATCAAAGAGGAATTTGTTTGTATGCTCTATCCAGATAAGCCACGACATCCACGGCAGAAATATTTGCTAACGGTTAAAGGCTTGGCAACATTGAACCGTTTGAGCGCAAAATCCGATAACAACCTCTGAATTCATGGTCTTCGTACATAGATATATCACAAATATTGTTTATGCGAATATTGCGGTCGGGGAATATTCCGTATCGTTTCTCGTTTTGCGCAAAAGTATAAAACATTTCTCGAAGGTTTACCAATAGAGATGCTTGATTTGTTTGCCATCGCTCCGTCTAAGCTAAATTAGATAAATATTGCTTCTATGTTGTTTTTTGAAAACAGTCGATATAGCACTTTTACCCCGTCCCCAAGTGCTATTGAAATGTTAAAAATGAAAATAATAGAGAGAGCGAGTCATCCTTTTGAGTTTCTTAGTCGTTCTGTAAATGAAGGAGAGAAGTTTTATGTTAGAACCTAAAGATTATAAAATATCCCGTTTGATAGCCAGGCAATTTGTTCACGGACTTTCCTCCGGGGAGGAGGAGAAATTGGAGCGTTGGTTGGCTGCTGACCTGGACAATCGGAGATTGTATGACCGGATTATGGATTCGGATAACAAAGCGGAGCGGGATAAGTACGTGGAGGGATTGGATATTGAAAAGGAGTGGAGAGCGCTCGAGCAACAGTTATCTCCTTTTAAAAAGAAAAACCGGAAATTAGGTTGGGGGATCGGGATCGCCGCTTCGATTGCTTTGTTGGTCGGTGTCGGCTTGTGGTTTTTTCAACAACGGGAAGAGATCGTACCGCCTGTCGAATTTACCGGTATTCAGGTAGGAACATCCAAGGCGATTTTGATTACGTCCGGAGGAGAGCAGATCGAATTGCAGGATAGTAATGTCCAGCAGATCGTTTTAAATAACGGTGTCGTGGCCTTAAATACCGGAAAGAGTGTGGCCTTGCAAGGAGGGAAACAGGATACGGTAGTGCGGGAGATTCGTTATTCTACGATCCGTATTCCCCGGGGAGGGGAATATAATCTGACTTTGTCCGACGGTTCGAGGGTTTATTTGAACTCTGATTCGGAGATTCGTTTCCCGGAGCAATTTGGAGAGGGAAAACGGGAGGTATTTTTGAAGGGAGAAGCTTTTTTTGTGGTAGCGAAAGATAAAAGTCATCCATTTGTTGTCAACACGCCGAATAAGTTGCAGGTAGAAGTTTTGGGAACGGAATTTAACGTACAGGCTTATGTTGATGAGGAGGATGTCGAAGCGACTTTGAATCAGGGAGCGGTTCGGGTCGTTTTAGGTAATCAGTCCGTGGAATTGCATCCGAATCAGCAAGCTGTTTATAATAAAAAAAGCGGGAAGCTCTCTTCTCGAGAAGTGGATGCAGAAGCCTATTCGGCTTGGAAAGACGGACGTTTCGTGATGAAAAACGAGACCTTGGAATCGATTATGGCCCGATTGAGCAGATGGTATGATATTCGTGTTTTCTACATGAATCCGGAAGTGAAAAATTATCATTTCTCCGGAGAGTTGGAACGGTATGAAGATTTTTCGGAAGCTTTACGGATGTTAGAGAAATCGGCGAAGATCTCTTTCGAGGTCAATAAAAACAATGTGGTGGTGCGTAAAAGGATGTAATGGAATTCGAGTATTAAAAAATAAAAAGCAGAAGATACTGGTCCTATCTTCTGCTTGAAAATTGAGTTTAGATAACGATTAACAAATCGATCATTAATCATTAAGCATGTAAAAGTATGAAAAAAAACGGAATCGGGGTCTTTGATGAGAATCAAAGATTGCTAAAAATGCGATTTATTTTTAAACGTTGCGTTCTTCTTCTGTTCATGTCGGTCTTTTTTCTGCAGGTCAATGCCGCTCAGCAGGTCGTGAAATTGACTATGAATATGAAAGACGCTACCATCGATGAAATCATTACGAACATGAGTAAAGAGACGAGCTATCGTTTCTTGTATCAGGTGGAAGAGGTTCTGAAATACGGCAAAAGGGACCTCAATGTAAAAAATGCGGCTTTGGAAGAAGTTTTAAATCAGCTGTTGAAAGGAACCTCCCTTTCTTATGAAATCCAGAACGAGGTAGTGATCATTACCCCTGTAAAAGACGAGAAAAAAGAGGAAAAGAAAAGAGTAATCAAAGGAAAGGTCATTGATACTCAAAAGATACCTTTACCCGGCGTAACGGTGGTGATTAAAGGTACGACTTTAGGCGTTTCGACAGATCTCGACGGAAAATTTACCATCGAAATTCCCAAACAGGACACGACCATCCTTGTATTCACTTTTATCGGCATGGAAAAGGTGGAACATCGTCTTAGCAAGGACCCGAAAGACGACGAGAAAGAGTTGGTCATCACGATGAAAGAGGAGGTAAAAGAGGTGGAAGAGGTGGTGGTTACCGGGTATGCGAATATTAAAAAGGAGAGTTTTACGGGTAGTTCGGTTTCTATCAAGAGGGAAGACTTATTGAAGGTTTCTAAAACGAATGTAATAAAAGCATTATCTACTTTCGATCCCTCTTTCCGGATACAACAAAGTAATAAATGGGGTTCGGATCCGAATGCCGTTCCTGAAATGTATATCCGGGGACGTTCCGGTATCGGGGTAAAGGATTTGGATAAGGATGCTTTGTCGAAATCTTCGTTAAAAAATAATCCGAATCTTCCGGTATTTATTATGGATGGATTTGAAGTAAGCGTACAGAAGGTATACGATATGGACCCGATGCGAATAGAGAATATACAAATTCTAAAGGATGCTTCGGCTACGGCGATGTACGGTTCTCGTGCTGCAAACGGCGTCGTGGTTATTACAACGGTTGCTCCTAAACCGGGAGAGGTGGTGATTACTTATAGTTTGACCGGAGAAATTGAAATGCCGGATCTTTCTGACTACAATTTAGCAAATGCTGCCGAAAAATTGGAAATAGAAAAACGGGCAGGATTGTATGATCCGAATATTGCTTTCGGTGGAACTTGGACACAGGCGATGAATGCTTATAATGAGCGCTTGGTTCGTGTAAAAGAAGGTGTTACTACGGACTGGCTTTCTTTACCTTTACGTAATGCTTTTATGCACAAGCATTCGTTATCTGTTGAAGGCGGTAACAAAGATTTGCGGTATGGACTCGATGTCAGTTATAAAAACGATAATGGAGTGATGAAAGACTCTTATCGGGATAATTTAGATTTGGGTTTTCATGTGGATTATCGAATTGGAAATTGGTTACAGGTTGTTAATTATATAGAATATACCTATACGGATGCCCAAGACTCTCCCTATGGGGATTTTAGTGATTATTCGCATTTGCAACCGTATGACCGTCCGTATGATAAACAAGGTAATCTTATTCAGGAACTGGAATTTTCTAAAATGAGAAACAATGATGGGCGAGGAAAGAATAATCCTTTATATGAGGCGTTATTAAATAATTTCCAGTACGATAAATCGGATACCTTTATAGAACGTTTGATGGCTCAGATATATGTGACGGATCATTTTCAATTAAAAGGTCAGTTTGCCATAACGAAAACTATATCTAAGAATGAACGTTTTATAGATCCTAAGTCTTCGAATATATCTTCTACGGAATTTATGGGTGATCTTTATATTACAAAAGGAGAGTCTACCAAATGGGATGCTCAGGTTGGGGCTTATTATTCTAAAGTATTGGGAAATGCGCATGCCTTAAATGCTTCTTTGGTGATGAATGCGACGAATACCAAAACAGAGAGTACTTCGTCTCACTATCGGGGTTTTCCGTCCGGAGAATATCACTCTCCGAATTTTGCGGCAGAGGTTTATAATAAACCTTCGAAATCTGAAAATTTAACTCGCTTGGTCGGTTTTCTTTTGTTAGCTAACTATACCTGGAATGATATCTATTTAGCGGATCTTTCCGTTCGTTTCGACGGGTCTTCCGAATTCGGATTGGATCAGAAATGGGCGCCTTTTTGGTCCGGAGGTTTGGGAATCAATGTTCATAATTACAGTTTTTTAAAGGGCAATGAAGTAATAACCCGTTTAAAATTAAGAGGTTCTTACGGACAGACCGGAAAAACTAACTTCGCCCCTTACAATGCAAAAACTATTTATAAGACTTTTGACCGTTGGTACATAGCCGGATTCGGTGTCGCATTAAGAGCATTGGGAAATAAAGACTTAAAGTGGGAAACGACGAATAAGATGAATATCGGTACGGATTTGGGTTTCTGGAACGAACGTATCGCTTTGAATTTTGATTATTATAGGGATAAGACCGTGGATTTGATTACGGATGTAACTTTGCCCGGTTCGTCCGGATTTACTTCGTATAAAAGTAATATGGGAGAAACCTTAAATGAGGGTTTTGAAATCAGGACTCAATTTGATGTTGTGAAAGATGGAAATTGGTACGTCGCGTTATGGGGAAATATGAGCCATAATAAAAATAAAATTTTAAAAATTTCTGATGCTCTAAGGCAATATAACAATCAGGTAGACGATTATTATGCGGATGCAGAAGAGAGTCAGGAGTCAGTCGCTTGGTGGGATAAGACTATGGAAGAATATGCCAAGCCATTGATGAAATACGAAGAGGGGGCTTCCCTGACCTCTATTTACGGAGTCCGTTCTTTGGGTATTGATCCGACTACCGGTAAAGAGTTGTACCTCTATCGAAACGGTCAGGTTAGTAATCAGTGGAAGGCATCGCAACAAGTTGTTTTGGGAAATACAGAGCCGGATGCCAGTGGATCTTTCGGGGTAAATGCCACCTATAAAGGATTTAGCTTGTTTGCTTCTTTCTCTTATGAATGGGGAAAACAGATCTACAATGAAACTTTGGTGAATAGCGTAGAAAATGCGGATATCGAAAATAGCAACGTGGATAAACGCGTGCTGACTCAGCGTTGGGAGAAACCGGGAGATATAGCACCGTTAAAAGATATTAAAAACAGAGATGCGGTAACTCTGCCTACTTCCCGTTTTGTACAGGATGAAAATGTATTATCATTAAGTACGTTGACCCTCAGTTACGATTTTAATCAGGATTTGTTACGAAAAATCTATTTGAGAACGCTGAATTTGGAATTTCAAATGAACGATATTTTCCGTTTGTCCAGTGTGAAACAGGAACGGGGAACCAGTTACCCGTTTGCAAGAAGTATAAATTTCACCTTACGTGCAACTTTTTAGAACTTAGGTAATATGAAAAAATATAGATTTTTATTGTTATTGTTTTTACCATTCTTTATATCGGGATGTAATGAATGGTTGAACGTGAAACCGGAGGATGAAATTGATGAAGAGGATCTTTTTGATTCTGCTGACGGTTTTCGCCATGCTCTGAATGGTATTTATTATACAATGGGAACAGGGAATTTGTACGGGATGAATATGAGTTGGGGTATAGTGGATGCTTTAGGCCAAGTGTACGATTACACGTATGGTTCCAGTGAGTTGAATGCCATGGAAAGGGGGGCAGCCGTGTATGACTGGGATTATGAGCATCTGAAACCGAAAATCGAATCCATATGGAACGAGACGTACAATATCGTGGCCAATTGCAACAATCTTATAAAAAATATAGAAAATACCGATCCGGATATGTTTCCCTTGAAAAATCGGGAAAAATCGATGATTTGGGGAGAAGCCTTGGCTTTACGTGCATTTTTGCAGTTCGATATGCTACGTTTGTTTGCCCCGGCACCTGTAACTCAGCCTGGAGGTAGAAAATTTATTCCTTATATAAATATGTATCCATCTTATGTTTCAAATAAAAAAACAGTGGATGAGTGTCTGACATTGATTACAGAGGATTTGAAAGAAGCTAAAAAATTGCTTTGGCAAATTGATACCGCTAAGTCGTTTAGTCCGTCGGTGACTTTTGAAATGTCTGGAACGGGAGATAATATCTTTTTTTATCGAAGAGGATATCATATGAATTATTGGGCCGCAACAGCTTTATTGGCACGAGTCTATTTGTATGCCCAGAAAGAGACGGAGGCATTGGAACAAGCCAATGAAATTATCACTTTTGTTGCCAAAAATCATGCTTTTCCGTTTAATACCTCTTCCGGCGGTTCAAAATTGTATACGGATGTGATGTTCGGTTTATATGTGATCGATCTACCGGAATTAAATCAAAAAATAAATGATATTACGAATGAAGACAATGCAACCTTCTTGTGTGTATCCGAGATCGAGAATAATTATTTCGAAAAGGATTTAACATTTAATAATAATTTGGAGACATTTATTTCTAATGATTATCGGTATACGTACTGGATACATGACTGGGAAAATTATAACTCTTATTATCGACTGAAAAAATATGATGCTCCTACTACTGGTGGTTCTACACAGATAGAGATTAGTAAAACATTGGTTCCGTTGATTCGAATGAGTGAGATCTATTATATGGCTGCTGAGATTTTAGCTAAAAAAGATGCAGACGGACTTGCAAAAGCTAAGACTTATTTAAATTATGTAAAAGAGGGACGGGGTTTGAAGAAAACGGATCAATCCATAATAGATGTGACAAATGCAACCATGGAAACATTCAATCGTTTGTTAATTAATGATATGCGTAGGGATTGGATCGGTGAAGGTCAGACTTTTTACCTGTATAAGCGTTTGAATAAAAATATTCCGGCAGAGTCGGGTAAAACGATAATGGCTTCGGAGGAACATTTTGTTGTGCCTTTGCCGGATAGTGAAACTAATATTAATTAATACAGTTATGAGATCTTTTATTGTTTTTGCGTTAATATTGACAGGAGGATTGACTTCTTGTGATAGAAAAGGAATCGAAGAGTTTTCCGATAATAAGGTATTTCTTTCTTTTGTAGCGGATGCGACGGTAGATAGTACTGTATTATCCTTTAGAACCTATAATGAAGATAGAGTTTCAGTCGAGATTCCAATAAGAACCAAAGGAAAATGGTTAACAGAAAACCGGGCATTTAGTGTGTCCGCTGATCCCAAGTTGACGACATTGCCGGCTGAGTTATATGAATTACCGGAAAAATGTGAGTTTTCTGCCGGACAGGAATTAGATACGATAACGGTTACTTTTTTGAATGATCCCCGGTTAGCCGAGAAAGCATATCGTTTTGTATTGCAAATAGACGAAAGTGAAGAGGTGAAAGTTGCTGCCGATGTAAAATATCAACGAGCTATATTTCAGGTGTCTGATAAATTGGAGCGCCCGAAATGGTGGACGGAGTTGGATGGTGGATATAGTGGTGATCCAATATTTAACGTTGCGGAAGCGTATTACCTTGGTAGCTATTCAGAAACTAAATACATTATGTTTTTAGAAGAGTTGGCCAAGGATGATATCGTTTTCGACGGGAGAGACCGCTTGGTGTTAAAAAAATATTCGCTTCGATTGAAATATAGGGTAGAAGCTTTTAATAATGATCCGGCTAATCAAGCTGCCGGGTTGACCCCGTTGAAAGATGAAAAAGGCGAGAAAATAGTTATTCCTGTGGTAGGTTAAAAAAGCAAAGTTATGAAAAATAATGTATTATGGATAGTGATTGTATTCTTGGTTGTCGGTTGTTTGGATGATAAAAGCAATTACGATTATAAAGATATAAACGATTTTGATAATTGGCAGAATGTGGGAGTAAAGAACGTACAAAGTAGTTATACGCTCTATCCCGGAGAGTCGGTAACATTGGAACCCAAAGTACGCTTTTCGATAGATACGTTGAATCCTGATGCTACTTATGCGTGGTATATAGAGAAAGATAAGAAACTGACGAAAGTTTGCGATCAACTGTTTTATACGCATGAAGCAACGACAATCGGAGATTATACATTGGTACTGACCGCAATTGATAATAAGACAGGAGTTACTTTTAGTGAAGACATAGGTATAGAGGTTGTATCTCCTTGGAAAAACGGATGGATGGTACTGTCAAAAGGAGGATCTGGCGAATCGCAACTCTCTGTGATTCGTTCTAAAAAGCAATCTAAATTTGTAGTGGATGTTGAGACCGGAAAGGAGAAGAGAGTGGATACGGTGGTTTATGTCGGACAAGATATAAATATTGTTCCTAATTTAGGTAGGGGACCGCGTAAATTGGTAGAAAACTTTATTTATGAAGAGTATACTTCTGATATTGAACTGCAAGATGAGGTAATGGTGCTACAAGCGAGTGGTCCCGTGGAATTAAATGGAAATGACTTGAGTGTAGTCGGTATGGCAAAGGATGAGTTTTTTGATGGAATACCCGGTAGCTTTGATCCTGTCAACGCCGCTCTTTCTTGGGGGGGAAAATGGCTGTTAAACAGTGATAATTATGTGTATGGAGCGACTATGTCCGTCGCTACGGATTTACATTCCGGTCGGTACTTTGGGGAACCGATTTTCAACGGGAAAAAAATAAAGCAATTATTACCTTATTGGAAAGCTTCTCCTTATGGGAATATTGCAGTTATTGGAATTGATGAAAACAATACTTTCTTCGGAATTGTAGATCAATGTTCCGTTAAAGATTATTATGAGAATGATTTTACAATCGTTGCCGGTGGAAATTACACGGGTAGTTTTATGGAGTTAGGGAGTCTTAAGGGGGCAGACGAATCTTTGTTTAAAAACATCAATGGTGAATACATTTTCCATGCGTGGGAAGACAATCCACGTAATAAGGGACCTTATATTTCTATTTTGAAAAGAGGGAATAGTTATTATTGGCATAACTATACATTTGAACTTGATGGGTATCGTTACAAACCCGGAATGAAAATGATTGTATCGAAGAGTAAGAGTGGTATTCTGGATGCTTCTGTAATGAATGGATATCAAGCGGCAAGCGTATTGCCTTGGAAAAAATTATTGATGATTGCGAGTGGAAATACTTTGTATGGTTTTGATTATATTAGAAGTATTCCAGGGTTAGTTCAGATGCTGAATGCTCCAACTTATGGTTCCGAGATTGTGGATATAGCTGTAAAAGATTATAATTCAGATAAGAATAATGCACATTTGGCTGTAGCTTTAAAGTCCGGTGAAATTTATGTATACGAGGTGAAATATGATAAAAAGGAAGAGACAGTAGAGTTGTTGGAGATTTATCATAAAGAAGGATTCGGAGAGATCGTGGATCTGGAATATAAATTCGGTTCGGGAACAAGACCAAGAGCAAATTATTTATATTAATATGTTGTTTTAGTATTTCGATAAATAGTCGAGGGGAGTAAAAACTCCCTTCGGTCTATTCCTTTTTATTTGTTCGTGTGGGTAATCGTAAGTAAATCAGAAAAAACGTATGAAAAAATTATTGTTATTACTGTCCTTGGTGTTTGCTTTTATGGGAGGGGATGCCCAGCAGAAAGCAAATTATAAATTGGCAAAGAAGTTTAGGAACATTTCATTCGGAAGTGTGGTAGGGAAGAATAGTATGAGTATTTTTCCGAAGGCTATTAACGGTACGGATAAGTTTTGGTTCGAGTTTTACACGGAAGAGGGGAGGTTGTTTTATTTCGTCGATCCGGCGAAGGGAGAAAAGCGGTTGCTTTTCAATAATTCGGATATCGCACAAGGAGTGAGCCGGATTACCCGAAAGGCTTATAACGAAAAAGATTTGAGGATTTCGAGTATCGAGTTTTCAAAAGACCTGACGAAAATGACCTTTTCAATGGACGGTAATTACGAATTTGATTTTAAGACTAAAAAAGTAAGAGCTTTGCCGGAGAAAGAGGTATCGGAAGAGGATAGGCAGACCCGCTACTCCTGGATGGTCTTTTCTCCGGATGAGAAATACATCCTGTATGCTAAGGATCATAATCTGTATGTACGGGGCAACAAATACAAGGGAATGGATACGACAGAGATCCGGTTGACCACCGACGGCGAAAAATATTATTCCTTTGCCCGGGATGCTGAACAAGACTCCAAGGGGGAAACGGAAACCAATGCCCGTTGGTTTAAGGATTCCCGGCATATTTTTATGGTCAGGGAGGATAGCCGGAAATTGCAGGATATGTTCGTGATCAATTCTTTGACGAAACGGCCTACCTTGGAAAGATACCGTTACGAGATGCCGGGAGAGAAGAATCTTTGTCAATACGAATTGTGGATCATGGACGTGGAAAAAAAGACAGCGAAACGGGTTCCGGCCGATAAATGGACGGATCAGTACATTCAGGTGATCGAGCCGGGTAAAAACGGGGATAAGATATTCTTTCAGCGTTTTAAACGTACTTGGGACGAGGTGGATATTTGCGTGGCCAACACGGAGACCATGGAGGTAAAAGAGCTGATTCACGAGGTGGATAAGCCTTACCGCGATTACCACATGCAGAATACGGTAATTCTGAATGACGGAAAAGACATCCTGTTCCGCTCGGAGCGTACGGGGTGGGCCCATTATTACCATTACGACGGAAACGGCCGGTTGTTGAACACCATCACATCCGGTTCTTGGGTGGCCGGACAAATGGCCACTATCGATACGGTCGGTCGTGCGATCTATTTTTACGGGCACGGCCGGGAAAAGGGAACGGACCCTTATTACTACATGCTTTATAAAGCACATATCGATAAGGAGGGGGTAACCTTATTAAGCGGGGAGAATGCCCAGCATTCGGCAAAATTCACCCCTTCCCGGAAGTATTACGTGGATACCTACTCCCGGGTGGATATGGAACCTAAGATCGTGTTGAAAAACAATCAGGGGAAGGTAATTATGGAGTTGGCTAAGCCCGATACCCGGTTGTTGAAAGAGATCGGATGGATCGCCCCGGAGCGTTTTAAAGTAAAGGCGGCCGACGGGTTGACCGATATATACGGGATCATGTGGAAGCCGGCCGATTTCGACCCGAATAAAAAGTATCCCATTATCTCTTCGGTTTATCCCGGTCCTTTCTTTGAATACGTAAACACGAGCTTTACGATCAACGACAGCCATAATACGAAATTAGCGCAGCTCGGATTTATAGTCGTTGCCATGGGGCACCGGGGAGGCAGTCCCATGCGGGGAAAATTCTACCACCGGTACGGTTACGGGAGTTTACGGGATTATCCGCTGGCAGACGATAAGTATGCCATTGAACAGTTGGCTGCCCGTTACTCTTTTATCGATGGGACGAAGGTGGGGATATTCGGTCATTCCGGCGGCGGTTTTATGTCGACGGCTGCTATCTGCACCTATCCCGACTTTTACACGGCAGCAGTTTCTTCCGCCGGAAACCATGACAATAATATCTTTAACCGGGGTTGGTCCGAGATATATCATGGAGTAAAAGAGACGGTCAAAACGGTAAAAGGGGCTGACGGAAAGGATAGTACCGTTTACGAGTATACTTGTAAAGTGCCGACCAACATGGAGCTGGCTAAAAATTTGAAAGGACACCTGCTGTTGGTTACGGGAGATATGGATAAAACCGTACACCCTGCCAATACACTTCGTATGGTCGATGCTTTGATAAAGGCGGGTAAGAATTTCGATATGGTCGTGCTTCCGGGAAACGGACACGGTTTCCGCGGAGCAGCCGAGGCCTTTTTCGAGTATAAACTCTGGGCTCATTTTGCCAAATACCTTTTGGGAGATGACTCTGCCGATTATTGGGAAAACATAAATAATTAAGTGATTCAATGATTCGAAGATTAAGTGATTGGGAAAATGTGTTAATCACAGAATCGCCTAATCACTAAATCACAGAATTATAAATAAATAATATATGCGTTATATTTTATTTTATATTTTGCTGTTGGGGTTTGTCTTGGGTGCTACTGCCCAGCAGAAAGCCAATTATAAACTGGCCGAGAAATTTAATAAAAGAGCGATGACGGGAGTCTCAGAAATGAGTATGGCCATTCATCCGGAGTTTATTCATAAGTCGGATCGTTTTTGGTATAGTTTTACTACTGAAGAAGGGAAGAAGTATTACCTGGTAGATCCGGCGAAAAAAGACAAGAAACCGCTTTTCGATCATGAACGTTTGTTTGCGCAGCTCAGTAAAGAGACCCGGAAGGCCTATAATCCTAAAGATTTTTCACTGCAGGATATAGAGTTTGCCCAAGACGAAAAGTCTTTCACGTTTGAGTTTGATGAGGCGAAATACCGTTATACCTTTAAGACCGCTTCGGTGGAGAAGATCGATACGATAAAACCCTGGTCGGGGTATGCTTCATGGATGAAGTATTCACCGGATAGCTGTTATATCCTGTATGCCCGGAATCACAATTTGTATGTGATGGGGAATAAGGCAAAGGGAAAAGATACCACGGCTATTCAGTTGACTTTTGATGCGGAGAAGGATTATACCTTTGCCAAAGAGTTTGCGGATTCGGACACGGAGGTGGAGACGATCGCTTCGTGGATGAAGGATTCGAAAAAAGTTTATGCCGTCCGGGAAGATGCCCGTAAGGTGGAGGAGCTGTTCCTGATCGATCATCTGGCTAAACCTCGTCCGAAGTTAAAGACCTATCGTTATGATATGCCGGGGGATAAGGAGATTTCCCAAAGCCAATTTCTGATAATCGATATTGAAACCCGGAAGATCACGGAAATAGACATCGATAGATGGCCCGATCAATACGTGGATGTTTTGTATACCGATAAGAAAGCGGAGAAAATTTATTTTGAGCGGGTCAACCGGGCTTTCAATGAAAAAGAGATCTGCGTCATCGATGCTAAGACGGGAAAAGTGAAAGTATTGATTCATGAAGTGGATAAACCGTTTTTGGATTTTAAGATGGCAAGCGTCTCTTTTTTGAATGACGGTCAGGATATATTATTTCGTTCCAACCGTACCGGGTGGGGACATTATTACCTGTATGACGGCGAGGGAAACCTGAAGAATACGGTTACGGCCGGAGGTTGGACTGCCGGGCCTATCGCGGAGATCGATACCGTGGGACGTACGATTTATTTTTACGCCTTAGGCAAGGATAAGCATATCGATCCTTACTATTATACGTTGTGTAAAGCGGACTTGGATAAACCTGATCGGGTGGTACAGTTGACTTTTGACAATGCCACGCACATGGTGGATTGGTCTAAAACCTTTAACTATTTTGTGGATACTTATCAACGGGTGGATATGGAACCTCACTTCGTCGTGAGGAATAAAAAAGGGAAAATAATAATAGACTTGGGTAAAGCCGATATTTCCCGGGTGAAAGAGATGGGCTGGAAGGCTCCTGAACGTTTTAAAGTAAAAGCGGCCGACGGGATAACCGATTTGTACGGGGTGATGTGGAAACCTTTTGATTTTGATTCTACCAAACACTATCCGATTATCTCTTCGGTTTATCCCGGGCCCTTTTATGAATACGTGCCTACTCAATTTGCTGTTATTCATGACCGGAATACCCAATTGGCTCAGCTGGGTTTTATCGTAATTGCCGTGGGACACCGGGGAGGAACGCCTATGAGAGGAAAGTATTACAACACGTATGGCGCCGGAAATTTGCGGGATTACCCCTTGGCCGACGATAAATACGCCATCGAGCAACTGGCCGATCGTTACCCTTTTATCGATGCGACAAAAGTCGGTATATACGGTCATTCCGGGGGAGGATTTATGTCGACGGCAGCCATTTGTACCTATCCCGATTTTTACAAGGCCGCCGTGGCGGCAGCCGGTAATCACGATAATCGGATTTATAATAAATGGTTTACCGAAACCCATAACGGGGTAACGGAAGAGAAAAAGGCGATTAAGGATAGCGTGAACGGCGACCGGGAAGAGCATATTTTTAAATTCCAGGTACGTACCAATCAGGAGTTGGCTAAAAACTACAAAGGCGGACTGCTTTTGGTGACGGGCGATATGGATGATAATGTCCATCCGGCTCATACGTTACGGATGGCAGATGCTTTGATTAAGGCCGGAAAGAATTTCGATATGATCGTCTTGCCGGGACAGGATCACGGTTTCAGTGGCGATGCCGAACTGTTTTACGAGCGGAAATTATGGTTCCATTTTGCAAAATACCTGTTGAAGGATACCTCCGGAGATTACTTTTCCGGGATTGAAGAATATAAAAATTGATAAGATTCTGTGATTATTCGATTAAAAGATTCTGTGATTAGATCACTCAATCTCGGAATCACTTAATCGCAGAATCAAAAATAATTTATATGGTACGAGGAATTTTAATATCTGTTTTGCTGTTGGGGATGGTTTTGACGGTTACGGCTCAGCAAAAGGCCAATTACGAATTGGCAGAGAAGTTTCGGAATCTTTCTTTCGGACATTTGTCCAAGTTTAGTTTAGACATGTACCCGAGGTATATCAATAATTCGGATCGTTTCTGGTTTGATTTTACCACGGAGGAAGGGAAAAGCTTTTATTACGTGGACCCGGTAAAAGGGGTAAAACGACTCCTGTTTGAAAATGAAGATGTGGCACGACAGGCGAGTGAGATTACCCGAGTGGCTTACCATGCGCGGGAACTGGAAATTTCCGGTTTGAAATTCTCTCCGGACGGAAAAACGATCACGTTCAGGCTGGACACGCTTCATTGCGAGTATCATTTGGAGACAAAGAAGCTAAAACGGATAGCCAGGCCTGAACAGGCCGATGGAGAGCGTTATTCCTGGATGGTTATCGCTCCGGATAGCAGTTATATTTTATACGCGAAAGAGCATAACCTGTACATGAAAGGGATACCGGAAAAGGGGAAAGATACGACGGAAACACAGTTGACCGTGGATGGGGAGCTTTATTTTTCTTATGCCAAGGACGGTTCGCAAACAGGAGACGGGGAGCAGGAGAGTAAAGTCCGTTGGTTTAAAAATTCTAAAAAGGCTTATATCGTGCGTTACGACAGCCGACGGGTGGAAGAGCTGTTTTTAGTTGATGTCCTTTCGAAGTCTCGTCCGGTATTAAAACGCTACAAATACGATATGGCCGGGGCAAAAGAAATTTCTCAGCCGGAACTGGTTATCGTCGACGTGGAAAAACGTCAGGTGGTGAAGGTAAAAGCCGATAAATGGCAGGATCAGGAGATACAGGTGGTGTATGCGGCGGAGAAAGGCGATAGAATTTATTTCGAACGGTATAAACGGACGATGGACCAGGTGGAGCTGTGTGTGGCCGATACGGAGACAGGAGAGGTGAAAGTGCTGATCCACGAGGAGGATCGGCCGTTCGTGGATTATCAGATGAAAAACATCACCTTTCTTCATGATGGGGACGATATCCTTTATCGTTCGGAACGTACCGGATGGGGCCATTATTATCATTACGACGGGAATGGGGTGTTGAAGAATGTAATCACGGCCGGCGATTGGGTTGCCGGGACGATAATTTCCGTCGATACGTTGAGAAGAGAGGTATATTTTTACGGCTACGGCCGCGAAAAAGGGGTAGATCCCTATTACAGTCTGATCTACCGGGCGCACATCGACAAGGGAAATGTTAAATTGTTAGGAGGAGAGAACGCCCGGCATCGGGCCTTTTTCTCTCCCACGCATCGCTATTTTGTAGATATTTACGCGACGGTAAGCGACGAACCTGAAATCCTTTTGCGGGATAGGAAAGGCAAAGTCATGATGGAGTTGGCCAAACCCGATCTACGGCGTCTGTACGAGATGGGATGGCGGGCCCCGGAACGTTTTACGGTGAAAGCTGCCGATGGCATGACCGACCTTTACGGTATCATGTGGAAACCGGCGGACTTCAATCCCGACAAGAAATACCCGATTATCTCTTCTGTCTATCCGGGCCCTTTTTTCGAGTATGTAAATACGACATTCTCGTTGGATGACGGGTATAATACCGAGCTGGCACAACTGGGATTTATCGTGGTGGCTATGGGACATCGGGGAGGAAGTCCTTTGAGGGGGAAATTCTACCACCGCTACGGATACGGGAATTTGCGCGATTACCCTTTGGCCGACGATAAATATGCTATCGAGCAACTGGCCGATCGTTATTCTTTTATCGATGCTTCGAGGGTGGGAATTTACGGCCATTCGGGAGGAGGATTTATGTCGGTAGCTGCCATCTGTACCTATCCGGATTTTTACACCGCAGCAGTCTCTTCTGCCGGTAATCACGACAACCGGATTTATAATTCGGGATGGGTGGAAACGCATCACGGGGTGAAAGAGACTCGTCGGGGGATGGAACCGGAGAAAAAGCAAAAAAGAAAGTCCGGGGGATGGGAACGCTTGCGTCCTGCCCACGAGATGATCGACGTACAAATGATGCGGGAGAAAGAATTTGAATACACGGTGAGTGTACCTATCAATCAGGCATTAGCCGAAAATCTGAAAGGCCATCTTTTGCTTGTGACAGGCGATATGGACGATAATGTTCATCCGGCTCATACTTTACGGATGGCTGATGCCTTGATCAAAGCCCGGAAAAATTTCGATATGTATGTTCTTCCCGGCTGTAATCACGGGTTTGGTAATGCCGGTCGTTTTTTCGAATACCAGTTGTGGCATCACTTTGCCAAATACCTTTTGGGTGACGATTCGGCCGGTTATCAGACCGATCTGGATTATTTCATGAAGCGATAAAGTTTGTATTGTAATTTATATAAAATCATTAAATGTAGTTATTATGAGACTAAAAACGGTCATTTTTTTAGCGAGCCTTTTGCTTGTCCAAAGTGCTGTGATACCGGTTTACGGGGCGTCCAGAAAAAAGAAAAAGGATAACAAGGAGGAAAAAGTAGAGAAGAAGAAAGAGACTTCTTACGACAAATTGTTCAAGGGAAAAAAGTGTGAGACCGAGAGAGGGTTGATAACCCTTCACAAGATGGATAATAAGATCTATTTCGAATTGCCCTTGAATATATTGGGAAAGGATATGTTGATCGGTTCTACCGTGACGGAAATCACCAATAACGGTTTTGCGAACGTGGGAGAAAAGCCGCATGACCCGATGCACGTCCGGTTTACTAAGATGGACTCTACGATTAACCTGCGCCAGGTAGTTTGCGCGTATACCTCGGAAGATAAAAACCTGATGGAGCGGATAGCGACCAGTACGGTTCCGGCCATTATCGAAAATTTTGAGATTAAGGCTTACAATACCGACAGTACGGCCGTGGTGATCGATATGACCGATTTCCTGTTGAGCGATAACGGTCAGCTGAATCCCTTCTCTCCTTATGCACCTATCACGTGGGGCGGTGCCTGGGTTGAAAAGGAGTTTAAAAAGGGAGATTCTCAAATTGCTAAAATAAAGGCTTTTGATGATAATATCAGTGTACAGTCCTCCTTGACTTATTTAGTTAGCTTAAGGGATAGAAAATTTTATTACTGGTACAAGGAGCCGTTCACGGCTGTGATGACCCGTACTTTTATGCTTTTGCCGGAAGAGCCGATGCGTCCGAGGATTGCCGATCCCCGCATCAATATTTTCTGGCAGGGGAGATCGGAATTCAGTAACGAGGGAAACGGCATGAAACCTCTTTACTATGCCAATCGCTGGAGATTGGAACCGAAAGATGAGGCTGCCTATCGTCGGGGTGAATTGGTGGAACCTAAAAAACAGATTGTTTTTTATATCGACGGTGCCTTTCCTGAAATGTGGAAGCCTTACATGAAACAGGCTGTGGAGGTCTGGCAAAAGACGTTCGAGAAGATCGGTTTTAAGAATGCCATCGTTGCCAAAGATTTTCCGACGGATGATCCGGATTTCGATCCGGATAATTTGAAATATTCCTGTATTCGCTATTCGCCTTCTCCGGTTGCCAATGCTATGGGCCCTTCCTGGACGGACCCGAGGACGGGAGAGATCATCAATGCTTCGGTTTATGTATACCACAACGTGATAAAGTTGGTGCAGGATTGGCGTTTCTTGCACACGGCCGCTGTTGATCCGGACGTGAGAAAGGTGATTTTGGATGACGATGTGATCGGCGATTGTATTCGTTATGTCGTTTCTCACGAGGTGGGACATTGTCTCTCCTTGATGCACGATATGTCTGCTTCTGCCGCGGTTCCGGTAGATTCGTTGCGTTCTCCCTCGTTCACTCGGAAATACGGTACGACTTACTCCATCATGGATTATGCCCGGAATAATTACGTGGCACAGCCGGGAGATAAGGAGAGAGGAGTGAAACTGACACCGCCTGAATTGGGCGTATACGATTATTTTTCTATCGCCTGGCTGTATACTCCTCTTTTAGACGCCGCGACTCCGAAAGACGAGGTTCCGACTTTGGCTAAATGGATTTCTGAAAAATCGGGAGATCCTATCTATCGTTACGGCAAACAACAATTCCGCACGCGCATCGATCCGAGCTCTTTGGAAGAGGATTTGGGAGACGACGCGATGAAGGCAGGTGCTTACGGTATTAAAAACCTGAAGGTCATTTTGGCTCATTTGAATGAGTGGGTAGGAAAAGACGATCCGGAGTATAAATACCGTTTGAATATGTACAACGAGGTCTTGTATCAATACTTCCGTTACCTGAATAACGTGTTGATGAATATCGGGGGAATCTATATCAACGAGCGGTATGACGGTGACGCTCTGCCGAGTTATGCTCCGGTGGCTAAGGAGAAACAGAAATGCGCCGTTCGATTCCTGTTGGCCCAATTGAAGGATATGGATTGGTTGGACGCCAAGGAGATGCAGGAGGGTTATCCTTTACGGGGGAACATCGCTTCCTATATACAGGATGAGATGTTTTTTGCCCTGATCCAACAGACGGCTAACGTGATGGTTTGTGCCAGCAAGACGTTCGATAATCCTTACACGGCGGAGGAGTACATGAAGGATATTTATGATTTCGTGTGGGCGCCGACCCGGCAGGGTAAAACATTGAGCCAGTTGGAAAAAAATCTTCAGGTCGGCTTGTTGAGTACGATTATGGGTAAGGCAGGTATCGCTACGGTTCAGAAAGCGACTCCTTTCGCCTTGACAACGAATATGATTCGCATTCCGGAGTTCGTGAAAGAACAAAGCCGGGCGACTTACGGAATTTTGTCCGAAGAGTTTGTGGGAATGTATACCAACCGGAAAACAGAGGCTCCGGAAATTTCCGAACGGTTGATAGAGAAAGCCGAACAAATGGGCTTCGGTTCTTTCCTGGGGATTACGGCTCCCTATGTCGCAACGGATCATATCTATTTCGATACGTTGAAAAAAACATTGGCTTTGTTGAAAAGTAAAGCCGGCACGGGATCGACAGATACGAAACAACATTATAAATTGTTGATTTATAAGATTGAAAAGGCGTTGGAGAAATAGTCCGATACTTTTAGAATCTAAATATTTGAAACGGGTTATTTGTCAATCATAAATCAAAAACGAGAATTAGATGAAAAAATTGATGTATATAGGCTTTATTTCTCTTTTATTGATAGGTGTAAGCCATGATGCTTGGGCCAGAAAGAAAAAAGGAGAAAAGAAGGCGGAAAAAAAGGAGACCCTGACGGCTTACGACAAGCTGTTTAAGGGGAAAAAGGCGGTTACGGCAGACGGGCTCATGAAGATGCACCTGATGAATGGAAAGGTGTACGTGGAGTTCCCTTTGAATTTGTTGAATAAGGATATGATGTTGACCTCCTCTATTGAAGATATCAGCGATAACGGGGAGGGGGTTGTCGGTCAATTTGCCGGCCGGGGCAACCATTTCCGTTTTACGAAACTGGATTCGCTGCTGCAAGCCCGGTTGGTCTTGCGCCGTAAGGTGAAGAACCTGGGAATGGGAGAGAATGCCGACGATATGATCGAACGTTCCAATACTCCCGGTATTTTCCAGAGCTACAAGATCGAGGCTTATACACCCGATAGTACTGCTGTCGTGGTGGATATGACCAAATTCTTTATGGAGAGTTCCCGCTTTACCAATCCTTTTTCCGGTTATGCCGGCAATTCGTTGTTCGGTTTTATACAGCGGGTACATAAATTTCAAGAACACCGTTCCGGATTACTGGGAATAAAAGCGAATGAAGACAATATCGTGGTGACCTGTAACTTGGGATTTAACGTGGATCGCTTGGTTTTTGGTGCTTTTCTGCAAGCGAAGGACGTTCCCGTTTCCGTTACGGTAAACAAAATTCTGTTGATACTGCCGGAGGAGCCCATGCGCCCTCGGTTAGCCGATTCCCGCATCGGGGTGAGTCCTGTCGTACAATCGGAGTTGCGCGGAGTATGCGAGGGAATTAAACAGGATTACCTCACGAAACGGTGGAGACTGGAGCCGGTTGACGAGGAGAGGTATAGCCGGGGAGAGTTGGTGGACGTGAAGAAACCGATCGTTTTTTATATCGACACGCTTATGCCTGAAGCCTGGAAAAAATACGTGAAAGAGGGAGCCGAAGCCTGGAATGACGCTTTTGAAAAAATCGGTTTGAAAAATGCGATACAAGCCGTGGAATTTCCGAAAGATCCCTCTTTCGATGCCAATAACATCAGGAATTCGACCATCCGGTACTCTCCTTTGTGGATGTATTTCCCGCAAACTTCCATGCATACGGATCCCCGGACGGGAGAGATTCTGAATGCCTCCGTGTATATGCATGCCAATATGGCTTCCGTTTTTTATACATCGCGCACGGAAGAGACCATGGTGGCAGACCCGAGCGTGCGGAAAGCACGGTTGTCCGACGAACAGACCGGGGAGATGATTAAAGCGAAAATGATGCAGGTCATCGGGCGTTGCCTGGGGTTGACCGATAATTATGCCGCCTCTTCCGCCTACCCGGTGGATTCGTTACGTTCGGCCTCTTTCACGAGAAAATACGGAATCGTTCCTTCCGTCATGGATGATTTTCCCTGTAACCGTATTGCTCAGCCGGAAGACGTGAAGAACGGGGTTTTATTGGTACAGGATCGTTTGGGCGAGTACGATTACGAGGTGATTAAGTATTTGTATAAGCCGATACCGGGAGTAAAAGAGGTAAAGGCCGAAAAGCCCGTGTTGGAGAAATGGATCAAAGAGATGCAGGCAAAACCCTATTGTGTTTATAGACGGAATCCGGATTCCTGGGCCAAGTTCGATCCGAAGGTAGTCCGGGGAGATTTGGGCGACGACCCGATTAAGGCAATGAATTATATGTTGCCCAATATGAAAGGGGCTATCAAAAACTTCTTTGAATGGTATAAAGAGGGGGATTTGGATATGGAGGCCCGTCGTCTGTTCAACATGGAGTTGACGGGTTTGTTTACAACGACCATCCGCCCTTTGATGATCTATATCGGAGGTATCGAGATCTTCGACGTGGAAGAGGGGGATCAGGCGCCAAGCTATAAGGTTATCCCGAAAGCGACACAAAGAAAGGTGTTGAAGTACCTGTTCGATTTGTCGAAAGATCTCTCCTGGATCGACAACAAAGAGGTGTTGACCCAAATGCAGATCAGCGATCTCCCCTCCTTGAAGATGAGAAATGAAATTTTCAACGGTATTATGTCCCGTTTCCGTTACGTGGGAATTGCAGCCCAGAAATCGGGAGGAGATTATACCCAGGAGGAGTTTATTCAGGATATTTATGACGAGGTGTGGAAAAATACCATCCGGAACCGTCCGTTGACGAAACACGATATGGATATGGAACAATTGTTTTTAGCCAGTATTATCGCCACCTCCTGCGTGGATGCTCCGGCAACTGTTTTTGCCCCGCAATTCTCCGACGGACTTCGTTCGCTGAATCCTTGGGAAACGGAATTGGTTCATCGGATGCAGTCTGTCGAGCAAAACCGTTTTGCTCTCGATCATTCTTCGGAAGAGGAGATCGCCGGATATTCGTCTATTCCTTATTTTGAAGCCTTAAACGGCTCCACGGCGCATATCTATCTGGAAATGTTGTTTAAAACGAGGGATTTGATTAATCGGGCTCTCGTAAACAGCTCCGGCGAAACCAAATTG
The DNA here is from genome assembly GCF_003204205.1 of Sanguibacteroides justesenii. Taxonomy (NCBI): domain Bacteria; kingdom Pseudomonadati; phylum Bacteroidota; class Bacteroidia; order Bacteroidales; family Porphyromonadaceae; genus Sanguibacteroides; species Sanguibacteroides justesenii. The sequence goes on from NZ_QJPL01000003.1 coordinate 220,482, forward strand.
CATTATGAATTGATGCTTTACAGAATAAAAAAAGCATTGAAGAAAAATTAGTTAATCCATTTTTCATAATAGTCCGATTCGTACCACGGGTTTTATTCCCGTGGTACGATCTTAAATCGGGCACAATAATTCACGTTGATGAAGACAAAAAATATCTTTTTATTTCTTTTGATGACGGCTTGTTGCTTTCAGGGGTATGCCCAGAAAAAGAGGTTGACGATGGAGGATTATAAGCTGTGGAAACGGGTGGATGCCCAGAACATGTCCGAAGACGGGAAATGGGTCACCTATCAGTTTACTTTTATCGATAGCGATTGCAATCCGAAAGATCCGACGACTTTTTTATATAATACGGTTACCCGCGAGACCCGGGAACTTCCTCGCGTGACCCGTCCGAATTTTTTTGCCGGGGGAAAATGGTTAAAGTACACGGTGATGAAGCCGGAAGCCGATACCACGGGAATGCAGGATTCGACCTTTTTACTGCGTTTGAGGGATATGAAAAAAATATACTGGAACCGGAAGTATGATTTTTCGGAATCTTCCGGTTGCCATTTAGTTACCTATACTTATAAACTGTCGGAGGAAAAGGATGCTCCCAAACGATTGGTATGTTGGAATATAGAAACCGGAGATACGGTAGCGATAGATAGTATCGGCGATTATAAGCTGTTGGACAAGGGAAAAAATGTCCTTTATGTAAAAGAGGGGATTCTGTATTACGGTCCTTTAAAAGGTCGTCACGCGGTGCTTTTTAATGATGCGAAAGCCTTCGTTACGGATTTTACTTTACAACCCCAAAATGCGGAAGGCTCTTTTGTGGCAGCCTCGGATACCTCGAGGATCAAAAATCCGGATCTATTGTATGTTTTTTCGTTACGGGACGGGACCGTGCGTTTTTTGTTGGATTACACGAAAATAGGAATACCCAAACAATATATTGCCCGGAACCGTCCCTACCGTTTGTCGAACGGAGGGAACCGGGTAATTATCGATGTGGATACGATCTCTTCAAGAAGAAGGAAAAGGGAGGAGAGACCGGATACGAGTTTTGAGTTGGAATTATGGACGTGGAACGATGAGGTTTCTTCCTTGCAGCAAAGTAAAAGCAGCTATAATCCGAGTAACGTCAAGTTCGCCTATGATGTGGAACGTCGAAAATGTTACCGGATCACGACACAGAACATGGAGAAACTGATCCTTCCCGCGAATACTTATTACGATTACGCTTTTGCCGTGGACAGGGGACCTTACAAACGTTTTGCAGATTGGAAGAGCGATGTCAATGCCGATATCTACCTGATAGATCTGAATACCGGAGAGGCCCGTGTTTTGGAAAAGGATTTTGAAACCGAGCCCGTCTGGAGTCCGAACGGGAAATATGCCGTGCTTTATCACGCGAAAGAGAAGGCGTGGTATAAGGTGGACCCGAAAACCGGGAAACAGGAGAATATTTCCAGGGCTATCGGTCATCCGGTACATAACGAATTGCATGATCTGCCCAAACCTGCCGATCCCTACGGTATCGCGGGATGGACGGCCGACGGAGACCGGGTGATCCTTTACGATCGTTACGATTTGTGGGTGGTGGACCTGACGGGAAATGCAGAGACGTATTGTTTGACAAAGGGATACGGCCGGGAGACCCAAAGAACATTCCGTTGGTTGAAACGGGATTACGATGAAAAGATCGTCGATCTGAAAAAAGACCTTTTGTTGGAGTTCACCAAGGTGGATAACGGGGATCAGGGGATATACCGTTTTATTCCCGGAGGTAAATTCGTCCGTCTGATAGAGGGGCCGTTTTCCGTCAATGTCTATCAGCTTTCGAAAGATGGAAAAAATTGTATCTGGACGAAACAGAGTTACACGGAATTCCGGGATTTGTGGTGGAGCAGGAGCGACTTCAAACATCCCCGACGGATCACGGACGCTAATCCGCAGCAGAAAAACTATAAATGGGGAAACGTGAGGTTAGTGAAGTGGAACAATTTCGAGGGGAAGGAGAATGCCGGATTGCTCTATTTGCCTGAAAATTACGACTCGACAAAGACCTATCCTACGATCGTGAATTTTTACGAGACGCACTCGGGCGATCTGCATAGTTATATCGTTCCTGCTTTAAGTAGTGGGATGATCAATGTCGCGACTTACGTGAGCAACGGGTATGTGGTGTTTATGCCGGACGTGCATTTCACCGTGGGAAATCCCGGGGAGAGCAGTTACAATGCCGTGGTCAGCGGAACCCAAATGTTGATCGACCGGGGAATAGCGGACAAGGATCGCATAGGAATACAGGGACACAGTTGGTCCGGCTATCAGGTGGCCTATTTGGTAACCCGGACGAATATGTTTAAATGTGCCAGTCCCGGAGCGGCGGTTTCCAGTATGATATCGGCCTACACGGGAATCCGTACGGGTAGCGGTATGCCCCGTATGTTTATGTACGAGGAGACACAAAGCCGTTTGGGAAAATCCTTATGGGAGGACCCCGAGATGTATATCAAACACTCTCCGATCCTGTACGCCGATAGGATTCAGACCCCGCTGTTGATTTTCCATTGCGATGCGGACGAGGCCGTGCCCTATGCGGAAGGACTCAACTTGTTCTTAGCCATGCGAAGGCTGCAAAAACCGGCCTGGCTGTTGAATTACAAGGGTGAACGCCATTTCCTCTACAATAAAGCGGCAGAGCGGGACTGGACCTTCCGCATGCAACAGTTCTTCGATCACTATTTGAAAGGACTTCCTATGCCTCGCTGGATGAAAGAGGGGATTCATGTGAACGAAAGGGGAATCGACCAGAAATATAACTACGGTAGCTTTTATTAAAAAGCTACTGTATGTATGCTTTTAGTTGTTGTAATATACTGTGTACTAATTTTTTTGTGTTTGTTATTTGGAAAAAGACAAACGAGTAATAATGATGAATGTATGAAGTTCGAATTATTATAAAAATTTAGTATGAAAAAATTAATTTATTTGTGCTGCATTGTACTGATAGAAGTGTTTTTATATGGATGTAACGATGACATAGAGATTATAGATACGGATGTAGGATTGAATTATAAAGGCGAGAACCGGGTGGGGCTTTCTTTCATAGAGAAGGTGAACGAACAGAATAAGGAAGAAGAGATAAAACAGTTACTCGATTCGTGCGGAGGAAAGTTGGTAATGGACTATGTCCAATACGGTGTCGGTTTTGGAGAGGGATTTCATTACCTTATTCCGGTTCAAAGTGAAAAATCCGGAGTAATCGACGCTTGTGTGATCTTTCCCGTGATTACGGATATAGCGGGGAATCCGCAACCGGAGATTCTGCTCGGTATTCCCCGCTTGGTGGATAGGGGGATGTTTGTAAAATTGCCTTCCGTCCAAAAAGAGATGCGCTCTGTTTTTTTCAGGAAATGGAAACAACGCGGATTAAAGGTTGATTCTTTGTTATGTGTTTCTCAGGATTTGAGTATCGAAAATGTGGGTACAAAAGTGAAAACCCAAACAGCCGAAAATGAGAATGTTGTGCAGGCTTCAACGGAGCCTTTGGAATACAGGGGGCATATCGACTATTATATAGAGATTTATAACGGAATGGAGAGTGGAGAGGACGAACCTTGTGCTAACGGCATTTCTTTGGAGGATAGAAGTGAAATTTTTAGACGTCACGGTAAATTTCTTTTTGAATATGCCGGAAGTGTAAAATATCCGGAAATTTATGTTGAGATGGAATTTTTAGATGTAACTTTTTTTTCATTTCATTATGTTGAAAGGAAAAAGGTCATTCAGACCTTTCAAAATTATATGGAAAGATGTAGGTACGATTTTAAATCTGTCTATGGGGTTTCGGATGTTTTATATGTTATAGATGTGTATGGCAGTGGCGGAGGAGGTTCGACAACGAATCCCGGTGTGGGTGGCGGCGATCCTGTCGATCCGGGAGATGAAGGCGGTGGGTCTTCTGGCGGTTCCGGGGGAAGCGGTAGCGGTACAACTACGGACCCGGGGACCGGCGGCGGGGGAGAGGAAAATCTTCAAGTGGTGCTGAATGTTAATATAACCTCTGTTGAATTGATGGAAAGATATGACATAAAAGTTGAAGTAATGACTCGTACGCCTTCCGGGAATGTTTATCCGTCGGTGGCTCATGTCGAGGTGATGATGCGGCGGGAGGGCATGCCGCGATGGCAGGTCATTGCAGAGGAACCTAACCGTAATCCTTTTGATTGTAGAAGGACGGCTATATCTCCCGGTTTTTTTGAAGTGCGGGCTGAAGTTCGTCTTCCGAGCGGTAGTGTTCTATTTTCCAATGTGGTAAGGGTGGAGGAAAAATACCCTGGAATCGCTAAATTTAAAGATCATGCCGCGGTGAAATCCCGGGCCGTCGATCTTTGGAATAAAACAGTAGCATTCGCAACTCAAAATCAAAACAGCCGGCAGGTTCGGGAATACGGAAGCCTGATCTACCTGAACACGGCAACCGGCGAATACTCCACGGGTGAAGACGTGTTGGGAGAAGAGGTAACGCTGGATCGTGATGTGACAGCTACTGTTAATTTTGTGTATCCCGAACATACCCCGGACCCCACGGAAGCCAATTTATTGGTCGTGGGATGTATCCATTCGCATTATCCGTTGACTTGGGCGGCAAGAGGAGTTGAAAGAGAAGTCGGGCCGTCTCCAGAAGATTTTGATTGTGAATTACCGGGAATTGTATATGATTATGAAAAGGTGATTTTAGCAGGAGATCCTGTTGATATACCCGAAAACTCCAAAAGATATTATACTTATGGTAAAGAACGACGAGCAACCCCTTAAAATGTAAATAGATAGGTTATGAGACGATTATTGCTATTATTTTGTATGACGGTAGGCTTATTAAGTATATCGGAGGTGGTCACGGCAGAGAATTTGGATTCTTTGTCCACGGAAAAGCGTAATAAAAAACTGATAAAAATGGCGAAAGAGGTGGTGTTACGCCACGGGCCAGACTATTATCGGGATTATAAACCTCCGGTAATTAAAAGTTTGATAGTTTCAGATAAGAGTGGAGATTTACGGATTAATCTAAGGAAAAAGTATAAAGGTCGTTCCTATTACACGGTAGAATATCCTTATGATTTAAAAGAAGAAGTATTTGGAAGCTTTTATTCTGCTAAGGTTTATGTCTGGGGAGATACTGGTAAAGTTTTTTATATTGTGTTTGGGGGAGGATTTGGTATTCAAAATTACGATACGCTTACCGAAAAGGAGAAACGGCAAATAAAAACCGTTCAGTACCATAAAAAACGGCCTCGAAAACGAGTGAGGGACACGTTCCGTGATCCGAACGGGGAGATCATTCGAATAGAAAACAGGTATGAATAGACGAGTGGTATTATTTTGTATGACGGTAGGTTTATTAAGCTTATCGGAGGTGGTTACGGCAGAGAATTTGGATTCTTTGTCCACGGAAAGACGTAATAAAAAGCTGATAAAGCTGGCGAAAGAGGTGGTGTTACGGCATGGACCGGGTTTTTATAGAGAATATAAACCTCCGGTAATTAAAAGTCAACGTGTATCGGATAAAACGGTAGATATGACGGTAGAAATGATTAAAAAGTATAAAGGTCGTTTCTATTACACTGTAGAATATCCTTATAATAAAAAAGAGGAAATATTTTGGGGAGTTTATTCTGCTAAAGTATTTATTTGGAAGGATACTGGTAAAGTTTTTTATATTGTGTTTGGGGGAGGATTTGGTATTCAAAATTACGATACGCTTACCGAGAAGGAGAAACGGCAGATAAAAACCGTTCAATATCATAAAACACGCCCTTTGAAACACGTAAGAGACACGTTCCGTGATCCGAACGGGGAGATTATTCGAATCGAGCACCGGTATGAATAGATAGATTATGCTGAAACGATTATTACTATTATTTTGTATGACGATAGGCTTATTAAGTTTATCGGAGGTAGTTACTGCAGAGAATTTGGATTCTTTATCCAAAGAAAAGCGTGATAAAAAGTTAATCAAGATGGCAAAGGAGGTGGTGCTGCGCCACGGCCCGGGTTTTTATAGAGAGTATAAACCTCCAGTAATTAAAAGTCAACGAGTATCGGATAAAACGGTAGATATGACGGTTGAAATGATCGAAAAGTATAAAAATCGTTTCTATTACACGATAGAGTATCCATATAATAAAAAAGAAGAATTGTTTTGGGGGGGATATTCTGCTAAGGTTTATGTGTGGAAGGATACCGGTAAAGTTTTTTATATCGTGTTCGGAGGAGGATTTGGTATTCAAAATTATGATATGCTTTCCGAGAAAGAAAAAAGGAAAATAAAAACCGTTCAACATCGTAAGAGAAGACCTTTGAAACACGTAAGCGACACGTTCCGTGATCCTAACGGGGAGATTATTCGAATAGAAAACAGGTATGAATAGATAGGTTATGAAACGATTATTGCTATTATTTTGTATGACGATAGGCTTATTAAGTTTATCGGAGGTGGTTACGGCAGAGAATTTGGATTCTTTGTCCACGAAAAAACGTAATAAAAAGCTGATAAAACTGGCAAAAGAGGTGGTGTTACGGCATGGACCGGGTTTTTATAGAGAGTATAAACCTCCGGTAATTAAAAGTCAACGTGTATCGGATAAAAATGGAGATTTGCGGATTAACCTAAGAAAAAAGTATAAAGGTCGTTCCTATTACACTGTAGAATATCCTTATAATAGAAAAGAGGAAATATTTTGGGGCTTATATTCAGCAAAAATTTATGTATGGGGTGATACGGGGAAAGTTTTTTATATAGAATTTGGAGGTACTGTCTGTATTGAAAATTATGATTCTCTTACCGAGAAGGAGAAACGGCAGATAGAAACCGTTCAATATCATAAAACACGCCCTTTAAAACACGTAAGAGACACGTTCCGGGATCCAAACGGGGAGATCATTCGAATAGAAAACAGGTATGAATAGACGAGTGGTATTATTTTGTATGACGATAGGTTTATTAAGCTTATCGGAGGTGGTCACGGCAGAGAATTTGGATTCTTTGTCCACGGAAAAGCGTAATAAAAAACTGATAAAAATGGCGAAAGAGGTGGTGTTACGCCACGGGCCAGACTATTATCGGGATTATAAACCTCCGGTAATTAAAAGCTTGATAGTTTCAGATAAGAGTGGAGATTTACGGATTAATCTAAGGAAAAAGTATAAAGGTCGTTCCTATTACACGGTAGAATATCCTTATGATTTAAAAGAAGAAGTATTTGGAAGCTTTTATTCTGCTAAGGTTTATGTCTGGGGAGATACCGGTAAAGTTTTTTATATCGTGTTCGGGGGAGGATTTGGTATTCAAAATTACGATACGCTTTCCGAGAAAGAAAAAAGGAAAATAAAAACCGTTCAACATCGTAAGAGAAGACCTTTGAAACATGTAAGGGACACGTTCCGGGATCCGAACGGGGAGATCATTCGAATCGAAAACAGGTATGAATAGACCATATTGTTATGAGACGATTATTACTATTATTTTGTATGACGATAGGTTTATTAAGCTTATCGGAGGTGGTCACGGCAGAGAATTTGGATTCTTTGTCCACGAAAAAACGTAATAAAAAGCTGATAAAACTGGCAAAAGAGGTGGTGTTACGGCATGGACCGGGTTTTTATAGAGAGTATAAACCTCCGGTAATTAAAAGTCAACGTGTATCGGATAAAAATGGAGATTTGCGGATTAACCTAAGAAAAAAGTATAAAGGTCGTTCCTATTACACTGTAGAATATCCTTATAATAAAAAAGAGGAAATATTTTGGGGAGTTTATTCTGCTAAAGTATTTATTTGGAAGGATACTGGTAAAGTTTTTTATATAGAATTTGGAGGTACTGTCTGTATTGAAAATTATGATACTCTTACCGAGAAGGAGAAACGGCAGATAAAAACCGTTCAATATCATAAAACACGCCCTTTAAAACACGTGAGGGACACGTTCCGTGATCCGAACGGGGAGATCATTCGAATCGAGCACCGGTATGAATAGATAGATTATGCTGAAACGATTATTGGCATAATTCAGTATAATGTTTTGAGAAAAGAATAGGGATAAAAATATGATTATTGGGAATCGAGTGTAGATAGTAATAGTTTTGAAGTAAGCCCGGGAAGTGTTTGAAAATGGGAGTACGCGGAGGAAGTTGGGTGGATGTATTCCGGTGGAAAATGCTTTTCGGGTATTTTAAACCTGTAATTGAGAGTATGAAGAAAGTGGTAAGTAAAAAGAGAATGTGTTTCGTGTTGTTGACAGGAATTTTGTTGTCGGGAACTTTGTTGTCTTTTCGTTATTGGGAGACGGAAAAACGGATAAGTGCGGAGTTCTTCAATACCCCGATAACGGAGGTATTGGAATTTTTTCAGGAAGAGACGGGACTTCGTTTTTTATATTGTGACGAAGAGATAAAGCAAGTCCCATTGATTTCAGGGAGCTTTAAGGAGGTTTCGGTGAAAAGGGCCCTGAAACAATGCTTACGGGAGACGCGATATACTTATAGTGTGAAACGGAATCTGTTACTGATTAAGCCCAAACGTTGATCAGATTGTACAGAAAAACGTGACCAAAAAAGGTACGCTTAGGTCTACCGTGATCCCGTGGATGATGGAGATGATGACAAACTCTTTTCCGCTGAACTTAGTGATGATCGGTAACGTGGTGTCTGCGGTCGTGGCTCCCCCGACCGATATGGGAGCTAACTTCCCGAAGTAACGAACCAGCAGAGGGGCGGCTAATAAAGCGATAAGCTCCCGCATGATGTTAGATACTAAAGCGATCGTTCCCAATTCCGCACCTTTGTATTGGGTGATAAAAATAGAAGAGAGGGAGTAGTAGCCGAAACCGGCCCCCACGGCTAAACAATCCGTGATACTCCTGCCTTGTAATGCGAAACTGATCAGAACGGAACCGGCAAGGGTTCCCAAGATTGTGGCTAACGGAACGAGTGCGAGTTTCAGGTCTTGTTGCCTTAATGCCTGTAACGCTTTTTTATCGCTTCCGATACTGATTCCTACTATAAACATAAGCAGGTAGAGGGCGTATACCGTAAGTTCGTCTCCCGTAACGGAAGAGGGAATATCGATAAAACGGGCGATTAAGATGCCTGCTATAAAAAATGCAACGATGGTTATACTTCCTTTCATTTTATCGGGTCCTTTTATTTAGAAGTGGCGGTAAAAAAGAATTTATAAACGGCCCATGCGCATAGTACGCTACCTCCCGCGGCTCCCAAGGTAATCAGTAACGCATCGTACCCGATCGTCTCTAAATTATTCATGATATCGTCATTGGCTCCGACGCTAAGCCCTAACAAAAACAACAGTAGGTAGATGGCATAGTTGATTCCTTTATGCACGAATTTCAAATTTCTTTCACGGAAGATATATCCGAGGACAATGCCGCATACCATTAATCCGATAACAATAATCATAACTTTTTGTTCTTTACGGCAAAAGTACGATTAATTTTTCAATTGGCCGGGTATGCGATAAGTGTTTTGTAACTTTGTCCTATTCCTTAACGTTTAAGAAATAAAAACAATTTACTATGAAAAAAATAATTGCCCGTACCCTCTCTTCGGAAAGTCGCTTCCCGGATACGATTCTTTTGTTGCTGCGTTTTTTGGTAGGAATAACCATGATGACCCATGGTGTTGCTAAATTGCTCTCTTTCGGAGAGCTGTCGGCTACCTTCCCCGATCCGATCGGCTTGGGAAATTCCCTCTCTTTGCTCATGATTATTGGTGCGGAAGTCGGTTGCTCCGTCTTGTTGATATTAGGGGCATTTACCCGCTTGGCTACCTTACCCTTGATATTTTCCATGCTTGTCGTCATTTTTGTCGTGCATGGCAGCGATCCGTTTCAAGTAAAAGAGTTACCGCTGCTCTATTTCGGCATATACGTGGTACTCTTTTTTACCGGAGGGGGACGTTACGCTTTGGATACCCTGATTTCCAAGCATTGGAATGTAAACATCCGGAATACGGATGACTGATCCCTTTAGAAGGTGGTTTGTTCCGTGCCGTCTAACACGGGGATGACGTTCTCGTCTTCCTCTAAGACGGTTACGGCTAATAGCCAGTATATCAATAAAACGATGGCGATGATAACGCCGATGACTTGCCAGATTTTATAACTCTTTTTTTTCATATCATTCTATTTTGATTTTGTAATCAAACGTAAAATTCGATACAGGGTTCCCGAAATTGTCCGTTTTGTTTGATTCCGGATTATAGGATCACGTTTAATATGTTGTTATTTAGTCGGTAACGTAAGGGTATAAAGTTATTTTATTCGCCTTGGGCGGAATAAATCGTTTGGGTGTTGAAACGTGTTAGTAATGATTTTTATGATTTAAATATCGGTTTGCAATTAAAAATTTGCTGTTTACAATTAAAATGTTTGTTTTTTATACCTTTGCCTTCCGTATTATATATGAGGTAAAACGGTTGTATGAAAGTATTTTTTAAAAAGGTTGTAAATTATTTTTTCCCGGAAGAAGTAAATCGGCAAGCGTATCTACTATTTTTCATTTGCATTTATTTCAAGTTTGTTTTGTTCGACCTGATCTGGTCGTCGCAGACCACGTTTACTTCGTTTTCTTTTTTGGAGGGATATTTGAATAAACTGTGGTTTACCCTGCTTTTTCTTATCCCGTTATTTTGCTTCCGTGCTGTAAAATGGACTCTTTTTATCGCTTTTTTATTGGATATTTTGTTTATCGTCAATTTGATGTATTTCAGGACCTATTTTACGGCAATACCTTTGGATAGCTACGGACTCGTTGGTAATCTGAAAGATTTTACCGCGAGCGTATACGATTCGGTGTGTTGGATCGATGCGGTTTTTCCGCTTTCTACCCTTTTGACGGCCATCCTCTATTATAAAAAATATAAGCAAAAGAAAGTTATCCTCCCCGTTTGGAAAAAACGGCAAAGGGCCGGACGTTATTTGTTGTTGATCTTGGTCGCAACCTTATTTTCGGGTGCTTTTATCTGGTCGAAGGGAGGTTTTAAGGCTGCTTACGAATCTTTGCAAGGGGCCAATAAACATACCTGTGATACCCCGATATATACCGTTTTCGGATCTCTTTATTACGATTATCTGTTAGAAAACATAGCTTATACGCCTGAAATAAAACAACAGATCGAAGCCTGGCTAAAACTTCACCCCCGGCATAAAACATTACCCTTTCAATTGGAAGAGCGTAACGGTTGTATATTGATTCTTGCAGAGTCGTTGGAGAGTTGGGTATTGGAAAAGACGGTGGAAGGAGTGGAGATCACCCCTTGTATGAATGCCTTATTGAAAGAAAAGTCGACGCTTTACGCCTCTAAAGTACTCACGCAAGTAAAAGGAGGTCGTTCGATTGATGCCCAACTTCTGTTGTATTCCGGTTTATTGCCCATCGGTAATGGTTCTTACAGTACGAAATTTCCCCGTTCCCTCTATCCTTCTTTTTTGAAATACCTCAAGAATGCGGAAAATGCGAAAATTTACGGGATGATGGTAGATAAAGAGATCGTTTGGAATCAGAAGGTGATCTGTCCGGCCTTGGGTTTCGATTCTTTGATTTCGAGACGTAGTTTCGTTTTGGATGAAAAGGTGGGGCCGCGGAAAAAATTAGGGGATCTCTCTTTTTTACGTCAATGCGGGGAGAAAATCTCTTCTCCGGAACTATGGCCGGATTCCGCGTTCGTTTTCCTTCAATGCGTCACCTATTCCGGACATAATCCTTTTATCCTGCCGGAAGAGCTGAAAAGGGTCTCCTTCTCCGATAAAATTCCCAAGCGGATGAATGATTACATGACCATGGCGAATTACACGGACCGGGCAATAGGAAATTTTATCGCCTTTTTGCGTTCTCAAAGAAAGTTTGACAAAACATTGATCGTGATCACGGGTGATCACGAAGGGTTGGCCAACAGCCGGGGAACATTGTGTTGTTCCGAGAAGGGTAAAGACGTGGTTTCTTCGGATCCTTATGTCCCTTTTATCGTGGTGAACTCTCCTGTCGGAATGCGTTACGATAAAGTGATGGGACAAATCGACATGTACCCGACCTTGCTGGATTTGTTAGGCCTGCGAGATTGTTCATGGACGGGTTTGGGACGGAGTATTCTGGACCCGGATAAAAAGGCTTTCGCGGTAAGCCCTCAAATGCAGGTTTACGGGGATATCGCCGGCGTGCCGGAGAGCGAAATCGAATGGGCCAAGGAAGCGTGGAAGATTTCCGATTTGATGATTCGTTGTGATTATTTCCGGTATAATCCGCGTGATAAATGGACGGAATAAAAGATTCTCGTATAAAATACAAAAAGCATGAAGCATTTGATTGATTTGGAAAATTGGGAACGTGTAGATAATTTCAATTTTTTCCGTTCGTATGTTAACTCATGGTACTCGGTAACGACCGAAATAGAGTGTACGGAAGCGTTCGTTACGGCGAAGAGTACCGGAACATCGTTCTTTTTGCGCTACCTGCATGCCGTATTATGTGCCGCGAATGAGATTGAGGCATTACGTTATCGAACCGACAAAGAGGGACGGGTTGTCCTGCATGATACGGTCGATATGATTACTCCGGTAGCGATTCCCGGAAAGACGTTCGTGACCGTCAGAATCCCTTACGACCCGGACTTCGAACGCTTCCAGGTCAAAGCACGGGAACTCATTTCCCATGTTCAGGCTGACGGAGATCCTTACGGTGTGGAAAAAGAGCTGTACGCTAAAGGTGATTTCGATGTCATGCATTTAAGTGCTGTTCCCAAAATGTATTTTACCTCGATAACTTATACAATCTATGAAGCGGGGAACGGATGTACTCACCCTTTAAGTACGATGGGTAAAGTTATACGACGCGGAAAACAATCGGTTATGCCCTTCTCCGTATATGTGAACCATGCCTTTGTCGACGGCGAACATTTATCGCGGTTTTTTGAGAAAATACAAGAGAGGCTAACTCGCTAACGAAAGTACATCTACATTTTAACCCATTTTACGGCATCGGCGATAATCGTATCTTCGGGTTCGCCCCGGTCATCAAGGACGACGGTCGCTTTCCCTTCAGGGAACTCGTATACCCCGAGCGATTCCCACCCGACATAAAAGTATTTCCACCTGCTGGAAACATCGGTATATATTCTGTCCGAACCTGCGCTTCCTGACGGGGTATAATTTATTGTTTCCATCTCGACAGCCGTCTCGTGGGGACCGTGTGAAATCGTGTAGTGGAATTTTAAACTCTCTTTGATTCTTCCGGGAGGAATCGTGTAATCACCTAACGAGTCCCAGACCGCATAACATTGATTATGATAGACGAGAGCCATAACCTCGTATTTACCGGCTTCAGGAAGGTTTACACTCCATTCAGCTTTCGTTTCTCCATTGCTACCTTGCTTGGAGTGATAACTTCTTACGGGGTCCCCGAACGACTGTTCGTTTATAAATCTATTCCATCGATTCCCCGATAGTTGATCGTTGTTCCAGAGACTTTGTAAAACGGTTAGTTTCGGTTCTATTAATCGGAATCCGGGATCCTCGTTGTCGACGATGATTTCATCATTCGGACGAACAAACTCCACGGTATCGATATCATGGATGAAAAAAGCAGTTTCAGGTCCCGGGAGATCTATTTCTTGCGATGTTTTTACAGTATACTTGTCCGGTAGATGAGATGAGTTACCCAGGTTGATAACACATGAATACGGGTTGTAGCGGTATTCTTCAATGAATTCGATAGCTTTTGCCTCTCCCGGGGCAAGGGATAGTGTTTTAAAATCATCGTAATTCTCTCCTGATTGAATAGTCACGATTCCCGGGGATTCGCCATCGTTAAATAATTTGAAGCGGAAAAGAAGCCGCTTGTTGGTACAATAGCGTATTCCTGATAAATCTTTCAGGCGGAAATGCGCGTCATGCCGATAGGTACTCCACTCCCGGACAATCTTTTCCATGTCGATATTCAATTTTTCCCGGGCCTCTTTTACGAGGATCTCGAAAGGGACTTCTTGTCGATGACGGGAGTAAAAGTCCGTTAGAAAGCTAAAAACGGTCTGTCTGGAACACGTGGTCATTCGATTTAATAGTTCCTCGCATTTGACGTAGAAAATGGCACGCAGAATCTCTTCCGGTAATTCCCGGTTTTGAATGACTTCCTCGATGGTGTATCCTTGTAGATAGGAACGGGGAACAGATTTGTCCCGTTTGTTACTAAAAGGAACTGCCGAAAATTTTTGAGTGCGTGGTTTGTCATAAGATTGTTCTCCGGATAATAATTCTTTTTTTTCCCGTAGTATTGTTTTGAGGGCTATATCTATTAAAGGATAATCGAACGAATAAACGGAGGATTCCGGCTCGGCGAATAACGGGTAAAGATAGTACGGGTTGCTCGGGGACTTTAAACGATTCTCCCCGAACCTTCCCTTGGGCTTCATGATTACCCGGAAAAACGGGTTACTGGCAGGAATATTCAGGTAAGGAGAAGATAGATTTTGGAGAAATAGAGTTCTTACCAAGCTATTATCGATGAATTCATCGTCCCAACGATTGCGTCTCCTGACTTGAGGACTTCGATATAAGAAGTTTAGGCCGACGCCATACTCCGGTAATAAAACGAGACCGGGTTGTAACCGGTTGTTGCCTCCTTTCCAGTTTTGCCAGTCGGAATCGAAAGCGAGGGGGGTCTCTATAAACGTTAATTGACGCAGTTCAGGTTCGTACCAGGGACGGCGGGCTAAAACCCGTTTTATATTTAACGTGTCCGCTCTCAAGTAGATTTGTGGGAAGTTTCGAAAAATCAAATCTTGCATTTCTTGATGCAAAGATTTTTGCATCTCCTTGAGTTTGGCGGAGGGATAAAGTCGGGTAAAAAAATCATGTCCTTTAAAATAGTAGAGAAGGAAAGTGATGTCTTTTATTTTTATTCTTTTTGAAGCGTAATCGCCCCCGCATAGCGTTAATCCCTGCAGGGGATAAGAGGGAAAGAAGTAAAACGTGTCCCTGTTCTTGTTTACTTGTGGGATGCCGGGAGCTATCATCACTTGCTGCAGAGGATGAATCACTTTTAATTTAAACAGGGTGAAATCTAAATGGGACAGCACGGGCGTTACCGGGTTTTCCGGTGGGATGGCCACGGGGTACCAAGCGGCTGCCGGGGTCAACAGCAGGCAATTGCCTCTCGTGAAAGAGCCTTTACGGCCGAACTTAAAAAACTCGTCTTCTCTGTCCGTATTCAGTCGCTGCTTTTCGGTTAAACCGAGTTCACAGAAGCGGTCGTCTATTTTTCCTTCGTAGTCAATGTCGAGAATAATACTGTCCCCCGGGACAAGGGATTTTTTGACCCTCAATACCTGCTGATCCCGATCCCACCCGATCTCATGTCCCTCCTGTGTTATTTTTTTAATTTTTAAACCGGGATTTAAAAAAAGAATCAGCTCGGGTAAAGTTTCTTTGTTCGGGTTATACGCCACGAGATTACTTTCCATGAACAGTTTGTTTCCTTTTTGTTCTAATGTGATAGAGTGTTTTGTGATTCTACAAGTGACGGGGTCCCAGTGACGGGTGAAGCTGTTACGGTACTCGTTTCGAACGTGTTCGTCGTTGGCGTATAGGCCTTCTAAAAAGATAATATTCGCTATCCCCAAAACAAGAAAAAAGATCCCGTTTTTTGTTATTTGCGGGGTTTGGGAGGGGGAATTTACCAACCGGTGGAACGACAGGGTACTTAACAACAGGAATCCCATTCCCAGCAGAAGATAGATAGACCTTTGGAGCAGATAAAATTTTAAATTCACGTGACCGGTTATCGCACTGAACAGGTTCGGCAAGGAGTTTCCGGAAAAATCGAGGGTACCGTGGGAGAATGAAGGAGCGAAAATCAGAGAAAAGGTTAGGACTCCTAATAGTAGGACCTGTGCAAGAGGACGCGAGGAGGAAATTCCTGATAACCAGAATCCCAGGCCTAAAATGAAGATTACAGTCGGTAAGGTTAACGTGAAAAAATAAAACAGGTATAGAAACAGGTTAAAGGGAGAGAAGCTGTAAAAGAGATTTAAAGATATACTGATAAATATGGAAAAAATATTGAATAACACGAATATGGAAAGAATGCCGCAGAATTTTCCTATGATATAGCGATTGTTTTCAAAAGGCCGGGGATAGAGGCTTTCTAAACTTTCGGAGTGTTTTTCCCTGTAAAAAATACTTGTTCCCATGAAAATGGCAATGAATGATTGCACGATATTGAACATGTAAGCGTTGACAAAGGGCATTGAAGAAGGAAGGGCGATCATGTTCCAGCGGGGTATGATATCGTTGCCTTGCAGTCCTAATTGAAAGAAAGTGATTCCGCATAGCGTGAGGATAGCTAAAACCCGAAGCATCCAATCCCGGGATTGAATTTTAGCTTCGTAACGGGCAACATGAAAAATATCGTGCAGGTTCATATTAATGTAAAGACAAAATCACTTTCTGTATTTTTACAAAAATAAAAATATTTTCAAAAAAAACAAATCTTATCATAATTGTTCTGTTAATTAGAAATACTTTACACAGGTCGTTTTTTCTACTAAGATGACTTTTATAAATGGTAAGATAGAGTGATGGAGGGATTGGAAACTCGGAGTGGGAGGAAAAGATTTCTCGTCAGCATTCACTACTTTTGTCAGAAAAGCCTATATGGAACAAGCTCTTATTAACAAACTAAGAACGTTTTTCGCGCTACAACCCGTCGAGAAAGCATGGGTGTTTGGTTCTTACTTGCGTGGAGAAGAATCGAAAGAAAGCGATATTAATATACTTGTACGCTTTGACAAGAATGCGAATATTAATTATTTCAAGTATATCGGAATCGTGAATGTTTTACGATCTCTTCTGCACAAGGAAATTGATTTGGTGGAAGAGGGGTAGTTGAAAGATTTCGCTAAAGGATCGGCAGAACAGGATAAAATATTGGTTCATGAGAGAGAGAATCCTAAAAATATTAAACGCCTTTTCCTTATGATAGAGGCAATGATAACCTGTTTGAATTTACCCAAGGTATCAGTTTATTGTATATTAACTAATGAGAATAATATTCACCGGCCTTGTATTGCAAATTAAGTGATAAATAATTGATAATGATAGCGATGAAGGAAGTGGAAACGACAAAAAAGGGTTATAAACAAAAATCAGTCACCTTGTAAGTGACTGATTTTGTGAGGTCGGTAGCAGATTTGAACTGCTGTACACGGTTTTGCAGACCGCTGCCTAACCGCTCGGCCAACCGACCCTGTCGCGATTTTGCGTGGCAAAGATAAGGGGTTTTTCGGAATATACAAATCTTGTCCGTAATTATTTTGATAGAGTCACGCTGGTTGCAGCGATTTTTCCTCCTAAGGGAGGGTTTAATTTGGATACTTTAATGGTGACGTTTTGGATTTCGGGAAAAGCCAGGTATAGGGCATCGATGATCCGTTTGGCAACGTGCTCTAATAAATGGGACGGGATCATCATTTCCCGGGCGATAATTTCATAGGCAGAGAAGTAGTTGAGGGCATCGTTGATGTCATCGCTTGCCGCCGCTTTTCCGCAGTCTGCGATGATTTTGGCATAAACCCTGAATTTGTTGCCTACACTACGCTCCGTTTCATAACAGCCATGATAAGCAAAAAATTCCATTCCTTCGATTTCAATAATTCCTTCCATGTGTATTTACTTTACAAAAAAATGATAACTTTACTCCTTTTTTTAAATACAAAAGAGTCGACAGGATGTCGACTCTTAAGATTACATTACTAACTACTAACCTAAACCATACAAACTTATGAAAAATCTTCAATCTCTTAAAGACACTGCAAAGGTAATGCCAATCTCTATTGTGGTATAATATTTATTGTTAATAAATATTATATGTATAGTTAATCTTGTTTAATATCTTGGACTTATTTTTTTGTGTTTTTTTGACCTAATAATAGTCATCTTGTTGATATATAGCGAAATGTTAATTTGACTGTGTGAAATGGATTGTTTTTTTGTTAATTAAATGATAGATTGTTATGGTTGTAATTAATATTATTCGTAAGTTTATAAAACCGTTTGTATTAAGATTAGGTTATGGTAATAGGAAGTAAAATAGCTGGAATCCAAGAGATTGCAGAAGAGGCGGGGCGTTTGATATTGGATATATACAATAAGCAGTCTTTTTCTGTGGAGTTGAAAAGTGATTTGACGCCGTTGACGGAGGCGGATAAGGTGTCGAGTGAATATGTCGTGTCGGCTTTACAAAAGCTTTTTCCCGGGATTCCGGTGGTGAGTGAGGAACTTCCGTTGCCGGATTATAAAATTCGTTCCGGGTGGCGGGAATTGTGGATAGTCGATCCTTTGGACGGAACGAAAGAGTTTATTTACCGGAACGGGAGATTTTGCGTGAATATTGCATTGGTGGAGAACGGAGTTCCCGTATTCGGAATGATAAATAACGTGAATGATGGGGAATTGGTGTGGGGAGGTGCGGATGTGGAGTGTGGAATTAAAGACGGGGAAGGGGTCGGAAAGTTAAAAACTTCCGTGGCCGGAGGAAATAAATTGAAAGTTGCGGTCAGCCGGTTCAATATGACGGAAAACGAATTTCAATATATCGATTATCTAAAGGGTTTGGGATATGAAGTCGAGTTGTTCCCCTTTGGAGCTTCTTTGAAGCAGGTGATGATCGCTAAGGGGGAGATGGATATATGTCCTAAATTCGGGAAATGTTCGGAGTGGGATACGGCCGCCGGTCATGCTATCGTCGAAGCGTCGGGAGGAGTGGTGCTGAACTTGGAGACCGGAAGAAATTTGGTATATAATAAAGAGAATATGTTAAGCCCTCCGTTTATTATGTTCAGTAAACGGATTCATGATTTGATTATGGCGGGAGATACCCGTTTTTGTGATTTTCAGTTGGGTGAAAAATCGGGAAATAAATAATAACAACAGGATAAAATGGAAAAACAGGTAGCAAAAGAATTAATTGAATTTATACATGAAAGCCCGACCAATTTTCATGTAGTGGCGAATGCTAAAAAAGAGTTGTTGAATCACGGCTTCAAGCAACTGTTTTCAGGTGAGGCATGGCATATAGAAAAAGGTGGAAAATATTTTGTAACGAAGAATCACTCTTCTCTTTTTGCTTTTGAGATTGGTAGCGGTGAGATTGCCGAAGAGGGTTTTAAGTTGGTGTGTGCGCATAGCGACTCCCCGACGTTCAGAATAAAACCGAATGCAGAAATGCTTGTTGCCGGGAAATATTTGAAGTTGAACACGGAAGTTTACGGGGGACCGATCATGTATACTTGGTTCGATCGTCCTTTATCTATGGCCGGAAGAGTTATGCTGCGGAGTTTGAATCCGTTGAAACCCGCGACTCAATTCGTGAACTTTAAGCGTCCCGTGTTGGTGATCCCGCATATTGCCATTCATTTTAATCGTGCCGTGAATGACCAAGGGAATCCGTTGAGTAAGCAAAAGGATATGTTGCCCGTATTGGGAATGATCAACGACACGTTTGAAAAAGATAATTATTTGTTGGGTTTGATAGCTGAAGAGATGAAAGTGGGTAAAGAAGAGATTCTTGATTTCGACTTAACCCTTTACGAGTATCAAAAAGGTTGTTTGGTGGGAATCGACGAGGAATTTATCTCTTGCGGCAAGTTAGACGATTTGGCAATGGCTCATGCCGGGTTGAAAGCATTCTTAGCTTCTGAAAAATGTTCGAAAACCAAGGTGTTAGCTATTTTCGATAATGAAGAGGTGGGTAGCGGAACCAAACAGGGGGCCGGTTCGCCGATTTTGAGAACGATCATAGAGCGGATCGTTTTTGGATTAGGCGGTACTCCGGAAGATCTTTATCGGGCTATTCATAATTCATTTATGATTTCAGCCGATATGGCGCATGCCCTTCATCCGAATTACGTGGAGAAGCATGACCCGACGAATCATCCGGTGATAAACGGTGGTCCTGTCATAAAATTTAATGCCAATCAAAAATATGTGACGGATGGTGATTCTGCCGCTGTTTTCGAAACGATTTGTAAGATGGCAGATGTGCCTTGCCAGAAGTTTGTGAATCATTCGGATATGGCTGGAGGATCTACCTTGGGCAATATTTTGCTTTCGCAGATGGAGATGAGAGGTGTTGATATAGGTAATCCGATGTGGGGAATGCATTCGGTACGGGAGACCGGAGGGGTGATGGATCATTTTTACGTAATTAAGGCGTTTACGAAATTTTATAATGTATGAGAATCCTATCTTACCATTAAAAAACAGGGACCTTCAATTTTTGAGGGTCCTGTTTTTTTTAGATCGCCGCATTTATTAACGGGAGGAGGGTAAACAAAAAAAGTGCTGTTACGTTATTACTCTGTAATTAGAAGTCTAATTAGCATTTAACTTAAAATTATGATGATGGAAAAACGGAAAAGGAATATTTCCACGTGGCAATTAGCGTTAATGACGGCTGCCGCGGTGATCAGTTTGCGGGGATTACCCATGATGGCTCAAGAAGAGCTGACGATGTTTTTTTATATATTTTTTGCTACTTTTCTGTTCCTTATTCCCGCGGCTTTGGTGGGAGCGGAGTTGGGAAGTGCTTTCGCTGATAAAGGCGGAGGAGTTTATACCTGGGTAAAGGAAGCTTTTAACCGAAGGATGGGATTTGCAGCTATTTTTTTGCAATGGATACAAAATGTGGTTTGGTATCCGACGGTATTAGGTTTTGCGGCTGCTTCCATCGCTTATATGATCGGAAGACCCGATTTGGCGCAAAACGGTATGTTTGTCGGTTTGTTTTCCATTATCATGTATTGGTTTGCAACTTGGGTAACTCTTAAAGGAACCTCTATCGTTTCCCGGATAACCAGTCAGGGGTTCTTGTTGGGAACGGTACTGCCGGGTGTCGTGATTATTGTTATGGCCATTATCTGGATTGTCGGGAAAAATCCGGTATCCTTCGAGCATATACCCTCCACGGTAAGTCAGGTTGTTAACGTGGATGCCGCACAGCACGTACATCCCCGACTGTTTCCTCATATATCAGGGATGAGCGATATCGCTTTTTTAGCCGGGATCTTACTTTTATTTGCGGGAGTGGAGGTACACGCGGTGCATGCACAGGAGATGAAAAATCCGCAAAAACAATTTCCTGCCGCTATGTTTTTAGCCGCGTTGATCTCTTTTGCTTTGTTTACTTTCGGTTCTTTGGCCGTGGCCGTTGTAACACCTTACGATCAGATTAATCTGCAGGCCGGTTTGTTGGTGACGTTTCAGGAGTTATTCAATCATTATCACGTCGGTTGGTTGACGAATGTGATGGGACTGTTGGTCGCGTTCGGAGCATTGGCGGGGGTAATGTCCTGGATATCCGGTCCCAGCCGGGGGTTGTTGTGGACGGCCCGGGACGGACAATTGCCGAATTTTATGCAAAAGACGAACAAGAACGGAATACAGATTCATATTTTAATTATACAGGGATGTATCGTTACTGTCTTATCGTCGTTGTATATGGTTATGGATGACGTGAGTGTGGCCTTTTTCCTGTTGAGTGCCTTGACGATCGGATTGTATCTGTTAATGTACATGATGATGTATGCTTCGGGCATCAAATTGAGATATACCCAACCCGATTTACCGAGGAGTTATAAGGTCCCGGGCGGGAATCTGGGAATGTGGCTGATTGCCGGAATCGGCTTTTTGGCCGTTCTTTTCTCTTTTGCCGTTACTTTTTTTCCTCCTTCTCAACTGCCTGTCGGAAGTCCGGCCTTCTATACCGGATTGGTGATAACGGGGACCGTGGTCTTTTTTGCCATACCTTTTATCATCAGTTTTGCCATGGATAAACGAAAACAAAAGTCTTGATATTAAACGGAGCTTTTAAGCTCCGTTTATTCTTTTCGTGATTGTTCGCGTGGAATCGGGTTAAAACCTTCGGTTTTACATTTTGACGATCCCTCGCGGATCGATCAAAAACAGGTCGGATGGCCTGGGTTCCGAACGGTAATTTGTCTATATTGGATTATAGATTTGCGCGTGTACTTTTTCGGTGTTCTGGTTTTAGATGTTTGATTGGTAATAATCTTATATGGTGATTTAGTCCTGTGTGTTTTTTTTTTGACTCCTGCGTGGTTTTCAATAAACTTCAATATCGAGGTGTAAACTGAATTTTATATTATAATTGTGAAATATATTGCAAGATGTCATCATTATTATACTATATTTGCAAATTGAATGATATTATTGTAAAATATTAATTACAATATTGTCGTGATAATTGATTCGTTTTGATGTTAAACACCTTGTCAGGATTATAGATATGAATACCAAGAATGTTAGTTTGATTGCCGGTTACGAGATAAAAGCGATCTCGAGAGAGTGGAGTTTTAAAATGGTCACGGCGCTTGTCGTGCTGATCGTGATTTTTCTTCACGTGATCACGCAAAGTAATCTGGTGGAACCGGAATGGGTTACCGTGTCGTTACCCTCGGCTATCCCTTACACGAACGCTTGCCTGGTAAACGCGTTCCTGTTTATCGAGATCGTGTTTTTTGCCGGTAATTTTCAGCGTAAAAGTCGCCTGGAGGGAGCTAACGCGGCCCTGTCGGCACGCCCGTTCTCGAACATGGAACTGACGTGCGGTAAAACAGCGGGTTTTCTAATTTTGATGCTTGGCCTGAGTTTTTTCCTGGGGGTGGTGGCGATATTAATTCACTTGTTCTCGAGCGACTCTCCTTTCGCTCTTTATCCTTATGTTTTTTATTTTTTCACGTTGACTTGCCCGTTACTTGTTTTCTTCACGGGATTGGCGACAAGCGTGAAGGGGATGGTGCGTAACCCCGCCTTGGCCTGTGTTTCATTACTTGGAATGTTGTATCTCTTTTTCAACTTCGGCAGCAGGTTTTTTCACGGTATTTTTGACGTGTTGTCCCTCTCCTTGCCCAACTCTTTTTCCGATGTCACGGGATTCGCGGGTCTCGGGGTCTACCTGTTACAACGGACCTCTTTTTTCGCCTACGGGTGCGGGTTAATCATCCTGGGAGTCGCTTTCGTTCACCGGCTTCCTTCCGGCTCGAGGAGCAATGTCTCCGCCGGTCGCCCTGGAGCGTGGTTACTGGCGTTGGGTGTTGTCCTATCGGGCTTTTACGCGGGTCATTTCATCCGCCGGGATCAGGAGCGGGAGGCGGTTCGGGATGCGTTTGCCAAATACGAGTCCGTTCCGAGGGTTAGTGTTACCGATCATGCTATCGAGTTCAAGCAGGAGGGATACGCCTACTCGGCGTGTAGCGAGCTAAACTTGCAGAATATTCATAACCAGAAGATAGATTCCGTTGTTTTGTATTTAAACCCGGGGTTGGAGGTCTTGAAATTAACCACGGGCGGGGAGGTTTTACCCTTTCGGCGGGAGCGACAGGTCTTGATTCTTCCGTTATCGATGGAAGCGGGAGAAACGAGACGGGTAGAAATGGAGTACGGGGGCTCGATCTCCCCGGCTGTTTGTTACCCCGAAGTAACGAATATCGATTCTCTCGCCACGACGCGTCGCTATTACATGTACAACACGGGGCAACATTGTTTTTACCTTCAACCGGACTATACCTTGCTCACTCCCGAGTGCTTGTGGTATCCCTCGAGTATTCCCCCTGTTAACGTCGATTCTCCCTACCTGTCGGGTCAGGATTACACTCGTTTCACGTTACGGGTAAAAGGGGAACGCTCGAGAGCGGTGATCTCCCAGGGAAAGGAGACGAGGGAAGGAGATGACACTCGTTTCGTGAACAAGGTTGCCTTGCCCGGTTTAACGCTTTGTGCCGGCGATTATACCCGGAAGAGCGCTCGAATAAGCGGCGTTTGGTATGAACTCTTTTTATTCAAGGGGCATGAATACCTCGTTCCTGAAGAAATAACCGCGGAAGAGACTGTCGACTACTGGGAAGGCATGTGCAGGTACAGGTCGAAAGATAACAAGGTAACGTACGCTTTCGATAAACTGTGTCTCGTGGAGACCCCGGTTCATTTTTGCGCTTACGGGCGGGACTGGAAGACCAATAGCGAGCGGGTACAACCGGAAATCGTGTTTCGTCCGGAAAGGGAGGCGTTATTCTCCCGGGCGTTTAAAATGGGAACTGAATGGAACGGGACGATTAGCCCGTCGCGTGGTTTTTTGGACATGTACATGAGGGAATTAACCGGTGATAAGCGATACGTCCCGGCGGGAAACGTGTTTTTTAATCAATTAACCGGGAAAAGCGGGAGAAGCAACGTGAGAAATGAAGGTGATATTTCCTATTTGCTGCAAAAGTATCATTACAACGTGTACTCTCCCGAGTTTGCCGGGATCAATCTCTTGTTTCACTATATGCAAGAGGGGTTTGACTCGGATTTTGTCAGTTGGGGAGGGAGTGGTAATTCAATGGCAGCCCGGTATCTTTTAAACCGGAGCCTGGAAGACGCGTTGCAGACCCCGGATAATGAAGTGGGCGTGAAACGTGTGCTGTTTTACAAGGGATGTAATTTTTTAAAATATATTTTACGTACCGTTTCCCCGGGGAAATTAGCCCGTTTTAACACGGGGTTTATTCAAAGCCACTTGTTCCGGAGCTTTAGTTACGAGGAGTATTGCGAAGAGTTGGAGAAACGATTCGGCGTATCTCTTTTGGAGTTAACCCGTGAATTGTATCGCGAGCGAGGTTTGCCCGCGTACTATTTCAGGGATGCCCGGGTGGACGACGTGGAAGCCCCGGGAGGAAAGAAAGGATTCGTGTTCAGTATAAAAGCGTGGAATAAGGGAAACTGTGGCGGTATCCTATCGATAAGACGCAGGTATGTCAATGAAGGACGTCATTACCTTGTCCCAGCAGGAGCCTGCAAGGAGATCAAAGTTTATTTCGAGGGACCGAGTGATCGTTGGACAATCCTGGTCGAGACGAACGGGTCTCGAAATGATCCCTCGTATCGTGTGTTTGAGCCTTTTGCTAAAAAAGGTAGGATTAAAGAACCTGTAGACGGATTTTTTGACGCCGATACCTTTGCTTTCGCCCCGGAACCGGGCGTGTATATCGTGGATAACGACGACCCGGGTTGCCGGGTTGTGGAAAATAGCCGGACCGTGCAGAAATTGTACCGGCAAACGGGTTATAAAAATACACGTTGGAGTTGGATGAGTAGTAACGAGGCGTACGGGGAACTTTCCAGAAGTTATTTAGAGAAAAAGTCCGGGAAAGGAGATTCCGATGTCGAGTGGGAGGTGGACTTGCCGGAGGCCGGGGCGTACGAGTTGTTTGTTTATAACAATAAGTCTCGTGCAGACGATAACAACTCGATATCTTTTTACAGTCGCGGGAAGAAAAAAAGAAACCCGGTACAAAAATACCGTTTTGTTTATGCCGGTGGCGTGAAAGAGGTCGATCTCGACCTGTTGCACGCGGAAGACGGTTGGGCATCGCTCGGGACGTATCGCTTTCCCGCCGGGAAGGCAAAGGTTACCCTGCGCGGGAAAGGCGTCGATCGGCATCAATACCTGTACGCGGATGCCGTGAAATGGGTAAAAGTCAAGTAATCGTGAGATACTCCCCGGGGGAACAGGGGATGGCGGGGTCGTGCTAAAGGACTCGTGTTGCCGGGAATATCGAATCGTTTGGAACTAAATAGTTAGAGAGAGATCAAATAAAAAAATGAAATCATGAAAACAAGTAAATTTTTTATCGTGTTGATTTTGGTATCAGTATCGAATATGGCGTTTGCCGCCGCGGGTAGGGTTACTTTAATTATTGAACCCCCACTTCGTGATGGTGGAGAACGCTTGCTGATCTATCATGTTGAATGTCAGGAAGTAGGTATAGAGCGTTGGAGAGAAGTTGGCGCACCTCTTGTTCCGATGGTAGACAAGGGGAATGGTCGGTTTGAGTATGTAAATACGCTTTGTAGAGTTGATAACTTAGAAGAAGGTAAGAGCTATATCTTTAGGGTAAGGGTTGAAAATTATTATGGTGTTGGACAACCCGGTCCGGAAAAAAAAATTGAAATTACACAAGAAGATCAAGACGGAATCAGAATCAAAAGCGGGCCAGGGTTAGAACGAGTAAGGGGTATGAAGACCTCGAGTTTAGCCACTACCCCTTCTGTACAGGAGGCTCGGGGAATGACATTCCTCTGGAGAAAGGAAGAGTAGTTGGATAATATATTTTACGAGATTTATAAATAGTCAGTAATAATACTTTCTCTCTCTTTACTATTTTACTTTAAAACAGAATAGCACG
This sequence comes from Sanguibacteroides justesenii, assembly GCF_003204205.1. Lineage (NCBI taxonomy): Bacteria > Pseudomonadati > Bacteroidota > Bacteroidia > Bacteroidales > Porphyromonadaceae > Sanguibacteroides > Sanguibacteroides justesenii. The sequence continues at coordinate 246,784 of NZ_QJPL01000003.1, forward strand.
TGGCGTACGTCCTCAAGGGTTGCCTTTTATCATGGGTGTTGCCATGGATAAACGAACACAAAAACAGAAGCGATAATAGGACAAACGGAGTTATAGAGTTCCGTTTGTTTTATTCTTTTAACAATTGTTCGCATAGAATCGGGTTGAAGCCTTCGGATCTCATTTTGACGATACCTCGCGAATCGATGAAAAAGCAGGTCGGGGTAGCCTGTGTTCCGTAGGTGATTTTCACCGGACTCAGGTCTTCAAAAAAGTCGGAGACAAAAGTATAAGGGAAAGGATACCGTTTTTTGTACTCTTTTAGCTCCTCTAAAGAGGAACAAGGCCAAAAAACGACGATTTCGAAATTGTCGTCGGAATATTTTTGATAGAGGTCGGCCAAATAAGTACGTCCTTTTTCTCCCATACAGCCCAATCCTCCATAGAGAAGTAGAATCCGTTTGCCTGCTAATGAGGAGAGGTGAAACTCCGTTCCGTTCTCTTTTGAGCCTTGGAAATCGAAGTAGAGATCTCCCTCTTCGATTTGTTTCGTGATGATATGTCGATGCAGGCATTTTCCGTAGAAGGATTCCCGTATCTCCGGGGAGAGCGATTTAAGAATGCGGGATAGCGTATCTTTGGGGATCTCTAATCTTACCATGAATAACCTTTTCAAACCGCTTGGGACAGCCGCGTATTTTAGGGCTAAATTCCGGCTTTCGCGTAGGATGGAGGGAAGTTCTTTTTCATACAATACGGTAAGTAAGCTGTCTCTTTTCTCGGGATATTTTTCCGTTAATTGGAACATTCGTGTTTCGATGACTTTGTACTTTTCCCAGACGAGGGAATCTTCCTGCAAATAGTTTTCTTCCGTGATCTCTTGGGCGAATGCCGGAATCGTGTAATAAAATACGGTCAGTATTATAATGTATTTCATATTCGATCATTTATTATCAACAAATATAAATACAATGGAGAATAGTTCAAAATAAGTAGGAAATTTCCCGAGGATAAAATAAGGAAGATCGGGTATACGGACCCTATTTTCATGTATTACTCTGACAAACACGAACGAATTTATCGAAATAGTTTCTTCCGTGAGGAATACGTTATTATTTTCAACCTGTAGAAACATGATTTAAGGGGCTGTCCAAGCCCCTTTTGAAATATTTTCGATTGCTTTTATTCCGGTAGATTCATGACGAGTAAAGAAGGTAACGAGGTAAACAGTGATGGGTCACGCGTTAATTCGATACAGCTGGAATAACTTACGATAAGTAAGCTGTCCGGCCGGTTGATTTGGCGATTGTTTACGAGGGCTTGATCCCGGGTGAATAGTCGCGTTGCCTTAACTGTTTTTTCCATGTTCTCTTCCAGATGCGGTGACGGTGGGACGGGTGTTAAAAAACAGAGATGGATGACGGTTTCGTTTTCCGCGAATAATTTCTGAATGTAAGGTAGCAGTGAAAAGTCTTTTTCATCGAGGAGGAGCATAAATAGACGGCGAATACGCGTATATCCCCTGTTGACGAATATGGCCACGGGGCTGTCCGTATTTTTGATCACCTCTTGTAATTTGTCTTTCATCAGCCCGCCAGGTAATTGAAAAAAGCGTTGCCGTATGTTTTTCAGTGTACGTTGAGAGAGCGTACATGCCTGATTTTGTGCGGGGGGTGATGTTTCAGGTTGCAAAAATTGCGGGCCTGCTCCGATAAGTAATAGATGAGCTTTTTCTTTGTTGGCCAGTTGGCTTATTTCCCGGATCAGATGGTCCGTAACTTTATAGCGTTTATCGACATTTAGGTTTAAACGGGAAGCTTCTTGTTCGAGAGGAACGAAGCTTTCCTCTGCATATTGTTTGGCTTTCCGGGGGTTCACGTCTGTTCCGATCGTGTAGTGGGCGGCAATGATTTCCGTATCTTCTAATTGTTTGCCGAATAGGTGTGCGGCGACGGAGAGCAGAAGTTTACCGCTTTCGGGGCGCCCGAAAGAGAGTAGGAGTTTGAATTTATTCGTGGTGACCTCAGAAGTGGTCTGGAAGATTTTTTCGACCGTTTTCAATATCGGAGTGGTCATAAACGTGGTAATCAAAGCCATTAGTATTAAAATGACGAATATTTCCGGGGAGAGGACTCCCATTTCATAACCGATATTCAGGGCGACGAGTTCCATTAATCCCCTTGTATTCATTAGTGTACCGACGGTGAGACTATCTTTCCATGTTTCTCCGACCAAACGGGCGGCAATCGTGCAACCGCCCAGTTTACCCAATATGGCGATGAAAATCAATAGGGCGCAAACCATCCACAATTCGAGTGTATTGATTAAGCCGATCTCCGTACGAAGACCGGTAAAAGCAAAAAAGAGCGGTAAAAAGAAAATCAAGGCGATATCCTCTACTTTTTCCATCATTACTTTTCGAAATCCCGGATTGGTGGGCATGACGACGCCGGTAAGGAAAGCACCGAACAAAGCATGGATCCCGATGATTTCGGTCGTAACGGCAGAAGCGATTAAAATTAAAAAGATAAAAGCCACGAATGTTTTATTGATGACTTCAGCGTTGATGTAGGAATCTCCGACCTTACGCAAAAAAGGCCGGACAATGCCGAACATGAAGGCTATGAATAGTATCGTTATACCTACCGTGTATAATGCACTGAGAAAGGTTCCCGCCTTGGCGACCGCTATGACGATAGCCAGTAAGCACCAAGCTGTGACGTCGTCATTAGCGGCGGAAGCGATGGCTAATACCCCGATAGGAGTTTTGGTCATGTTGCGTTCCTGTATGATACGGGCCAGTACCGGGAAAGCCGTTATACTCATCGATATTCCTATAAACAGGGCGAACGGCAGGAATTCCGTTTGATGGGCCGCGTATTCTTCGTATATCCAAAAAGAGGCGGCTATTCCTAAGAAAAAAGGAACGATGATTCCCGCGTGGCTGATCACGAGGGTTTCGTTCATTTTGTTTTTTAAGAGGTTGAAATCAACGTCCATGCCGATGACAAACATAAACAGGATTAATCCGATTTGACTGAGTAACTCTAAGTTTGTTAAAGAGTCTGCCGGAAATAAGGCGTGAAAGAAATCCGGGAAAAACAACCCTAAAACCGATGGGCCTAATACGATTCCGGCTATGATTTCACCGATAACACCCGGTTGGCCCATGTATTTAAACAGGTAAGAAAAAATTCTTACCGAAAACAGGATGATGATGATTTGAAAGAGTAAAACCGTTAACGGGCCTTGAAGGTTGCCGATGATGATATTTTTAAACATGTTGAAAGCATTGTCTCCCGAATCCGCAACTGTTTCCGTATCGGTTTGCCCGGTAAATTTTTCTCCGGTAAGTAATGCTTCGTAAATCAATACTCCGAATATAAGGAGCATAAGTATGTAAATACAGTAATTTTTCTTATTTCTTTTCATCTGATTGTTATTTGTTATCCGATGTCTATTTACGTTTTTTTGTCGTAAAAGGTAACAATTATCGTAAATTAATTTAGGCACCTACATACAAGATTACCCTAAACTTTTTTATTTAAGTCATTACGCCTATTTATCTTTTTAATCTCTTATTCACGGAATCATTGAATCACAGAATTTTTTTATTCCTTCGTCGGAATCCCTGAATGTTACGGGTAAATTTTTGGAGAATAAAAAAGAGGTCCTTTTGGAACCTCTTTTTGTGGGCGCTGAGGGATTCGAACCCCCGACCCTCTGGGTGTAAACCAGATGCTCTGAACCAACTGAGCTAAGCGCCCGTGTATCGAATTGCGGTGCAAATTTAATTTATATTTTTAATTTGTCAAAAGAAATGAAGAATTTTTTATCGAAAAATTATTTTTCCGATCTCTCTAATTCTTTGCTGAAAAGCGTGTCGAATGGTTCTCCTCGGGTTAGTTTCCCGTTTTGTAAGCATATGACTTCGACACATCCTTTTGCACAAAGTTGGTTATCAGGAATTTTATAGATGTCTTCAAAAAAGAGCAGTTTGATTCCTTCCCGTTTTAAGGCGATCTTTACCGAAAAGCGGTCGCTTCCTTTGAGAGAGTGTTTGTAGGAGATATCCACTCTTGAGACCATGGCATCTATCCCTTGAGCGTGAAGATCGGAGAAACTTTTACCGGTGGATTCCAAAAATTCATGCCTGGCGTGTTCTAAATAATGCTGATAATTGGCATTGTTGACTACTCCTTGAATATCGCACTCGTAGTCACGTACTTTCATTTCTAATTCGAATAGATATGTATGCATGTTTTATAAACCTAAAGATTCATTGATCAGGATGATTTTAATTCGTTTGGGCGGAAAAGACTTTTCGGTGATAGTCCAGGTGTTGCAAAGGCGATCGCTGCTTTGGCAGTTCATGCAGGAGGCGGTTGTTTGACATGGCGTGTGCAAATGGGGATGACGTATCGCGTTCCGGGGGGCGGCGACGGTACGGATGCGTTCCATCGCTTTTTCCAGATTTTCGGTGATTTTGTTTACGCCGATGAATAAAACGACGTTTTTGGGACCGAACGTGATGCCTGCAACCCGGTTCCCGACCATATCCACATTGACGAGTTGGCCCTGCTTGGTTAAGGCATTTGTTCCGGTAAGAAACAAATCGGCCTGTAAGGCTTGTCGTCTCCAGTATGTTTTTTGGGTTCTACTATATCCCTCTTGAAAGGTTCGGATCAATACGCATTCGGGATGGTTTTCCAAGGCATTCAATACTCCGGTAGCCTTCATCGTTTCGGAATCGCCCCAGGAGATTGCGGTAGGCTGGAGGCGTTCGAAAATCTCGGTGAAGAAAATCTCTTGAGCCTCGGTTGTCGTTCGGGCAAAATAGACTTCGAAATGATTTTTTTCTAACGCTTTTATCGTGTGCTCTATGGTCTCGTTTTCCATGGCCGAAAGTTTATATATTAAGCAAAGATAGGATAAAAACAGAAAGACTCAAAAAAGAGGGCCGTAAGTAGGTGGGTAACTAATCTTTGTGAATGTCGTATGATATCGAACTGTAACGTGTTGTAAAACAAATCCCGATCTGATTTTGATCGTGTTATTTTATCGACAGGGGATAATGGATTTTTTTTGTATTTTTGCCTTTTTGAATGGGAAATATAGTATTTATTTGAAAATGTTAAATTTATGAGAGTTCTTTTTTCGTTACTTTTTCTTATTTTATTCGTGCATATTACTTCGGCTCAGTTAGTGTTGAAGTCTGAGAAAGGGGAGTTCGAGTGTCGGTTGATCGGCCGGGCTTTGTTTGACGGGGGCGTATTTTTTAGTGATAAGACTCCGTTGGGAAATGCCGTCGAGGTTTATGATGTACGTTTAGGGACCACCATGCGTTTTTTGGATCATTGGTATGGAAAAATCGAGATAGGATTTGCTAATAGTGAAGTTTCTTTGAAGGATGTTTATATCGAATATCAGCAAAAACGCCACGCGATCCGGATCGGACATTATTACGAAGCTTTTGGGTTGGATTACCGCATCGGGACATCGGATATGAAATTTAACGGGGCGTCTGTTACCGGAAAAGCATTTGGAGATCGTCGTAAATTGGGGATCAGTTATATCTATAATGTAGACGCTTTAAATTTGTGGACTGGCATCTTTAGCGATAAGGATGTGGATAATAAGGAGAAAGGAGATGAGGGGTATACGATAGCCGGCCGGTATCTGTATCGTCCTTATGTAAATGGAGATAATGCCGTTCACATCGGGCTCTCTTCCCGTTTCAGCACGCATGGGGAGGCGGAAAAAAATACGATTACTTATGCTGCCGGAGCTCCTTCCGAGTTGCTTTCGGAAAAGTTCTTGAAGGCGGAGGTAACGGAGGCCATCAATCAATGGAAATTGGGAGCCGAGATTATTCTGGTATACGATAAATTTTATATGCAAAGCGAATATATGCTCGGGCATGTGAACCGGAGGCATGCCGTTTCGAATTATAACGGTGACGGTTGGTACGTGCAGATGGGATACGCTTTGTTGAGCGGAAAATACGGTTACAGCAAGATGACAGGAATGGCGAAGAGTCCGGGAACAAAAAGCCTGGAGGTACTTTGTCGATATAATGTGACTAATTTGAATGATCGAAAAGCAGGGATTATGGGGGGGAAACAAAACGATCTTTCTTTGGGAGCTATCTATTATTTCAATAAATATATTGCGGCTAAAATGAGTTATAGTCTGGTTAGTTTGGATAAGTATGCCCAGATTGACGGTAAGCAGACTTTTAACATGATTCAGGGACGGGTACAGGTGAGTTTTTAATGTTTAATCCTATTTCATGAAGCTTTGTATAGCGGAAAAACCCAGTGTCGCAAAGGAGATTGCTACCGTGTTGGGAGCGAAAGTACGTCGAAACGGTTATTTCGAAGGGAATGACTATTGTGTGACTTGGACGTTCGGACACCTTTGTTCTTTGCAGGAACCGCATGAGTACACGGACAAATGGAAGCAGTGGAATATGACTTATTTGCCGATGATCCCTTCGACGTTTCGGATTAAGTTGATAGAGGACGAGGGTATCAAGAAACAATTTGCCGTTATTGAAGAGTTGGTGGGGAAGGCCGAAATGGTCATTAATTGCGGGGATGCCGGGCAGGAGGGAGAGTTGATTCAACGTTGGGTATTGACGAAAGCCAAATGCGGGGTTCCGATGAAACGGTTGTGGATCTCTTCTTTAACGGAAGAGGCCATTCGGGAAGGGTTTGAGAAATTAATGGATGCTGCCGATTTCGATACGTTATATGCTGCCGGATCGGCAAGAGCGATCGGAGACTGGTTGTTGGGAATGAATGCGACCCGGGCCTACACGTTAAAATATGGAGACGGTAAAGGGGTTTTCTCGATCGGCCGGGTCCAGACTCCTACCTTGGCTTTGATCGTGGAGCGCCAGAAGGCGATTGAGCGGTTTAAACCCGAAACCTACTGGGAGGTACGTACGGATTACAGAGGGGGATGGTTCGCCAACACGAAAGGACGGTTTACGGATAAATCCCAAGCTGAGGCTTTTTTGAAGGAGATAGAGCCGTTGGAGTTGGAAATCGCGAGCGTGGAACGGAAAAAAGCAATGGAGCATCCGCCGAAATTGTTCGATCTCACCTTATTGCAGGTGGAGTGTAATCGTAAATTCGCATTCTCCGCGGATGCCACGTTAAAAATCATTCAATCGCTTTACGAGAAGAAGTTAACGACTTATCCTCGCGTGGACACCAATTTTTTACCTAACGATATCTACCCTAAAGTTCCTACTATATTGAAGGGATTGAAGCCTTATGAGGCCGTGGTACAACCGGTATTGAACGGAGGGAAGATTCGAAAATCAGGGAAAGTTTTTAATGATAAAAAGATCACGGATCACCATGCTATTATCCCTACCGGCGTATTCAGTTACGATATGACTCCCGATGAGAAACGGGTATTTGATCTGGTTGCCCGTCGTTTTATTGCCGTTTTTTATCCGGATTGTGAAGTGGCCAATACAACGGTGATGGCAGTTGTGGGAGAGCATGAGTTTAAGGCCACGGGCAAACAGATTGTGGTTCCCGCTTGGAGAGTGCTTTTTCCGACAGCTTCCAATAAGCAGAGTGATGAAAATGTTTTGCCTGCATATGAAGTGGGGGAACGGGGAGTCCATCATCCGGAACTACAGGAAAAAGAGACGCAACCGCCGAAATACTTTACCGAAGCGGATTTGTTGCGGGCTATGGAGACAGCGGGGAAACAGGTCGAAGACGAGGAGCTGAGAGATTTGATGAAGGAAAACGGAATAGGACGCCCTTCAACCCGGGCCGGTATTATAGAAACCTTGTTGAAACGCCGTTATATCCGAAAAGATAAAAAGCGGTTGGTAGCTACGCTTACGGGAATCGAACTGATCGATACGATCCAGAACGGACTGTTGAAATCCGCCGAATTGACCGGACAATGGGAGAAGAAACTTCGGATGATCGAAGAGGGATCTTATCGTGTTACGGATTTCATGGAGGAGTTAAAGGTGATGGTCAACGAGGTTATCCATGAGGTGAAGTGCGCTCGCCGGAAAGCGATTGCCGTGGAGACAGAAGAAGAGAAAGTGGCCGGGAAGCCCGTAAAGGAACAGATCCCACTTGTTTTGAAATGTCCCAAATGCGGTAATGGTGAGATTATTAAGGGACGTACAGCTTGGGGATGTTCTCTCTATAAAAAATCCTGTGATTTCCTGATACCGATGGAGATTCAAGGGAAAAAAATAACCCAAAAACAGGTGGAGTCCATAGTGCTAAAAGGTAAAACCGGGGTGTTGTCCGGTTTTAAAGACGCTGAGGGTAATGCGTTCAGCGGAACTCTTCGTTTGGATGAATTTTGTAAAATAGTGATCGATAAAAAATAGTTCGGTAACCAAGGGATGGCATCTTGCGTTATAATTCGTACATATTAAATAACGCGGATTATGACATATCGTGTAGAAAACAATGGAAAATGCCCTAAAGTGGATACGCATGTGGTAAAAGAGCTGGAATTGACTCGTTACATGGGTAAGTGGTATGAAATAGCCCGTTTTGATCATCGTTTCGAACGGGGATTGGATCGGGTGACGGCAGTTTATTCTTTATGTGACGATGGAAAAATCGAGGTTATAAACAGCGGTTATAAGGACGGACGGTTGCATGAAGCCCGGGGAAAGGCCAAGATGCCGGATCCGGATGAACCCGGAAAGTTAAAAGTCTCTTTTTTCTGGTTTTTTTATTCCGATTATTTTATTTTGGAGTTAGACGAGGAGTACTCCTCTGTTTTAATCGGAAGCTCTTCCGACAAGTATTTATGGATTTTGAGTCGGACCCCGAAATTACCTGATAATAAGCTTAAAAAATTGTTGACGAAGGCGGTAAATCGCGGTTATGATACGGGGAAGCTCATCTATATCAACCAGTAAGAGAACTTCAACGAGAAACGGAAGTATTAAATCTATCTTAAATCCGTTGAATGTGATCGGTTTTTGCCGTAAATGATTTAAATTTGACTATCATTTTAAAACGCTAAAATAGAAAAGTATGGCATTGAGATATTTATTGGCATGTTTATGTGCATGTTTGTTTTTCACTACGGTCGGGGCTCAAGAGAAAAAAGAGTTGAAGGCAGGAGATGTCTCTCCCGTGTTCAAATACTATGATATCAATGGAAAAGAGGTTTCTTTAAGCGATTTGAAGGGCAAGTATGTTTACATTGATATTTGGGCTACTTGGTGTCCGCCTTGCCGGCAGGAGTTGCCGCATTTGAAAGAGTTGGAGAAAAAGATGCATGATAAGAATATTGTTTTCGTGAGTATCTCATGCGATCAGAATAAAGCGGATTGGGAAAAGATGGTGAAAGATCAGAAGTTAGGCGGTGTTCAGTTGCATACAGGTGGCGACCGGGCTTTTATGAATGCTTATCGGGTACGGACGATCCCTCGTTTTATCCTGTTGGATAAGGAGGGGAAAATATTGAATCTCGATATGACTCGTCCTTCTGATCCGGCAACATTGAAAACTTTGGAAGCTTTGAAAGGAATAAAATAGAAAGAAGCCTTTGGGATGTATCAAAATGGGCTTTGTTTTTATGGAGGGATTGCTTGTAGGGCAATCCCTTTTTTACTTGTTTATAATTTCGTGACCGAAGGGGGAAAGTGCTAATCCGGCCAATTTGAAATGTTGTAGCCCGAAAGGTATACCGATAATCGTTAAACAAAAAACAATGCCCCAACAAAGATGTGAAAGGCATATCCATATGCCGCCGATGAAAAACCAAATGATATTCATGAGAAGGGACAGGCATCCGTTACTATGGGGAATGTCTATAACTTGACTACCGAATGGCCAGAGGGCCAATACGCCTAATTTAAGGGTTTGCAGCCCGAAAGGAATTCCGATGATGGTGATAAAAAGTATTACGCTTGAGGTAAAATATTCCAACGCGATAACCAATCCGCCGAAAACGATCCAAATAATATTTCCCAAGATTTTCATAACGTTTGTTTTTAGAAGGCAAAAATAAAATAAAGGTAACAATTTTGGCAGGGAAACGTATCATTTGTAGAGAATAGATCATGTATTTAAAAACAGAGGGATATGATAGAGCATTTGACAAAGGATAGTTTTAAACAAAAAGTGTTTGATTATCAAAATAAAGAATCGTATGAGTTTAAAGGAAAGCACCCTGTTTTGGTTGATTTTTACGCAACCTGGTGCGGACCTTGTAAGGCTATAGCCCCGATATTGGACGAATTGCAGGAGGAGTACAAGGATAAGATAGATTTTTATAAGGTAGATAGTGATATTGAGAATGAATTGGCCGCTGCTTTTAATATTCGCAGTATTCCGACGTTGATGTTCGTTCCGGTGGATGCTCAACCTCAAGTGGCGAGCGGTGCGATGTCGAAAGCTCAGTTTAAGGAGTTGTTTCAGAAAGTTTTTAATTTATAATAACTTAGAAGATTTATTTGTTACATTATACCGAAGATCCCGAAGAGAAGCTGTAAAAGGCTTCTCTTCGGATTTTTATGATTCTTTATTTCAAATACCTTCAAATGTATTTATTTTTTTACCTTTGTGCGTTTTTATTAAAGGGTATTTGATATGGAAAAAGTGTTTGATCCGAAATTATTCGGATTGATTAAAGATGGTTCTGTCAAAAAGAACTTGTCGAAAGATGTTTTAGCGGGTATTGTTGTCGGGATTGTGGCTTTGCCGTTAGCCATCGCTTTTGCCGTGGCTTCCGGTGTTTCTCCGGAAAAGGGGGTGATGACTGCCATTATCGCTGGATTTATTATTTCTTTCTTGGGTGGTAGCCGGGTACAAATCGGGGGACCGACGGGTGCATTCATCGTGATCGTTTACGGCATCGTGAATGATTACGGTATGGACGGGATGATTATTGCCACCATGTTGGCCGGAATCATTATGATCGGGTTCGGGATGTTGCGGCTGGGGACGCTGCTTAAATTTATACCTCATCCGTTGATTGTCGGTTTTACTTCCGGTATTGCGGTGGTTATTTTTTCGACCCAGATATCCAATGCTTTGGGACTTACATTAACGGATGTTCCGAGCGGTTTTGTCGGGAAATGGGCCTGTTATATCGATCATATACATACGATCAACTGGTATGCTGTCATCATAACGGTCGTGACCGTTTTAATAGCGGTATACATGCCGAAATTGACTACTAAAATTCCGGGTTCTTTTGTGGCTATACTGCTCGTTACACCTGTGGTCGCCATTTTTTCTCTTCCGGTGACGACAATCGGAACCTTGTATGGCGAGATTTCTTGTAACTTTGCCCCGACGATTCCTTCATTGGATTTCGCTAATTTGGCTCATTACGTGCAACCGGCTTTTACGATCGCTATTTTGGGAGCTATTGAATCGTTGCTTTCGGCCGTGGTGGCCGACGGTATGATCGGGGGACATCACCGATCCAATACGGAATTGATCGCCCAAGGGGCGGCCAATATCGTGGCTCCTCTGTTCGGGGGCATTCCGGCCACGGGTGCTATTGCCCGTACGGCTACCAATGTGAAAAACGGGGGACGGACTCCGGTGGCGGGGATGATACATGCAGTGGTTTTACTATTGATCATGCTTTTTTTCGGAAAGTGGGCCTCTTTGATTCCGATGTCTTGTTTGGCGGGAATATTAATTGTCGTTTCTTATAATATGAGTGAGTGGCGGTCTTTCCGTTCCGTATTGAAAGCCTCCTATTTCGATATAGTCATACTTTTGGTAACCTTCTTTTTAACTGTTTTGGTCGATCTGACCGTTGCCATCGAGATCGGTGTGGTTTTAGCGGCCTTGTTGTTTATGAAGCGTATGGCTGATAATGCCCCGAGGGATATTACCGGAACGGGAAATATGGATCAGGATGTTTTGGAGAATTATAAAGATATTCCTTCCGGTGTAGGGATATACGAGATTAGCGGCCCGTTCTTTTTCGGTTCGGCCAAGACTTATTGTGAGACGATCCGGATGATGGGAGTCCGTTATCAGGTATTGATTATCCGGATGAGGCATGTGCCTTTCGTGGATACGACTGCATTGAAAAATTTAACGGAAACGATATCTCAACTGACGAAAGAGGGAACACGGATTATATTGTCCGGGGTAAATGAGCAGGTAAGAAAAGATTTACTTAAAAACGGTATCGGACGGCAGATAGGGGAAGAACAAATTTATCCTAAATTTGATCTTGCTCTGAAAGCCGCTCTTGCAATGGTTGAGGCAAAATAACGGAAAAGCCGTTCGGGACAAAAACCAGAACGGCTTTTTCTTTTATCGCAATCTTATTTTCTCTTCGAAAATTATTATATTTTTGCGTACGAATTAATTTATGACGATAATTTATGAGTGGATTTTTTGGGTGCGTTTCTCGCAAAGAGTGTGTTGCTGATGTTTTTTACGGCACGGACTATCATTCTCATTTAGGAACGAAGAGAGCCGGAATGGCTTTTTACAACGGGCAGGAGTTTACCCGTTCTATCCATAGTTTGGAAAGTGCTTATTTCCGGAATAAGTTCGAACCGGAGTTGGATAAATTCAAGGGTTCTTCTTTGGGGATCGGGGTAATTAGCGATATGGAATCTCAGCCGATTACGGTGATTTCCCATTTGGGACGTTTTTCCGTTGTAGTTGTGGGGAGGATAGATAATTTGGATGAGATTGAAAAATGTTTTTTGAGTGAAAAGAAGCATTTTGCAGAGCTTTCGAGCTCTACCGTCAACCAAACGGAAGCGGTGGCCATGCTTATTAATACGGGAAACACGTTCAAAGAAGGAATTGAGAACGTGTATAGCCGGGTAAAGGGGTCCTGTTCTTTTTTGATTTTGACGGAAACCGGAATTTATGCCGCCCGGGATAAGTATGGTCGTACCCCGATTATTTTGGGAAAGAACGATAACGGTTATGTGGTGGCGAGTGAAAGTTCTTCTTTTACCAATTTAGGTTACACGATTGTACGGGATTTAGAACCTAAGGAAGCGATACAAATCAGTCGGGACGGTATTACTCAGGTGACAACACCGGGTTGCAGGAAACAGATTTGTTCTTTTCTTTGGGTATACTACGGCTATCCCTCTTCATATTACGAGGGAATTAACGTGGAGGATGCCCGTTATCGTTGCGGGGCCGCTATTGCCGCGCATGATAACGTGGAGGTAGATTTTGCGGCAGGTATTCCTGATTCCGGAGTAGGCCATGCCATAGGTTATTCCAATGCCCGGAAGATTCCGTACAAGCGTCCTTTCGTGAAGTACACGCCCACGTGGCCGCGTAGTTTTATGCCGCAAAATCAAAGTATGCGGGATTTGGTCGCTAAGATGAAATTGTTGCCGAACGAGGCTTTTACAAAAGGAGCCAGGATTTTATTTTTGGATGACTCTATTGTTCGCGGCACTCAGTTGAAGGATAATGTCGTCAAATTGCGGGAATGCGGGGTGAAAGAGATACATATGCGGATCGCTTGTCCTCCGTTGGTTTACCCTTGTGTCTTTCTGAATTTTTCATCTTCCCGCTCAAATTTCGATTTGTTTACCCGTCGGGTAATCCGCGATCTGGAGGGGACCTCCGATCTGACGGAAGAGATTCTGAAACCTTATACCGATCCCGATTCGGTGCAATATAAAAAGATGCTGGAGGTGATGGCACAACATTTGGGATTGGATTCGTTGAAGTTCCAGCGTTTGGATGATCTGGTAAAAGCCATCGGCATTCCGAAAGAGGATCTTTGCACGCATTGCTGGGACAATTCGTCGTATCTGTAATCTATAATTATTCAATGATTAAAAGGATTGGCGATTTTAGATTGTAAATTGTAGATTGTAAATCGAATACCAATTTTTTTAGATTTACAATCTACAATTTGCAAAGATTAATACGCGTGATGATCTTCCTGTATATCTTTCAAATCGATCTGTTTTTTATTCAATGCTCTCCAAGCATAGAAAATATACGCGATCACGAAAGGCGATATCAGGGAGACATATGACATGGCTTTCAGCGTATAATGGGATGAGGAGGCCTTATATATGGTTAGGGAAGAGTTTAGGTCGGTATACGACGGATAGAAAGCCGTGTTGTTGAAACCCGCCAGAATGAACAGGGCAATTACAGCCAAAACGATTCCTATGCCCGAGAACCATATCCCTTTATTCCATTTCTCCGAGAACAATGTTTTGACGATACCGAAAAGGACTCCTGCAACTCCGACCAAAAGAATGATCGTGTTGACAGGCATCTCGATCAGATTATGGAAGTATTTGTATTGCACGAGAACGATCTCTCCGTTTTCCGCGATGGCATAACCCTTACTTAATAAAATAATGGCAAGAAACGCCAACAAGAGCACGACAAACGGGACCGCGTTATAAAGGACTTGTTTCCGGCTTCTGTTGAAAATGGTCGGATGGTCGATATTATTAATAAAATAGAGGGCTGCTAAAGTGCGAGCCAAGAAAAAAATGGCGAATCCCAAACAGAGATTGGCAATGTTGAATAGTACTTCTATCCCTCGCCAAGGACTCATCCAGGTTACGTCATTCATCACTCCCAATGAAAAGGGATTACCCGTGAAGAAGGAACCTACTACCGCCCCGATACAGATGGTCCCGATGACTCCATTAATGATCAAAAAGACATTATATGTTTTTTCTCCCAATAGATTACCCGCTTTCCTACGGTATTCGTAAGAGACGGCTTGCATGACGAAGCAGAAAAGTACGACCATCCACGCGAGATAAGCTCCGCCGAAACTCGTTGAATAGAAGAGAGGGAAACTGGCAAAAAAAGCACCTCCGAATACGACTAAGGTCGTGAACGTGAATTCCCATTTCCGGCCAAGACTATTGACGAGTAAATTTCGTTCGTCTTCTGTTTTGGCTATCGTGTATAGTAGGGTTTGTCCTCCTTGGACGAATAACAGGAATACCAGCAATCCGCCGAGTAACGATATTAAAATCCACCAATAATGTTGTAAAAATTCCATATTCATTTACGATTTATGATTTACAATTTTAGATTTAATAATTCTGAGATTTACTGATTGGGTGATTCTGTGATTAAAGATTTCGATGATTGAATCACTAAATCATTTAATCTGTTTCCGGCCCTTTTTTAATCTGTTTTCCCATGATTCTCAGTTCGGCAATGAGTAGTATCGTGAAGAGTATGGCAAACATCCAGAACGTCGTTATCACCCAGTTGGACGTAATTTTAGTTACGGCCACGTTGGTAGGTAAAAGATTTTGTACGACCCAAGGCTGGCGTCCGACCTCGGCAACGATCCATCCGCATTGCGAAGCCACGTAAGCCAAAGGAACACAAGCGAGAGCCAGGTAGGGTATGACTTTGAATTTATCGAATTTTCTTTTTTTAGCGTACCAAAGTGAAAGAACGAATAAAAGAACGAATAACATGCCTAACCCCACCATGATACGGAAACTGTAAAATACGAGGGGAACAGAAGGGATCGTATCGTACGGGGAATTAAGATAGCCATATCCGAAGTCCGCGTAGTTAGCCCTGAATAACTTTAAAGTACTGTCTGCTGCAATCGGATTGTTTTCTTTTACGGCTTGCTTATAATCTTTCAAAGCCTGAATGGCCATGCGCCCGTTAGCCATACGCTGTTCGATCGAAGGATAGGTCTTACCCTCTTCCGAAGTGTATCCGTCCAGAATGTTCTGAATACCGGGAATGTAGGCGTCTCCTTTGTGGTATCCCAAAAACGATAGCATCCGGGGGATATGGATTCCGTACGAAACTTTTTTCATGCGAGTCGTCGGTAGTGCCGGATCATCGGTCAGAAGGCCGATAACGGTTAACCCGGCACCTCGTCCTCCTTCGTTTAAGCCTTCCATTGCGGCTAATTTCATGGGTTGTGTTTTTGTCACGTCCTGAGCACTGGAATCACCGGTATAAATGGTAATAAGTATACTGATCAGTCCGAAGACGGAAGCTAAAATTATACTTTTACGGGCAAATTCGAGATGTCTTTTTTTCAATATAAACCAAGCGCTGATCCCCACGACAAAACAGGCCGAGAGGGTATAAGCGGAAGTTACCGTGTGGAAAAACTTGCTTATGGCCGTCGGAGATAAAAGTACGGCCCAGAAATTATCCATTTCGTTCCGGGCTGTCAACGGGTTAAATTCCATGCCGACCGGATTTTGCATCCAGGCATTGGCAACTAATATCCACAGGGCGGAAATATTTGCCCCTACAAAAACCATCCATGTGGAAAGCAGGTGGAAACGTTTGCTGACCCGGTTCCATCCAAAGAACATGACGGCAACGAAGGTCGATTCCAAGAAGAAAGCGAGGATCCCCTCGATAGCGAGTGGAGCCCCGAATATATCCCCCACGAACCAGGAGTAGTTCGACCAGTTGGTTCCGAACTGAAATTCTAAGATTAGGCCGGTAGCTACGCCAATAGCAAAGTTGATTCCGAAAAGTTTCATCCAGAACTTAGTCGCATCTAACCAGCGTTGATCTCCTGTACGAACCCAGATGGTTTCCATAACGGCAAGCATTAAGGCTAATCCTAATGTTAACGGAACAAACATGTAATGGTAGATCGCGGTCATGGCAAATTGCCAACGTGACCATTCCACTAAAGAAGTTGTTGTTAGGTGAAAGAACATAATGTTAAGGTTTTGTGGTTAATTCTTCAAATACATGATCACTTTTTTCTTGAAAAGTATCGTAATTAGAATTTAAGTAATTGGGCATAAAAAATAGTTTGAGCACTAAAAACATGATACATAGCTTGATTAAAATGATCAGCCATAGATTTCTTCCCCATCGGGGCATATTTTTAAATCCGTCGTAGTATAACCTCCAAACTTTTTTCAGCATAATCGAAAATGAGTTTATAATAACTTAAAAACGTAATAAAGATAAAAATGTTTTCTAATATAATATTCTTATTGTTAATAATATTTATTTATGTGCCGATAGATAGTTTTTATAGGATGGAAAAGTGTTCGCGATTCGGTCTGTTTATCTTAACCGCTTGAATTCGACTGTAAATAGATTTTGATATCAAGTAATTAATTTTTAGATTTACAATGAAGAGGGAGATTTCGGAGGTAATTATAGGTTGGATGTTAATATTTCAGTTGGAAGGGTTGCGAAAAGTATCGGGTTTGTTTTTCCCGAAGAGAGAGAGCGTGGACCAGGTAAGTCGTCGTTCTGGTGTGGTTGTTATTTTCGATGAATTGTTCCGCGGTACGAATGTAAAGGATGTATATGACGGTACGTCGGTTCTTACGAAGGCATTTGACCGAAACACCAAAAACGCCGGGGAAGATTTAAAAAAGGATTGTGCGAATGTGAATTTTGTTTATTTCCGACCCGGAGGGAAGGTAACAAGCCTGTGTTGCCTTACAGGTTAGCTCCGGGAATAACGGGAGATCGCCATGGAATGTTGATTATTCGTAAACATCACATTATCGAAATGACGGAAAAATGGTAAAAAGAGGGAAAGGACCGATTAATTTATCTAATTTTGTTTCGTATAAAGATAGAATAAATGGAAAGTGAGATATGAATAGTTTAGGGAAATATCTTTTAGGAGGGATAATTTTAGCCATCATAGCATTTCTGTGTTGGTACTTTTCGTCCATTATTGCCTATATTTTGGTTTCTGTGGTGATCTCTTTTCTCGGAAGGCCGATTATAGATTTGTTAGGTCGTATAAAAATACGGGGATACGCTCTTTCCGATTCATTGAAGGCTGCTGTGACCTTAGTGTGTATATGGGTGGTTTTTATTCTTTTCTTTTATACGGTTATTCCTATGGCGAGTCAGGAATTTCAGTCGTTGAGTGATCTGAGCATTGCCAATATAGTGAATCAGCTTGATGCTCCGTTAGCGGATGCGGAGTGCGGTTTGAAGCATTTTGGTATTATCGATAACGATCAGGATATAAAAGATTATATTGAGAAAAACTTAAGTTCTTTGGTGGATGTTAGCAGGGTTAAAAATTTGTTCGGTTCATTGGCGGGGACGATCAGCGGCATTTTTATCGCCCTGTTTTCAATCTCTTTCATTACTTTCTTCTTTCTGAAAGATAGCAAGCTGTTTTCCAGAATGCTTTTGGCTGTTGTACCCACTCAATACGAGGAAGGAACGAAAAAAGCGTTGGATTCTATTCAGAAATTGCTCGTTCGTTATTTTGTAGGTATTATCTTCGAAGTGATCATTGTGATGGGATTGAACATCCTTGGGCTTTCCATCGTGGGACTGAAATTTAATACCGCGGTGGTGATCGGTTTGGTGACGGGAATTACAAACGTGATCCCTTATATCGGCCCTTTGATCGGCGCTGTTTTTGGGTTGGTTGTGGGAATAGCCACGCATCTTGATATGGATTTTTATACGGCGCTGTTTCCTTTACTTGTATACATGGCGATTGTGTTCTCTGTTACTCAATTGATTGATAACACGGTATTGCAGCCTTTGATATACGGGAACAGTGTCCATGCCCATCCGTTGGAGATCTTTCTTGTGATTTTGATAGCCGGTAGCATTGCCGGTATTCCGGGTATGATATTGGCGATTCCGGGTTATACGGTTTTGAGGGTGATTCTTGGTGAATTTTTCAATAAATATAAGTTAGTGAAGACTCTTACGAAGGGATTGAATGATGAAAATGGAGTGCGACATGAGGAGGGGTAAAGAGTCGTGAAGAAATAAGAACGGCCTTTCCACCCGGAAAGGCCGTTTCTATTTTAGAGTAAGGCAATTTGTAAAACTTCCCGTATATGATCGACGAAATGGAATTTAATACCTTTGATATATTCTTTCTTTATTTCATCGATGTCTTTTTTGTTCTCGTGGCACAGGATGACTTCTTTAATACCGGCTCGTTTGGCGGCTAAGATTTTTTCGCGGATTCCTCCGACGGGTAACACTTTGCCGCGAAGAGTAATCTCTCCGGTCATAGCTAACGCTTTTTTTACTTTTCTTCCCGTGAGGGAAGACGCTAAAGAGGTTACCATGGTAATTCCGGCGGAAGGGCCATCTTTAGGGACAGCTCCGGCAGGAACATGTATATGGATATTATGCTCTTCGATAGATGCGGTGTCTATGTTTAATTCTTCCGCGTGCGATTTAATATATTCTAAGGCCAAGGTGGCGGATTCTTTCATGACTTCTCCCAAGCTGCCGGTCATGGTTAACATCCCTTTCCCTTTGCTGATACTGGATTCGATATAAAGGATTTCTCCACCGACAGCTGTCCATGCCAATCCCGTAACGACACCCGGCAACTCGTTCCCTTGGTACTCTTCTCGCGTGAATATGGGAGTCCCCAGGTATTCTTTTACGCTTTCTTTGGAGAGCTTTATCGAGAAAGTGGGATCAAGGGCGACGTGTTTGGCCACCTGACGCATAATTTTAGCTAATGTTTTATCCAGATTGCGTACTCCGGATTCCCGGGTATACTTATCGATGATGTAATTTAAAATAGTATCGCTAAATTCTACCTCTTCTGCTTTTACCCCGTGATTGGTTAACTGTTTCGGGATCAAATGCCGTTTGGCAATTTCAATTTTTTCCTCCATCAGATAACCACTAACCTCGATCATCTCCATTCGGTCGCGTAGAGGCGGAGCTATGGTGGAAATATCATTTGCCGTTGCGATAAACATCACTTTGGACAGATCGTAATCCACGTCTAAGTAGTTGTCGTGGAAAGTTGAATTTTGTTCCGGATCCAATACTTCCAAGAGGGCGGATTGGGGGTCTCCTCTAAAGTCCTGTCCGACTTTGTCGATCTCGTCCAAAATGAACACGGGATTTGAGGTCCCGGCTTTTTTTATTCCCTGAATGATCCGTCCAGGCATGGCTCCGATGTAGGTACGACGGTGCCCGCGGATTTCCGATTCATCGTGCAGTCCTCCTAACGACATCCTGACGAATTCCCGGTTTAAAGCCCTGGCTACGGATTTTCCTAAAGAAGTTTTTCCTACTCCCGGGGGGCCGTACAGACAGATGATCGGAGATTTCATGTCTCCCTTTAATTTCAATACGGCTAAGTATTCGAGGATTCGTTCTTTTACTTTTTCCAGGCCGTAGTGATCGCTGTCTAATATTTCCGAAGCCTTCTGCAAGTCGAAGTTATCTTCCGAATAGTGGTTCCACGGTAACTCGGTTAATTCTTTCAAATAATTCAGTTGCACGGAATAATCCGGCATGGAAGGATTCTGTCTTCGTAATTTCTGTAGTTCTTTTTCAAAGAATTCCTGGATGTTTTTCCCCCAATCTTTCTTTTTGGCTGCTTCTTCCAGTTCCTGAATATCATCATCAACGGAATTCCCACCCAATTCGTTCTGAATGGTCTTCATTTGCTGATGCAGGAAATATTCCCGTTGTTGTTTATCCAGATCGAATTTTACTTTTTTCTGGATATCATTCTTCAACTCTAAAATGCTGACCTGTTTACTCAGCAATTCCAACAGTTTTATCGCCCGTTCTTTTATGCTGTCAATCTCCAGCAGTTCCTGTTTGTTTCGATAGTCAATGTCCGTATTGGATGAGATAAAATTGATCAGGAAAAGCATGCTTTCGATGTTTTTCAACGCGAAGCCGGCTTCATTGGGAATATTGCTGGAATACTTTACGATTTTCATAGCCATCTCTTTCAACGAGTCGGAAATAGCATTGTATTCTTCATCGTTTTTAGATAGAACTTCTTCCGTTTTTACTATAATTTTCCCCACGTGATAGGGCTCATCGTACAGGATATCCTCCAACTGGAATCTTCTTTTCCCCTGAATGATTGCCGTTGTTGTTCCATCCGGCATCTCTAATATTTTCAAAACGGATGCGGCGGTACCGATAGAATACAGGTCGCTTTGTGCCGGGTTTTCCGTGTTGGTGTCTTTTTGGGCGATCACCCCGATCATGGCGCTTTGTTTGTAAGCATATTTGATCAGTTTCAGGGATTTTTCCCTGCCGATATTGATGGGAATAATTACACCCGGGAACAACACGGTGTTCCGAAGCGGTAATATTGGCAGTGTGTCAGGTATATTGATCGAATCGTTCAGCAATTCTTTTTCATCTCCTAATATCTGTAATAAGTCCTGATGTTCTTCCTGTATATTTTCCGATAGTATGTCGTCTAAGTTTATTTCGTTCATTATGATCTCCTTATCTTCCTTTTTAGTTGTTTTTTGTATTTACACTCCTCTTCACCTTCTGTCTCGTTTGTGATAAAAACGAATGACTGACATTTTGTCAACGATTCATTTGAATTGAGACGATTCTATACAGGGCAATTCCTGTGCCAAAGATTTTTTCCTGTAATACGGGAAGTAATGGAAGCAATTGTTATTTTTGTCATAGAATAATTAGACAATACGAATGAATACCATTTTATTTGATGATAAAAGTTGGAGTACGTTAAGGCCTCTTACCTTGACCCGTCCGGTTTCCGAGATTCGGGTAGGTATTCTCACGCTCAGAGAGAAGTGGGAAAGAAGGTTGAATAACTCCGTTTCCTATTTAACAAGTGATTATCTTCAGGAGAAATATCCCTTGCGGACGGAGGATGATAATTTGTGGATAAATGCCTCCGTATGTGCAAACGCGGACCTGGTTGCTGCTGTTCGTCGTTTGGAATCGAATGATTTGTTGCTCGGAGAACAGGGAGTCGTGATTGCCGTGCGAGGCGGTAAACAGGTGGCTGATAGGTTAAGAAAAGAGGAGTTCGCCGCGTTCCGTTCCCTGGAATATTCGGGAGAATGCACGAGGATAATTTATCCTTACCATGTTTTTGCTTATAATGCCGGGGAATTACTTCTTGATTTCGATTTGTTGACAAAGGGGAGAAAGAGCGCTATTTTGGAAGATAGCGTACGGGTACACGGAAAGTATCCTGTCTTTTTGGAAGAGGGGGCTGTTGTCCGGTACGCGACGATTAATACGGACGGCGGACCGGTGTACATAGGTAAGGAAGCGGAAATCATGGAGGGAGTATTGATCCGGGGGCCATTGGCCATGTGTGAGCATGCTGTATTAAATATGGGAGCGAAGGTCTATGGAGCAACGACTTTGGGGCCTTACTGCAAATGCGGCGGGGAATTGAATAATGTCGTGTTTATCGGGTATTCCAATAAAGCGCATGATGGTTTTTTGGGAAATTCGGTTATAGGCGAGTGGTGTAATTTGGGTGCGGATACGAATAATTCCAATTTGAAGAACACGTATGTAGAGGTTAAGCTGTGGGATTACGACACCCGGCATTTTCGGAAAACGGGTTTGCAGTTTTGCGGTTTAATCATGGGGGATCATTCGAAAATGGGAATCAATACGATGATTAATACGGGAACCGTTGTAGGTGTCGGGGCTAACATTTTCGGTTCCGATTTTCCGAGGAATTTTATCCCTTCTTTTTCCTGGGGAGGGGCTTCCGGTTTTGTAGAGCATCAAATGCGTCAATTTACGGTTACGGCAGAAGCTGTGATGAAAAGACGGGGAAAAGTTTTCGATGACGTGGAAAAACGTATTATCGATCGAGTCTTCGAAGATACCCGTGAATTCAGGACGTTTAAATAGTAAAAAAAGTCGCTTATTAAAAAATAAGCGACTTTTTTATATCGTATCTGAACGATTATTTTTTTCTGTTTTCCATGTGTGATTTATAACGGTTCATGAATTTATCGACACGTCCTGCGGTGTCGATCAATTTGATTTTACCGGTATAAAACGGGTGTGAAGAGTTGGAAATTTCCATCTTAATCAGAGGATATTCTACTCCATCAATTTCAATAGTCTCTCTTGTTGCGGCTGTTGACTTGGTAATAGTAGTCATTCCGTTAGACATATCTTTAAATGCTACTAATCTGTAATTTTCAGGATGTATGCCCTTTTTCATCTCGTATATAATTTTAAATTTGTTTCTACTTTAACGGCCAGCAAAGATAGTCCATTCATTATAAATCACAAAGAATTTCATTGACTTTTTTTTATCTCTTTGAAAAGTTCCTGAATTCGTTCGGACGAATACGGAATAAAAGTCGGGATACTTGTCGTTGATCCGTTTATAATAATCGAAGGCGGAAAATGGGTTTATCCACTTCCGCCTTCGAACGGTTTTGCTTATCAATATGCTCCTCTTTAAGATAATTCCTTTTGTAGAGACTCGAGTAATTCTTTACCAACAAACTCCTCGAAGATTTCGGGTGTAGGTTTGTCTTTTTGCATCTTTAAAGCTGAAAGGTATTTGGCTTTATCCTCTCCCGGAATAACGATGAGCGGTTCGTTAAATAACATTTGGATGTAGTTCATCAACAGCAAGGCCACCTCGATATTTCCCTCTCCGAACGGTTTGATGTGCAGGAAGCGATAGTGGAAACGGGCTCCTAATTTTACCGTCATGATATCGTGCACCTGATCCAACTCTTCATTAACTTTCTTGCATAATTTGTCAAGCATATCCGGAATTTGAGTATAATCGGAGAGCACTCCTTCCTCGTAGTACTCTTCTCCCAAGCGGAAATCACCCAGTGACGTATCGTATCGGCCGACGGTGGTTGTCTCCTCTTTTCCCGTGTGTTTCATTACCAAGGCGCTGACATCCCGTACAAATTCCGAAGAAAATTTTTTCTGTTGTTTGGAACATCTGACAAGATACAAAAAGGCGGATTCCAAATCTTTTATTCTGTAAATGTCCCATTCGGTTATTCGTTCCGGGGTATTTTTTTCGTTGAGAACATCCAGAAAATCTTGCTTTTTAACTGTAATTCCTTCTAATCTGGCAATCTCGTAGAGTAATGTTTCCACTAAACGAGAGGGATAGCCTTGAGCTTTAATGTTATATTTATCGAGGTATTCAGCCCTCATTTTACATAATTCTTGCCACATTTTTCTTACTTTTTAGTTTGTGATAAGTACGTTCTCCAAAGAGAAATTGTTATGTTTTCGTGAGTTTTTCTTGGGGTGTTTTTATAACTTTGCCGCCTAAAAGAGTTATTTATGCTGAAGAGGAGTATTCATAATAATATACCTGTTTATCGGTTTACGGGATTGGGGAGTTGTTCTCGTCTTGTGCATTTTATTTCCGGTCGTGAAGGTGGTGTCAGTCGTGGAGGGCAGTCTTCTTTAAATATCGGTTTTACAGAGGAGGATAAGAGAGAGAATGTATTGAAGAATCGACAACTGTTATTGTCGGAAGTAGGAGTGGATTTATCGACGTTGACGACCGGGGAACAAAAACATACGACCCATGTCGAGGTCGTGCTTGAAAATAGCATCGGGTGCGGGGGAAGAGAACGGGAAACCCGTTTGCCGGAGACAGATGCCTTGATTACTGCTTTACCGGAGGTTTGTTTGATGGTGTTAGCCGCCGATTGCGTACCTATTTTACTTTACGATACGGAGAGGTGCGTGATTGCGGCGATTCATGCTGGATGGCGGGGAACGGTGGGGAAGATTACCTCTCGGGTCGTCGCCCGGATGGAAAAAGAGTTCGGATGTAATCCTAAAGACATAAGAGCCGGCATAGGACCTTCTATCGGGAAGTGTTGTTTTGAAGTGGGCGAAGAGGTCGTCGAGATCGTCCGGAAAAATTTGAATCGCTGGGAAGACTTGGTAGAGTCGGGGGAAAATCATGGGAAATACAATTTCGATTTGTGGGAAGCTAATCGCAGGGAGTTGACGGAGGCCGGTTTATGTTCCGGTTATATTGAAGTAGCCCGTATTTGTACGGTTTGTAATCGGGATCGTTTTTTCTCTTACCGGGGAGACCGGGGAGATACCGGGCGCTTCGGGGCTGGAATAATGATGAAGAAAAAGTGTTGACGGGAATTTACGGTATTCATGTTAGATTTTACGGCTATTGATTTTGAAACTGCCAATCGTTACCCGACAAGTGCATGCGCTATCGGTCTGGTTCAGGTACGAAACGGAAAAATCGTAAATGAATTTTTCCGTTTGATAAAGCCTGAGCCTTACTTTTTTTACCGGAAGTTTATAGATATACATGGAATCACCCCCGAGCAGGTTGCGGATGCTCCTTTATTTGAAGAGCTTTGGGGAGAGATTGCCTCTTTTTTGGACACGGATGCGTTGGTGGCCCATAACGCGAGTTTCGATATGCGGGTATTGAAAGCCTGTTTGGAGAGAGCTGATATTTATACCCGTTTACCCCAACATTATTGTACCTATCAGTTAACCCGGAGATATATAAAAGAGTTACCGAATTATCGTTTGAACACGGTGTGTGATTATTTCGGAATAGCGTTAAATCACCATGAAGCGCTGAGCGATGCCCGGGGAGCTGCTCAAATCATGTTGCAATTGGAGAATTATAAAAAATGACGGTATTACCGTCATTTTATTATAATTGGTTGATCATTTCCCGGAAAATTGCAGTCATTCGGGGTTGTGCATGATTGCCCACGTCTTGCACCTCTTCGTGATTTGTCTTTATCAGCTCTTCGTTAGCTGTACTATTGGTGATTACCGATATACCGAAACATTCCATATTCATATGTCGGGCTACAATAATCTCAGGTACCGTAGACATGCCCACGGCATCTCCTCCGATGACTCTTATCCAGTTATATTCTGCTGGTGTCTCGAAAGAAGGCCCTTGCAAGCCGGCGTATACACCTTTTTGTAGTTTAATATTCAGTTTCTTGCCGACCTCTTCCGCCAAATAGATTAATCTTTTACTGTAAGCCTCGGTCATGCCCGGGAAGCGAGGGCCCAGCTCCTCCATGTTTTTTCCCCGTAACGGATGTTCCGGGAAGAGATTGATATGGTCTTTTATGATCATGAGGTCTCCTACCAGGTAGTTGGTGTTTACTCCGCCTGCCGCATTGGAAACGAACAATGTTTTCACCCCTAAGGCGTGCATCACTCTCACGGGAAAAGTAACTTCCTTCATGCTGTATCCTTCGTAGAAGTGAAAGCGTCCCTGCATGGCGATCACGTTTTTATTACCGAATTGGCCGATCAACAGTTTACCTTGATGCCCTTCGACTGTCGATACCGGAAAGTTGGGGATTTCCGCGTAAGGGATAGCCTGTTTTATTTTAATGGATTTTCCGAGTTCTCCTAAGCCCGTACCAAGGATGATACCTATCGAATATTCTCCGTCTAAAAAAGGATAGATAAAATCTTTACTTTCTTTTATTTTGCTTAGCATAGTTGTGTATATTTTTGATGAGTTGATCTTTGGAAGTTAAAAATTCAGGTTCGATAGGTATATAAAACATACGTTCCCTAATTTCATCGGGAAACTCGTATGAAACCAAGCGGGTTGCGTCTTTTTCCGTTGTGAAAATGTACTTGTCCGGTTGATCCATTTTATTGAATTCCTGAATGATTTTCTGTATGTCGTTGTTCGTGAAACGATGATGATCCGGAAAAGTTAAAAAAGAGACCTGTCCGAAAAGCGTTTTCAAATGTTCCTGATAGGGGCCCGGTTGTGCGATCCCCGTAACGCATAAGACGACGCTATTATTATTTTTTAGGTATTTACTCTTGCCGTCCAACGGGGTAATGTCCCCGTATTTCATGGTGGTAAACAGCAGTTCCTGATAAGCTTTTAGCTTCAGATTTTTATAGATGATTCTTTTTTCTATCGGAGTGATATTGGAGGGACATTTGGTGATGATGACATAATTGGCCCGTTCCAAAGCGCTGTGATGTTCGCGTAACCGTCCCAAGGGAAGGAGATGATCCTTATAAATAGGACGGTTATAATCGATCAACAGGATATTGATATCCGCTTTCACGTATCGGTGTTGAAATCCGTCGTCAAGAATAATGATATCCGGAGGATTGGGTAATTGTTGTAGTTTTTTCACCCCTCTGACTCGGTCGGCATCGACGGCAACCGTGATATCCGGAAATTTATTTTTTATTTGCTTGGGTTCGTCTCCGATTTCGTCTGCCGTGGAATTTTCTGTCGCCAATATGTATCCAGATGTTTTGCGCTTGTATCCCCGGCTTAAACAGGCTACGCGATGGTCTTTCTGGAGTACGTTAATGATGGATTCCGTGTGGGGTGTTTTTCCCGTGCCTCCGATCGTGATATTACCGATACAGATGATGGGAACATCGAACTCTTTTGACTCGAGAAGACCCAGATTAAACAAACGGTTCCTGATACTTACGCCTAATCCGTAAAGTATGCTTAAAGGCCATAGGACAAGATATTTAACCACTATGCAGATTTTTAAAGTTAGTAATTGAACCTTACTGTTTCAGTTGAATGATACGTTGTAAGGGATACGTGCGACGGCTCCTTGTATACTTAACCATGTTTTTTGGGTCGTATACAGTTCGTAGTATGCCCCTAATTCGGATTTTATGATTTGGTTCTTTACTGTCTCCGAAAGATTTAAAATCAACTCTTCTATCGGATTTCTACTCGTTGGCAGTTCTACGATTTGGTATTGAGTTGATTTTATCTTGTCGGCTGCAATGCGTATGGCATCGTCCAAACCGCCGAGAATATCGACTAACCCGATGCTGAGGGCATCGGTACCCGTCCAGACTCTCCCCTGGGCGATTTCATCGACCGCCTCTTTACTCATGTGGCGTCCTTCGCTAACCCGACTTAAAAAGGTATCATATCCCCGGTTAATATAATTTTGCATAACGTTTCTTTCGTAAGAGGTAAGTGGCCTGGAGCTTACGGGAAGAGGAAGGGGATAACCGCCTCCGAAGTCGCTGTGTTCGTTGGTTTTTACGACGTTGGTAGAGATACCTAATTTATCCTTTATCAGTTCTTCACCGTTGAATAGAAGTCCGAAAATACCGATGGAGCCCGTTAATGTCATCGGGTCGGCGACGATCGTGTCGGCGGCGCATGAGATGTAATAGCCTCCGGAGGCCGCGACGTTGCCCATGGAAACAATGAATGGTTTGGCGTTGGCGGCTAATTTGACTTCCCTCCAGATGATTTCGGAAGTTAAGGCACTTCCTCCCGGGGAATTTACTCTCAAAACGATGGCTTTGATGCTTTGGTCTTCTCTGGCATTTCGGATCGTTTTGGCTAACTCCGGCCCGATCGTGTTTGAGTTTTGTTCGAAACCGATCTCTCCCTGGGCATAAATGACAGCTATTTTGTCGGCCGTGAAGTCGAGGTTAGGAGCTAAACTTTTGAAATAATCCGGTAATGAGGCTATCTCTACTTTTTGGTTGGCTTCCTGTCCGCAGGCCCTTTTCAGTTTATTCAACATCTCGTCCTCGTATATCGTCCCGTCGAAAAAGCCTTCTTGCTCGAACTCTTGTGTCGTGTATACCCGGAAGTTGTCGGTCAGTCGATTGATTTTCTCCACCGGAATATGCCGGGCTTCGGATATTCCTTGTATTTGAGTATTCCATAACGAGTTCAAGTAGGTTTGTATTTGTTCCCGGTTAGCCTCACTCATGTGATCGTCCATAAACGGTTCTACGGCGGCTTTGAACTTACCCACTCGGATGACCTCCGGTTTTACTCCTATTTTTTTCAGCAGATCTTTATAGAATGCGACTTCTGCGCTCATTCCGGTCAGTAAGAGCGGGGCTTCCGGATTGACAAAAAGGCTATCGGCGACGGATGCCAAATAATAACTTTTTTGCGAATATCCCAGATTGGAATAACTATAAATAAATTTTCCGCTTTTTTTGAAATCTATTAAGGCATTACGTATTTCTTCTATACTTCCCAATCCACCGAAGTTCGAGTTGATTTCGGTAAGATCCATATAAATACCGGCGATCCGGCTGTCTCCGGCCGCTTGATAAATACTTTTCAATATGTTGTTCAGTCCCATCAGTTTGCTGGGGGTCAACGATTTGAAATCGAAATTTTCAATCGGATTATCCGATGCTTTGTCGGGTATGGCATGTTGTAAGGAGAGTTTTAATATCGTATTGTCTTTGATGGTAACGGTCGTGGTCGACATACTGGCAATGGCACCGATCATCCCGATAAGTATAAAAAAGAAAAAAATATGTACGATGACGATACCGACGATTGTTGCTAATGTATACTTTAAGAAGCTTCTCATACTGTTTTTTTTAAAGATTAATCTTATTTGTGCAGCAATATGTTTTTTACAAATGTATACATATAATTTTGCTACAGCAAATTTAAAGTTAGGCTTATTTTGTTCGCGTTTGTTTTTTTAATAGTTTTACGCATACGTTGTAATTAAAATGAAGTATACGAATGAGCAAGTTTGAAGTTGTCGGAGGAAAACGTTTAAAAGGAGAACTTATCCCTCAGGGAGCAAAGAATGAGGCATTACAGGTGATATGTGCGACTTTGTTGACAAAAGAAAGGGTGACGATCAGTAATGTACCGGAAATATTGGATGTGTTGAAGTTGATAGAATTATTACGAGGAATGGGCGTGTCCGTAGAGAGGATTCGTAAAGGAGAGTATGCTTTTCAGGCCTCGGATATTGATTTCGGCTATTTGGACACCGAGGATTTTTATAATAAAGCGGCAAGTTTGCGGGGATCTATCATGATTCTTGGTCCGCTTTTGGCCATATACGGTTATGGATTGGTGCCGAAACCGGGAGGAGACAAAATCGGACGTCGTCGTTTGGATACCCATTTTTTAGGATTTGAGAACTTGGGGGCTTCTTTTGAATACGATGCCGTGAAAGGGTGTTTTAAGGCTTCCGCGCAAAAATTGAAAGGGGCCTATATGCTGTTGGATGAGGCTTCGGTGACAGGTACTGCCAATATCGTGATGGCTGCTGTTCTGGCGGAAGGTGTAACCACTATTTACAATGCAGCCTGCGAACCTTATATCCAACAGCTGTGCAAGATGTTGAATGCCATGGGAGCTAAAATTTCAGGTATCGCCTCCAATTTGTTGAGGATTGAAGGTGTAGCCTCTTTAAAAGGGTGCAGTCATCGTTGTTTGCCCGACATGATCGAGGTCGGGAGCTATATCGGGTTGGCGGCGCTGACCCGATCGGAGATTACGATTAAAGATGTTTGTATCGAGCAATTGGGCATTATTCCGGGGGCTTTTCGGCGTTTAGGAATCCGGGTGGAGGAACGAGGCGACGATCTGTATATTCCCCGGCAGGAACATTATTTGATTGAGGATTTTATTGACGGTTCCATTTTAACCGTTGCGGATGCTCCTTGGCCGGGGTTGACTCCTGACTTGTTGAGTGTGTTCCTGGTCGTTGCCACTCAGGCGAAAGGTAGTGTGCTGATTCATCAAAAAATGTTCGAAAGCCGGCTCTTCTTTGTCGATAAGTTGATAGATATGGGAGCTAAAATTATTTTGTGCGACCCGCACCGGGCTACGGTGATAGGGCAGAACCATGAATCCCAGTTGCGGGCAACGAAAATGACTTCTCCGGATATTCGTGCCGGAATCGCGTTGTTGATTGCCGCTCTTTCTGCCCAGGGAACAAGCGTAATTCATAATATCGATCAGATTGATCGCGGTTATGAAAACATTGACGAAAAATTGAACGCAATCGGGGCGGAGATCAGAAGAGTTTAACCTTCCCGCTTTAACACGAGTAAGGAATCCGGACATTCGGCAAAATGTTCGGATATTTTTTTACCGGTTAACGGATGTATAAAATCCGGTATGATCTCATTTAACGGGGTCAGGACAAAATTTCGTTCTGTTATCCGGGGATGGGGAATAACCAAATCAGGAGTATGTATGATGCATGAATCGTAAAACAAAATGTCGATGTCTATGGTACGGGAACAATATCGGGAGGAGGTGCGTTTTCTGCCGAGTATTTTTTCGGTTTCCATGCATTTTTTCAATACATTTTCAGCTGATAAGCAGGTTGAATATAGGGCTGCCTGGTTGTAAAACGTATCGGGAGATTCGAATCCCCACGGAGCCGTTTCGTATAAAGAGGAGATGCTGCGGATCTTCCCGATCTCTTCCATCAGCCTCATGGCTTCTTGAATGACAGCCTTTCGGTCACCCATATTACTTCCGAAAATAAGAGTTACCTCCATTATGAGCTTTGGGTTAATACGTTCATCTGTATAAATTTCAACCGGAGTGTCCGGATATGATTATTACCTCCGGACAAAGTTATTTTTTAGGCAGGGAGTTAATTGTGTTTTTTATAATGAATTTTTTTATTGTTGTTTCCGTTTGTATTCCCGTTTTTGGCTTGGGGTTTGTTGGCTGGTTTGCCTTTTTTTTGCAGGAGGTCTTTAGAGTGGGAGAGAGTCATGCCTTCTGGCATCTCAATATTGCCTCCGTATAACGTGTTGATATCATTGTAAATTTGCTCGTCTTCGACGGAATCTTTATTCCAGGTCAGGAATGATTTTTTCATGTGATTGGCCGTCAATACGGTTAGAACGCGCTTCAGTTCGGGATCGTCGGTTTCTTTTATTTTTTGGATTAATTTTTCGGTTAACAAACCGTAGTGTTTATATTTGATATGGTGGTTATTGTATTCTAATTTTTCGGGTTTCTCGTGTAATTTCTCTATAGACGGAAGAGGATAGGGAGTATCAATATCCAAACTGAAATTAGACATGATGGCCAGATGATCCCAAAGTTTATGACGGAAATCGGGAACATCCCGAAGGTGGGGATAAAGGTTTCCCATGACGCTGATTACGGTTTTGGCTGCACGGGTCCGTTCTTCCCGGTCTTCGATAGTCGATAAATGATCTATCATTTTTTGAATATTTCTTCCATACTCGGGAAGAATCAATTTCTTTCTTTGGGTATTATAATTATATGCCATGTATAGGATGTTTAAACTTTAAAATTGATTTTGGAAACTTCGGAATAAGAAAATTTCTACCGAAATAATTTAGTTTTATCTGTTATTGTCATAGAATATGGGACAAATATAATATAAATTGTTTATAAGTCATTAATATTAATCTTCTTGCACGTATAGTTTTGCAAATTTTAACAATAAAATCTTCTGACCGTGTTTGGAAAAATACACTTTCGCTTTTCTGTTTACTCCCAATCCTTCGAGGGAAATGACTTTTCCCGCCCCGAAATTAGGGTGAAAAATAACCATGTCCGGAACGACGGCATCTGTCGGTAGTATTTTCAGTTTGGAAGTATCTATTGCAGGTACTTCTACGTTTTTTAAAGGAGTTTGGTTTGTTCTGGCATATCTTTCTGTGTGTGCCGGCGTTTTGAAAACAGGTAGTTCGGATGACGGGCGGGCCGGGGCAAAGTATCCATCCAGGTAAAGCGGGTTCATTTCACCGATGAACCGGGAGGGTTTCGGATAGACGATGTTTCCGTTTTTATAGCGAGTAGTCGTGAAACTGATTAAAATCCGCTTTTCGGCCCGCGTTAGAGCCACGTAAAAAAGGCGTCGTTCTTCTTCCAAGGCAGATGGAGAGAAGGTACTTTGTTGAGCGGGGAAAAGATCTTCCTCTACACCGACTATAAATACGTTGGGAAACTCGAGACCTTTTGCCGCGTGAATCGTCATCAGGGTTACCTTTTCCCGATCTTCCGGTTTTTCACTGTCCTGATCCGTCAGAAGGGCTACACCTTCTAAGAACGCCGGGAGTTTATCTTCTCTTCCTTCTTTGTAAGCCGTTTCGCTGAATTCTTTAACGGCGTTCAATAATTCCTGGATGTTCTCTTTTCGGGATACCCCCTCCGGTGTATCATCCGTTGCCAGGTCTTCAACTATTCCGGAGGCTTTTGCTATCCGAGAGACTACCTCATAAGCATTTTCTGTTTCTGCCGATTGGGAGAAACCTGTTATCATCTCTCGGAAATGATTCAGTTTGCTGACGCTGCCGGCAGACAGGATGCCGGGAATTTTATTTAGATTGCAGAGTACGGTCCAAATACTGACGTTGTATTTGGTCGCAACTTCTTTCAGTTTGTCGATCGTCGTATCTCCGATACCCCGTCGCGGATAGTTGATGATTCGCTTCAACGCCTCTTCATCGTTTTGGTTTACCGTTAACCGTAAATAGGCTAACAGGTCTTTGATCTCCTTGCGCTGGTAGAAGGAGAGCCCTCCATATATCTTATACGGAATGTTTCTTTTACGAAGAGCCTCTTCCATGATTCTGGATTGGGCGTTGGTCCGATAGAGTATGGCAAAATGGCTGTAATCCGATTGTTCGGTTTGCGCTAACTTGAAAATTTCGTTCGCTACTTGAAATCCTTCCTCTTTGTCCGACATCGTTTTCAATACGCGGATCTTCTCTCCCTCTTCGTTTTGAGAAAAGATGGTCTTGGGTATCTGTTCTTTGTTTTTGCAGATAATACTGTTAGCAGCCTCCACGATCGTTGTGGTCGAACGATAGTTTTGCTCCAATTTACAAAGTTTATATTCCGGATAATCGTTTCGGAAATTCAGGATATTCTCAATCCTGGCTCCCCGAAATGAATAGATGCTTTGGGCATCGTCTCCCACGACACATATATTTTTATGTATCTCGGACAGTTTTTTGATGATGAGATATTGGGAGTAGTTCGTGTCCTGATACTCATCCACTAAAATGTAATTGAATTTTTGCTGGTACTTGGCCAATATTTCGGGAAAATCCCTGAAAAGAATATTGGTTTGCAACAGCAGATCGTCAAAGTCCATGACATCGCTTTGCTTGCAGCGAAGCTGATAGTATTTGTATATTTCACTGACCATCGGCTTTTTGGCAGCCTGGTCTGCAGCTGTAATCTTGGCCGATTGAGCATAAGCCTGAGCTATGATCAGGTTGTTTTTAGCCATGGATATCCTGCCGAGTACGTCGCTCGGTTTATATACCTTGTCGTCCAGTCGTAAATCTTTGATAATGGATTTGATCAGGTTCTTGGAGTCTTGCGAGTCATATATGGTAAAATTAGAACTGTAACCGAGGTGTGAGGCTTCCGTTCTCAATATTTTGGAAAAAACGGAGTGAAATGTCCCCATCCATAAATTGGCTGCCTGCTCTTGTCCGACAAGCGCTGCAATGCGTCGTTGCATCTCTCTGGCGGCTTTGTTCGTGAAGGTAAGGGCTAAAATGCGATAAGCCGGAACTCCTTTACTTAGGAGTTGAGCTATCCGGTAGGTCAAGACACGGGTTTTTCCCGAGCCTGCTCCTGCAATGACAAGTGTTGGCCCTTCCGTGTTAAGCACGGCTTCTTTTTGACGCTCATTTAACTCATTTGCAAAATCCACGATAATTTTTTTCAGGGAAGAGATTTTCTTCCGAATTTCTTTTGGAAAAGAGTCTTTAAATCGTTACGAGACTCCTTTTCTACCGGTACAAAAATATAAAATCCTTTTTAATTCGGGAGAGATATGTTCCATATTTTTAGAATTGTTGTTTTTCTGTTCGGACCGACGGAATCAGAAATAGGGATGAGGTTGAAAAAGGACGAATGAATATTCCGATTGTAAATAAAAGTAGTATCTTTAAAACGTAAAAATTGATTTATGCAAGCAAAATACGCTTATAACGGTTTGATCGGAAAATACTATCTTGTTGAAAAGGACGGGAGGTTGGTCCGGTTATGGTTAGGAGATCGGGTATCGTTGGCTCCGGCTGAGATTGAAATGAAAGAGACCCCCCTGATTCGAGAAGCTAAAAGTCAGTTAGACGCTTATTTCGATAAACGTCTTCAAGTGTTTGATTTACCTTTAGCCCCGGAAGGGACTCTCTTCCAAATGAAAATATGGGAACTCTTAAGGTCGATACCTTACGGGTGTACGATCACTTATGGCGAATTGGCCGAGAGGGCCGGAGATAAGAATGCTTGTCGTGCGGTCGGGATGGCGAATGGCCGTAATCCGCTTCCTGTTTTTATCCCCTGCCATCGGGTGGTCGGGGCCGGAGGTAAGCTGACCGGTTACACGGGAGGTCTGGAGGTGAAAATGAAATTGTTGCGGTTAGAGGGCATCGAGTGGCTGTAATATCATATCCGGTTTACGAAGTTGATGCTGTGACAGGCTACTATTCCGGCGGTTTCTGTTCGTAATCGGCTTTCACCTAACGTGATAGGGATGAAATGATGAGAAAAAGCCGAGAGAATTTCTTTTTTTGAGAAATCGCCTTCCGGTCCGATTAATATCGTGGCATTACTTTCCGGGGAGTATACCTCGTCTAACCTTTTTTTGTCTCCTTCTTCACAGTGGGCGATATATTTTACCCCGTTCCGCTCTTTTGCTATAAAAGTTTGGAATTCTGTCAACGGATTCAATACGGGGCGGTAGGCCTTTAAAGATTGTTTCATGGCGGAAACGATGACTTTTTCCAAACGATCCGGTTTGATTATTTTCCGTTCGGAATGATCGCATAGGAGAGGGGTAATCTCATCAATCCCGATCTCCGTGCATTTTTCTAAAAACCATTCCATACGTTCTATGTTTTTGGTCGGAGCGATGGCAATGTGAAGATGAAAATTTCTTTTTCCGTAATTCTCTTTTTTCTCGATACAACGAACCTCGCAACGTTTGATGTCAGCTCGGATGATCTCGCATCGGTAAAAACCGCCGCGTCCGTCAATCAGATGTACTTCATGGCCCGTTTCCAGCCGGAGAACTTTAATACAATGTTTGGACTCCTCTTCCGACAAAATGTATTTTTCTCCATCAATATCCGGAGTATAAAACAGATGCATAATTTTAGATTTATTGATGATGCAAAAATAGAAAATCCGAATCAATTTGCAATTGATTCGGAGGTGCGTAAAGCCCGAAAGTAATTTTAGATTTATGATGATGGTTCTGAATTTTCCCTCTTTAAAGCATAAATCTAAAATCCTCCTCCCAATCCATGCCTCCCCCAATCTTTTAATCTCTCGATCTCTAATTCTTGTCTTGCATTTGAAATCGGAAAGAGCTATCCCGGCATTTGGGGATAGCTCTTCGTACGGTTCGAAAAGGGTTCATCACTATTCGTCGGCTTCCTCTTCGTGGTATGCCTTAAGCAGCTCTTCCTGGATCTCTCCCGGAACTTTTTCATAACCGGAGAAACTCATCGTGAAGGTTGCACGACCACCGGTAATAGAGCTTAAAGCGGTTGAATAGCGTTGCATCTCTTTCAGGGGTACTTTTGCCATTAGCTTCTGAAATCCCGAATCGGCTTCCATTCCCATGATAATAGCCCGACGTGTTTGTAAATCTCCCATTACGTCGCCCATGCAATCATCCGGCACGAGGACCTCGACATCATAGATCGGTTCCAATATCTTGGGATTAGCCTGTTTGAAGGCCGTGCTGAAAGCGTTACGTCCGGCTAATTTGAACGAGATTTCATTGGAATCCACGGGATGCATTTTCCCGTCGTATACACATACCCGAATATCGCGGGCATAGGATCCGGTTAGCGGACCTTCTTCCATTTTTTCCATAATACCTTTCAAGATAGCAGGCATAAAGCGGGCCTCGATAACACCTCCGACAATACAGTTGTAAAATACGAGTTTCCCCCCCCACGGTAAATCTACTTCTTCCTTGTCTTTAATCGACATTTTGGTGTCGACATTATTGATCTTGTAAGATACCGGATCTGGCATTCCTTCGGTATAGGGTTCAATGACCAGGTGAACCTCTCCGAATTGTCCGGCTCCTCCGGATTGTTTTTTATGCCGATAATCGGCGTACGAGTATTTGGTGATGGTCTCCCGGTAAGGTATTTTGGGGGGGATGAATTCAATTTCGATTTTATCGTTATGTTCGATACGCCATTTCATGGTGTTCAGATGGAATTCTCCCTGTCCGGAGATAATCATCTGTTTTAATTCTTTCGAATACTCCACGTTGAAAGTGGGGTCTTCCTGGTGGATCCGTTGTAAAACCTCTGCCAGTTTTTCATCGTCGCTGTTATTGACGGCTTTTACTGCCGTCCTGAAGCGCGGGTTCGGATAAACGATTCGGGCGAATTGGTAATCGCAGTCTTTTGTGTTTAACGTATCCCCGTTTCCTGTATTTTTCAATTTCACGGTTGCCCCGATGTCGCCGGCCATCAGTTCGGTCACCTTTGTCCGGTTCTTTCCGGCGACGACGTAGAGTTGGGATATACGTTCTTTCGTGTCTGTATTTACGTTGTAAAGGTCGTCTCCTTCGTGGATGGTACCGGAAGCTACCTTGAAGTAGATAACTTCGCCCAAATGCGGCTCGACGGTGGTGTTAAACATGTAAAGAGAGGTCGGGCCTTTCTCGTCATAAGGAACTGCGACACCCTCTACCGTAACGGACGGAGGCATTTCATTGGCTTTCGGAGCGACGTTGATAAGGAATTCCATGAATCGGCGTACACACATGTCTTTTTCAGCAGATACGCAGAATACGGGGAACATGTCGCGGTTTACCAAGCCCTTCCGGATGCCTGAGCGCATCTCGTCTTCTGTCAGGCTGCCCTTTTCGAAAAATAATTCCATCAGGTTTTCGTCATTTTCTGCGGCGGCCTCGATCAGTGCGTTGTGTAATTCGTTGGCTTTTTCTTCTTCTTCCGCGGGAATGGGAAGTACGTCCGGTTTTCCTCCTTCAGGTTTCCATTGATACATCTCCATCTTTAACACATCAATGACTTTATTGAAACCGGTACCTTGGTTTACCGGGTATTGAACCAGAACGACTTTAGAACCGAAAGCGGCTTTGGCTTGTTCCACCGTATGTTCGAAATTGGATTTTTCGTGATCTAATTGATTGATAAC
The DNA here is from genome assembly GCF_003204205.1 of Sanguibacteroides justesenii. NCBI lineage: Bacteria > Pseudomonadati > Bacteroidota > Bacteroidia > Bacteroidales > Porphyromonadaceae > Sanguibacteroides > Sanguibacteroides justesenii. The sequence continues at coordinate 284,377 of NZ_QJPL01000003.1, forward strand.
AAAAATCAATGGCTTGTTGAGTTTTTTGGCATGACGGCTAATGATTTCCGTTCCGACCTCGACACCTCTTACGGCATTTATGACCATTACCCCGGCGTCGACAACATTTAGCGCAGAGATAACTCCACCGACAAAGTCGTCAGCACCCGGAGTGTCTATGAAATTGAGCTTGTGCTCTTTCCATTCCGTGTATAGCACGGCAGGAAATACGGATGAACCGTATTCTTGCTCTACCGGACGATAGTCGGATGAGGTGTTTTTGGCACTAACGCTACCTCTGCGCGGGATGACCCCGCCTTCATACATCATGGCTTCTGCCAACGTGGTCTTGCCCGAACCGGAGCTACCCACTAAGGCAATGTTCTTAATTTCGTTTGGTTTATAGGTTTTCATTGTAATACCCTTAAAGTTAATATTTATATTACAAATAATCTCATAAAGATTCAACGATCACAAAGTAGTAAAGTTTTTATTAAAATACAATAGTTAATGTCATTCTTGGTGAAAATAGTATGTAATGTGAGAGGAATGCTATATTTTTGTCAGGAAAACATGACAAAAATAATTTGGCGTGTTTTTTGTATGTCATTAGTAGAATCAAAATTTTAAATGTATATGACAGAAACAGCGATGAGACCCGATATTTGGATTTGGGTAATATTTATTGGATTTACTTTGTTAAGCTGGTTGATTAGCCAGCAATTGAAAAGCAGATTTAAAAAATATTCGAATATTCCCACGGCGAATGGAATGACGGGAAAAGATGTAGTTGAGAAAATGTTACGGGATAATGGGATACAAGGGGTGAAGATCGGGAGTGTTGAAGGACAGCTGACCGATCATTATAATCCCGCGGATAAGACCATTAACCTGAGTAAGGAGGTTTACTATGGAGCCAATATTGCTGCCGCTGCCGTTGCCGCACATGAATGCGGTCATGCTTTACAGCATGCGAAGGCTTATCAAATGTTGAAATTGCGTTCTTCTTTGGTACCTGTTGTCAGCTTTGCCTCTCATTGGGTACAATGGATTTTGTTGGCCGGTATATTGATGGTAAATACTTTTCCCAGTTTATTGTTGATTGGCATCTGTTTGTTTGCCACGATCACTCTATTTAGTTTTGTCACCCTACCCGTGGAGATCGATGCCAGTCACAGGGCTTTGGTGTGGTTACGTTCCTCGGGAATTACCGATAACCAAACTCAGGGATATGCTTTCGATGCGTTGAAGTGGGCAGCTTATACCTATGTGATAGCTGCTTTATCCTCTTTAGCTACCTTACTCTATTACGTCATGATTTATTTGGGACGTAGAAATTAAAATAAATAAAGTCGGCTGATTTTAGCCGACTTTATTATTTAAAGACTTCAACTCGTCCGGTCTTTGACATTAAAAAATAATTTATGACTTACGATCGGATTCCTGATCTTGAATTTTAAAATCTACAATCGTCGATCTTTTTTAATCACCCAATCATTAAATTAGTAATTATATTTAATCTACAATTGGAACGCTTTACGGATTGTCTCCACATAATCTAATTTTTCCCACGTGAATAGTTCTACTTCTTTCTCGATCGTCGGCCAATAGTTCGAGGAGTATGTTTTTTTTACCATACGGGGTGTACGTCCCATATGACCGTAACTTGCGGTTTCCAAATATATCGGGTTGCGGAGTTTCAAACGCTCTTCTATGGCTTTCGGGCGCAGATCGAAAATCTCTTCTATTTTCCGGGCAATGTCGGAGTCGTTCAAATTTATTTTTGCTGTTCCGTAAGTATTCACGAAGATACCGACTGGTTTGGCTATGCCGATGGCGTAAGAGATCTGGATCAGAATTTCGTCGGCAATTCCGGCGGCAACCATATTTTTAGCGATGTGGCGAGCGGCGTAGGCTGCAGAACGGTCTACCTTGGATGGATCTTTTCCCGAAAAGGCACCTCCCCCGTGTGCACCTTTACCTCCGTAGGTGTCTACAATGATTTTTCTTCCGGTAACGCCGGTATCTCCATGAGGACCCCCGATTACGAATTTTCCGGTCGGATTGACATGTAAAATTAGATTTTCATCGAAAAGAGCTTGTACCCGCTCCGGCAATTGAGCTTTCACTCTCGGTAAAAGGACGTGAATGATATCCTGCCGGATTTGGTCAACCATTTCTGCATCTGCGGTTAATTGCGCTTCAAGTGTTTGTTTTTCGGGATGAATAAATTCGTCATGCTGGGTGGAAATCACGATCGTGTGAATCCGTAACGGTTTATTATTGTCTCCGTATTCGATGGTTACTTGCGATTTGGAATCGGGACGAAGGTAAGTCATTTTCTCCTTTTCTTTCCGAATCCGTGCCAACTCGTATAATAAAAGGTGTGATAATTCTAAAGACAAAGGCATATAGTTGTCTGTTTCGTTACAGGCATACCCGAACATCATGCCTTGATCTCCGGCCCCTTGTTCCATCGGATCCTCTCTTACCACTCCCCGGTTGATGTCGGGTGATTGTTCATGAATGGCACTTAGTACGCCACAACTGTTTCCGTCAAACATGTACTCGCTTTTCGTGTAACCGATGCGGTTGATCACATCGCGGGCGATTTGTTGGACGTCTACGTAGGTGTTGGTTTTTATCTCTCCGGCAATGACGGTTTGTCCTGTTGTGACTAACGTCTCGCAGGCTACTTTCGCATTGGGGTCGAAGGCGATGATCTTGTCGAGAATCGCATCTGAGATCTGATCGGCCACCTTATCCGGATGGCCTTCGGATACGGATTCTGAAGTAAATAAATATCCCATACTGATTATAAGTTAATTTTTTGATTAAATCATTTTTACCAAGAGAATTCGTGATTTAGCGATTCCGAGATGGCTAATCTCTCAATTACATAATCTTTTAATCTCTTAATCGTCAACGGAAAGTACATGGATGGTTGAATCAGAATCGGTTTGCGTTTTAGCACTTTTTTTCCGTGGTTGCAATCAGCCAAATCTTTCCACTTTTTTCGGAGACAAAGATATGGAATTTATTCGGAAGAAATCTTGCTTTACAAGATAAATAATCAAAATAAATGTATCGTTTGAGTACAAAATATAAGGATATTCGAATGACGGATCACTTTCTTAAGATAAATTCGGAAATCTATATCTGTATCGCGTGTTACTTTTTGCGTTCTATCTCCCGTAGGTTTTCCATCTTTTTCTTTTGTAAAAAGCCGTGGATATCTTCTAAATGTTCTTTGACCCGTTTATTCCCGAATTCGTATACTTTTTTCACTAATCCGCTTAAAAAATCCCGGTCGTGTGATACGACAATCAGGGTTCCGTCAAAATCGATCAAGGCGTTTTTTAAAATATCTTTGGTTTTTAAATCCAAATGGTTGGTCGGCTCATCCAAAATCAACAGATTCACCGGCGATAGAAGGAGTTTAATCATGGCTAAACGGGTTCTTTCCCCTCCTGATAAGACTTTGACCCTTTTGTCGATATCGTCGCCGCTAAACATAAAAGCCCCCAATAAATCTTTGATCTTGCTTTTTAGTTCGCTTGGTGTAACGTCGTCTACGGTTTGATAGACCGTCAGGCTTTCATCCAATAACGAGGCTTGATTTTGGGCGAAATAACCGATTTGTACGTTATGTCCGAGGTTTAGCTTTCCCGTGTAGTCGTCAATTTCTCCCATAATACATTTTACCAGCGTGGACTTTCCCTCTCCGTTGCGTCCGACAAAAGCGACTTTCTCCCCTCGCTCGATAGTGAAATGCGCCCCCTCGAATACCGCGTGATCTCCGTAACTTTTAGACAAATCCTGAACAATAACCGGATAATTACCGGAACGGGGTGCGGGTGGAAATTTTAATCTTAAGGCTGAGGTATCCTCCTCATCTACTTCTAAAATTTCTAATTTTTCTAACATCTTCACCCTGGACTGAACCTGTAATGTTTTGGAATAAGTTCCTTTAAAACGTTCGATAAACTCTTTTGTTTCGGCAATCATTTTCTGTTGTTCGTCATAAGCTTTTTGTTGCTGTATACGCCTCTCTTGTCGCAGAATGAGATATTGCGAGTAATTTACCTTGTAATCGTATATCCGCCCCATGGTGACTTCTATGGTTCGGGTGGTGATATTGTCGACGAAAGTCCGGTCGTGTGAAATAACAACGACCGCTTTTCCGTTATTGATAAGAAACTCTTCCAACCATTGAATGGAATCGATGTCCAGGTGGTTGGTTGGTTCGTCTAATAAAAGCACGTCCGGATTTTTCAGTAGCATTTTAGCCAATTCGATGCGCATTCTCCATCCTCCGCTGAAATCACCGGTCGGGCGGTCGAAATCTTCCCGCTGGAAGCCCAATCCGAGAAGGATTTTTTCAACGTCGGCCTCGTAGTGAGTAGCATCGATACTGTAATATTTTTCACTTAACGTGGAGACCTCCTCTATTAACTTGTAATACTCCGGAGAGTCATAGTCTGTTCTTTCGGTTAGTTGTCGATTAAGCTCTTCTATTCGTTTCTCCATGGCGAAAAGGTGGGCGAAAGCCTGAGAGGTTTCTTCGAATACGGATCGGCTGTTCTCGGTCATTAGGTGCTGAGGCAGATAGGCTATAACCGTGTCTTTGGGTATGGAAATATTACCCCGGTTGGGTTGCCGTTCTCCCGCGAGTATTTTCAACAGGGTCGATTTGCCCGCCCCGTTTTTTCCCATTAGGGCAATTCGATCTTTCTCGTTAATGACAAATGATATATCCTTGAATAAAGCTCTGTCTCCAAATTCTACCGTCAATCCGTCTACTGAAATCATACATTAAAGTTAAAAATACCTGAACAGATTATTAAGCGTCGAATAATTTTCTATTTAACGCTTGTTTTTAATTGCGGTGCGAAGATAGAATAAATTATCTGTTTGGCAAGGTTATCCGTTTGTAGAATAGTCTAAAGAACGAAGCGGTTTAGTAATTTCTCTTTTTCGCGATGAGGTCGTTTTAAGAAATATTATAGAAATTGAATTGTGATCTTTGGATTATTAACTATTTTTGCTCTAAAGATGCTTTATCCAAAACGATTAAAAATGGGTGTGTTAAAAATTCAGGAACGGGTAGAAATAAGACAATTGTACCGCGATTATTATGAGCCATTGGTGTTGTGGGCGGATACGATTGTGAAAGATATGAGTTTGGCGGAGGATGTCGTGCAGGAATTTTTTATTCGTTTGTGGGAAAAAAGGTTATACGAGCATTTAAGACAGGAATATTTAAAGTCTTACCTGTATACTTCCGTACGGAATTTAGCTTTGCGGAAATTGCAAAACAAAAAGAAAATAGAGAATTTACCTGATATTGCGCTCGTGGAGAGAGTGTGGGAGGAGGTTGATCATACGCATGACGAACTCATCAAGCGTGTTATGGATGAGATTCAAAAACTCCCCCCCAGAAGCAGAGAGATACTGGAGTGCGTCCATCTGAAAAATATGAAATATGCCGAGGTAGCGGAAGAGATGGGAGTCTCCGTTTCCACGGTTAAAACGTTATTGGTTCGTTGCGTGAAATCTTTACGTCAATCTGTAGAAGGAAGTATATTACTGTTTTATATTTGCGTGGTTAACAAGGTTAAATACACTGTCGTTTCCAGGAAATAATCAAAAAATAATCTTATACCGGTCTTAGAACAAGTGGTCTTTGCTAAATAATGGCAAAGGCTATTTTTATTTTATGATAATTTTTTTCATAAAAAATATAATTCGTTGTCAACCGTTTTAAAGAGTCATGTCTATTATTAATAAAATAATAAAAATAGGATATGAAAGAAGAGGATTGGGATATAAAATTATTGGATTACATCACCGGAGAGGTAATTGATGAAAAAGAGAGGCGGAAGATCGAGTTATGGATCGCCGAGAACGATAAGAATCGAGCCTATTTTGAGCAGATACAAATCGATTATCTGAGGCAACGCTGGTTCTTCCGGAGTAAATTGATCTGTCGTAAAGAGCCCTTGAAGCTCCGTTCGAGAAGAAGGCATTTGGTATATATTACTTCTGTAGCCGCTTCTCTGTTATTGTTAGCGGGCTTCTTTGTGTTACGGAACGGGGAGGAGAGAGTTCCGGTTATGAAGGGCTATGCCGGAGAGATGATCACCCCTGGAACTTTTAAGGCGAAACTGCTTCTCTCTTCCGGGCAGGAGGTGGTATTGACGAAAGGGAAGGGCGAGATTAGGGAGCAGGCGAAGGTGCGGGTATTGACCAATGAGTCGGGGGAGTTGGTTTATCAACCGCAAGAAGATACTCTTCAAGAGGAGGTGTACAATACTCTTTCGGTGGAACGGGGATGCGAATATAAAGTAAACTTCTCGGATGGTTCTGTCGCCTGGGTAAACTCGGCCACAGAGATAGAGTATCCTATTGTTTTCCTGGGGGATAAAAGGGTGGTTAAGCTAAAAGGAGAAGCTTATTTTCAGATTAAATCCGACGCTCAAAAGCCTTTTGTCGTTTTGGCCGATGGTGTGGAGGTGAAAGTAACGGGCACGGAGTTCAACGTGAATACCCATTGGCATAACTCGGTGGAAACGGTATTGGTGAAAGGCGAAGTTTACGTGAAAAAGGATAGTATGGAATTACAAATGAGACCTTCGCAACGGGTGGTTTACGATCCGTCCAAAAATGAAATGTACAAGGAGGATGTGAATGTTGAGAAATATATCGCTTGGAAAAACGGGGATTTTATATTCAGTGAAGAGCGATTGGAGGATATCATGGATAAACTCTCTTTGTGGTATGATTGTCATGTCTTTTTCAAAAATCAGGCATTGAAAGAGGAGCGTCTGTCCGGAGATATGAAAAAATACGGTAAGATAGAAGAGTTGCTTCACTTCTTTGAGAGCAGTATGGATGTGAAATTTAAAATAGAGGGAAAAACCATTATAGTTGAAAATAAATAAAAAACGGAAGGATCGGCCAATCCTTCCGTTTGTAGCAACATTATCGACGATGATAATGCTCATTAATAATCTAAATTACAAATTTATGAAAAAAAATGAAGATCGTAAAGAAAATTTACGGCCCAATCAGAAAATCTTTAAAGTCATGAAAATCACTTTATTTCTGATGTTTGTGCTCATGTTCCAAGTGAAAGGAGAAATTTTTTCTCAAAACCAGCGTGTCAACCTGGATTTGGAGAATTGTAGCGTGGAAGAGTTTTTTAAAGAGATTAGAAAACAGACGGGAGTTCGCTTTATGTACAAGAGCGAATACGTGAAAAAAATGTCTCGTTTCGATGTCAAAGCAAAAAACAGGGAATTGAAAGAATTGTTGGATGACGTGTTCAAGGGTTCCGGGCTGATGTGCTTATTTGAAGAGAATGTTATCGTGTTGGTGAAGCAAAATACGGTGGAACTCCAGCAGAAAGAAGGGAAGAAGATAAAAGGAAGGGTCATCGATAAAAAAGGGGCTCCCATGGTCGGGGCGACTGTCCTTATAAAAGGGACAACAAGAGGGGTTATGGTCGATACTGCCGGTCGTTTTTCACTTGTATTGCCGGATATACCCGATATGACGCTTGTATTTCGTTTTATCGGGATGGAAACCAAAGAGATAAAATTGAAGGATATTAAGGATGAAGAGGTTTTAGCCGGAAAGAAAGATTACGTGGTGACCTTGGTTGAATCGGTAGAGAGTCTGGATGACGTGGTGGTTACCGGATATGCCAATGTCAGGAAAGAGTCTTACACGGGAACGGCTATTCGAGTCGAGGGTAAGGATATATTGAAAGTGGCCAATCGTAATATTATTTCGACTCTTCAGGTTTTCGATCCCTCTTTTCGTATCATGGAAAATAATGTTATGGGATCCAATCCGAATGCTATTCCGGAATTTTATATCCGGGGACAGTCCGGTATCGGTAATTTGAACCTTTCGGATATCAGTGAGACCAGAACGAAGAATAATCCGAACCTGCCTATTTTTATATTGGACGGATTGGATGTAAGTGTGGAGAAAATCTATGATATGGACCCGAATCGGATTCATAGTATCACGATATTGAAAGACGCCGCGGCTACGGCTGTATACGGATCGCGTGCTTCTAACGGTGTGGTTGTTATCGAAACGGTAGCCCCGAAAGCCGGAAAATTTAATATTACCTATAATTTGACGGGAACCATTACGGCCCCCGACCTTTCCAGCTATGATTATTTCGATGCGGCTGAAAAGTTGGAAGTGGAGAAATTAGCCGGTTATTATGAGATCAACCCGCCCAATAAGGGGATTCGTCAGGTGTATTCCGAGCTGATAAAGAAACAAATGGCTTTGGCCAAAGGAGTGAATACCGATTGGTTGGCTTTACCTTTACGTGTGGGATACAATCATAAACACAGTGTGGCCATTGACGGCGGTAACGATAATATCCGTTATGGGATCAATCTTTTTTATGACCAGCAAAAGGGAGTAATGAAGAAAGATTTACGTAGCCGGCTCGGGACGGAATTGCGTATCGATTATCGATTGTCCAATCTGAATGTAATTAATAGGATTTCTTTTAATAAGGTACTTGCCAAAAATTCGCCTTACGGTACTTTTTCCGATTATGTAAATCAATTGCCGTATAATGAATTGTATGATGAGTTTGGAAACTATCTTTATAAATTCAACACCTGGCATAGCGGTTCCATTTATGTTAACCCGATGTACGAGGGAGCGGAAACGAAGAACTTCGGCAAGACGACCACGGAAGAGTTCTCCGATAACCTGTTGATAGACTGGTATCTGAACGAGCATCTGAACATTAAGGCTCAAATCGGCTTTACCCGGACGACCACTTCCGGAAAAAACTTTACCGATCCGGCTTCCGGTAAATATTTTAGCGGTTCGGATGATACTCCGAAAGGAAGTCTGTCGACCTCGGAAGGGAAAGCTTTCGACTGGACGACTAATTTGCAGGTACTTTATAACCGTTCTATCGGTGTTAATCATATCAGCGGTTCCATCGGTATAAATACGACCGAGAAATATTACTCTTCCGTGGGTATCAACTACAGGGGATTCCCTTCGGGAAGTTTAAACTCGATCATGTATGCCCAGGAGATCGTGGGGAAACCTTCAGAGTCGGACAATCATACTCGTTTGGCCGGGGCTTTTGTCCGTTTGAATTATTCTTATAACGATATCTATCTGTTTGACGGGTCTTTGCGTTTTGACGGCTCCTCCGAGTTCGGTTCGGACAAAAAATTTGCGCCTTTCTATTCGGCAGGTTTCGGGGTGAACTTTCATAATTATAAATTTTTAAAGGGAAATCCGGTGTTGACGCAACTAAAATTGACCGGAACTTTCGGTCAGACGGGTAAATTGGATTTTGAACCTTACGCCGCGAAGGATGTTTATGAAATTTTCTCCGAAAATTGGTATGCTACCGGGATGGGAGTCAAGTTGATGGCGTTGGGAAATTCCGATTTGAAGTGGGAAAAGAAAAACAGTTACGACCTGAAGTTGGAGGTAGATCTTTATAACGGGTTGTTTTATGCACAGTTCGGTTATTATAATGCGGTTACAAATGATATGATTACGCGAATAGCCGTACCTTCCTCTTTCGGATTTACCTCGTATTACGATAATATGGGCAAGGTGGAAAATATCGGTTATGAACTGAATATTAAGTCTAATCTCGTTCGGACGAGGGATTGGTTCGTGGGGGTATATGGGAATATGGCACATAATAAAAATAAGATTTTGAAGATCGCCAACTCGTTGAAACGTTATAACGATATGGTGGATGACTATTATTCTGATTACAGGGGATATGATGCGAAATACGCGAAACCTTTTACCAAATACGAGGAGGGCGGATCAACAACCTCTATTTACGGAATGAAATCTTTGGGGATAGATCCTTCCAGCGGACAAGAAGTTTTCGTGAGAAAAGACGGGACCATCACGTACGAGTGGGAGGCCAACGAACAGCAGATATTAGGGAATACCTTACCGGATATACAGGGGGCATTCGGAATAAATCTCCAGTGGAAAACCTTGAGCCTTTTTGCCAGTTTTATGTATGAATTCGGGGGACAGGCTTATAACGAGACCATTCCTACCCGCATAGAGAGCGTGGATTTATATAACTACAATGCGGATCGGCGCGTGCTCACGGATAGATGGATAAATATAGGAGATATTACCCCGTTGAAAGATATTGCCGATCGAACGAATTACTCTCGTCCGACGTCCCGTTTCGTTCAAGATAATAATTTGTTGAAATTTAATTCTTTAAGTGTTGCGTGGACCGTGACGGAAGGATTCGTGAAAAAATTGAGGATGAGTCAGTTTAAATTGCAATTCACGATGAACGACGTGGCTTATTGGTCGACCGTAAAGCAGGAACGGGGAACCAGCTATCCTTTTGCCAGGAATTTTGATTTTACCTTAGGTATAAGTTTCTAACTTTAAAATAGAATACGATGAGAAAAGGTTTTATAATATTATGCATACAGATAGGTTTATTCTGCTCTTGTAATAGTTGGCTTGAATTGGAGCCGGCGAACCAAATCAGTAAGGATAAACTCTTTTCGGATGAAGCGGGATTTCAGAATGCCTTGAACGGGATTTATCAGAAGTGTGCGGAGACAAGCTTGTATGGAAAAAATCTGAGTTGGGGAGCTTTAAGCGTAATCGGACAGAATTACAATTTAGACTTGATCTATGATAATAATGACGCTTACATGGGTGAGTATGAATACGAGTCTTCCTATGGATTGACCCTGATTGATAATATCTGGTCGGGGCTTTATAATGCTATCGCTAACTGTAATTTGTTGTTGAACGAGCTCTCTTCAGCCTCACCCTCTTCGTTCACGTTGGATACGGTGGCTAAAAATTTGATCATGGGGGAAGCTTATGCTTTGCGGGCATTTTGTCATTTGGATTTGATCCGTCTGTTTGCACCTGCTCCGGCAAGAAACGATCAGGCGGCCCTGGTCCCTTATCATGAGGCCTATCCTTCTGTTATAACGGTACCTTTGAAAACGAAAGATGCAATCGATAAAGTGATTGAAGATTTATTGAAAGCAAAAGATCTGGTAGCTTATCACGATACGCTTTATAATAAAACGAGTATGGCTTATAAGATGGCAGCCCGGTTTCAGGGACAGTATACGCCGAAAGGAGGTTCTTTTTATAATAAAAGAGGCTATCGTTTGAATTATTGTGCGATCGTCGGCTTATTGGCCCGAGCCTATATTTACAAAGGAGATGTCGATAACGCTTTGTTTTACGCTAAACATTTTTATGATCGTTTCTATAACGGGAATAAATGGTTTACTTTCAATTCGTCATACGATTATACGACTTCTTTAAATTACAAGCAAAAGAAATACCTTGAGGAGTGTTTGTTTGCTTTCTACAATGGTAATTTACTTCAGACGGTAGAGAGTTATTGTGCCGTGGGAAGTTATCCGAGCTCTTTGCAATTGGCTGATTATGACGGAATATTTGCAGAGGATATGGATGATTATCGCTCTAATCTTGTAAGTAATGACGACGAACATAATATTTATAAATATCGCCGGGTGGATAATTACCAACGGGATGGCGTGGAAGGAAAAGCTATTCCAGTGATACGCCTGAGTGAAATATATTATATTTTAATGGAGTGTAATTTTTTGAAAGGAAATAAAACGGAATGTTTGCGTTTGCTGAAGGAGTTCCGGGATAAGAAAGGATGTAAACGTCAAATCTCTTCTGTTAGTGATATCGGGAGTTTATATGATATTTTAATAAACGATGCCCGTCGGGAATTCGTGGGAGAGGGACAGCTTTTCTTTATGTACAAACGTTTGAATCGAAATATTTTGGTCGAAAACGGAGAGATTACGGCTTCCGAAGAACGAATGACATTTAAGGTGCCCGATAGTCAGAATTTTTATTAATAAAATGGTGATATTATGAAAAAATACGTATATCTGTTACTGTTTCTTATTGGTGCGGTAAGTTGTAATAAAGACGATATAAAAGTATATCGGTCGGATAGTTATATCTCTTTTGCCAATAAAGAGAAAGACACGGTAATCGTCTCCTTCTTTATGTTAGGAAATTTGAGCGAGTGTGAATGGCCGATAGAGATAAGGCATACCGGAATTCCTAAAGAAGAGAACCAGGAGTTTACGGTTACTGTAGTCAATGAAAAGACGACTTTAAAAGACGGATTTTATAGTTTGCCGACGGTAACGTCCTTTCAACCGATGAGTAAATTGGATACCTTTTACGTGAAGTTGACCAACTATCCTGAATTGACAACCACGAATGCTTATCTCTGCTTGGAACTAAAAGAGAATGCCGTGTTTAAATTAGGAGATCGGGATTATCGTCGTATTTATTTAAAAGTGAATGATAATGTGGCGAAGCCGGATTGGTGGAACAATCGGGTGGTGAACTATTATCTGGGAACGTATTCCGACACGAAGTTCAGGAAATTAGTGGAAGTTGTTCAACCGGATCTGTCCAACCCGAGTGAGGACTGGATTCGTTCCTGGGCACTCGAGTTCAAGAGTTGGCTGGATGCGAATCCTATCCCAGATGAAAACGGAGATCCGATGACTGTACCTGTAAGAATTTAATTTAAAATAGAATGAATATGAAGAATATAAAAATATTTTGCATGCTTGTGGTCAGCGCTCTGTTGCTTTTTTCCTGCTTTGAGGACGACGGTAATTATGACTATAAGGATATTGAAACACATAAAATAACCATTCGCTATCCGGTATACGGGATTACGGTATATCAGGGAGAACCGGTTGTATTTTCCCCGTCGTTGTCTTTTGCCAATCAGGAACAGAAGGAGTCCGGGGATACCAATATGTACAAATGGTCTTACCATTTCGATTATCTTGGATGCGTATGTACCGAACGGAATATGAACATGGTTTTGGAAGACGCGGAGGTCGGCAAGAGTTACGAGGGAATTGTAATGGCTGAGGATACGTTGACAGGGGCTATTTACACTCAGAATATTTCGTTTACTTATAAAAGCCGCTATACGGTCGGTTGGATTATTTTATCCGATGACGGGGGAAAGAGCAAGTTGAATTTGGTAAGGATTCAGAATGAACAATGGTACACGGATAAAGATATTTACCGGGCCATTCATGACAAGGAGCTGGGAACGCGGCCTGTTGGATTGATCGGAAATCGTTCGGGAAGAAATGATGTGCGGGTTTTGCAGGAAGGAGCAGAGGGAAATATCATTTTGGAAGGAGCCAATTATCAAAAAATCGGAACTATTGCCGACGAGTTTGTGGGAGGAAAATACCCGGAGGGGTTTGTTCCGAAATCGATGGCCGTATCCGGAGGAAATGTGGCTGCCATACAGGGAGAAAACGGGGAGGTGTTCACGAAGACATTCGATAGTTGGTCGGGAACGCCTTATGCATTTGCCTTGTTTGCAAATGTTCCGTTGCAATCGAATAAACAGAAATTGAACGTGCCTTTTCTGTTGTCTGCTTCTCAAGGAACATCGACATATAATCTTATGTTATACGATGAAACATTCCATGCATTCTTTATGCTTTACGGGGCTTCTTTTTATGATGCGGGAAGGTTGTATAAATTGAAAGCTCCGGGAGATTGGGACGGAACAAAAGGCCCCTCTCCCGATAACCTGAGTAATTACGAGATGGTATATTGCCAGATGAAAAACGCTTCTTATTATGATCAGGATATTTGTGCCATTTTGAAACATAAAACGAACGGGGAGCTGTATTTCTATACATTTGAATATTCGTCGTCTAATTCCAATGTAGTTGTAAAAAATATTGTTTACACGCGGATACCAGCCGTATCCGCTGCCTTAATGGGTGAAAATACCAAATACCACGCGTTGAGGGGACGTTTCTATATGTTTTTTGTTTCGGAAACGGATCCTTCCGTGCTCTATTATTATGATTTGAAAACCAACAAGCATGCGCCGTTTAAAACGTTTAGTGGACGCAAGATTGTTGCACTCGAGTCAAATTATAGTAACAATACTCATGTCGGAGTCGGTTTGGATAACGGGGAGTTCTTCTTGCTGAACGTGGAAGACGAGGTGTTGGTGAGCGGGACGGAAGAAGATAAGGTGATTTACGGTACGAAAGTCGATGGGAAAGTGGTTGATTTGTTTTATAAACAGTATTGATATTCGTCGTTTCCCGGATTCGAGCCGCAAAGGTTTTGCGGAAGAAATTCTCATCCTTCCGGGTGTTGTACCTGATCGGTTTGGATTCGGGAAAGGATAAATAAACCCAGGGGTAAATTATTAAAAGGGAATATGGTGATGAAATAGTGTTCACCATGCTGCCGGGCAGATCGAGTCTTTGCCCGGCAGTTTTATTTTTACCGGTACGAATGCCGTGCGGACATCGAACAAAAATGAATAATCCACGTAATATAGAAGGTTATTTAATTAAAATTTATAAGATGACACAAATTTCAGATATCGGGTTGATCGGTTTAGCAGTCATGGGGGAGAATTTGGCGCTAAATTTAGAGCATAAAGGGTATACCGTTTCCGTGTATAACCGGATTCATCCCGGACAAAAAAGTGCTGTCGCCCGTTTCTTGGAGGGGCGAGGAAAAGAGAAACATTTTGTGGGGACTTATACGATACAGCAATTGGTGGAGTCGTTAAGATTACCCCGGAAGATTATGTTAATGGTAAAAGCCGGAGAACCCGTGGATGAACTGATCGGGCAATTAGTGCCCTATCTGAGTCCCGGGGATGTCATTATCGACGGGGGGAACTCTGATTTTAAAGATACGGCAAGGCGCGTTAAAATGTTGGAGGAAAAAGGGTTGTATTTCGTGGGTAGCGGTATCTCCGGGGGAGAAGAGGGTGCTTTGAACGGACCTTCTATTATGCCGGGCGGATCGGAAACGGCCTGGCCTTTGGTGAAAGATATCCTTCAGACGATTGCGGCTAAATTAGACGACGGTTCTCCCTGTTGCGAGTGGATCGGAAGCGGAGGAGCAGGGCATTTCGTGAAGATGGTACATAACGGTATCGAGTATGCCGATATGCAACTGATAGCGGAAACCTACTCGATCTTAAGAAGACGGACCGGTAAAAATAACGATGAGATAGGTCAAATTTTCGAGGAATGGAACCGGGGTGAACTGAACAGTTATCTGATAGAGATTACAGCCAATATACTGCATTTCCGGGATGCGAACGGTCAATATTTGTTGGATTCCATATTGGATGTGGCCGGACAAAAGGGAACCGGGAAATGGAGCGTTATGTCGGCTTTGGATGAGGCGAATCCCCTGACATCCGTGGCAGAGGCTGTTTTCACCCGCTTCATGTCCATGAGGCTCGAGGAGCGGGAAAAAGCTTCTGTGCTTTATCCCACGGAAGAGACCGGCGATCTGGTGGCTTCCGCTACGATCAATGATTCCGGGATCGAGGCGGTAAAAGAGGCTCTTTACGCGGCTAAATTGATCTCCTATTCTCAGGGTTTTTCTTTGATGAAGCGGGCTTCCGTGCGTTATGGTTGGGATTTGGATTTTGGAGCGATAGCTAAAATATGGCGTAAAGGATGTATCATCCGTTCTGCTTTTTTAGAACGGATTACCCGGGCTTATCATCGCGATTCTACCTTGGATAACCTGTTGTTCGATACTTTTTTTCAGGATAAGATTCAATTGACCCTTCCTGCCTTGAGGGGTGTTGTGGCGGACGGCGTGTTTAACGGAATCGCCTTGCCTTGTTTCTCTTCTGCCTTGAGTTATTTCGACGGATTGAGAACACTCCGTTCTCCGGCCAACCTGATTCAGGCTCAAAGGGATTATTTCGGGGCTCATACCTACGAGCGTACGGATACCGAACGGGGACGTTTTTTCCACACGGATTGGACGGGAGAAGGAGGGGAAACGGCTTCCGGAACTTATAATGCATAGTAATCATGATGAAAAAAATAGAGAATCAAATTTTAATCATATTCGGGGCGTCGGGCGACCTGACCAAGCGTATGCTATTGCCCTCTTTGTTCGAACTTTTCGTTCGCGGATTATTACCGGAACGGTTTCTGATATTGGGGACAGCCCGTTCTTCTTTCACGGATGGGAGTTTCCGTGCGCATATAAAAGAAAAGTTAAGGGAATTCGTAAAGGAGAAAGAGAAGATAGATGATTTTTTACCCCTGTTGTTTTATCAGGTTTTTGATCCGGAGGGCAATACGGACGAATTGAGCGAACGGGTCATGCAATTACGTCAACAATACGATATTCCGGATCATACCATCTATTATTTGGCAACCCCTCCCTCTTCCTATGATTCGATTACCCGCTATCTGCGCGAAAGTCGATTGATGCGTTCGAAGAACGGATGGCGGCGTATTGTGGTAGAGAAACCTTTCGGGATTAGTTTGCCTTCAGCCCGAGAGTTGAATCGTTGTGTTAATTCCGTTTTTTCTGAAAATGAGATTTACCGGATCGACCATTTTCTGGGAAAAGAGACCGTCCAGAATATATTGGTTTTACGTTTTGCGAATGAGACCTTCGAGGCCCTGTGGAATCGCAATTATATCGATCACGTGGAGATTTCAGCTCTCGAAACCATCGGTATCGAGGGACGGGGCAAATCCTACGAGGGGGTCGGGGCCTTACGGGATATGATCCAGAATCATCTGATGCAGCTGTTGGCTTTTGTGGCTATGGAACCTCCTGCCACGATCGACGCGGAAGCTATACGCGACGAAACGGAAAAGGTGATCCGGGCTCTTCGACCGATGACGGATAACGAGGTGGCGGAAAATGTTGTCCGGGCTCAATATACGGCCGGGACGGTGCGGGGGGAAGCGGTTGCGGGCTATCGGGAAGAAAAAAACGTGGCTGCCGATTCGGATACGGAAACCTTTGTCGGTATCAAATTTTTTATAGATAACAGGCGATGGAGTGATGTCCCGTTCTATTTTTTCACGGGGAAGCGATTAAAAGAGAAAAAATCGGAAGTCATTATCCATTTCAAATCTGCCCCGCATAAACTTTTTAAGGGTGAGTGTCCCGGAAACTCCTGCAATCAATTGGTTTTACGTATTAACCCCGATGAGGGAATCAGGATGAAATTCGGATTGAAGATTCCGGGTGCCGGATTTGAGGTCGAGCAGGTGGCTATGGATTTTAGTTATGCTTCTCTTTGCAAGGAGTATATTCCGGGAGCTTACGAACGCCTGCTGTTGGATGCGATGTCGGGTGACTCCATGTTGTATACCCGGAATGATGCCCTCGAAGCCAGCTGGCGGTTTATCGATCCTATCGTGAACTGTTGGGAAAAACACCGGAACGAAGGTCTGTTGTATTATGCCGCGGGAGAAAACGGACCGGATTTGGGAGAGAAATGGAATGTCTCCTCTCTGGATCCTACTGTAAACCAGAAAAAGTGTACGCGATAGATATGGAAGAATTAACGTTGACGACCCCCTCCATCCTGTTTTCGGCGATATCGCTGATTATGTTGGCTTATACCAACCGTTTTCTGGCTTACGCCCAGGTGATACGAAACCTGAAGGTGGAGCATGAGAAACATCCTACTCCAATGACGCAGCGACAACTGGATAACCTGAAAAAGCGACTTTATATGTCTCGTTCCATGCAGATTTACGGGGTAATCAGTCTTCTCCTTTGCGTGTTATGCACTTTTTTTATTTATATAGGTCTTCAACTGACAGCGGTATACGTGTTCGGAATAGCCTTGCTGCTGTTGGTTATCTCCCTAAGCATATCGGTACGGGAAATACTGATCTCGGTAAAAGCATTGGAATTTCATTTGGATAACCTGACTCCCGGTTCCCCCGAAGGAAATTCGTAATTTTCCGAAATGATACGTATGCTGCGTTTATTGTAAAAGAAGTCTTGTCATTTTGGATAAACTTCTTGTTGAAGGTTGAATGTTTTTGTTTTATGCGTTAGAAAACAGTTTTTGATTATCGATTAATTTTTTCTTCTTTCCCACCCCAAATGTTTTTTCCGTCGACCGAAATTTCTTGTGGCTTGTAAATTTGCGGTTTGTAGAGAATCTCCTCGTCTTGTATAAACTTGCCGTTGTCATCAATATGGTAGTGGGAATCTATCCGTTGAGCCTCGAAAGGAGGGGTATCCGGACGAAAATACACGGGTGTTTCCGAGAGTGGTTTTAACCAATACACGGTTACCTTAAAGTCGCTGTCCAAACGGTATCGTTTTGTGAATGTGAAATTGTCAAATGAGCCTCCAACGGCTACGTCTAATGTGTCTATGATTTGATAATTATCGTTTAATGTCATAAGTAAATGGCGATAATTTTCTCCCATATCAATCCATAAATCTAATAAGATGAAATTTTTATTTCCCGTTTCAAAACGTTTGAAAATGGAACAAGTCACATCATCATATAGGATCTGTTTTTTTAGTCCTAAATCTGTATAAACATGGAAGGATAATTTCGAATTAAGTTCGGAATTAACGGCGAATCCCGGTAGTGAACGTCTTGATAAAGTCGTCAATTCAAAAGGTAGTGAAATTATCTCGGTTTTGTCCACTTTATTTTTTAGTGATGTCGTTTCACCAGAAAATCCTATTAGTAAGGCGATTAAAAATAATATGCTTTTCATATCTGTAGTTTTTGATTGTTTTAGAGTGATATTGTTTCATTTAAATAGAGTCCGTCGTTAGGACGAACCTGAGTGACATCATATATTTTTTCTTTACCGACTCCAGCCGTAGAATCTTGGAATGAGGAATCTGTTGGGTTGTAGTATAAACGATTTTCTACTATACTACAAGCTGCTGCCGCATAATCGCATATAGGAATCGACACGGTTTCTGATCTCATTTTCCCATTTATTGTCTTGACAGGAAAGAAGAAAAATGACACTTAGACAAAAGAAAAGGAGTGATTTTTTCAAAGGGCATATTTTTAGTTTACACAATACCCCTCATATCCTTAATTTTACAAAGTTATAATTTATATATTATATTACAAATAATATGTAAAATTTAATTCGATTTTTGATGTTTAAAAGAAGGTTGTTTCTATGCCGTACAATTTCGTCGGATCGAAATCGGTTTTGTACCTTTTCTTCCGAATTTCAACGTTTATTTCGTGAGAATTGTCGTTTCGTATTTTTAAATAATCTAAGATTTGGATGGGATTTTAACGGTTAAAAACAATCCCGGAAATTACAAATTCGATTTCCGGGATCAGGTCATTTTGAATGATATATAGCCTTATAATTTTCTTCCTTCAAAAGTATTGGATTTTTCCGATGGTACGAGATTGCCGTTTAAGATAAGGGTGTTGGAATGGAAGGAGGGCAGTATGGTGGCAGAAGCTTTGTTGTTGCCGACGAGGGAGATGTTCACGTAAGCCGATATGCCTAATCCCTGCACGTAAAAACTGTATGAAACCCTTCCTTTTTTATCCGTGCTCATTTTTATATCGGAAACTTTTCCTTCCACGGTTACTCCTCCCAAGCCGTTTTGAAGCGGACGTCCGGTAACGAAACTAACCTGTACGGTAGCTCGGTCTCCCGACATAGAGATGAAGTTAGTGGAAGGGGTTACGCTTATTGTTCGTCCTTTTTTAAAGGTTAATGTTTGAGCCTCGAGAACGAAATCCTGTTTCTTCAGTGCATCGATAGCTGTTTGGAATAATTTTTCATCTTCTTTTTGCCGGGCGAGCTTACGTTCTTCCCGCGTCATTTTTCTTTTTTCTTTGGCCGTTGTTCTCTCCTGTGCCGTCAGTGGGGTTACGCTTGCTAATAAGATAGCCATCATGAACCAGGTAAGTATTTTATTCATCTTGTCGGAGTTTAAATGTTTGTTACTAATCTCTTGTGATCATTTAACGAAAACTGAAATAAAAAGGTTTTCCTTGTATACAGAATGTCAAAATGACAGGTGTAACGGAAGAGTTCCAGTAAATAGATTTTGCTGAAAGATTGTAAAGAATAGGTTGTATGATTTTTTTATATGTGTGATTGTCTGTATGTTGTCATTTATCTTTATTTGTCGATTGTGTTATTTTAATAATGGAATTGTATAAAATAAATTAATAATTCTGATGTAATGTATTAATGGTTTATTTTTGGCTTTTTTTATGTAAGAGTGTATGTGAAATGTAAAATAGACAATGTGATTGAAATAGATACTGATAATTAAAAGTAAAAGTTATGATGACAGAAAAATTGCAACAGGCAATAAACGAACAAATTACGGCAGAGATGTGGTCTGCTAATTTGTATCTTTCCATGTCTTTCTATTTGCAGAAAGAGGGTTTTGACGGTTTTGCACATTGGATGAAAAAGCAATCGGGAGAGGAGACCGAACATGCTTGCATGATGGCAGATTATATGATCAAGCGCGGAGGAGTTCCGAAAGTAGACAAAATCGACGTGGTACCTCAAGGTTGGGGCAGCCCGCTGGAGGTGTTTGAACACGTCTATAAGCATGAATGTCACGTTTCCGAGTTGATTGATAATTTGGTCCGGGTCGCTTCCGCCGAGAAAGACAATGCAACCCAGGATTTCTTGTGGGGATTTGTTCGTGAACAGGTGGAAGAAGAGGCAACGGCTCAATCCATTGTCGATAAGATAAAGAAAGCCGGAGAGGCAGGATTATTCTTTATGGACGCAAAATTGGGAGAGCGATAACTGTCCGCGATTCGAGATATATGGAAAACACACGAGCTTCTTCAATGAAGGGCTCGTGTGTTTTATTCGTACGGATGATACATGTAACGATAAAGAATGAGTATTTACTATATATGTCGTGTTAATTTTATAAATTTAGTATATGTGAATGTGAGAATTTAAATGATTTTTTATAACCTACACATGCCTTTTGTTTGCACTGAAGTTCTCGATTGACATGAAAAGTTGTGGATTAATAGCTCGGATACAGGTCAAACTGCTACATCGATCCGGTTTGGGAAAATTCTTTTTTATCCTTATCTCGGCCTGTATTCTTTTTCACGTCGGGTTTATCTTGAGCATACTTAATCCTGCGAGAGAATCGGGAGAACTCCGCATGGCTTCCCTTTTTCCTTGCTCGATCGATGAGAAAAATTCAAAATGATATAAGCTACTTTGTGCTTGTGATAAAAACAAAACCATAAATAAGCAGAATGAGCTTAAATAAAAGATCTCTTTTTTGGTAATTATAAGTTATTTTCTTTTTATCCATTTTATTACATCGGCAACGATAAATTGTTTCGGCCCTCCCTTGTCGTTGAGGGTGACGCTTGTTTTGCCCGAGCCTAAAGTGAAAGTTCCGAGACTAAACCATTCGTTAAATGAATATGGTTTCGAAAGGTCTAAAATAACCTCATGCGTTTCTTTTTTATATTCAATGAGGTAATGTTGCTTTGCTCCATTGCCATAACTATATAAATTGTTTTGTAGGTTTTCAACTCTTGGTAAATAAACGAAAATTTCATATTCACCCGGTTCTGTTATGGTAGTTTCCCAACGGGCTTTGTAGTTTCCTTTTCCTCCTATTTTATAAAAAACGCTTTTTACTACATCTCCATAATAAATAAAAGAGTAAAGTTTTGTCCATTTGTTTGCATTATATGCTCGATCATTGTATCGCGTGGATTTATTTTGAAAAAGACTGTTTATTCTTTCATGAGTTGGCTCTATAAGGGAGAATCCTTCGTCTTCATTGTCTACCGTTAACTCTTTATTGGAGATAATGGATTTATTATGCTCACAATCGAAGATGCCATTTGTTGTGTCCTTTGTAGAAAATGGAATAGGTGGAAGTTGAAGTTGGTTCGGAATATTATGGGAGATTCCGGTATATAGGATAATTTGGTACCTGTTATCGTTTGTCATTTTTATTAACTTGCAAGAGTGGGCTGGTATCAAATGATAACGGATAGATGGAGATGAGGGCCCCCAGTATCTGATATCTTCGAAACTAATACGTATAATGGCATTAATATCGGTAGGATTGTATAATTTTATATGAGCGGCATACCTATTGAGCCTGTCTCCTTCTATCTTGCCTCTTTGGGTTTCCTGAACGATAATTGTAGGTAACCCTTTTTCTCTATACCAGGAACGGATAAAAGAGTGAATATCTGTGTTAAATCTTTCCTTAAACGTATTAATAATTTTTTCAAAAGAAATTATTTGGTAAGGATTGGAGAGAAATTCCCGGAATAGGTTAATCACGGAATCTCTCCTGCAACAAGAGGAAAGGTAATGAAGAAGGTCTCGTTTCTTGTAATGAATAATCTCTAAAAGTATATTTTCAGAGAGTTTCTTGTCCTGTAAAGCTTCTTCCAAGCTATGTTTATCTAAGTAATTAAGCGCAAAAATAGTTTCCGGAGATGGAGAAATTCCTCCCGTAAAAAAAGAAAAATGAGCTTCTTCCTCCAAAATGTTTTTTATCATGATGTCCATGATCGGGAATTCTTCAGACTGAATAAAACAAGTATCTCGGAAAAGAACGGGACAAATATTGTATTTATTCTTTTCCCAGGAGTTCGTGTGTTTTTTTTCATCTTCATGGAAAATCTTTTCTCTATTAATTTGAAAAATTAAGTAATTTCTTAAATGATCTTGAATTCTCTGATCTGACATAGAGGGATCGCCTTTTTTTTCATGTACATTTTTTAGTCCTTTAAAATTCACGTTAAAAGTGGCTCCTCTTTCCGGCCAAAAGAAAATTTCCGGTTGGGCAAAATCACTACTTTTTTTCCATGGTCTGAAGAAAGATGTTATAGACAAGGGGGTTTCTACTAACATAAGTTTGAAAGGAGGATTATCCGGCAGATTGTTAAAATGTAATATATCCCGATACTCTTCGATTATTGAATTTGTTGTAACAATTTTTAGGTCATTGCTAAAGAAAGGTTGTTTTTCAAAATGATAAAATTCTGCATTAAATTTCCCCATGTTAATGTTTTTCTTTCTGAATTTTCCGGCACAAAGGGAAATCCCGGTAAGTGGCTCCTCGTTATGGAAAGAGACCTGTTTTTTATTTTTTTCTTCTTTCCCCTGTGAGAGGAAAATTAGTTCTCCGGGGTTTTCGACGGTCAATTTAAAGCGGGTAAAGTCTTTCCCGGAGCAAAAAGGGGCCATCGGGTTAACGGGAGGGACGGCCGACGGGTACCACATGACCTCTGGCGTGAGGAAAATAAAATCCTTCTCGACTATGGCCGTTCTTTTTCCGAGAACAAAGGGAAGGAAAGGGTTATCCTTGGGTTTGTAAAACAGCTTGTCGGGGATATCGAGGTAAGCGACGCTCTCGTCGATTTCCCCCGAGTAACGGAGTTTTAGTTTTATCTCTTGTCCTGTCTCCAGGGGATGAAAGATGAGGGTGACCTGTCCTTCTTGTTTGAATGGCAGTTCTTTTCCGTTCTCTTTCAATGAGTTTATTTTCAGGCCGGGGTTTAGAAAAAGCACGAGGGTATCGACTTTTCCCGGGTTCGGGTTTTTCAGGTAGAGTTCGCTGGTCGCGTTCACGATAGAGCCTTCCCTGGAAAAATGGATTTGGTGTTCTGGAATTTGTAAGCTGGGAATATTCCCGTGGCGCGCGAATATCTCCACGTGATTCTGTCTTTTTTGACTCTCTTTCACGAAATGGATTCGGTAAGAGGCGAGTAGGGTAATCCCGACCAGGGTCGCTATGCCCCCGGCCAAACGGATTCGTCCGGGGGCTTTTACCCGGTTTGGAATCCGGTTGAAACGTGCTGTTGCTAAGCTAATTAGTCCTGTCCCGAGCAGGAGGAAAGCTCCCTGGTGCATGAGGTAATACCCGGTGTTAACATGCCCGGTGATGTTCGAGAAGATATTCGGTATGGAGATAGCCAATACGTCGGTCGTCCCGTTCCAGTAATCGTGGAAAACCCCGGAGGTAAACAGGTAGAGTATCCCCGCTATTAACACGGTAATTCCTTTATGTCGAGTAAGAAAGGATAGCAACAGGGTAAACCCTGTGTAAAAGAGGGTAGACGGAATTGTCAGGGTACTGAAATAGAAAAGGTATATCCCTATATTGAACGGGGAACCCGTGAGTAGTATATGCACGAGACTGGTAATCCCGATGGAAGCGAAGTCGAGGATAAACAGAACCTTTATAACGCCCAGGACCTTTCCCGTCATCCACTCGCTATTACTGGCCTGGTGCACCTCGAGGTTTTCGGCTGTCCATCTCTTGTAAAACCCGCTTACCCTAAAGATAATGAATAGGTTTTGAATAAGGTTGAGAAGCGTTGTGCTGATCCAGGGGATATAGGAGGGCATGGCAATCTTTTGCCAGGAAACGGGATGGAAATTTCCCTGGTAAATCATGACGATATAAGTGATACCGCCTATAACCAATCCCGCGAGGATTTTAAACAAAATACCTCGTCCCTGTATTTTTGCCTCGTGGGTCAGAATCGTGTTAACGTTATGAAGGTTCATGTTTGAATTAAACTTGTGAGAATAAAAATTCTTGTTTTTTAATGACTCCTGCTATTGGGGTGGAATTCAGATAAAATGATGATGAAGATGGCCATGGCCTAAAATCTTCCGGTGTTAACACAATATCACTCAATATAATGGATTCTCCTAACGTGCTAACGTTTATCGTTAGATCCCCTTTATAAGTGTTATAGCCAAGTGCAATAACTTCTATCTGATAATATCCTGCAGGAAGATCTAATAGGTATCTTCCGTTTTTATCTGTTATTGTTTCGATATTTCCGGCTCTGACAGTAGCACCGACTATTGGAAGTCGTCCATATTTATCTACGACATCTCCACATACATGTGCATATTCTGCAGCGAATGTATTTCCTCCTATTACAAATAGAAAAAAAAGAAAAAATAATTTTTGTTTTAAGATTTTCATGGTTGATAGTCTTAAAAGTTATTATTATAAGGATAAATATTATTGCAATATTGTATTTTTTTCGTGGAAAAACAAAATATACTAAACTTTTTTAATTCTAAAAATGTCGTATACTTTATTTAATTTTGAATTCACCAAGAGCGTAACGAAATATAAGCACATCGATGATGAAGGGATTTGTTTTGTGCGTCAAAAAACGGAGCGAACGAATAAGTCAATAAAGGAAATTGGTATGCCGATCGTTTCCGAAATGGAGACTATGATTAAAAGGTGGGGAAATGAACCGTTGTCTGATAATTTGATCTTCTCATATCTTGAAGAAGTTGATGATCCGATCAAACATAAGCATTTGACTAAAGATCTTACCAGGCGGATTAATAAGCGTATGAAAAGGATTTGTGGTATGAACTAGGATATGCTTTTGCTATAGAGAAGGATGTAATTATGGTTTGTGATGAAAGTCGTTCGATTTTTCCTTTTGATATTAGGCATAAAAATATAATTACGTATAAAACAGAATCTGCTAGTGATTTTGAATTATTGAAAACTAAGATTACTGATAAGATAAATGCTTATTTGTCGACTCAAAAAACTACCCAAAAAATTTTGGATAACCCGATAAAAGAAACAGAAGGTTTACAATCTTATGAATTGGCTTTATTAGCTTTTATTATTGGAAGGCAAATGACAGATGATGAGTCTATTGCAGTGTATGATATCTGTAATCGAATGACTAAAGCTGGTTATAATGATATTGCCGTAAGTATTGGGTTACGGCAATTAAAACGTAAAAACTATATACAAACTCAACTTGGGAGTGATTATAATGGAAATGAGTATCCAGTATGTCGTTTGACACAGGAAGGGGTAAATTTTGTTTTAAAGAATACTGAATTATTTGATTTAAGAGAACCTCAGAAAGCTGAAAATTTTATTGATTTGAATGCTGATGATTTACCTTTTTGATAAATAGTTATTTACAGATTTCTATGAGTTAAATAGAGATTTATTTTATGTTAAATTTTTTTATATCTCATATATTCGGATATTGTCTTGCTGGTAAGACAAAAATAGCCTACATTTGTCCTGTCAACAAGACAAACATAGCGAATGGACAAAAATATTTTAAAATCAGTCATTACAGATAATCAGGTAGAGGTACCGAAATATCAGGTTATACCTCGAAGTTTCACTTTTGAGGAGTTTGGTAATTATGTTTTTGTGGGTATTCGGAGGGCAGGAAAATCTTTCTTGCTTTATCAACGAATGCAACAATTATTAGCGCAAGGGATTCATTGGGATGAGATGCTTTACGTTAATTTTGAAGATGAGCGTCTTGTCGGAATGTCTTTGGAAGATTTGAATTTGCTTTTGGAAGTACATTTGGAAATGTATGGAAAGAAGCCCATCCTTTTTTTGGATGAAATTCAAAATATTGCAGGTTGGGGGAAATTCGCCCGTCGTCTGGCTGACACCAAACACCGGGTTTATATTACCGGAAGTAACGCTAAAATGTTGAGTCAGGACATACAAACTACTTTAGGCGGACGTTATATTCCGATTAATGTTTACCCGTATAGTTTTAAGGAGTTCTTGAATGTAAATCATATCAGGGTTGATGATAATTCTTTGTTCGCAACTGAAACGAGAGCAGAGATATTGAGAAAATTCAAGGATTATTTTTATTATGGTGGATTTCCTGAAGGAGCAGAATTTTCAGCCAAGCGTGATTATCTGACCAGTGTTTATCAAAAAATTTATTTGGGAGATATTGCAGCCCGCCATTCGGTTGGTAATATTTTTGCATTGCGTGTATTGTTTAAAAAGTTGGCTGAAAGTGTAAAACAACCCATGTCATTTACTCGGGTTGCTAATATCGTCTCCTCAACAGGGGTAAAAGTCGGTAAAACAACTATTATCAATTATATTGAATACGCGAAAGATGCCTGGTTGATTTTTTCCATCCAAAATATAGCGGGAAAGCTTGTTGATAAGGAAACTAATCCTAAGTATTATTTCACAGATAACGGGATTTTGAATCTTTTTTTACTTGACGGGGAAACTTCATTGCTGGAAAATCTCGTTGCCATCAATTTATTACGTAAATATGGCCGAAATGATGCAGTGTTTTTTTATAATCAGGCAGTTGAAGTTGATTTTTATATTCCGGATGAAGCGATAGCCATTCAGGTTTGCTATAATCTTGATAATAGTGATGGTACTTTTGACAGGGAAATAAGTGCTTTATTGAAGCTATCGAATGTATTGGAATGTAAAAAATTAATGGTGATCACGCGTGATTCCGAACAAGTACTGGAGATAGACCATAAAGTCATCGAGATTATTCCGGTTTGGAAGTGGCTCTTGAATTTATGAAATGGTATATTACTCATTATATATTTTTAAAGCAGGTGGAGAGGTCAGGAATTTGTTTTGATTTTTGTAAAAATAATCGATCCAAATATTTTCTGTAAGTTTGTTTAAGCTTGTCTTGTATAGATGATATTCCGGGGCACTGGGCGAAATATTTTGTTTAAGAATGGAATCAACTTGCTGATTGACTTCCCGAACTAAGTTACTGTATTCATTTAGCCAGAGTGATAATGAATCTTGTGTTGTAATGGCGTCATACCAATCGTATAATTTTTGACAACGAAGTTCTGTTATATGCTGAGCCTGTTGGACGATTTTGTTATAAATATTGGTTGATTGGGAATATCGATTGACGTTTTGTTTTAATCCCCAGTGATATCCGAGTAGCAAAACACCCGTAGTTAGAATTGTAATTAAAAGAACGGATAAATAGGGTAAATATTTATTCTTCGAATGGAGCAAATGAATGATTTCCTCTGTGCTTGTGTAACGTTGGGTTGGAAGTTCAGAGGTACAACGTCTTATTATCTTGTGTACGTGTGGAAGTTTTACATGAGTCGTTTGTATGATTTCTTCTAAGATTACCCCGATAGAATATATATCCGCTTTATTGTCTATGGCAGTTTGAGGAACTTGCTGTTCCGGGGAGGCATATTTTAAGGTACCTGCGGGATGTTTTAAAATGGAATAGGAATCTGTATCCGATAAGCCGAAATCAATTAATTTGACATTGGAACCATTGCGTGTGATAAGGATATTTTCCGGTTTTAAATCACGGTGTATGATTTGTAAAGAATGGATATAGCTTAAGGCTTGACAGAATTCGTCCAGTATTTTTAGAATGACATGGCTGTTATAGTTTTTAGAATTCAGATATTCACGTAAATGGATTCCGTCGATATATTCCATGATAATACTTGATCCGATACCGGGGATTTCTTCGAATCCGATCGTTTGTACGATATGGGGATGAGATAACGGATAGGAGATCTGAAATTCCTTTTGTAATAATTCTTGATAAAGGGGATTGTCTTTATATATAGATTTTAACGTTTTCAGTATATGGTATTTCCCTAATTTTTGAGCTTTGTATAGGCAACAATAGCCGTTGTCGGATTCATACCATAGCGTGATGTTGGTAAAATATGAGGTAGTCTCCGGTTTTATATCGGTAATGATACCTGAATTAGAATTTAGTAAGGTCATGTTGTTATTATTCCAGGAGTTGAATTGATGTTAAGCCGGTTTGATAACCTATGGCGTAATTTGCCGGTTCGGAAAAAGAAGTAGCTGTAATTCTACGGCATAAATTTGTTAGGATCAAAGGTTGGTGTAAATGAAAATGTTCGACTTGAAAAGTGTCTCCTTTATTGATTCGTGTGTTAAAAGATTCGATGACAGAGTATGTTGAATTTCCTTGATATTCTATCGTACATTGGCGATCCGGGTTCCATCCTATTTTCAATCTTTTTGAATCGGAAATGGAAGAAACGAAGGTAACCACAACAGAAAAATACGAGGATATGGATGAGGTTTTACGAGAAGAACCAAATGTTGTAATTCAATCGGAAAGCGATAAACCGATAAAATTGATAGCTTTAATGGCTAAGGATAATGAAAAATTGATTCCGTTATTTTTTCCTTGTTATCTTATCGCAATAGGTTTTATTGTTTTAACCGGGATTAATTTGATCGATCCCGCTTTACTGGAAAGTGCAAATTGGAAACAAAACACGATTTGGAGTGCTTTGCTCTTTTTCGGCTTATTGCCCCCGCGTATGCGTTCAACTAAAGGCGTGTGGTTAGTGATGGGGTATGTGTTGGCTTTTTTCCTTTTTGGAGGGGGAAATGTTTTTGGAACGGTACAGTTGATTTTGTCCATATTTAAAATCTTTTTACCCGTATTTATTCTCTTTCAGATGATCAGACTTTGGGGAGAGGTAAAACAATACGGGAAGTGGGTGTTGTTGCTGCCGGTCATATCATTGGTATTCACGTTATTAATTTTTTCGATAGAGGATCGAAATATATTTCAAAGTACCTGGAATTCATTGACCAACTGGTCTTGGGATATGTATCGGAGTGACGACGGTTTCCATGTTTATTTGGGGAGTATCGGAATATTGACGGGAGTTTCTGAATTTTTGATCGTTAGGAAATATATTGTTGATTAATAATAGCATTGCTTATGTTTTTGAGAATAGGAATTATAGGTATACTTGGATTTCTGGCGGTTGTTTTTCTTAATATGCTGTTGGAGGTGATCATTTCAGTCATGATGTATGGGATTGGTATATTTATCTTGGTGGCTTTAGTGGCAATCGTCTTTCTTCCCGAGGAGAAATGGACTTATTATCAAAAATATTTTCAAATGAAAATAGAGCAATTTAGGTTAAAACTAAGAATGAAGTCAATGGAATAATTATGGAATTTCTTAAAAAAGTAGTATATATCCTGAATTTATGTTTATATGTTTTTTTTGCCTTGTTTTTTATATTCACGAAACAATGGTTGTTTGGAGGAATTATTCTTGTAAGTTCCGGTGTGTTTGTTATTGGGTACAAATTGAGTGAATCCATGATGGTTTCCCGGCGGGATCGTTATCGCAATAGCGAGTGGGGGCTTTTTCTGAAAAAAATAGTGTGGGCTAATAATGGTGCATTGATGACATTTGCTCTTCTTGTGATTGTTGTTGTATGGTTAGGTAATGAGCAGATTGCAGGTCTTTTTATAGGAGAATAGTTCATGTGGATGTGTTGGAATTAAAGAGAATAAATAACTAATTATTGTTAATTATGAGAAAATTATTATTTCTATTCACGATGTTGGCCCTTTTTGTGGCTTGTAGTGATGATGATGACAAAGACAACGAGTTACCAATTAAAGGACTTGAAATTCCCAAGTTCGAGAATCCTGTAAAACCCGGAGAATCTATTACAATTAAGGGAGAGGGTTTTACCAAAGCAAGTGAAATCTGGTTTAGACGAATCATTTCTAAAGTAGCAGGAGACGAGGATGTTAAAGCTGTTGTTACCGAGGTTAATTCGACCGGTATTACTTTTACTGCTCCGGAGGTTTATGGTAATCAATCCGTACTTCTTAAAGAAAACGGTAAAGAATACGAACTTGGGAAAATGACCTTTGAGGAACAACCGGAAGAAAGTGGAGATGTTGAAATTTTACCGAAAAAAATCGTCAAAATAATCGAATCTTGGGAAGATGAGGATGCACTTAATGGAATAGGAAAAAATATCTATGAATTTTCTTATGATGACAAAGGACGAATTGCATCTTTAAAGGTGACCGAAGATGGAGAAGAAGAACCTTGGAGGTCAATATATACCTATTCATTTAATCAGTTGGTTATTGAAGAAATCGGAGGTGATAACCAGACTGAAACATATACTTTAGAAAACGGGAAAGCAACGCATTACAAGAAAACATATCCTGCTCCTTTGAGTGAATTCGATGAATTTGACTTCAAGTATGAGGGGGATTATTTAAGTCAAATGAAAGGTGTCAGTGAAAGTGAATATCCAATTACTGAAAATTTTGTTTTTACTGGAGGTAAGCTGATTCAGCATAAATGGATAGATGATGAATTGAATAATGCAACACTTAATTTTACATACGGTCAACAACTTAATAATTTGAATCTGGACTTGTTCGGAATAATGGTTCTATCGGATGGGGTATATATTGAAGACCTTTTTCTTCATGGGATAACAGGAAAACGTTCTATGTATTTGCCGAAAACAATAACGGTTAGTGGGATAGATGATGACGAGGGTGAATACAAATATCCGGTTTCTTTCGAATATGAAGTTAAAGATAATTACATAACCAAAATCATTATAGAGGAAGATGGGGAGAAATGTGAGTATGAAATTTACTATGAAGATTAACTAAAGAAAAACCGGTTGAATTCAACCGGTTTTATGTTGTAAAAATGATTGGGTGTAATCTGATGTGTAGATGCCACAAGCGGCTCTAAAAAAGCCGCTTTTTTCGTTTCATATTTCATAAATGTTTCATAATTACAAAAAGAAAAAAGAGCTAATTAGTTGATTTTTAACTAATTGGCTCTTTGAAAAAGTGGTCCCACTTGGGCTTGAACCAAGGACCCCCTGATTATGAGTCAGGTGCTCTAACCAGCTGAGCTATAGGACCTACACTTGCGTGTGTTAACTCTGGCTTCTTGTTAACGGCTGCAAATATAGGGATAATTTTTGGGTTTTTGCAAGGGGAAACCGAAAAAAATATTACTTTCGCTCGGGTGTACGTGGGAGATAGGATAGAAATACATTGATATGGAGTCAAAATGGAGGGTGAATCGGGTGGGTGAAAGTTATAATCGAGCCGGAGAGGTGTTTAATAATACATGATTTATGAAAGTATGTCTATTAGTTATCGGTAAAACGGATACGGCTTATTTGAAAGCGGGGATTGAGGAGTACGAGAGGCGTTTGAAGTTTTATATTCCTTACGAGATGAAGGTGATTCCGGATATAAAAAATGCGAGGAATTTAACGGAGAATCAACAGAAGGAGAAGGAGGGTGAGCTCATCTTGGGGCAGTTGGAGACCTCGGATATCGTTGTTTTATTGGACGAAAAAGGGCATGAGTACACTTCAAAAGGGTTTTCCGAATTTTTGGCACAAAAGATGCTGGTTGGTACAAAGCGTTTGGTTTTTGTTATCGGGGGGCCTTATGGATTTTCGGAACAGGTATACAAGGAGGCTTACGCGAAGATTTCGCTATCCAGAATGACCTATTCTCATCAGATGGTGAGAATGATCTTTGTGGAGCAGTTATATAGGGCTATGACGATACAAAGGGGTGAACCTTATCATCATGAATAATAAAATACCGAATGGCATGGTTAAAGGAGAATGAAATGAAGAAATTTTGGATCGTTATATTATTGATGTTTGTGTGCCTTTTTGCGGCTTTGTCTTGGGAATACATCATCAGGACACAAACCGAAGAGGAACAGTTGGCTATTTTTGAAAAGCGGTTGCATCGGGAAGAACGTCATGTCGACGAACAGTTGAGAAAAATTGTTATCTCAAAGGACATCAGTAATATAGAATGGAAGGATGAGAATGTTATTTTAGTCGCCTTTGAACGTGGAGAATTAAGGTATTGGAGTAGCGAGCAGGTCGGAGAAACAGATCTGTATAACAAGTTGAAAGAAGCCGGCAATCTGGTTAAGATCAATAATATTTATTATGATATAAGACGGCACTCGGTGGGGGATATCGATTTTTTCGCTTTGATTTTTTTAAAAGATGATTATCCCTATACGAACAATTATATCAAGAATAATTTTAATTCCGTTTTTGGCGTCAACGTGGAAGATGCTGAAAGCGTGATCCTTCATATCCCTCAGGTACAGAACGAACCTACCGTGTATAATCGGGAGGGGGAGAGATTGTTTCAAGTAGAACGTCACGTCGCTTATGAAAATTTCCTGCCCAATTATTTTGTATTGATTCTCTACCTTGTTTTTTTGTATTTATTGTTTTATGCTTACGAAGTGGTGTTGGATCGAGTCCGGTTTTTTCGTGTTCAATTGATTGCGGTTTTCAGTTTCTTCGTGTGTCTGGTTGTACTTCGGGTATTGATGGTGCAGTATCAGATTCCTTACACCTTGTACCATTTTGCCATTTTTCAGGCAGATAATTCCGAGTGGAATCTGGTTTTGCCGGTAGGGGACCTGTTTTTAACGATGTTTTGTCTGACCCATTTTCTGTATATAACGCTCAATAAATTGCGGATAAAGTATCAGGAGCCCCGGTTAATACGATACAGGTATCTTTTTTTGTTGGGATTTGTTTTCTCTGCTTTTTTGTATACGAATTTTTTGCACTTCTCTATTAACTCTTTGATCGAGAATACGCAGGTCAGTTTGAATATCGCTCGTTTTTTAAATATCGATTTTTCTTCGGTGGTGGCTTTTATCACCCTGATTCTTGGAGGAATGGGATTATTTGTATTGATCAACGGGTCAGTGCGTTATTTTTACAATATTTTTTCTTTGAGAGAGGTTACTATCGGAGTGGTTTGCGTATTGGCGTTCTGTGCGGCTTTGTGTTATTTTTTTGATTTTTCTCTTACTCCTTTAGAGTGTCTGTTCACGTTATCTTTATACATACTGTTTATTTTAAACGTGTACCTTGTAAAACCTGACGCTCAAAAGAGTATTTTTATGATAGCGTTAGTCGTTGTTTCTGTATATGTTATCTTTTTATCTAAAAGTAGTGAGGTACACCGGGAGATAACGATCAGGGCAAGGTGTGCGACGGAAATTATTGGAGAACGGGATTCGCAGTTCGAAAAAAAATTGATGGAGATAGATCAGGTGATCAAAAATTCGAGAGAGTTGGATTCCTTGGTCGGTCTTCGGGATGAAGAGGGGATTACCCGTAAAATCTTGAATGAGTTGACCGATCTTTCCGGTTTCTATTTCGATTGCCGGGTATTTTTATGTACCGACAAGGATAGTTTGTTGGTGGAACCCGGTTTTACGTTAGAAGACTGTAGCTCCTATTTCCGTACATTGATCGATAGTACGGGAGTACGAATACAGAATACCTCCTTTTATAATATCGATGACTTCGATGGAGTGATCTCGTATGTAGGACTTTTTGATTTTAATACCCCTGCGGGGCCGGATAAATTGTACCTGCGATTCGATTCAAAAGATGAGGGGGAGGCCATCGGGTATTCACAGGTACTGTCAAAAGAGGCGTCGGAGGATAGGAAAGTTGTTTATCCTTATTCGTATGCAAAATATAAAGATGGGGTTTTGTTGACTTCCCATGGAGAGTTCAATTATTATAAACGGCTGGAACAATTCGGGGAGACTGATTTCGAACACGTGGAGATTCTGACAAAAGACCACTATTCGCATATGATTATTCCGGTCGGTAAAAGCGGGGTTTTCGTGATCAGTTTAGGAGACGATGTTTTTGCCCTTTACTACCTGAATGTGCTTTACGCTATTTTCGTGTGCGTATTGTTCTCTTCGTATGGTTTGTTTTTCCGTTTCGAGGAACAAGAATGGATAAATTTCAGGCGGGAGACCTTGAAGAGACGGATTAAGAACAATATCATTTCATTGATAAGCGCCCTCTTCATTATTATGACGGTGATGAGTATCGTTGTGAACACCGATAGTGTGGAAAGAAAACAGAGTATGAAGGTAGTTCAGATATCCAAATACATCAGTAAAGAATTGGAAAAATATGATTGTATCGATGTACAGGTGTGTCCTCAGATTCAAGATATTTTATACAAGATTGCCAGTATGTTGTGGGTGGATATTAATATATACGATCAGACGGGGACGTTGGTGGCAACTTCTCAACCCGTTATCTTTGAAAAGGGATTCAGGGGAACCTTGCTGAACCCTATCGCTTACCGGAAATTAGTGAAAGAAAAGGCGACGAGTTTCGTTCAAGAGGAGAAGATTGGAGAGCTGGATTATATGGCGGCCTATGTTCCGATGATGTTGGAGAATGGTGAAGCTTACGTGTTGAACATTCCTTATTTCACCAAGAGTGACGAGTTGAACGTGGATATCATGTTATTCGTGATCATTGCCATAAATATTGCCATGATCGTGATGGTATTGGCGTTCATTTTTTCGGGAATTGTTGCAGAGCGGGTAACCAAACCTTTACAAATGGTAAATGAAAAGTTGCGTCTGATGCGGGTAGGAGGGAAGAATGAGAAGATTGTTTATAACCAGCGGGATGAAGTCGGAATGTTGGTGAGGGAATATAACGGGATGGTGGATAAACTGGAAGATAGTGTAAAAAAATTGGCCAAATCGGAACGGGAGACGGCTTGGCGTGAGATGGCTCGCCAGATAGCTCATGAGATTAAAAATCCGTTGACTCCGATGAAATTGAATATTCAGTTTTTACAGCGAACTTTGCAGGGAGGTAATGTGGAAGAGGTAAGGCAACGTTTTAAAGATATATCTTCTATTTTAGTGGAACAGATCGATCATATGGCATCCATCGCTTCTGCTTTTTCTGATTTCGCTAAAATGCCGGTAGCTAACAGCGAGTGGTTTAATTTAAGCGAACTGGTTCAAGGATGTACCACTTTGTTCGAAAATAATGTGGATCGGATGATTTGCGATATAGAGCCTGATATTTTAGTATATGGAGATAAGGATCAGGTTAACCGGGTGATTGTAAATCTGTTAAAAAATGCGACACAAAGTATTCCGGAAGGCCGGGAGGGATTGATCACGGTTACTTTGACTCATGAAGAGCAGGGGGGCGTGTTGGCGGTGAGGGATAATGGCGCGGGAATACCTGAAGGTATACGGAATCACATATCAGAACCGAATTTTACCACGAAATCCGGAGGTATGGGGTTGGGATTAGCCATGTCTTATAAGATCATAGAGAGCATGGGAGGAACCATTACTTTCGAGAGTGAAGAGGGGGTGGGAACCGTGTTCCGGGTCAGCCTGAAAAGTGAGAAGATATAAATTTTATTTAAACATTCGTTCTACTTGTTTTACTACCCTGTCGGGAGTAATGTCGACCATGCATTTTTGCCAAACCGATTGTTTGCATCTGCCATGTCCGTCTTTTGTGCAAGGGCGGCAGGGAAGGGGAACTTCCATTACGTTGATCTCTTTTCCCGTCGGGAATCCGAAAGCCGTGGGTCCCATCAGGGCGATACCCGGTGTATGAAAAAGATCTGCGGCGTGCAAGAATCCGGTATCTCCACTGATAACCAGATTGGATTGCTTAACTAAGTAACAAGATTCCAACAAGGAGGTTTTTCCTGCCATGTTGTTAACTCGTTCCGGTGCGATTGCCCGAATGGTTTCGCAGAAAGAATCTGTCGGTCCGGCAAGAATAAGGAAGTTGTGTTCCGGAAGAAGTTGTATGATTTGTTGCCAGTAGCCGATGGGCCAGCGTTTCATCTCCCAGTTGGCCGATGGAACGAGGGTGACGGTTTGCTTGTTGATCAAGGAAGAGAAGCGTTTTTCGAAATCGGCCGGGAAATACCAGTCGGAATAGTTTGAGTCGAAACGGGTAATCCCCCATCGGGCCAAGGGCTTCCGGTAAGAGATAATTCCTTTGAAAGGCTTGTCGAATGTATTGATCCCTAACTTGAATAATAAAAATCGTTTCCAGCGTTCTTTTTTTCTTAGCACGTAATTGGGTTTCCGGCGTAGTAATTTCCGGCCGGGGGGCAATAAAATCATCTTCAATAAATTTGACCGGATATTACTGTGTGCATCGTAGAGGTAGTCGAATTGTTCGGCTTTGAGTTGTCGGGCAATCTTTAAAAGCCCTTTTAAGCCGCTTTTCTTATCGAATTCCCAAACCTTATCGATTCTTTTGTCCATATGAAGAAAAGAGGCCATGTCTTTTCGCGCAATCCAATGTATTTCTGAATCAGGGAAATGATTTTTAATGCCATGGACGATATCCATACATTGAATGATGTCTCCGATGGAGCTGAATCTAATGATAAGAAATTTAGTCATGCCCGATAATTTTATGACAAAAGTAATAAAAATGTGATTTATTTAGGGTAAAAAGCACTACTTTCGTACTCGTATTAAATACCCTGAGCTTATGAGAAAACAAATTCCGAACCTGATCACCTGCATGAATGTTATTTCCGGAACGATGGCCGTTTTTATGGCGATGTACGATAATTTGTTGGTGGCTGCTTTATTGGTTTTGTTGGCTATGGTTTTTGATTTTTTTGATGGATTTGCTGCGAGATTATTACATGTGAAGTCGGAGATGGGAAAGGAGTTGGATTCGATGGCCGATATGGTAAGTTTCGGCGTGGTGCCGGCTGTTATGGCTCATTTGTTGATCAAACTGTCCTTGTTGTCCGGTGCTCAATATTCTCCGGACTCCTCCTATTCGTGGGTTGAATATGTTTTGATGTATTCCCCTTTGCTTATCCCTGCTTTTTCTGCTTTTCGTTTAGCTAAATTTAATTTGGATACTCGTCAGACCTATTCGTTTATCGGGATGCCGACCCCTGCAAATGCTTTGTTCTGGGTTTGTCTGGTACTGTCTTATTATTGGAACAATGAGCTTTTCCCTTGTCTGTGGGGAAATGTTTGGGTACTTTTCGGGTGTGTTGTCGTTTTGTCCGTATTGCTGGTCGTTGAATTGCCTATGTTCTCTCTGAAAATAACCGATTTTTCATGGAAGTCCAACCGGGTGCGTTATCTTTATTTCGGTACGGCCATACTCTTGGCAATCTTGTTTCAGATCGGCTTTTTAACTTTTCTGATACCTCTTTATATCCTTTTTTCTCTGGTCGGTTATTGGGCCGGATGGACTACAAAGTAGAGAGTGGATCGAATTCTACAAAATCGCAATCGGGTGAAATAATGACGGGGACATGAACGGATTTTGTCTGCGTTTGAATAGTCGTTGGTTGCAGGTTGCTCGTCTCAGCCCGATGGTCCGCTTTGAATATATCTTGTTGCGAAATGATTATGATACCCGTGATCATGGCGGCTGAAAGTCCGTATTTGAATAGGCGAGTAACTATATTTCCGGAGTCCGTGTTAATGTATTCCGCGGGGATGCTTTTTTTACCGGAAGGGAATACCTCTATGTCGTGCATGCCGATCGTATCGGCTAAGAAATTTTGCTTCCCGGGTTCGAATACGATATTAAAACGACGATCCATGTAGAAAGTACCGATAGAACCGAATATTATTTTTTGATTTTGGTTTAATCGAACTTTTAGCTCTTCGCAAAAAAACGATAGACGACGTTCTGCTTTTTCGTAATCGATTTTTTCTTTCCGGGCGATCCAATGGATTAATAGTCCGTCATTTTGCTTTAAATGCTTGTTGAATACCACCTTTTTGGAAGGGGGCGTTAAAATTCCTGTTTTCGGATGAATGGTGGCCTCGGTGTAATTACCGATAAAACCGCCGAATCCGGGAACTATCACGCAATCATGTAGATAGAGAAGGTCTTCTATGTGTTCAATGCATTTGTACATACGGCAAAGGTAAGAAAAAAGAATACGAACACAAGGTATTTTTGGGCATTTTGAATTATTATTATTTACTTTGTAATGTCTGAAGCAGAGGCTCAGAAAGTTATAAATTGAAAAAAATAATGTGTTATGAAGGTTTTTGTAACGGGCGGAACGGGATATATCGGGTCGCATACGGTTGTTGAGCTTCAACAAAAGGGATTTGAGGTTGTCATTGCGGATAACCTTGTCAATTCTACTCTTCAGGTGTTGGATGGTATCCAGAAAATCACAGGTATTCGACCGGAGTTCGAACAGATCGAGTTGACAAATTTGGCCGAAACGCGCGATTTCTTTGCCCGTCATAGGGATATCGAGGCCGTTATTCACTTTGCCGCTTTAAAGGCGGTGGGAGAGTCGGTGGATAAGCCTTTGGAATATTATTATAATAATTTGAACTCTTTGATGAATGTTTTGTTTTGTATGCGGGAGTTCGGGGTGAAATACTTCGTGTTTTCTTCCTCTTGTACCGTGTACGGACAGGCTGATGTATTGCCCGTGACGGAGCATACGCCTCGAAAGGAGGCGGAATCTCCTTATGGAAATACGAAAGTAATGAGTGAAGATATCATTCGGGATTTTATGCGGGTAGAACCTTCCATGAGTGCATTGTCCCTGCGTTATTTCAATCCGATCGGGGCTCACCCGACGGCATTTATCGGAGAGTTGCCCAATGGTGTCCCTAATAATTTGATTCCTTATTTGACGCAAACAGCAATCGGGATACGGAAAGAATTAAGTGTTTTCGGTGATGATTACAATACTCCTGACGGTTCTCCCTTGAGGGATTATATTGACGTTGTCGATTTGGCTGGGGCGCATGTCGTGGCCATCCGGCGATTATTGGAAAAAAAGAATCGAGAGAATTACGAGTATTTTAATATCGGTACGGGAAAGGCTCTTTC
Source organism: Sanguibacteroides justesenii (assembly GCF_003204205.1). Lineage (NCBI taxonomy): Bacteria > Pseudomonadati > Bacteroidota > Bacteroidia > Bacteroidales > Porphyromonadaceae > Sanguibacteroides > Sanguibacteroides justesenii. The sequence goes on from NZ_QJPL01000003.1 coordinate 323,538, forward strand.
CGTGCTGGAAGTCATACATGCTTTCGAGAGTGCTACCGGGGTGAAAGTTAATTATAAAATTGTAGGGCGCCGTGCCGGCGATGTAGAGAAGGTATGGGCCGATACCACATTAGCGAATAAGGAGTTGGGTTGGATGGCCGGGACTCCGATCGAAGAGACGATGGTGAACGCCTGGAAATGGCAAAAGAGCTTGGAAAAGAAATCGGAATGATAGATCGAGTTGTTGCTGTTTATTTCAGTCCGACAGGTACGACCCGGAGGAGTGTGTCTGCTATTGCCGCGGAAATGGCCCGGATCTTGAAGGTGACGGTTGAAAGTTACGACTTCACATTACCTTCGGCCAGATCGACGGTTCTCGCTTTTAAAAGAACGGATATGGTGGTGTTGGGTACTCCGGTATATGCCGGACGGGTACCTAATGTTTTGTTGAAGTATCTGGCAACTTTACAAGGAAACGAGGCGATTGGAGTTCCGGTTGTTTTGTTCGGTAACCGGGATTATGACGATGCGTTGATAGAACTCAGGGATATCATGGAAAGAGCGGGTTTTCATGTGACAGCTGCGGCTGCGTTTATCGGAGAGCACTCCTTTTCGCGGGTGTTGGCCAAGGGACGACCGGATGGAAGGGATGCGGAAGCCCTTAACGCGTTTGCTGCCCGGGTTGCGGAAAAATATAAAGAGAGTGACGATAGAAAGATTACGGTAAAGGTAAAAGGAACTCCTTATCCTTATCGCGGTTATTATACTCCCCGGGATCGCAAAGGAAATGCCGTTGACATTCGTAAGGTGATGCCTGTCACGAACGATAGATGCATTGATTGTAAACTCTGTGTAGAAATTTGTCCGATGGGATCAATTTCTTATGATGATGTGCGGGAATATACGGGAATCTGCATTAAATGCGGGGCTTGTATAAAGAGATGCCCGATGGGAGCCAAATATTATGAGGATGCGGGCTATCTTTACCATAAACAGGAGTTGGAAGAGGGATTAACGGAAAGACGGGAACCGGAATTATTTCTATGAATATAGAGATTAAGAGATAAAAAGATTTACGATTTTGGATTTTAGATTGACGATTTGAAGAGGGTAAGATCAGAATCTTAATCATAAATCTAAAATTAATTTACAATCTACATTAAAATTTACAATTGATTGAAGGGAAAGGGATAAAAACGAAGGGGCATCAATAGCGAACGGTGAGCGTCGTGTTCGGTTTTCGGAACGGCTGCCCGACGGACGGTCTGAGCGAAGCGAATCCCGGAGGGTAGTGAACAAAAATCGTTTACACGACCGACGAGAACGTCCAAGCCCCGAGGGATTATTTCTTGATGATAACAGGATAAGAGATTCGATGATTCCGAGATTCGAACTTCAAATCACGGAATCATTGAATTACCCAATCACAGAATCATCTTGTTCTGTTATTCTACCGTTACGGATTTTGCTAAATTGCGTGGCATATCCACGTTGCATCCCCGCATCACAGCGATATGGTAGGAGATCAATTGTAACGGGATTACGTTTAAAAGAGGAGAGAGGTATTCAAGGGTCTCCGGGATTTCGATCACGTGTTCCGCCATATTCTTAACTTGTACATCATTGTTGTTGACTAATGCGATCACGTGCCCTTTACGGGATTGTACTTCTTTTATATTCGATACGATCTTTTCATAAAAGTTGTCTTTTGTTGCGATGGCAAATACCGGCATGTTTTCGTCAATAAGAGCGATAGGACCATGCTTCATTTCCGCCGCGGGATAACCTTCTGCATGAATGTACGAGATCTCTTTCAGTTTCAGGGCTCCTTCCAGGGCAACGGGGAACTGACAGCCTCTTCCTAAATAGATGGCATTTGTAGAGTCTTTATAGGCTTCTGCAATTTTTTTGATTTGTTCGTTTTGAAGCAGAATTTCTTTTACCTTATCGGGCAGATTGTATAGTTCGTGAATGTATTTGTGATAACTTTCGATGGACAACGTTCCTTTCCGGTAGCCGATTTGCAGGGCCATCATCGTTAAAACGGAGATTTGGGCCGTGAATGCTTTTGTCGAGGCAACTCCGATTTCGGGGCCGGCATGCGTATATACTCCGGCATGAGTTTCTCTGGCGATACTGGAACCGACCACGTTGCATATGCCCATAACGGTGGCTCCCTTTTGTTTGGCGAATTTAATGGCCGCCAGCGTGTCTGCCGTTTCCCCGCTTTGAGAGATGGCGATCACGATGTCGTCCGGGGTGACTACCGGGTTCCGGTAACGGAATTCAGAGGCGTATTCTACCTCCACGGGAATCCGGGCAAACTCTTCCAATAGATATTCTCCGACTAATCCGGCATGCCAGGAAGTTCCACATCCGATGATGATGATACGTTGAGCCCGAATCATCTGCGGAATAATTTCGGAAATACCACCTAAGTAAATTTCGGAGGCCTCCACGTTAACCCGTCCCCGGATGGTGTCGTAAATAGAATTTACCTGTTCGTAAATCTCTTTCAACATGAAATGAGGGAAACCTCCTTTTTCGATCTTTTCGATATCGATGTCGATTTGTTGGATATTGGGTGTCAGAAGATTGTTCTGTAAATTTTTTAGGAGCATCTCGTCCTTTTTCAATACCGCGATATCATCGTCATTCAGATAAATCACGTTTTTGGTATATTCGACGATGGGTGTCGCGTCGGAAGCCACGAAATATTCATTTTGTCCAACTCCTATTACAAGCGGACTGCCTTTTCTTGCTACGATAAGCTTGTCTTTTTCGTTTTTACACATAACGACTAAACCGTAGGCTCCGATGACTTTCGTTAAAGCGAGGCGTACTGCTATTTCTGCCGAAACTTTTCCTTTCAGGTAGATGTATTCGATCAAATTGGCTAATATCTCCGTGTCGGTCTCGCTGGTAAAAGCATATCCCCTTGCTATTAATTTTTCTTTCAATAAAGCGTGGTTTTCAATGATCCCGTTATGGATGACAGAGAAAATACGATTCATGGATGTTTGCGGGTGTGCATTCGCATCATTCGGTTCGCCATGGGTGGCCCAACGGGTATGTCCCATTCCGATGGTCGCTTTTGGCAGTTGACCCGCGATATGATTTTCCAGATCGATAACCCGTCCCTTGCATTTGTAAATGTTGATCTGTTCGTCGTTCATTAAGGCTATGCCGGCAGAATCATATCCTCTGTACTCTAATCGTTTTAAGCCGTTAATTAAGATTGGATAGGCCTCTCTCGACCCAATATAACCTACGATACCACACATATATTTATTTTTTTTAGACAAACGAAAGTGACGTTTGCATATAACATTATCCTATAATTTTGTCGAAGAAATCGGAATATTGGTCGACGTACGACTCCTCTCCGGGGTACTCTAAAATCGGTTTCCCGGATGCCTCCGCGAATCTCTTCAATTCGTCTTCGATATCGGGTTGATTGAAAATGATTCCGTCGGAATATTGAAATGCTAATTTATTGATATTCGTATGAGTCGGCTCTTTCACGAGTGTCAAATCTTTAGGGAATACACCTTCCGTGATCGCTTTTTCTGCAAATTTATGATTTAAACTTCCTTCGAATTTATCATTATACGTCGAGAATACTACTTTTGCTTTTGAGAATACCGGATCATCATGGTATTCTTTCTTTAAATAGAGAGGTACGAGTGATGTCAACCAGCCTTGGCAATAGATTAAATCCGGAGCCCACCTCAATTTTCGGACGGTTTCGAATACCCCGCGTGCGAAAAATATGGCCCTTTCGTCATTATCGTCAAAAAAATTTCCTTCACTGTCTGTAATCACGTGTTTTCTTTGGAAATAATCATCGTTATCGATAAAATAAACTTGCATTCTTGCTGCTTGTATGGAGGCAACTTTGATGATGAGGGGGTGATCCGTGTCATTAATGATCAAATTCATACCGGAAAGTCTAATCACTTCATGCAGTTGATTGCGTCGTTCGTTTATGCAACCGTAACGAGGCATAAATGTTCTGATCTCTTTTCCTTTGTCTTGAATCCCTTGAGGTAGATACCTGCCGATATTTGCCATTTCCGACTCCGGAAGATACGGAACTATCTCTTGGGAGATAAATAAAACTCTTTTTTTAGCCATAACTACTACTTTTCCCAAAAATCATACAAAGATAATGATTTAGGGCGAGATTCCAAAACAAATAAACAATCAATCCTTTAAATCAAACTCTTGAATTAGAGATATATTATAAATTAGTAGTAAAAATTTTGTGTTTTCAATGGTTTTATATATCATTGCAAAACTCTTTTTAGCCTGTAAATTGGGAGTGGTATGTATTTATCTGATAATACGGGCATTACCATGGGACGATTGCTTTTATATCCATATATAGGCCGATGATTCGAGGGGATGGAAACGGTGGTTCGGTCTATTGAATTTTTTCAATATGGCACGGCACAACGATTATGGCAAGGTCGGGGAGGAGGAGGTTTATCGCTTTCTTCTCGAACAGGGGTATGTCGTGTTAGAAAGGAACTGGCGTATCGGGCGCAGAGAGTTGGATTTCGTTGCACTCGACGGTGACGTGCTCGTGGTGATAGAAGTAAAATCCCGGATGGTGCCGGAATCTTATCCGGAAGAGTTGTTGTCGTTAAAGAAGAAAAAGAATTTATTAGCTGCCGGAGCTGCTTATCTCACGTGTAATAATATTCGACGGGAAATTCGTTTTGATCTGATATTAGTGATCGGCAGGGAGATGAGAATAGAACATATTCCCGATGCCATAGATTTGTTTTAGTCGGTACAGGAAGAGTAGAATGCCGGGTATCTTCTGTTTTTAGTGTGTGTGATGTAAAGGATAAGTCAGTTCCCCGGCATTCTAAAGTGTCAAAAGGGATACTCAATAAATATCAAAAACTATGCTAAAACTGTCTATGGAAGTAAAAAAAATCAAACAAATGACATTGTTTCGGATATAAATAATTTGTTATCTTTGAAAGTTAAAATTAAAGATAGAGGTTATGACAACGGTAAAAGCAAAATATTTAGGAGATCTTCGATTAGAATGTACTCATTTACAGAGTGGAACGACGATTGTTACAGATGCGCCGACGGATAATAACGGTAAGGGAGAGGCTTTTTCTCCTACGGATTTGTGCGCAACCTCCTTGGCGGCTTGCGCTATGACGATCATGGGAATATACGCGAAAAACAATGGAATCGATTTATCGGGGACGGAAATAGAGATCACGAAAACAATGGCGGCTGAACCGCGTCGCATAGCCGGGATTGATGTTATCTTTCATATGCCGGCTCGTGCTTTTTCTAAAAAAGATAAAACGGTATTGGAGCGGGTTGCTCATACTTGTCCCGTGCATCTGAGTTTGCACCCGGACGTAAAACAGAACTTTGTTTTTGATTGGGCGGAGTAGGTTTTGGCCATGGTTTTTGTAACTGGGGCTACAGGCCTGCTGGGAAGTCATTTGTTATGTCATCTGGCGAAAACTGAAGAAGATATTATAGCTTTAAAAAGGAAAGAGAGTCGAACAGACGAGACGATGGCTCTCTTTTCTCGTTATTCCGATCTGCCCGAGTCCGCCGGGAAGCGGGTAAGATGGGTTACGGGAGATGTCTTGGATGAAGAGTCGTTGGCTGTTTACGTGAAAGAAGCTGCTATCGTGTACCATTGTGCAGCCGTGGTCTCTTTTCACGGGAGCGATAGGAACAAATTACTGGAAACAAATATAAAAGGGACGGAGATCATTTGCCGTTTATGCCTTCGTTTTGGCGTACGTTTGTGTTTTGTCAGTTCTGTTGCGGCGTTGGGAGATGCCGAGGAGGGGGAGTGTATTGATGAGAAGACGCCGGTTATTCCCGGTTCCGTGCATTCTATGTATTCGGAAAGCAAGGGAAGGGCGGAAAAGACGGTATGGAATTTTATTCATAAGGGTTTGAATGCCGTCATTGTAAATCCGGCTATTATACTGGGAGGAGGGCTGAAGGGAAGGAGCAGCGCTCTGCTTATGGAACGAGCGTTGCGGGGAATGCCCGTCTATACCTTCGGGATAAATGGCTATGTCGATGTTCGCGACGTATGCGTGGCGATGATTGCTTTGGCAAATCGTCCGGCAGTTCGTTCCGAACGTTTTGTATTATGCGGTGGAAATTACTCTTATAAACATTTGTTTTCAACGATTGCCCGCGTTGCGGGAAAGAGGCCTCCTCGGGTGGCTTTGTATCCTTGGATGACCTCCGCGTTGTGGCGGATGATGGCATTTTTTGCTTTATTGCAGGGAACTAAACCCGCTTTTACACGGGAAACAGCACGTTCCTCTCAGCATCGGGTCTGTTTTTCGAGTGCTAAATTGTTAAGCGTATTGCCTGATTTTTGTTTCCATTCTTTAGAAGATACCGCAACATTCTTTAAAGATTAGTTCGGACGCTGAATCTGCAGGCATAGAGTCTTGCGATGGGGTGATGTGTCTGTTTTCCTCTTTAACAGGAAAGGAATAAGAAGCTGTATCGGCACGATACGCATGAAGTAAAATCAGTAGGGTAACACATACGATTAATAGTGTACAAGCCGGGATAACAGGCATCCATTTTTGTATACGCGTGGTCATTTTACCTCTATTTGGTTGGGTATATAATTTAATGCGGTCGAATAGCTTAAAATATTTTTTCCGTCTGTTTTTAATATCAGTCCCATCTCTTTCACGTAAAATGAGATTTCTTCAGGCGCAACCGTTTTATTACTCGATAGGTCGAGACTCTTCCGGCTTACCTGTAAAGCTTTATACGAGTGTTGTCCGTTTAGGGTTAATTCGATGTATTTGCATGTGTATTCTGTACGTTCTTTAGATGTTCGGTTGGTCCAACAATTGTTCCCCTTTTTTCCCGGTAACGCTAAAACGGTTATTTTGCTTTTTTGATTTATACTTCCGCTGATTCCAGTCATTCGAATGAATTCGGAGGTAATACGGTTCTTTTGAAATTGAAGTTTGATTGAAATTGTTCGAATTGTCTGGTGTTTTATCGACAAGGTATAAACCAGATAAACCGTATGTTTATCGTAACGTTGTATCTGGTAGGTTTCTGTCTGATTTTTTCCATCCGTGAGCGTATATATATGTTTTTCCTGAAAGAAAAAATCCTTTATATTTTGTGAAGAGCCGCGAATGGGAGTAATCATAAATACAGCCACGATCGTAATAATGAGTAGAATAACTTTTTTCATGCTATAACGTTATTGATGTAAATCACTGCGTATCATTTATGATACGCATGTTGCAAATATAAAGTAAAAAATTTGCGTATCAAATATGATACGTAATAAAATGGATTATGACGAGGAAATACATCGAATAGCATTGAATATCAAACGAATAAGAATGAGTAGAAATCTTACGATACAAGAACTTGCTTATAAATGTGACATCGAGCGTTCGAATATGAGCCGGATTGAAGCTGGAAAAAGTAATGTTACCGTGAAAACGCTTTGTTTGATTTGTAGTGCTTTGGAAATCGAGTTGAGTGACTTGGTTGGGAAAAGTCTGGAGGAGCCGTCGGGAGAATAGATGTATGTTTGATCTATTGATATTTCTATTATTTTATTAAGATACCGGAAAGTCTGGAGGTGGTTCGAACCGCCTCCGGATCCTTCTTTGTTTTGCAGATCGGGGAATAAACGGGGGAATTATAATCAAATGGATTGAAAACTGTTTTGTTTTTATTAATTTTGCAAGAATTATAATTGAATGTATATGAGTGATAATGCCCTTTTAGAGAAGTTAGAGACATTTTATATTCGTTTCCATGAGATCGGACAATTGATTACGGATCCCGAAGTGATTCAGGATATCAATCGGTTCGTAAAGTTGAATAAAGAGTATCGGGATTTAGAGCAGATTGTGGAAGCGGCTAACGAGTTGAAAAATGCAGTGAAGTTACGTGAAGAGGCAGAGGAGATACTGGAACACGAGAGCGATAAGGAGTTACGGGAGATGGCCCAATTGGAACTGGACGAGTTGTTGGAAAGAATTCCGGAGATGGAAAACCGGGTGAAGATGTTGTTGATCCCGGCAGATCCGGAAGATTCCAAGAACGTTATTTTGGAAATACGTGCGGGAACGGGGGGAGACGAAGCCTGCATTTTTGCGGGAGATTTATTCCGTATGTACACGAAATTTTGCGAGACTAAACGTTGGAGGATGGAGGTGACTAACGTAAGTGAAGGAACCTCGGGAGGATATAAAGAGATTGTGGCCAATATTTCGGGCGAAGGGGTATACGGTATCATGAAATACGAGTCCGGAGTACATCGGGTACAACGCGTACCTGCTACCGAAACACAGGGACGGGTACATACTTCTGCCGCAACCGTAGCCGTTTTGCCTGAGGCCGAAGAGGTGGATGTAGAGTTGAACCCGGCGGATATCCGCAAGGATACTTATTGTTCGTCCGGTCCCGGAGGGCAATCGGTGAATACCACTTATTCGGCTATTCGTTTGACGCATATCCCCACGGGAATCGTGGTGACCTGTCAGGACGAGAAGTCTCAGATCAAGAATCTGGCGAAAGCTATGAAAGAGTTACGTTCCCGGATTTATGCCATCGAGCACCAAAAATACATGGACGAGATCGCTTCCAAGCGGAAAACGATGGTTTCTACCGGGGACCGTTCGGCAAAGATCCGTACCTATAATTATCCTCAGGGACGGGTGACGGATCATCGGATTAATTTGACATTGTATAATTTGGCCGCTATCATGGACGGAGATTTACACGAGATTATCGAGAAGTTGCAAATTGAGGAAAATACGGAAAAGTTGAAGGAAAGCGGGTTTTAATTGTAAATTAAGAAACTAATGGATTGAGCGATTGCGAGATTCGATGATTCGGAGATTAAGTGATTTGAATCTTTAAATCACAGAATCCCTAAATCACAGAATCTCTAAATCACAGAATCTCTAAATCACAGAATCACAAAATCAATAAATATGTTGTATCAAGAATTGTTCGAACAAATAAAGAGGAAGAAATCCTTCCTTTGCGTGGGGTTGGATTCCGATATAAAGAAAATCCCGGTGCATTTATTGGATGCAGAAGATCCTGTATACGAGTTTAACAAAGCAATAATAGATGCTACGGCGGATATAACGATTGCTTATAAGCCGAATATAGCCTTTTACGAGAGTCGCGGAGTAGAGGGTTGGGAGAGCTTGGGGAAGACGATCGAATATATAAAGACGAATTATCCGGAGGTGCTGACCATAGCCGATGCTAAAAGAGGAGATATCGGGAATACCTCGGAAATGTATGCGCATGCTTTCTTGGAGAGGCTGGATTTCGATTCTATAACAGTGGCTCCGTATATGGGAGAGGATTCCGTAACTCCGTTTTTAAAATACGAGGGGAAATGGGTGATCTTGTTGGCTTTGACTTCGAATAAGGGTGCCTATGATTTTCAATTTTTCGAGGAAAACGGGGAAAAGTTATACGAGAAGGTGTTACGTAAATCACAGGATTGGGGCAATGCTCAAAATATGATGTACGTGGTCGGCGCAACCAAGGCCGAGATGTTGAGCGGTATTCGTGAAATCGTGCCGGATCACTTTTTGTTGGTTCCGGGGGTCGGAGCACAAGGCGGTAGTTTGCAAGAAGTGGCCAAATACGGTATGAATGGCCATTGCGGGCTGATCGTAAACTCTTCACGGGGAATTATCTTCGCCGATAACACGGAAAATTTTGCTGTTCGAGCCCGGGTTGAGGCGATCAAACTGCAACAAGAGATGAAAGAGTTGTTATCAGAGAAAGGAATTATTTAAAAATATATTTGCCATTGTGCGTGGAGGAGGGTTGTCCATAAGTAAGTGGACAACCTTTTTTTTTTTTCTAAGAGGTTGTTCAAAGAGGGCGTTTATAGTAAATGATGGATTGTTGTGTTAATATTGTATTGTAATATTGTAAATTAAATAATTATTGATATATTTATTGCTTTAATAGATGTTAGTTGTGCTTGGATAGACTAAAGTTGGGTTTTGTTAAATCTAAATATTAGTGTTATGAAAAGAAAATCAATTATCAGAGTTTTGTTAGGTATGGCTTTTATGGTGTGTTTGTGTCATGTCGGTTTTGCACAGGAGAAAACGAAGTATAATGGAATCCCGATGCAAAATGCATACAAGTCGTCTTTAAAGTATCCTGTTTATTTACATCTATTTGTGGGAGATGAAATTGGTTCTCCGCTTGCTAATGTGGGAGTGAGGGTTAAGTATGAGATTTACTCTATATTTGATTAGGATATACTTTGTGGTTGGGGGAGTTTAATTAATAGTAGCACCCCGGGTAATGGCGAATTATATAAAACTGAAAAGATTATGCAATCGTCGTCTGGGCTTGTTGGGGAATTAATAATTGATATATATTACTTAGGGACGTTTTACGACGCACGGTGTAAATTGAGAGCAGGGCCTACTTATATAGAGATAAAAATAAATAGAAGTACATTGACAGTTACTGCTGTGGTGACTTATCCGAATAATGATAAACAGACAATTAATTTCAAATGCTAATATTGAATACTCGAATGTTTACAGTTTGGCTCTATCAAATAAAATTGCTCCGGCGAGATTGGTTGGTAAGACTATTTTTATTGGTAGTCTTATTGATCCCGGTGATTTTTTATTTCGGGAAAATTTATTTGATATTTACTCCGGCCGGACTCTCTTCGGCAGATCCTTTTTTATTTTCGTTTCTTTTTAATAGTATACAGCCCTTGTTTATTCTCTTTATGGCTTACGATTTATTAAAAGAAAAATTGAAATTAACAACACTGGATGTGATCTATTTCCGTCCGGTGAGTAATTTCGACTATTTTGCCGGAAAGGCTTTGGGGGTGATCACGGTGGTAATGGTGTTAAATGTGATCGTGTTGTTTATGGGGTTGTTTTTGCAGCTGTTTTGGAGTGAAAATCCGTTGCGGTGGTGGATCTATCCTTTTTATTTAGTTACGTTGACATTTCCTACTCTCTGTTTTTGGTTGGGATTATCGATGTTTACCGGTAGCTTGATGAAAAGTAAAGGGGGAACATTACTCATCTTACTTTTGATCTGGGGAATCTCCTGTTTTTATCTGCCCGAGATACGACACGGGCTATTGGATTACGCGGGACGGGAGATTCCCAATATTTTTTCGGAAATTACCGGACATCCTTGTTTTATGGCCTTATATATTGCATCGATTGGCTTATTTATTCGCGGGTGTCGGGTTAGGAATATTGGGTATCGTTTGTTGTAAAAGAAAGTCCGGAGATATAAAAGAGCCTGCTTATTTGTTGTTGGGGGGATGTTTATTGTGCGTGTGTGCGGTTTTTGCGGGGAATTGGTATGACCAGGGTTTTCGGGAGCGGGATGTGAGACGGGAAACATACCGGGAGGTATATAGAAAATACTCTTCTTCACCCGTGGTGAAAATGTTGTCCAATGATATAGCTTGTAGGCAGGTCAAAGACAGTTTGTACGGGAGTAGTCGCATGGAAATACGGAACCCGACGGATCAGAGGATTGCTGATTTCATATTGTATCTGAATCCTTTTTTGTCGATCACTTCTTGTAAAGAGAAAGAGATTGCTGTCGGTTTTACCCGAGAGAAGCAAATTGTTATTGTGAAGCGGGCATTAGCTCCCGGGGAGAGTCTCTTCTTGGAAATAGACTATGCCGGAAAGATAGACGATGCCTTTTGTTATTTGGAGTTGGGAGATACGGAATACGATCATCGGGAATTGGATACTCCTGTCGAAAAGTTAGGTGTTGGTTTTCGTTACGGTAATCTTTACTCTTATCTATCGGATAGATTCACGTTACTTTATCCCGAGTGTCAATGGTATCCGGCGGCTGTAGCTCCTGAGAACCCGGGTTATCCTTTGGATAGGCAATTCGATTATGCGCGTTACTCGTTAAGCGTGGAAAAGAGAGAAGGATTATTGATTGTTTCGCAGGGTAAAAGGGAAGAAGAGGAAAAGAGGAGTATCTTTAGAAGCAGGGATAACCTGCCGGGCATTGCTTTATGTATCGGTGATTTAGGACGGAAGCGTATAGAGATCAATTCGATAGAGTTGGAGTGGTATTACTTTCGGAGCAGGGATTGGGGAGATTGGGAGCTACCGCTCTCTTTCGAGCAAAAAAAGAGATTTTTGAGAGTAGTTCGAACTTTTATGAACGCTGCTGTCAAAAGCCCTATCTTTTTAAAGAGTTTAAGGTCGTGGAAGTCCCCGTCTCCTTTGCCGCACATTAGCGTAAATGGAATAACAATAACAACTACAATCAGCCCGGGTTGGTATTCCTACCGGAACGTTTTGCGATAATGTCTAAGGTGGGTGATATTACGGCGCTGTTGGATTCGGAGAAGATGGGGGAGTACGACGATTTACTCATGCGTGTGAAAGGATGTGTCGAGAGTCTATTTCAAGGAGAGATGAATAATGTAGCTTCTCTGTTGCAAGACTTTACGGGGTTTATTTCGGACAGACGTTATCCTGCATTGGATATACTATTAAAATATGCTCAAATAGGAGGTCCTGGCCTGGATAAATACTTTTCCGGAGCTTTGATAAAGTCTTGTATCGATTATCTTTCCGCGAGGAGTTTGGACGAGGCTTGCCGTGATCGAACACTTTCGACGGAGGAGATCGATTGTATTCTTTATCTTAGCGCGGGCTATCTTGGGGCTTATCTGACAGCTTGCACGGGGGAAGATACGTTTTATTCTTTTTTGGATGATTTTTTATGTAGACACCTTTTCGAGACGGTTGATTTCGAGTGCTTTTGTAAAGCATACGGGGAGAAGTATCGTGCGGACCTCGGGGCTATTGTCGCTAAGCTCTATTCCCGAAAGGGACTGCCCTTATTTAAAGTGAAGGAGATAAGAGGGGAGAGGCTGCCGCACGAAGAGCGGGGACCGGGTAATCGCGTGTTGAGTTTTAAAGTGTTTAACGATAGTCGGACGGAAGGAATTGTCTCGGTACCGGTAGGGGGGATTCAAAATAGGTATGTGACCAAACAAATCATACGCGGTTTTCTGTTAAAACCCGGCGAATGCAAGGTTCTCCGGTGTACGGCGTTAAATGGGTCTGATCGACAGAGTTTTATGACATATCTTTCCCGCAATCTACCGTTAACGTTCTATTTGCCTTTGGAAAGCGGGGAGGTTGCCTCGGAAGGGGAAAAGAGTTGTAATGTCTCGGATTTTTTCCCTTCGGCAGACGAGGTGATCGTGGACGATCGGGACACGAATTTTCGTGTAATTCATCCGGAAAAGGAGTGGAGCTTATCCTTGATGTCCGGGAGGAAGAACAGATACGAATTTAAAGATAAGTTGATAGGAAGAGTAAAACAATGGACCCCGGTTCTCGATGGTCGGTTTTACGGGGATTCCATACGAAGTGCGTATTGTAAAACGGCGGGACGCGGGGGTAATGGGGTGGAGTGGCATACGTTTATCGATAAGTCCGGTAGGTACGAGGTCTTTGCCTATATTTCTGATGGACCCGATATAGTTAATATGCGCAAGCCGGGTACAACTTATTTTTATACGGTTCGGCATGCAGAAAGAGAAACCGAGGTCGCCTTGACCTTGGAGGACGATATGGACGGATGGGTATCTTTGGGAGAGTATCGTATGGAATGCGGGATGAGCCTTGTCGTTTTGGACGACCGGGTATCCAAAGATTCTCCGTTAAATAGTTGGGACTATCCGACTTTAATCGTTGCCGATGCCGTGAAATGGAAATACAAGGGTGAATGATGTTTTTATAGATTGATGTTTTGATAGATAAAGGCGGCGAGACCGTTGTCAGTGTCGGCGGGAACCTTTTCGAATCGCTTTGTAAGGGGAGCCGGAGCGTTGGCCACGACAAAGGATATGCCGCACCGTTCCAGAAAATCCAAGTCGTTGTAGTCGTTTCCTAACCCCGCGCATTCGGGAAAAGAGATCCCGAGTTGATTCAAGAGCAGTTCGCAACTGCTTCCTTTATTCACGTCTTTGGCAAATATTTCGGTCCATATGGCTCGATTGTCGATGGGGGAGGTTGCCCGGATCACGGAATAGGAAGAGAGTTGCTGTTGTATCTTTTCGTGCAGATCGGCTTGATCCGCTCCTAAAATGGTCAGGAATTGGGTCGCTCCTTCGTTCAGATCCTCCGGTAGGGGCATAGGGGTTCCCAAGCCGGGATAATTTTCTATTCGGCTTCTGAAATCTTCATGTTGTCGGGCGATATGTCTGTAAAGAAAAAAGTGGTTGTTCGGAATGCGTTTCTGGATCGTAAAGTTGACATTGTATTTCCATAAATAGGAGGCTATCTCCCGGGTCTCTTTTACCGTTAATTCCCGGGATTGCATGATTCGACGGTTGTCCCATTGCATGATTCCGGCGCCGGAGGAAAATACCATATAATCTATGGGTAATCCTTCGGGAAGAACGTGATTGAAAGAGAAAAAGGAACGTCCGGTTGCCAAAATCCGGATGATGCCTTTCTTGCCCGCTTTTTCCAAAGCCTCCCGGTTTTCTTTACTCACGGAATGCCATTGGCGGGGTAGGGTTGTACCGTCAAAATCAATAATAATAGCTTTTATCATGTCCGGTCGGTCGTTTTCGGTTCTTCTATCAGTTGATACCTGTAATAAGGTATGGGTTCGTTCAGATAGTGCAACACTTTCTCCTGATTCATACCGTCGAGAGGATTATGCGTGTAACCGAATGTGGCTTTGATACCCATGTTGATAAAATGAACGGCACGGTCTACGGCTTCGGGAAGACTGTCTCCGTTTAACAGGCAACCGGTGATAACGCTGGCGAAGGCATCTCCCGTGCCCGGATAAGAGGCGGGGATGTGGTCGCAAACCACTTCCCAGTAGCGATTATCCGTCCGGTTGTAGGCTATGGTTACGATATCTTGCGGGTTATTGCCGGGAGCCGAAGTGATGATTACGTGTTCCGGCCCGAATTGTGATAAGGCTTTACACCAGGCTAACGTTTGTTCCGCCGAGATTCCTTTGACGCTGTTTTCCCCGAGTAGAAATGCAGCTTCCGTCAGGTTAGGGGTGATCACTTTGGCTTGGGTACACAGGTGTCTCATCCCTTCTATCATGGCTTGATTCATGTTCGGATAAAGGGAGCCGTGATCCCCGAGTACGGGGTCCACCAATATAAAGTTTTGTTCGTTTTGGAAGTGGTTGAAAAAATCGGATACGATTTCCATCTGTTTTACGGAGGCGAGGTAACCGGAATAAATCGCGTCGAAATGCAGGTTTAATGTTTTCCAGTGGGCGATGTACTCCTCCATGAAGTCGGTCAGATCGAGAGAACGAAAGTTCGGGTATTCGCTATGTGCCGATAATATGGCTGTCGGAAGTGGACATACCTGATACCCCATGTGAGAAAGTATAGGTATGGCTACCGTCAGGGAAGCTCTTCCGTAACCGGATAAATCGTGTATGGCCGCAATTTTTTTCATGTTTGAAATTTTAAAGAACAAAGTTACGTGAAAAGAGGAATATTCAGGCATGTACTTTTGAAATTTATAAAAATATTTTTGACGAGAGAGACCTGTTAGTAGGGGGTGTCTGGTTTGAAATTATTTTTTTTGTCGGAATGGTAATAAAAATTAAGGGGGTATTATTTGAAATAAGTACTTTTTTATATATTTGACCCCATAAAAATATGGGGTGGTATCTAAATAAAACAAATTATGGCAAAAATCAGATTTATGGCTTTGGAAAAATTGGCGGATCGGAAGCCGGTAACGGGAGCATCTTGGCCCAGGTGTTCGGAGATCTTCGGGGAAGATGTTTTTTCTTCGGAAAAAATGAGGCATTATCTTTCTATCGAAGCGTTTAAAAAATTGGAACGAATCATGCTTGATGGAACCAGTATCGACCGCGGGTTAGCGGATCAGGTGGCAGCCGCGATGAAGGCATGGGCGGTAGAGCGCGGTGTTACCCATTACACGCATTGGTTTCATCCGTTGAATGGGGCAACGGCCGAAAAGCATGACTCTTTCGTGGATGTACTGCCTGACGGCAACGTGATCGAATCCTTTGACGGCCGGGTTCTGGTGCAGCAAGAACCGGATGCTTCGAGTTTTCCGAACGGGGGGATTCGAAATACGTTTGAGGCTCGGGGGTATACGGCATGGGATCCGGGTTCTCCGGCTTTTATTAATAACCGGACCTTGTGTATCCCGACCGTGTTTGTGGCTTATACCGGAGAGGCTTTGGATTTTAAGACTCCGATGTTGAAAGCTTTGGCCTTGATTGATAAGGCCGCCGTGGATATCTGCCAGTATTTTGATAAAGACGTGAGTCGGGTGATTGCGACGTTGGGATGGGAGCAGGAATATTTTTTGGTAGATGAAGCTTTGTATAATGCTCGTCCCGACCTGAAGCTGTGCGGACGGACGTTGATGGGACATTCATCGGCAAAAGATCAGCAGTTGGAGGATCAGTATTTCGGCGCTATTCCGGCAAGGGTGACTTCATTTATGGAAGAGCTGGAATACGAGTGTCATCGTTTGGGCATCCCCATTAAGACCAGACACAATGAGGTGGCTCCGAATCAATTCGAATGTGCTCCGATATTTGAAGAGGCGAATCTGGCGGTTGACCATAACCAGTTGTTGATGTCTACCATGAAAAAAGTGGCGAGGCGACATGATTTTCGGGTTCTTTTACATGAAAAGCCCTATAAGGGGGTGAACGGTTCCGGAAAACATAATAATTGGTCGTTGATGACCAATACGGGGGTAAACCTATTGTCGCCCGGACGTAACCCGAAGTCCAATATGCAATTCTTGATTTTTTTGGTTTCAACCATAAAGGCGGTACACGAATATTCGGATTTGTTTAAGGCCTGTATCGTGTCGCAGGGGAATGAGGCTCGTTTAGGGGGAGAAGAGGCTCCTCCCGTGATTATGTCCGTATTCTTGGGAGCTTATTTGTCCGGAGTGTTGAATGAGTTGGTGGAGAAAGTGAGTTCTAAAAAAATGAGTCCGGATGAAAAGACCGAGTTAAAGTTAAATGTGGGAAAGATTCCGGAGATCATGTTGGATAATACGGACCGGAACAGAACGTCTCCTTTTGCATTTACCGGTAATCGGTTCGAATTTCGGGCTGTCGGTTCTTCCGCGAATTGCGGTGGCCCCATGATTGTTTTGAATACGGCCGTGGCGGAGCAGTTGGTGTTGTTTAAAAAAGAGACGGATGCTTTGATCGATAAGGGGGTGAAGAAAGACGAAGCGATTTTTCAAGTATTGCGCAAGTACATCATAGAATCGCAATCTATCCGTTTCGAGGGAAATGGCTATGGACAGGAATGGAGAGAGGAGGCTGCCCGGAGAGGTTTGTCTACCGATACGGATTGCATACCCGCCTTGAAAGCTTATCTGTCGGACAAAGCCCGTCGCTTGTTTGTGAATTCGGGAGTGTTGAGTGAACGGGAGCTGAAGGCTCGTTTCGAGATAAAGAATGAGATTTATCTGAAAAAGCTGCAAATCGAATCGAGAGTATTGGGGGATCTGGCTTTGAATCATATTATTCCGATCGCTATAAAATACCAAAATACGCTTTTGGATAACGTGAACGGTTTAAAGGCTGCATTTGCGGATGGAGGGATAGCTGAAATCCAATTGGAAATGATTCGGACGATCTCTTTGCATATCCGGGAAATACAAACGATGGTCTCTGATATGACCGAAGCCAGGAAATTGGCTAATGCCCTGTCGGATGAGGTGAAACGGGCTGAGGTGTATACGGCGGAGGTACGTCCTTATTTGGAGAAGATCCGCTATCATATTGATAAATTGGAGTTGCTGGTAGATGACGAGATATGGCCTTTGCCTAAGTACCGGGAGTTGTTGTTTTCCCGATAGTGTTATATAACGAATCCTCCCTTTTCAAAGGGAGGATTCGTTTATTATTTTTCGTTCATTTTCAGAATCATTCCGTCGGGAAGTGTGAATTGTATCTCTTTGCCTTTACCGATCAAATCCACTTGATCGTTTTTGTAATGGACCCCGGAAGCAGAGACTTGCTGGGTTAACTCGAAGATCTGGTCGTCGTATTGAACCTTTGCTTTTTCCTGATCGGGAAAATAGGTTACCGTAATTTGGTACAACATTTTATTTTTGCCGTTTCCTCCCACGTAGGTAATGGTGACAGGTCCGTTCGGATCTTGAACGAACAGCGTTTCTGTCCGCTTCTCGATAATCCATTTGCCGTCGACTCTTCTGACATTGTAGGTGTCGTCGTCTTCTATGTTCCAGGCGCTTCCTCCCTTGGGAAGACTTCTTTTGTCTAAGATCGGACGAATCTCCTCTCCGGGTAAAAATAGTTCTACTTTAGAGGAGTCCGGTGCGAAAACGATAAAAGCGGCGCTCGAGGCTTCCGGATTTTGTTTGGAAAGCATGCGGATACCAGACTCGAATAGACGGATACACTCTTGGGATACTTCCGACCACGTGTACCCGGCTGCAGCGTTACATCCGTGTTCGTCGTTCGCCACTCCTATCCGTTGTTCCTCTTTTTGCGGAACAAAGATTAAAATCTGCTTTTTCGCTTTGTCCGTTAATTTTAACTCTTTATTCGTGATGGAATAAGAGGTCATTTGGGCAAATACTTTCATAAATTGATCCTCGAATTGCAGATTGGGGCAAGCCATCATGGTGCTTCCTCCCGGTTCGATTTTAATGGTATTTCCTTCGGTGGTGTATTTCCCGAAAAAGCGATTGCAACCGGAAAATCCGTACATAGCGTTGGAATCGGCAAACTCTACGGAAGGAACTCTTTCCGGAAGTACCGCCTTTTTGTTTTCCACACTCATCTCTTTTAGTTGCCATTTGTTAGCTGTTAGTTGGGCTAAATTTCCCGTGTTGCTTTTACAGCTGAACAGTACCAATACTGTTGCGATTGTTGTTAAAATAGTTGTTTTTTTCATGGATGATTTTTTTTACAAAAATATATTCTTAACGGTAGCACCGTTAAAAATGATAGACAAAAAGTTTATAAATATGCTAAGGAATAATTACGTTCCGTTTTATATTTTGTTGTTTAATTGTAGTAATTCTTCCAAATGGGTACGGTCGTTCCATAGGCGGGGAACTTTATTCTGGCCTCCTAATTTGCCTTTTTCTTTGAGCCAATCCTTAAATAGATTGGGCCGGGCGACGTGAAGGATCAATCGTTGAAGGGACATGTTTTTATATCTCTTTGCCTCGTAATCGGAA
Organism: Sanguibacteroides justesenii; assembly: GCF_003204205.1. Taxonomy (NCBI): domain Bacteria; kingdom Pseudomonadati; phylum Bacteroidota; class Bacteroidia; order Bacteroidales; family Porphyromonadaceae; genus Sanguibacteroides; species Sanguibacteroides justesenii. The sequence continues at coordinate 342,791 of NZ_QJPL01000003.1, forward strand.
TTGAGTTTCTTTAGTTCGTTATCCAATATCTCGGCAAAAGCTTCCGGGTCGCCGGGGGGAGTTTCGAATTCGACAATCCATTCGTGCGCCCCTTTTTTTCCTTCCTCCATAAAAACCGGGGCAGCCGTGAAATCGATGATATTGCATTGCATCTGACGACAAGCTTCATCTATGGCCTGAGTTGCATTGTCGATGATTAGTTCTTCCCCGAAGGCGTTAATAAATAGCTTGGTGCGTCCCGTGATCCGGAATTTGTAGGGTTTCAGGGAAGTAAACTGGATGGTGTCTCCGATCATATAACGCCATAGTCCTCCGTTCGTCGAAATAATCAGGGCATAGTTTACGTCTGTTTCTACCTCTTTCAGTGAAAGACTCCGTGGGTTGGTTTTTCCTAACTCGGCAGTAGGCATGAATTCGTAATATATCCCGTAGTCGAGCATCAATAACATGGATGAATCGTTCGGATTGTCCTGGATCCCGAAAAATCCTTCGGAGGCATTGTAGGTCTCCATGTATTTCATTTTCGGGTTGGGGAGAAGCCGTTTGTATTGTTCCCGGTAAGGGGAGAAACTGACTCCTCCGTGGATAAACAACTCTAAGTTCGGCCACACCTCGTGGAGATTATTTTTACCTGTACGTTCCAGAATGCGGTTGATCAGGGTTAAAAACCAACTGGGAACGCCGGCTAAACATCTTACGTCCTCTTTTATGGTTACATCGCAGATCTTTTCGATTTTTTCTTCCCATTCGCTCATCAGCATGATGGATTGATCGGGGGTTTTCATTAGATTGGCCCAAAACGGGGTGTTTGAAATCAGGATGGCGGAAAGATCTCCGTATTGGCAATTGGAGTTTACGTTAGAGACCTCACTGCTTCCCCCTAAAGCTAACGTCTTGCCTCCGAAGGCCTGTGCGTCTGGATAATTCCGGTTAAAAAGCGAGATGACATCCTTGCCTCCCCGGAAGTGACAGTTTTCTAAAGCTTCTTTACTGACAGGAATGAACTTGCTTTTGGCGGCTGTGGTACCAGAAGATTTAGCGAACCAGGTAATAGGTTCCGGCCATAGCAAATTTTGCTCTCCATTCATTAGGCGTTCGGAATAGGGTGCGATTTCTTCATAGTGAACGATCGGAAGTCTTTCCCGGTATTGTTCCGAGGTCCAAATGGAGGCAAAATCGTATTTTTTCCCGTATTCCGTATCTTTTGCCGTTTGCAAAAGATTTTGCAAGGTTTCTTCCTGGACTTGTATGGGATTTGCCTTGAAATAATCGATTTGCGATAATCGTTTGGATGAAAATAAGGATATGATGGAATTAATGAGGGCCATAATGCTTATAGTTAAAAGGAAATTGATACGATATGTTATCTCTCAATCATTAAAATTCAATTCTAATTGCTGGTCTGTTAAATTGAATGTTTTCCGGTGGAAAGGGGTGATCCCGTGTATCCGGATTTGAGCCCTGTGCTCTTTGGTCGGATAACCTTTATTACGTTGCCAATCGTAAACCGGATACTCTTTGTGTAGGTTTTTCATGTATTCGTCCCGGTGAGTCTTGGCTAAAATCGATGCCGCCGCGATAGACATGTATTTCCCGTCCCCTTTTACGATACAGTGATATTCGATCTCCTCGTACGGTTTAAAACGATTTCCGTCGATAAGGATATGTTCCGGTCGGATGGAGAGCATTCCTAATGCTTTTTGCATTGCCGCGATGGAAGCGTTTAAGATGTTGATTTTATCGATTTCTTCATTGTCCATACTGGCAACGGCCCAGGCTAAAGCTTCCCGTTCTATAATCAAACGCAGTTCGTCTCTTTTTTTTTCGGAAAGCTGTTTCGAGTCATTCAACATCTCGTTGGAAAAATTGTCCGGGAGTATTACGGCAGCAGCGAAAACGGGACCCGCCAGGCATCCTCGTCCGGCTTCATCGCAACCAGCTTCAATTTTATCGGAATAATATTTTAATGTCAACATATACGCGTGGTTGAATCTCCAGCAAATATATAAAAAAATGTTGTTCTTTAATAGGATATTTCTTTTTCGGCTATAAGGAAATGCATAAATTTGTATTCGATAAAAATAAGGTTATGGTAGAAAAAATAACGGTTCCCGGGAGTCGGCTGAAAAATTGTTATCGGATTGATAAGGATGTCTACCGGTCGGACCAACCTTCTTATCGTGATTTCCGGGCTCTTGAGCAATTCGGTATCAAGGAGGTCCTGAATTTACGCAACCGTCATAACGATAAGGATGAAGCGAGAGGAACCGACATCAAATTGCATCGTTTGAGAATGAAAGCTTCCAAAATGAATCAGGATGATCTTCTGGAAGCCATGCGTATCCTTCGGGACCGGGAAGGACCGATTCTGATTCATTGTTGGCACGGTTCCGACCGAACGGGAGCCGTTTGTGCCATGTATCAGATTCTTTTTTTAGGAATCAGCAAGGAAGATGCCGTGAATGCGATGGTCGACGGGGAATACGGATTCCATATGATATTCGATCAATTGATCGACATGTTGCACGGGACGGATGTCGAACATATGAAACAGGCTTTGGGTATTTCATGAGAACCCTGTATATTTGTCGGTCCTAAAGTAGAATGTGTTATGTATACGAAAGAGGAGGCGAAAGCGATAAGAATCGGTTTTTGGCAAGGCTTTAAATCCTATTGCCGGAAAAAACGTATCGATCGACGTTGGGTGTTGACCGGGGTAAAGATAAAATCAGTGCAATTGAAATTTTTTGCTGATGACCGAAAAGCGTTGGTTATGTTTCAAATAGATCATAAGAATGATTTACGCCGTTTTGAAATTTATGAATGTTTTCTTGCTTATCGGAAATTGTTCGCCGGGGTATGCGGTTCGGAATTGATATGGGAGGAGGAGTATGAAGGGGTTGAAAAAGATCGCCGGGTGAGTGCGATTTTTTTCGAGCTGCCGGGAGTGAGTTTGTATAATGCGGGGGATTGGGAAAAGATATATGCTTTCTTTGTCGAGAAGATGCCATTACTGGAAGAGTTGTATTTTGAATATCGGGATTTGATCAATGCACGGTTGAAAGATTGCTGAAACGAATAAGTATTAGTTATGAAGATAAATAGAAGTGGAGCCGTTCTTTCTAAAATTGTACAAATAGGAGAGAATCTGAAAGAATTAACGCGGGTAAACGGAAAAGAGTATTTACCCCTGAACCGGGGGGTAAATCAGGTTGTCCCGATCGATTTGACCGAAGTCGTAAAAGGGATCGATTTTAACTCCCCGGAGATCCAGGTCTATCCGCACGGCGCCGGTCGCCCGGAGTTGAGAGCGGCGATAAATGAAGAATTTTTTATGGGGAAATCCTCTTCCGATCGTATTTTGATCACGGCAGGGGGAATGCATGCGTTGGATCTGGTCGCCCAAACGGTTTGTATCGGGAAATTGTATTTGCCTGCCTATTATTGGGGGTGTTACTATAAGATGTTGACGATCCGGAATGTGAAAAATGCCGAATACAATAGCCAGGCCGATCTCCTCGAGATGCTTGAAGAGTTGGAGGGTAATGCCGTTTTGATCAGTGATCCGAGTAACCCGTTAGGAGATAAGCATGATGATGAACAACAACTTGACATCATCCGGCAGTTGAATGATGCGGGTGTTGTTGTGTATTACGATTGTCCCTACCGTCGTCTTTTTATGGATGGACGAGATGATTATTACGTGAGATTGATGGATATGGAGAATGTGATTATCACCGAGAGTTTTAGTAAATCCGTGGGATTGAGCGGGCAGCGATTGGGTTTTATTTATACCAAAAATAAAGAGTTGCATGACGAGTTGGAAGTTCGGGTCATGTATAATACCAATGGGATCAACGGTTTTGCGCAGGAGTTGGTGCTTCGTTTGTTAACGACTCCGGAGGGTAAGAGAGCTGTATCGGATTTTAAGGCAAAGACAACGCGGGATATCGCGTTGAATATCGATTACCTGAAACAAAGGAAACTATTGGCTGATGAATTTTATCAGGGAACGGTTCCCAAGGGAATTTTTGTGATTGTAAATCGGAGTGAAGAGGAGTTATTGCGTCATTATATAGGAGCCGTGTCCCTTGATTTCTTTACCAAGACGCGGCAAACGTACGCGAGTGCGTATTCCCGTATATGCGTGTCGGTTCCTCATGAAAAATTTGTTACTTATTTTAATGACCTCAAGTAACATGCCGAGAGGCAGTCGATCATAATTAATGTTGTTTAAGTAAATAATTTTAGGAGAAGCATTGTTTTATTGGAATATAGACGTATCTTTGTCGCAAGATTGAGTTGAGTTCGTTGTTTTTAAAGTACTTGCCTTTCATGTATTATGTATCGTTAAGTAAACTTTTTATCAATCCAAAGCACTCAATTGAATGAATATTTATTATTAAAGTTTTACTTAATGAACATTTACATTTCAAATTTAAGTTACAGCATCGATGATGCTGATTTAAGAGAGTTGTTTGCAGATTACGGCGAAATCGTTTCTGCAAAAGTAATTATGGATCGCGAAAGCGGAAGATCCAGAGGTTTCGGATTTGTTGAACTTGCTGACGATACGTTAGGTCAGAAAGCCATCGACGAATTGAATCAGGCTGAATATGATGGAAAGGTAATCAACGTGAACGTGGCTAAACCGAGAACGGATAAACCGAATTTCGGGAACCGCGGTGGAAATCGCGGTGGATTTAATCGCGAACGTCGCGGAGGATATAATTCCGAGAGGTCAGAAAGAAGATATTGATTGATTCAATCATAAAAAAAACGAGGAAATTTCGGTTTCCTCGTTTTTTTTCGTGTTATCTTTGATGTCGATTATTGTGTAAATTAAAGTAGAATATATGACAGCAAATTGGTTTGAATGTAAGATTAAGTATACGAAGGTAACGGAAGACGGTAAAGAGAAGAAAGTTTCGGAAATGTATCTTTTGGATGCAGTCTCTTATACGGAAGCGGAGAGTCGTATCACGGAAGCGTTAGCCTCTATGATTCAGGGAGATTTCTATATTGCCGGATTGAAAAAATCAAATATTACGGAATTGGTGGAGTCGAACGATGGGAACGACGACAAGTGGTATAAGGCAAAGATCGCGATTATCGATGCCGATCAGCTCACCGGTAAGGAAAAGAGAGCTTTCCAGTATTTTTTAGTAGCGGGAGCGAACATTGACCGGGCGTTGGAGAATTTGGAAAAGAGCTTGTCCACTTATGTAGTTCCCTTTGAAATTGTGTCTCTTGCGGATACGACTTTTATGGATGTGTTTCCCTATTTTTCGAATGATGAAGGGCAGACCGTGCCCGATCATTTTAAGCCTCTGGGTGATTTAGCATCCGAATCCGGTTCGTTCGAATGATTCCCATCTTTACATCGATGATACAAAAAAGTCCTATGAAGGACTTTTTTTTGTTAAAATGGAGTCTATTTTGTTGACATATAGATACTTCAATAGTTACATTCTTTTGATAATTTCTACAAAAAAATTCGTTTTGTCGTTTCTCTTTTGTACCTTTGCCGGATTAATTTTTTACGGTTCGTTTTAATGAAAAATCGGGAATACGATTCTATATTAAAAGAGTTCCCATTCATAATGAAACTAAAGTAAGTAATAAACGTATTGGAAATAATTAATTATAACAGGATTATGAAAACAAGAATTGAACATGATTTGTTAGGAAACAAAGAGGTGCCCATGGATGCTTATTATGGGGTACAGACTTTGAGAGCTATTGAAAACTTTGCGGGAATCAGTGGACGTCATATCGGTGATTTTCCGAATTACGTGAAGGCATTGGCCATGGTAAAATGGGCTGCTGCCAAGGCTAATCTGGAGTTGGATTTGATCCCGAAGGAGATTGCAAATGTGATTACCGCGGCTTGCGAAGAGATAATTGATGGCAAATTGCATGATCAATTCCCGGTTGATATGGTACAAGGTGGTGCCGGAACTTCCACGAACATGAATATTAATGAAGTGGTTGCCAACCGGGCTTTGGAATTGTTAGGACATCAAAAGGGTGAATATCAATATTGCCATCCGAACAATCATGTCAATCTGTCTCAATCGACCAATGATGCTTATCCTACGTCATTCCATTTGGCTATTATTCTGATGAATAAAGATCTGGTAGCTGAGTTGAAATTGATGGTGGAAGCTTTCCGCGCCAAAGGCAGGGAGTTTGTCGATGTATTGAAAATGGGACGTACTCAGTTGCAAGATGCGGTACCTATGACATTAGGACAGGAGTTTGAAGCTTTTGCCGTAACATTGGAAGAGAATATCGAGAGGTTGAACGATGCTTCCAGATTGTTCCTGGAACAAAATATGGGTGCCACGGCTATTGGTACCGGAATCAATTCAGAGCCGGAATATTCTGAAATTTGTACGCGCGAATTACGTATTATAAGCGGCGAGGAGTTTGTTTTAGCCCCGAATTTGATTGCTGCTACTCCGGATACCGGTGCTTGTGTAAGTTATTCTTCCGAATTGAAACGTTTGGCCGTTCAATTGTCGAAGATTTGTAATGACTTGCGTTTGTTGTCAAGCGGTCCGAGATGTGGTTTGGGCGAAATCAACTTACCGCCTATGCAACCCGGCTCTTCCATTATGCCCGGTAAAGTCAACCCGGTTATTCCTGAGGTGGTAAATCAGGTTTGTTTTAACGTGGTCGGTAGCGATACGACTGTAATGATGGCGGCGGAGGCTGGTCAGTTGCAGTTGAACGTTATGGAGCCGATTATCGTGTTCTCTTTGTTTAACTCTATTCAGATGTTGACCAAGGTTATGGAACGTTTGAGAGTTTTATGCGTTAACGGTATTACTGCCAATCCCGAACATTGCAAAGAGTTGGTTATGAATAGTATCGGAATCGTGACCGCCTTGAATCCGACGTTGGGTTATGAGAATTCTTCTCGTATTGCCAAACGCGCTTTACAAGAGAGAAGAAGTGTTTACGATCTGGTTTTGGAAGAGGGGTTGTTGACGAAAGAGGAGCTGGATAATTTGTTGCGTCCGGAGCTGATGATTAAACCGAAAAAATTCTATAAGAAGAAGTAATAGGGAAATAATTGTTACATTTTTTTATATAATACTTTAATACAGTCTAAATTTAAACAAAAAGTTATGAAGAAGAATTTTACAAGAATGGTGGCTATTCTGATGATTGGAGTGTCTTCAGTTGCCTTTACGGGTTGTTTCGGGTCATTTGGTTTGACAACAAAATTGCATAGTTGGAATAAGCAAGTGTCTCAAAAGAAATTCGTGAATGAGTTGGTATTTTTGGGATTGTGCATCTTGCCGGCTTACGAATTGGCTTGTTTGGGTGACGTTTTGATCTTTAATTCCATTGAATTCTGGGGTGGTGAAGATCCGTTGGCAATGAATGAGGGAGAGGTAGAGGAGAGTCAGGTTATGTATGCCGGAAATTCTTATACCGTAACTAAATCTTTGAATAAGATGTCTGTTGCCAGCCAAAATACGGATGCCAAAGCTGAATTCCAATATTTCCCGGAAGAAAAAGCTTGGTATTTGATGGATGGTCAAAATAAAGTGAAAGTGATGAAATCTGCGAAAAAAATGTTCAAAGTAGTAGAACAGGCAGACTAAATTTTAGTTTCTATCATACAAAGCCGCCGTCTGATTTTTCAGACGGCGGCTTTTTTGTAGCACCCGGGGACGGGTGCAATGTGCTATTTTAATCTACAATTGCAAGGTATAACTCTCCGGGGCTGGGACGTTCTCGTCGGTCGTGTAAACGTTTTTCGTTCACTGTCCTCCGGGACTCGCTACGCTCGGACAGTCCGTCGTCCTGTCGTTCCAAAAATCGAACACGACGCTCGCCATTCACTATTTATGTCCCTTCGTTTTATCCCTTTCCCTTTAATCAATTGTAAATTTTAAATTGTAGACCCGATAAATTCTGCGATTCAATGAATTAGTGATTCCGTGATTTAAATTTAATCACTAAATCACCTAATCACTAAATCACCTAATCTCCTAATCATTATATCTCCCAATCCCTAAATCTTTTAATCTACAATCGTCAATTGTCAGCTGATGTATCTCCAATTGATTTTGGTTTTGAAAAGACGTTTGACTTGGGAAGCGAAAACCAGGTTTTCCTCTTTTGAAAGATTGGGGTCGGCTTCAAGGAGGGCATGGGCGGCTTGGGCGGCTTCATTGAGTATCATGCCGTCTTTTCCGAGGTTGGCTACCCTGAGGTTGCAGCTCAGCCCGCTTTGTTGGGTTCCTTCGATGTCTCCCGGTCCCCGGAGTTTTAAGTCTGCTTCGGCTATTTCAAAGCCATCGTTCGTGGAAGTCATGGTTTCGATGCGTTTGCGGGAATCGTTGGAGAGTTTGTAGGAGGTCATCAGTATGCAATAGGATTGATCGGCACCTCTACCGACACGTCCCCGAAGTTGATGTAGTTGGGAGAGTCCGAAACGTTCTGCACTTTCGATAACCATGATGGAGGCATTGGGGACATTTACCCCTACTTCGATTACGGTAGTTGCAACGAGTATTTGAGCTTTCCCGGAGACGAAATAATGCATTTGGGCCTCTTTTTCTGCCGGTTTGAGTTTCCCGTGAACGATAACGGATTGGTATCCGCGAGGTGCGAAAAATTGATATACCTGTTCGTATCCCTCCTCTAAGTTTCTATAGTCCATTTTTTCGGATTCGGAAATCAGCGGATACACGATATAAGCTTGTCTGCCGGCCTTTAATTCTTTTAGAATGAATTTGTAAACGTCGTTTCGTTTACTCTCGAACGTATGGTAGGTAGTAATAGGTTTTCTTCCCGGGGGAAGTTGATCGATGACGGAAACATCCAGGTCCCCGTAGAGGGTCATGGCCAGGGTGCGGGGAATGGGGGTTGCCGTCATAACTAACATATGGGGAGGGGTATTGTTTTTTTGCCATAATTTGGCGCGTTGCGCTACACCGAAACGGTGTTGTTCGTCGATAACGACCAATCCGACGTTGTTGAAGCATACGACATCCTCCAAAAGGGCATGCGTGCCGACGAGAATTTGCAATCGGCCGTCGGATAATGCTTCATGTATAATGTCCCGTTCTTTCTTTTTGGTGGAGCCTGTTAACAAGGCTACGCTAATAGGAGTGTCTTTCAGCATTTGTGTTATGGTTTCGTAATGCTGAGCGGCTAAAATTTCGGTCGGAGCCATGATACAGGCTTGATAGCCGTTGTCTAAGGCGATCAACATGCACATGACGGCTACCAATGTTTTGCCGCTTCCCACGTCTCCTTGCAGGAGGCGATTCATCTGCTTGCCTGAGCCGCAATCCAGCCGGATCTCTTTGATCACTCGCTTTTGGGCGTCCGTCAAGGGGAACGGGAGGAGGTTATGATAGAAGTTATTGAAGTAATCTCCGACGACATGGAACGGATGTCCCCTGAATGAAACTTTGCGGTTGAATTTCAGTTTAAGAATATTCAGTTGGATATAGAATAATTCTTCGAATTTTAACCGGTATTGTGCTTTTCGAAGTAATTCCGGATTTTCGGGAAAATGTATGTTGAAAAGGGCATCGTGAAGATAGATCAAATTGTGTTTTTTGATAAACCAAGCCGGTAAAGTTTCCGCGATGCGTCCGTTCAGGTTTTTGAATATGCCTGCCTGAATTTTGCTGATGACTCTCGACGTGAGGAAACTTTTTTTCATTTTTTCCGTGGTAGGATAAACAGCCTGAAACCCTACCAGTTGTTTGGCATTCGCTTCGTAGAGATCTATTTCCGGATGAACGATATTTAGCTGTTGGTTGAATACACTCGGCTTCCCGAATATCAGGTATTCTTTATCGGGTAAGATTTGACTATCCAAGTATTTGTATCCTTTGAACCAGACGAGCTCCAGTTCTCCCGTGCCGTCACTTGCCGTCGCCACCATTCGTTTTTGTTTCCCGGCTCCGACGGCGGTTAATCGGGATATTTTTGCTTTAATCTGGATATAGGGTAGTTGAGCATTCAACTCTCTTATCGTGTATAACCGGGTACGATCGATGTATTTGTAAGGGATATGATAAAGCATATCCTCGTAGCTGCAGATATTTAATTCTTGTTCGAGTAAAGAGGCCCGTTTAGGACCCACTCCAGGTAAAAATTTAATATTTAATCCGGCTATTTCCAAAACAGAAAAGATGTGTTTATACTTTATTTGTCGAACGAAAATAAAAAAAATAGATGACTTTGTTGAGCAAGTCGGGAATAAATTTTAATTTCGTTGTTCGGAGTTTTGAATGAAAGAGCGACAAGGTCGTATTCGATGACTATGAGGAAAAATTGAGATGTATAATTATTTGAAACAACGAGTGAAACATGCCATTCGCTTCAGGCATAAAAGAGGATTCGGCGTCCACTCTCCTTTCGTATTCGATTTGATTACGAATGTGATTAAAGAGAGAAACCTCTACTATGATTTCGAGCGAATAGAAACAAGGGCTAAGTTACGAAGCAGCGAAAAGAAATTATGCCGTTTGCTTTTCCGCTTGTCGGATTACCTGTCTTATCGGAATGTCTTGTTATTGGGGTTGGAGAATCCGTTTGTTATCTCTTATTTGGAAGCTGTTTCCAGGGATATGCGTCTTTTTTATAAGGGAAAGGAGTTTAAGGGAGAGCGGTATGAAAAAGTAGAACCGGCCTCTATCGGCGAAGTTCCGTTGGACATGATGTTTTTGGGACGGGAGCTCGACGGGGTTTGGAGTGCGGCATGCGAATCTCTGTTGAAAGAAAGAAAGGAAGGACCGCTTTGTGTTATTATCACGGATATTTACAAGAAACCGTTGAATGCTCAATTGTGGAGACAATGGAGGAAAGAGTGTACGGTTTCGATTGATATGATGTGGTACGGAATGTTGTTCTTCGATAACCGGTTGCAAAGAGGGAGATACAATATGATTATTTAAAGGGGACTGCATGCCGGATAGGGGGAGTCTGGAGTTATGAATCTAAAATTTAATATAAGATGAAAGTATACACGAAAACCGGGGACAAGGGAACCACTTCTTTGATCGGAGGCACGCGGGTACCTAAGAATAACGTGAGATTGGAGGCGTATGGGGGCGTGGATGAACTGAACGCTCATTTGGGAATGATTCGTTCTTATTCAATTCCGGAAGAGAGTATAGAGGAGATCGTTCGCATTCAGAATGTATTGTTTGTCGTGGGGGCCAATTTGGCAACAGATGCGACGGTTTCGGATTTGCAGCAGCAACTTCCTTGCACATCGGAGGATATAGAGTTTTTGGAAAAGGCAATAGACCGGATGGACGAGGTTTTGCCCCCCATGAGATTCTTCGTGCTACCCGGGGGAGACCCGGCAGTGTCGGCCTGTCATATTGCCCGAACTGTTTGTCGACGGGTGGAGCGTCGGATATTAGATATGAGTGAGACGATAGAGGTGGATGAAGTGATTACGCGCTACATGAACCGTTTATCGGATTATCTTTTTGTTTTATCGAGAAAATTGGCACACGATCTTCGTGTCGATGAGATGAAATGGGAGCCGACAAAATAAGAAAAGCGATGAAAGAGGTATTGAGTTTTTTGAGTGATTTGAAAGAGAACAATAATCGGGAATGGTTTCAGGCGAATAAATCCCGTTATTTGAAAATAAAAGCTATTCATGAAGAGTTTATTCGAGAGTTGATACAGGAGATAGCCGAATTTGATCCGGAGATCGATGGATTGCTGGTAAAGGATTGTATTTTTCGAATATACCGGGATACGCGTTTCGCCGCGGATAAAACTCCTTATAAGACGCATATAGGTGCTTTTATGGTGAAAGGGGGAAAAATGAATCCGAGGGGAGGTTATTATGTACATATTGAGCCGGAAGGATCCCTGTTTGCGGGGGGAATCTGGTGTCCTTCTCCGGCGATGCTGAAAGCGTTAAGGCGGGATGTGTATGATAATGTGGAAGAATTCCTTGCTATTATCCGTAATCCGGAATTCGAGAAGTACTATTATATGGACGGGGAAAAATTAAAGAAAGTGCCTGTTCCTTTTCCTAAAGATTTTCCGGAAGCCGAATTATTGAAATACAAAACCTACACGGTAACGAACCGTATTTCCGACGGATTCTGGGAGGAGGATCGACTTGTGAAAAGGTGTGCGGAACGTTTAAAGCTGCTTCTGCCCTTTAATCGATTCCTGAATTACACCGTCGACGAGTCCATGCAAGGCGGTTATACACCCCGGATATATTAGTCGATTTGCGTATCTCGGAGCGACCTTCCTGTCTGACTCGTGCGTGTACAGTATAATATGCCGATAATGAGGATTTTGATGGATTTTTTTGTGTTTAAATCTTTGGTCGTTAGTAGAAAAATTCGTATATTTGTTACATGGAAAAAGTAATAGAAGAGATGCCTGTTAAAACATTAACTGCCGTGAGAGAAGAGATATTACAAGGCATGATTGCGTCCTTTCGTTTGGAAGGAATAGAGATTCAGGAAAAAACAGCCTATACGATATTGGAACAGGTAGATCGGAAACTCATAATGCAGAAGAAATAATTTGTTCCATCCGAGTGTAATCCCGCTTGGCTACTTGCTGAACGGCGATTATGTATTGCTCGAAATCGATGCGATTGAAATCCAAACCCGGATAGCCTTGTTTGCGGGCCATGAGATTGGCCAATATTCGGGCCGTACGGCCATTACCTTCTCGGAAAGGATGAATAAAAAGCAACTCCCCGTGTACGATGGCTATATCTTTAATCAGTCTCTTTTTGTTCGGGTAGCGATCCGGAAGTCCGGACAATATCTCTTGTTCGAAACGGACCATGTTCTCGGCAATAAAGCGGGCTGCCGGAAAGACAAAGCCTCCCTTGGACATATTGACGCTACGAAATTTTCCGGCAAACTGGTAGAGGTGCTTTAATGCCATGCAATGGATACTCTGGATGTATTTTACGGTAAAGCGTGTCTGGGGTGAGAGTTGTTCCGTGAAAATGATTTCAGCCATTAGAAAACCTTCAAATTCAGCATTGTGAATGGCCTCTTGATCGGTAAGACCAAGCAAATTTTGCAGAATTTCGCTTTCATTACCATCGGTGGTGTATCTGGTCATGGCCGTTGATTTTTAACAAAGGTAGGGAAATGCCGTAATAAACCAAATTTATTTATGATTTATGCTTAACGGTTTCTGATTAAGAACTATCTTTGCGCTAATTTAAAATAGTTTATGTGTTTAACAGCTTTCTATTTAAAGGATAAACCGTTAAATAAGACAAAAGATGAAGGTATTACTATTAGGTAGCGGAGGTCGTGAACATGCATTGGCCTGGAAAATAAATCAAAGTCCGAGATTGACCGAGTTATATGTAGCCCCAGGGAACGCGGGGACGGATAGGTTGGCTAAAAATGTCGATATTCAAGTGACGGATTTTCCCGCGTTGGCCGAATTCGTATTGGAGAAAGAGATAGAGATGATTGTTGTAGGGCCGGAAGATCCTTTGGTGGAAGGAATCCGGGACTATTTTGAAGCAGACGGACGTTTTACCGGTTTGATGCTTGTCGGACCGGGTAAGGCCGGGGCGGTACTGGAGGGAAGTAAAGATTTTGCGAAGGAATTTATGATGAAGCATGCCATTCCTACGGCAGCTTATTTTACGGTAACACGGGATAATCTTCAGGAGGGGATTGCTTTTTTGAAAGGGATGAGGTCTCCTTATGTTTTAAAAGCGGACGGACTGGCTGCCGGTAAGGGGGTGTTGATCCTGGAAGATTTGGATGAAGCTGTGCGGGAGTTGAATTTGATGTTAGGCGGGAAATTCGGGAAAGCGGGAAGCCGGGTGGTTATCGAGGAGTTTTTAAAGGGGATCGAGCTTTCGGTTTTCGTTTTGACTGACGGAAAGGATTATAAAATATTGGGATCCGCTAAGGATTACAAAAGAATAGGAGAGGGTGATACCGGTTTGAACACGGGTGGAATGGGAGCTGTCTCTCCGGTGCCTTTTGCCGACGATGCTTTTAACCGTAAAGTGGAGGAACGGATAATTCGTCCGACGGTGGAGGGTTTGCAAGCGGACGGAATCGATTATCGCGGGTTTATCTTTTTCGGACTGATGAATGTCGGGGGTGAGCCTTACGTGATCGAGTATAATGTACGTATGGGAGATCCTGAAACGGAAGTGGTTATGCCCCGGGTAAAAACGGATGTATTGACTCTGTTTGAAGCCACGGCCAAGGGAGGAATACGGGACATCGCTTTAGAATTGGATCCCCGGTTTTGTACCACGGTGATGTTAGTCTCCGAAGGTTATCCGGGAGCTTATAAAAAAGGTGAGGTAATTACCGGAATAGAGAGTGCGGATGATAGTCTGGTTTTTCATGCCGGGACGAAAGTGTCGGAAGGGAATATCGTGACGAACGGAGGGCGGGTAATTGCTGTCAGCTCTTTCGGTCATACGAAAAAGGAGGCGTTGGCATTGTCCTATAAGAATGTTGAAAAGATTCGTTTTGCGGGAAAAAATTTCAGAAGGGACATAGGGGCGGATCTTTAAATAGTAAACCATAAAGCATGAGTCTGAATGCCATAATAAAGTCGAAAAGTATATATATGCTGTACCTGTTACCGTTTTTAGTGATAGGTATAGCATTTTTTCGTTATTGGTTGGGAGGAGAGTACACGCCGTGTGGCATCGACGGATTGATATCGTTATCTTTTTTGGAAGCGTACGAGGGGAGTTTCTGGCTTGATAAGGTCGGTTTGCTATTGCTTTTATCTCTTGCTTTTTTGCTCTTTTTCATTGCCGACCGTTATAAGTTTTTATCCCATGTTTCCGTTTTGCCTTCTTTTCTCTACTCTTTATTGACCGTTGGCGTTTTATGCCATTACGGGGTAAATGCCTATTTATTTGCGGCATTTTTTGTCGCTTTGGCCGTGGCCTACCTGCAATCGGCTATCGTGCATTTTAAGACGAATGCTCCGGTATTCAATTTCGGTTTTTTTATTGCCCTGTCTGTATTGCTTTGTCCCGATTTGTTCGCTCTCGTCCCGTGGGCCGTGGTCGTATTGCCTTTTTCGGGAAGGGCTACATTGAAAGATATGGTTGCCCTCTTGTTGGGATTTGGAACCATGTTTTTTTTAGTTTGGGGGTATTATTTCCTGTCCGGGGATTCGGGTGGATTATTCACCCTTTTTTGGGATAAAATATGGGAAGGAGATTCTTTTATACAGATCGTATCGGCAAAACCGATCGTGTTTATTATTATAGGCATATTGATTTTTGCTTCTTTCGGTAACGTGTTGATCAATTATCCCACGGTAATCGTGGCTCAGCGGCGAGGGTTGCTTTCCATGTTGTCGATGCTTTTCTTTTTGGGAGGTTCCATGTTTATTATTCCCTGTTCATGTTACGGGGGAATGTATATAGTGGCAATTCCTTTAGTCTATTTGTTTTCGCAATACTTTATTTCTCATCATACCAAGTGGGCGGGAAATATGCTATTCCTTCTGCTGTTGGTTGCCTGTGGATGGTTGATCTTCGGTTAACCCTCGAAGGTTAATAGTTCTCCCCGATGGGTTTCGTCGAATTTCCCTTCTTGGTAGACCGTATGCCCGTTGACTATGGTCGTGTTTACCCGGTAAGAGAGTGTCGTTCCCTCGAGAGGCGACCATCCGCATTTATACAATAGATTCTCTTTCGTCACGGTCCATGGATTTTTTTCTACGATCACGATATCGGCTTTGTATCCTTCGCGAAGATATCCGCGTTGTTGTATACGAAAAATATCCGCTGGTGCGTGGCACATTTTATCCACGATATTTTCTATGGTTATTTCTCCGTTTTCCATCAGTTGTAACATAACGGGCAAAGAGTGCTGAACCATCGGGCCTCCGCTGGCGGCTTTCGTGTATACTCCGTTTTTTTCTTCCGGAAGGTGAGGTGCGTGGTCGGTAGCAATGATGTCTAACCGATTGGAATTAAGAGCCCGTAACAAAGCCTGTCTATCCGCTTCTGTCTTGATGGCGGGGTTCCATTTTACCCGGTTTCCCTTGCTCGAATAGGCTTCGTCGTTGAACCAGAGATGATGGATGCAAACTTCTCCCGTGATGCGTTTTTCTTTTCGTGAGCCTTGATCTAACAGCTCCAATTCTTCTTTCGTGCTTAAGTGGAGAATATGCAGTCTGCTATGATGTTTCCGGGCCAAACGTGCGGCTAAGGAAGAGCTAATGTAGCAACATTCCCGGCTTCTGATCAGCGGGTGGCAGGCCGGAGGAATATCTTCGCCGTAACGTTGCTTGTAGAGTTCCAGGTTCCGGTTGATCGTGGGGGTATCTTCGCAGTGTGTGGCGATTAGAAGGGGAGATTCTGCAAAAATTTTCTCGAGAACTTCTATGTTATCCACAAGCATGTTGCCGGTAGAGGAACCCATGAATATTTTTATTCCGCAGGTTGTTTTCGGATCGACTTTTTTAATCTCTTCTATGTTATCTAAGGTCGCTCCTATGTAAAAAGAGTAGTTAACTAATGAATTTCGACGGGCAATATGTTGTTTCTCCTTCAGTAACTCGTTTGTTGTCGTGGGTGGAATAACATTGGGCATGTCCATGAAGGAGGTGACTCCTCCCGCGGCGGCAGCCCGGCTTCCTTCACCGATGTCTCCTTTCCGGGTAAGTCCCGGTTCGCGAAAATGCACCTGATCGTCGATAACTCCCGGAATGACGTATTTCCCTTCTGCATCTATGATTTGAACATCATCGGAAAGGGATGCGATCCCTTTTTCCTCGATGGTTTCAATGGTATCGTTGTCGATAAGAATATCGGCCCGGAATACTCTTCCTTCATTGACCAATGTTCCGTTTTGAATAAGTGTTTTCATAGATAATGAGGTTACGGAATTTTAGTGTGCTTCGTTTCGATTGGCGTTTTTCTTTTTTCCTAAACTGCGGAGTTTCATGGTGATGACCCCCCAAAAGGCTTCGTTAAAAATTCCACCGTTCATCTTGGATGTCCCCTCTGTACGGTCGGTGAATATAATAGGAACCTCTTTCAGTTTGAATCCCATGGTCCAGGCGGTGAATTTCATTTCAATCTGAAAGGCGTATCCTTTGAAACGGATATTGTCCAGATCTATGGATTCCAGTACTTTACGAGTGTAACATACGAAACCGGCCGTGGCATCGTTTATTCTCATGCCGGTAATGAATTTCACGTATTTGGAAGCGAAATAGGACATTAGAACTCGTCCCATGGGCCAGTTGACCACGTTTACTCCGGTAACGTAACGGGAACCGATAGCCATATCCCCTTCTCCGCTTTGACAGGCTTTGTAAAGTTTAATCAGGTCATCGGGATTATGAGAAAAATCGGCATCCATTTCGAAGATATAGTTGTAGTTGTGTTCCAATGCCCATTTGAAGCCTGTAATGTAAGCGGTACCCAGACCTAATTTCCCTTTTCTTTCGATCATGAAAAGTTGAGGGAATTCTTTTTGCAGATTTTTGATAATCAGGGCGGTTCCATCCGGAGAGTTATCCTCGATCACCAGGACATCGAACGAAGGTTCGAGTTTAAATACATAACGGAGGATATTTTCAATATTCTCTTTTTCGTTGTAGGTGGGTATGATGACAAGTCTGTCGTTCATATGTTGCTTTTTACAGGTATTCGACAATTTTCTCTAATTTATTTCCTCGGGAGCCTTTAATTAAAATGAATGAAGCGGTGACTTTATTCTTTTTGAGATATTCTATTAATGTTTCCGTGTTGGGGAAATAATTTATAAAAGTATATTTATTTATGAACGGTTCAAAATTTTCGCCGACTATAAATGCATGATGAAGCTGTTTTGCCGCCAATAAATCGAGAACTTCTTCGTGAGCTCCGTCCGACATGTCTCCTAACTCTCTCATTTGTCCGATAATTACCAGTTTATGTTCTCCTGTCATTTCCGCGAAATTGGAAACAGAAACCTTCATACTGCTGGGGTTGGCATTGTAAGCATCGAGGATAAGCGTATTATCTTTGGTTTTTACAAGCTGAGAACGCATGTTGGATGGTGAATAGTTTTCAATGGCTTCTTTGATCCGTAGCGGATCGATATCGAAATAAAGGCCGACGGCGGAAGCTGCCATGGCATTGTCGAAATTGTATCCGCCGATCAACTTGGTTTTCACGTAGAGATGCCCTTTTCGGGTCTTTAGGGAGTAGACTAAGTAAGGGATGGTTTGTAAAATCTCTCCGTTGGCAAAACAATCGGACGTGCCGTAAGTGATTTTCGATTGGTTATCGGCCAATCCCATCAGCAACTTGTCGGAGCCATTCACGAAGAGGGTCCCTTTTCGGGCTCCGATCGCCTCGTATAATTCGTTTTTCGTGCGTATGATATTCTCGTATGATCCGAAGCCTTCCAAATGCGCGTATCCGATATTGGTAATAATACCGTAATCCGGTTCTGCAATGTCGCATAAGGTTTTGATCTCTCCCGGGTGGTTGGCACCCATTTCGACAATTCCCAATTCCGTGGAAGTGTCCATGCTTAACAAGGTTAACGGGACTCCGATGTGATTGTTGAAATTACCTTGTGTGGCCACCGTCTTAAATTTTTTAGAAAGGACAGCATAACAAAGTTCCTTCGTGGTCGTTTTTCCGTTGGTACCGGTAATACCGAGAATCGGTACATGCAGTTTCCGGCGGTGGTACCGGGCCAATTCCTGAAGAAACCGAAGCGTGTCGGGAACCGATAAACATTTCTCGTCGGTGGCGTACTCTGCTTCATCCGTTACCGCGAAAGCGGCTCCTTGCCTGATCGCCGTTGCTGCAAAGGCATTGCCATTATGATTTTCTCCTTTTAACGCGATAAAAATATCTCCTTCCTTCACTTCCCGGGAGTCGGTAACTATTCGTCCGCCTTTACTGAACGCTTCGTACACAGTTGCAATTGTATCCATGCTTGTTTGTCTTTACCAAGATACAAATTTATAAAAATATAAATCTCTCTGCCGAAAGATGGTTGTTTTTTGATATTGTAATTTCAAAAATCGATTGAAATAAGCGACAAAAAGAAAAATGCAGCCTGGAAAATATAAAACCAGGCTGCATTTGTATCTTCTTTATCGGACTGTTATCAGAACATATAATCCCAAACCGGCAATTGCGTGGGTTTCTGGTCTAAGCTATTGATTGCTTTGTCACTTAAGTATTTTTTATGGATAACAATACGGAAAATATACTCGTCGAACCATTTGTCCGTGAAAGTCAAGTAACCGTTGTGTCCTGTAGAGGGTCCCCAGCTATTTTCAAACTCCCATTTTAACGGCTGGTCGTTGGCATCCGTATCTACTCCCACTAAAGTCATCGCGTGAGAAGAACCGCTTTGGCGGGTTAGAATCCGTGCTTTTTTGTCCATTTTGAAGTCAACACCCATCAACGAGTTGTAGTCGTACATATCCGGGTCCATGATTCCTGTTTCCCGGTTGAGAAACTTGCCCACATCACAGGAAGAGTACATGGCTTCGTTGTTTTTAATGGAAGCAACGGCTGCTTTTTTAATCTCCTCGTTCGGGAGATTCAGGTATACCCAGTTGATTCCTTCGACGGTGTTCCGGTAGTTTTTAATCTCGTAGAGTTTGTAATATTCCCGAGTCGGATCATTCATGATCATAATGTAATTTTTCGGATCGTAATCTTCCGGGGTGATCTCCTCGTAGAACTGCTTCGGCGTGTAATTGGCCAGTTCTTTGATGTTCCCGTCTTTATCCGTGTACCGCCAGGTAAATTGGGTAGGAGGTTCTCCGAGACAAAGGGCCAGAATACGATATATATCTTTTAAGATAGAGATTTTTTCTGTTTCCAGGGCTTTCGTTTTTTTGCCTTGAGCGGCCATTTCCCGTAAGGTATAGCCCCCTTTGCGAAGTCTTTCATTGATAAGAGACCCCATGGCTGCCGTGTTATCGGAATGAGCCGTCTCGGGCATGACGGACTTGGGCACGACCCCGTATTTTTCTCCTAAATTGTAATACAGATTCCATACGCCACCATCGTTAACGGGTGCCGAGAAAAAGAAGGTCACTTCCCGGTCGTCCATCGGTTTGCCTGCCGTGGCAATGATATTCTCTAAAAAAAGGTTGGATTTCTCAAACATATCCCAGAAATAGAGGTAGTTATGAGAGAAGTCAAAATCATTTAAGTGATATTTCTTGATGATGTCGGGACGTAATACGTTCATGGAGGTAAACATCCAGCAACGTCCGGAACTGTGTTGATCGGTGATCCCTTTGACATCTACCCGGTACTTGAAATAGTGGTCTATTTTGCCCTGAAGTTCCCGGTTAAGGGCATTATCCCGGATATTCTTGTCGTTTGTCAAGATATTTTGAATGGCTTTCGTGGAAGGATCTTTTTTGAAACTTCCCTGAATTTCTTTTAACTCTTTTTCCGTGATCGTCTGAGCGCATAATGAGGCTCCGATCATCAATAAAGCACCTGTTAATAGTGTTATCTTCATAAAATCATTTTTAATCGTTTTAATTTTAAGCCAGAGAGATTCTGTGATTTAGTGATTCTGTGATTTAGTGATTCAAATCATTTAATCTTATAATCTTCTAATCTCAGAATCTTTTAATCTACAATTCTATATATGTATTACCTCGTCGTAGGCAGCGGCAGCGGCCTCCATGACGGCTTCGCTCATCGTCGGATGAGGATGGATGGTTTTAATAATGTCGTGTCCGGAGGCTTTCAGTTTCCGGGCCAGTACCATTTCGGCAATCATCTCGGTTACGTTCGTTCCTACCATATGAGCTCCTAACAGGGTGTTGTCGGCAGCGTTGAATATTAATTTGATGAATCCTTCATTGGCTCCGGCGGCACTTGCCTTGCCTGAAGCGCTGAATGGGAATTTCCCGATTTTGATTTCATACCCCGCTTCAACGGCTTTGGCTTCGTTCAATCCTACCGAGGCAACTTCCGGTGTCGTGTAGGTACAGCCGGGAATATTGGAATAATCGATGGGTTCGGTATGGACTCCCGCTATGTGTTCGACACAGCAAATGGCTTCGGCTGAAGATACGTGAGCCAAGGCGGGGCCCGGGACTATATCTCCGATGGCGTAGATCCCTTCGACATTCGTACGGTAATATTCGTCTACTTTTATTTTTCCCCGATCCATTTCGATTCCGAGTTCTTCCAAACCGATATTTTCCACGTTAGGGGAGATGCCGACAGCCGAGAGTACGATCTCTGCTTCGTGTACCTCTATCTCGCCTTTTTTATTTTTGATGTTCGCTTTTAAAAGTTCGCCGGTCGTGTCGACGCTTTCTACTGAAGATTTTACCATAACTTCAATACCTGCTTTTTTAAACGAACGTCCTACTTGTTTGGATACCTCTTCGTCTTCTAACGGGAGAATGTTAGGTAAAAATTCTACTAACGTTACTTTGGTGCCCATGGCGTTGTAGAAGAAGGCCAATTCGGAACCGATCGCTCCGGATCCCACGACGATCATCGATGCCGGTTTGTGGTCGAGAGTCAAAGCCTGACGGTAACCGATGATACGTTTGCCGTCTTGCGGAATGTTGGGAAGCTGACGGGAGCGGGCTCCTGTTGCTAACAGGATGTGGTCTGCCTCCACGATACTTTTTTCTCCTTCGCGGGGAGTTACTTCTACCTTTTTATCCGGAGTCAGTTTACCGTGTCCCTCGATAACGGTAATGTTATTCTTTTTGAATAGGTATTGGATTCCTTTACTCATTTTGTCGGCAACTCCCCGGCTTCTGGCGATGATGGCTTCAAAATCCGGTTCGGCCTGTTCGATCTTTATTCCGTAATCGGCGGCATGGCGAGCGTATTCCAATACTTGTGCCGATTTCAACAAGGATTTGGTCGGGATACATCCCCAATTCAAACAGATTCCACCTAATTCGGCACGTTCGACAACGGCCACTTTCATCCCCAGTTGGGAAGCGCGAATGGCAGCCACGTATCCTCCGGGACCGCTACCTATTACGAGTAAGTCGTATTTCATATTTTAGTTTGTTTATAGTGTAAATAATTTTTGACGCAATCATTTGCGCTACAAATTTAGAGGAATAGTTTAAAATCGGAAAATAAACGACTTCGTTTTCTGAAAAATGCAAAAAAATAGATGAATACGGAAAGGGAAAATAAGTTTCGGTAGAGGGGTCCGCTGCTCTTGTATCCGTTTTTATTCTTTGGTAACGGGGATAGGAGGCGAACGAGTTAAAATTTTGTATTTATAACTTGAAATACTATCTTTACGCACTTGAAAGAAATAGTGTTAATACAACTGTATATGGAGTATTCTGTCAATAGTATTGGTATGAATTTATTGGTAAAAAGATGATTAGGATATTTCATGTCGCTTTAAACATAAAATTGGATTTATATGAAAGGACTAAAAATTGTTGTTCTTGCTAAGCAGGTTCCCGACACGAGAAATGTGGGAAAAGATGCGATGAAAGCAGACGGAACTGTAAACAGGGCAGCTTTACCTGCCATCTTCAATCCGGAGGATTTGAATGCTTTGGAGCAGGCTTTACGTTTAAAAGATACAATTGAGGGGACTACTGTTCATGTATTGACCATGGGACCGGGACGCGCTGCGGAGATCATTCGCGAGGCGATGTACAGGGGTGCTGATGGTGGATATTTGTTGTCGGATCGGGCTTTTGCCGGTTCGGATACGTTGGCTACTTCTTATGCTCTGTCTTGCGCTCTGCACAATTTGGAGTACGATCTGATTATTTGCGGTCGTCAGGCTATCGATGGAGATACGGCTCAGGTCGGCCCTCAGGTTGCGGAAAAATTAGAGTTGCCGCAAGTGACTTATGCGGAGGAAATTCAAAAATGCGATGGCAGGAAATTGACAATCAAACGTCGTTTGGAAAGAGGTATAGAGGTGGTCGAGTGTCCGCTGCCTTGCGTGGTTACGGTAAACGGTTCTGCTGCCCCTTGCCGTCCGAGAAATGCTCGTTTCGTGATGAAATATAAATACGCGAAAGCTACTCAGGAGGCCCAGGAAGCCGGAGAGGATTATATCACGTTGGTTAACGAACGTCCTTACTTGAAGTTAACGGAATGGAGCGTTAATGATATTACCAGTAATGCGGAGGATTTGGGATTGAGCGGATCTCCGACGAAGGTGAAGACTATCGAGAATGTTGTATTCCAGGCAAAAGAGGCTAAGGTGCTGGCCGGAAGCGATGCAGAAATCGATGAGATGATGAAGGAATTGATTACCAACCATACAATCGGATAAGTGAAGAGATTGAAAATCTAAAATCTAAGATATGAATAGTGTATTTGTATATTGCGAGATAGAGGAGAGTACGGTTGCCGATGTCAGCTTGGAGTTGCTGACGAAGGGACGGACTCTTGCCAATAAATTAGGTGTAAAGCTGGAAGCTATTGCTTTAGGACACGGGTTAAAAGATATAGAGAAACAGATATTTCCTTACGGAGCAGATGTGGTATGGGTTGGCGATGATACTCGTTTGGCTCCTTACACGACGTTGCCTCACACGAAGATGTTGGTGCGTTTGTTCGAGCAGGAAAAACCGCAGATCGCTTTGATGGGAGCTACCAGCGTGGGGCGCGATTTGGGACCTCGTGTCTCTTCTTTCCTGCATAGCGGATTGACGGCTGACTGTACCAGCTTGGAGATAGGGGAGTACTCGGATGCCAAGAGCGGCAAGAAATACGAGAACCTGCTGTATCAGATTCGGCCGGCTTTTGGTGGTAATATCGTTGCCACGATCGTCAACCCGGAATGTCGCCCGCAAATGGCTACCGTCCGCGAGGGCGTGATGAAAAAGGAGGTAGTCGATGCCGCCTATAAAGGAGAGGTTAAGAAGTTGAACGCGGATGAATTCCTCGATGACACGGATCTGGTAGTGAAGGTGATTGAACGTCAGATGGAGAAATCCAAAGTCAATATTAAGGGAGCTCCGATTATTGTGGCCGGAGGCTATGGTGTTGGTTCGAAAGAGAATTTTAATTTGTTGTATGAACTGGCTTCCGTGCTGGGAGGAGAAGTAGGCGCTTCTCGTGCGGCCGTGGATGCGGGCTTTTGCGAACATGAACGTCAGATCGGTCAAACCGGAACGACTGTTCGTCCTAAGTTGTATATAGCTTGTGGTATTTCCGGACAGATACAGCATACGGCCGGAATGGAAGAGTCCTCCATGGTTATTGCCATTAATACGGATTCGAATGCTCCGATCAATAAATTTGCGGACTATGTGATCACGGGAGACCTGAACGTTGTAATTCCGAAGATGATTCAGTATTACAAGAAGAACAGCAAATAGGTAATTGTAAATTGCGAATTGAATGTTTTCATCTGAATTTACAATCAGTAATTTTCAATTTACAATCTAAAATTTAAAATTTTAAAAGTGTTATGGCGAATTTCTATATAGATAACGAGGATTTGAAGTTCCATCTGGAACATCCTCTCATGAAAAAAATTGTTGCGTTGAAAGAGCGTAATTTTGCGGATGCCGGAAAATGTGATACTGCTCCGAGAGATTTTGAAGATGCGTTGGACAATTACGATAAAGTGTTGGAGATTTTGGGGGAGATTTGCGGCGACGTGTTAGCTGAAAATGCAGAAGGGGTAGACGCCGAAGGACCGGAGGTGATTAACGGGAGAGTGAAATATGCGGCTGGAACTCAACAGAATCACGATGTGTTGACTCAAGCGGGTTTGTATAATATGTCTTTACCGAGAGAGTATGACGGATTGAATTTCCCGATTGTTCCCTATGTGATGGCGGCAGAGTTGGTTTCTCGTGCAGATGCCGGTTTCGGAAATATTTGGGGCTTGCAGGATTGCGCCGAAACGATCCATGAGTTTGCAAGCGAGGAACAGAAAAAACATTACCTGCCGCGCGGGGCTAAAGGAGAAACTTACGCGATGGATTTGACGGAGCCGGATGCCGGATCGGATTTGCAGGCGGTACAGTTAAAGGCTACTTATTGCGAAAAGAGCGGAAAATGGTATCTGAACGGGGTGAAGCGTTTTATCACGAACGGGGATGCTCAAATTGCTCTGGTGTTGGCTCGCTCGGAAGAGGGAACGCATGATGGCCGCGGGCTTTCCATGTTTATATATGATAAGGCCAATGGAGGTATGACCGTTCGCCGTATCGAAAATAAGTTGGGTATCAAAGGTTCGCCTACTTGTGAATTGGTATTTAAGGATGCCCCGGCGGAATTGGTCGGAGAACGCAAATTGGGATTGATCAAGTACGTTATGTCGCTGATGAACGGCGCACGTTTGGGAGTAGGCGCTCAATCGGTAGGTATAGCGGAAGCTGCTTATCGCGAGGGGTTGAAATATGCTCGGGAGAGACGTCAGTTCGGTAAAGCCATTATTGATTTTCCCGCGGTGTACGAAATGTTGACCAATATGGAAGCCAAACTTCAAGGTGCCCGTGCCATCCTGTACGAAACCAGCCGTTTCGTGGATATGTATAAGGCTTATACCCATATTTCCAATGAACGTACCTTGGATAAGGCCGAACGGGAAGAGATGAAGAAATACCAGAAATTGGCCGATATCTATACTCCCATGTTGAAATTGTTTTCGAGTGAATACGCTAACGAGATCGCTTACGATGCTTTGCAGATTCACGGGGGATCGGGTTATATGAAGGATTACCCTATTCAACGTTTGGTTCGTGATGCCCGTATTACCAATATATACGAAGGTACATCTCAGTTGCAGGTTGTGGCGGCTATACGCGGGGTGACTACCGGACAATATGCCAAGTATATTCGCGATGAGTATGAAAAGGCGCCTATATGTCCGGAGCAGGAGTATATTCGTGAGATATTGAAGGGTATGACGGCTGCTTTTGAGGCTGCTGTAGCGAATGTGACGGCAGTAGGAGATCCCGAATATGTTGATTTTCATGCGCGCCGTTTGGTAGAGATGGCCGGGTATGTGATCATCGGATACTTGTTGTTGTTGGATTCGCAGAGAGACGCACGCTTCTATAAATCTACGGAAGTATTCGTGAAGTACGGACAGGCTAAAGTTGCCGGATATGCAGCTTTTATCAATAATTTCGAACTGAAAGATATGGGGATGTATAAAAAATAATACAATCCCTCTCGGATATAAAAATCGTCTGTTTTTAAAGGCAGACGATTTTTTTATTGCAAATTTTAAATTGCAAATTAATTTTTGATTTAAGATTTATGACTTATGACTTATGATTAAGATTCTGATCTTACCCTCTTCAAATCGTAAATCTTTTTAATCTCTTAATTCCCAATCACTCAATTACTGAATCCTTTAATCCCAGAATCCCTTGGTTCTTTAAATCGTAAATCTAAAATCCGAAATCGTAAATCTACAATTGGAAGGGATAACTCCTCCGGGGCCGAGACGTTCCCGTCGGTCGTGTAAACGCTTTTCGTTCACTACCCTCCGGGACTCACTTCGTTCAAACAAACCGTCGGGTGGCCGTTCCGTAAATCGAACACGACGCTCGCCGTTCTCTATTTATGCCCCTCCGTTTTTCTCCCTTAATCCCCATCCCAGAATCCCTTGATTCTTTAAATCGTAAATCTAAAATCCGAAATCGTAAATCTACAATTGGAAGGGATAACTCCTCCGGGGCCGAGACGTTCCCGTCGGTCGTGTAAACGCTTTTCGTTCACTACCCTCCGGGACTCACTTCGTTCAAACAAACCGTCGGGTGGCCGTTCCGTAAATCGAACATGACGCTCGCCGTTCTCTATTTATGCCCCTCCGTTTTTCTCCCTTAATCCCCATCCCAGAATCCCTTAGTCCCCAATCACTAAATCCTCTAATCACTAAATCTTACAATTAGCGGGGTTATTTTCGGCTCATTAACATTTTTCATCCGGATAGTTTTATATTACGTGTTTTGTACAATAATGAAATATATAGTTCTATTGTATTTATAATAAAATATATTTTCTTGTTGTATGTATATATTTGTTGATATAAAATATGTTAATAGAAGAGTTAAATTTAACCATATATCTAATGGATCATTTCCGGATAATTCTTGCTTTAATGATTGTCGGGTCGAAAGGATCGCGTAGATGGGTTTTGAGCTTGATGTATTTGTTTTATTTTAATTCTTTATTGTTTAATACGCATGTAATTAGTGTGTTGAGTAAGTATTTCGTGAAGGGAGA
The DNA here is from genome assembly GCF_003204205.1 of Sanguibacteroides justesenii. Taxonomy (NCBI): domain Bacteria; kingdom Pseudomonadati; phylum Bacteroidota; class Bacteroidia; order Bacteroidales; family Porphyromonadaceae; genus Sanguibacteroides; species Sanguibacteroides justesenii. Next base: position 369,972 of record NZ_QJPL01000003.1, read on the forward strand.
TTTATAAAATTCAGTCATGAGAAAAGTAAAAAATCATATAAAAAAACGATCAATAAATGATCGTTTAATTCGAGTGCAAATATAACTAAATAAATAATAACAGTAAAATTTAACCGATAAAATAAGTGGTCATTATCAGATGTTTTAATGTGGTTTAAAAATGTTAAATCATGAGAATATTTTAATATTGGATGTACTAAAAAACGATCATTTTCTGATACTATTACTTTGCGTGCAGATATCAGGGTTTTAATTGATCGGCGTGGAAAATGAATGTCGTATGAAGTTGCAAATGGTCGACCTAAAGGGTCAATACAACAAGATTAAAAACGAGATAGATGCCGGGATACGAGGGGTATTGGATAGTGCGGCTTTTATAAACGGGCGGGAGGTGACGGAGTTTAGTGAAGAGCTTGCCCGTTATATCGGAACAGAGTATGTGATCCCTTGTGCCAACGGTACGGATGCGTTACAGATCGCTTTGATGTCTTTGGAATTAGAAAAGGGAGACGAGGTGATCGTACCGGCTTTTACGTATGTGGCAACAGCGGAAGTCATAGGTTTATTAGGGTTTATTCCGGTTATGGTCGATGTCGACCCTGTTTCGTTCAATATAGAGGTAAAAGAATTGGAACGAGCCTTGTCTCCCCGAACGAAAGCGATAGTGCCGGTACATCTTTTCGGGCAGAGTTGTGATATGGAGTCTATTTTGACATTTGCCCGGGAGCACGGTTTGTATGTAGTGGAGGATAATGCACAGGCGATCGGAGCTGTCTATACTTTTTCTTCAGGAAACTCTTTCAAGACGGGAACCATGGGAGATATCGGATGTACCTCTTTTTTCCCTTCCAAAAATTTAGGCTGTTACGGGGATGGAGGAGCCTTAATGATTCGGGATAAGGAATTGGCCGAACGGGCTCGTTGTATTGCAAATCACGGTCAGTTGGTGAAATACCACCACGAAATGTTGGGATGTAATTCTCGCTTGGATACGATTCAGGCTGCGATATTGAAAGTGAAATTAAAACATATGGATGAATATAACCGGGCCAGGCGGGAAGCAGCCCGGTATTACACTTCTCGTTTAAAAGAAGTGAAGGGAATTGTACCGCCGTGCGAGATGCCTTATTCCACTCATGTTTATCATCAATACACGTTGAAAGTGAAGGATGGGCAGCGGGATCGCCTGAAAGCGTTTTTGGCGGAAGGGGAGATTCCTTCTATGATTTATTACCCGCTTCCTTTGCAGCGGCAAAAGGCTTTCACGGGGATAGCGAAAATTTCGGGGACATTGGAGGTGTCGGAAAAATTAGCGGATTCCGTTCTTTCGTTGCCGATGCACACGGAACTTACGCGGGAACAACAGGATCGGGTGATAGCGAGGATCGAAGCGTTTTTTAAAGGATAAGACGGTAGGTGATGTACCGTATTTGAAGTGCAGATAAGAAAGTATAAAGTTCGGTATTTGGTTTCTGTTTAAGAAACTAAAATATTGACGCGTGGTTAACGAAGAATAAGCCGGAACAGGGTTCGTGCGCGAAGCGTGTCCGGTGGGTTCGTGAAGATAGATGGGTAAGGAGTAATATCGTTATGGTTAATATGGTAATACGGGACGACGAAAAATACTGGTATGCGGCCTACACGAGGGTGAATCAGGAGATGAGTATAAAAAAGAAATTGGATGCCTTGAATGTAGAGAATTATCTGCCCCTTCAGGAGGTCGTGCGACAGGAACCGGAGGGACGGAAAAAGGTTCGTGAGCTTCTTGTCCGAGGGTTGATTTTTTTACGGACGGATCGGCGTACGAGTTTTGTGTTGCTGAATGATTACTCTCTTAACATTGTTTATATCAGGGATCGGGAGACTCGTCGTTCGCTGATTATTCCCGATAAGCAGATGAAAGATTTTATGTTTCTGCTCGATTTCTCGGATGAAGTGATAGAGATCGTGAACAAGGAGTTACGGCGGGGGGATAAGGTGCGTGTGATCAAAGGCCCATTTGTCGGTTTAGAGGGAGAGTTGGTCCGGGTAAAGGGACATAAGCGGGTGGTGATCCGGTTGGAAGGAGTAGTTTCTATCGCGACGTCTTATATACCGGGATCCTATCTGGAAAAAATAAACTAAGATTTTATATTAATAAAGTATAATGAAAAATTTTGCATTGATCGGGGCTGCAGGCTATATCGCCCCTCGGCATTTGCGTGCCATAAAAGAGACCGGAAACCGATTGGTAGCCGCTTACGATGTATTCGATAGCGTGGGAATCATGGATAGCTATTTTCCGGAAGCGTCGTTCTTTACGGAATTCGAGCTTTTCGACCGTCACCTTTCGAAAAATAAAGGAACGGACAAGGAGGTGGATGTGATATCCGTTTGTACGCCGAATTATCTGCATGACGCTCACGTGCGTTACGCTTTACGCTTGGGGGTGGATGTTATCTGCGAGAAACCGTTGGTATTGAATCCCTGGAATATCGATGCCCTGCAAAAAGTGGAAGAGGAAACGGGACACCGGGTATTCACGATCTTGCAATTGAGGCATCATCCGGCGATTCTGGCTTTAAAGAAAAAAATAGAAGAGGGACCGAAAGAGAAGATATACGATGTCGATCTTACCTATATAACCTCCCGGGGCAATTGGTATTATACGAGTTGGAAAGGTGATAGCCGGAAAAGCGGTGGGGTAGCCACCAATATCGGGGTTCATTTTTACGATATGCTCTCTTGGGTGTTCGGTCCCGTCCGGGATAATATCGTGTACGTGAGCAGTCATGACCGGGTGGCCGGGTTATTGCGTTTTGACAGGGCTCATGTCCGTTACTTTTTAAGCATTAATTACGATACTCTTCCGCCGGAAGTAAAGGAAGCGGGGAAAAGAACATTTCGTTCGTTTCGCGTAGAGGGAGAGGAAATGGAGTTCAGCGACGGTTTTACCGATCTGCACACGGAGAGCTACCGGCATATTCTTGCCGGCGAAGGATACGGTTTGGAAGATGCCCGTACCTCCATTCAAATCGTGCACGATATCCGTCACGCGAAACCTATCGGACTTTGCGGGGATTATCACCCTTTGGCTGAATTGGTATTGGAGGAACATCCCTTTGGTTGGTAATTTTAATAAATAATACGCTTATGTATACTCGATTGGTTTCTAAGAAAGCGAAGTTAGCCTTGGTGGGTTTGGGGTATGTGGGGTTGCCCATTGCCTTGGCGTTTGCCAAAAAGATCTCCGTGGTCGGTTTTGATATCAAAGAGGATCGTCTGGAGAAAATGCGGAATAGGATCGATCCTTCCGAAGAGTTGCCGCCTGAGGCGTTCGATCATAGCGATATCGAATTCACCTCTTCCGTGGATCAATTACGGGCTGCCTCTTTTTTTATTGTGGCGGTTCCAACCCCCATAGACGAGTACAATCAGCCGGATTTAAAGCCCTTGTTGGCGGCTACCCGGACGGTGGCGAAAGTCTTGAAAAAGGGTGATTACGTGGTTTTCGAATCCACCGTTTACCCCGGATGCACGGAGGAGGATTGTTTGCCTTTGTTGGAAGAGATTTCCGGCCTGAAAGTAGGTCGGGACTTTAAAATCGGTTACTCCCCCGAGCGGATTAATCCGGGGGATTCGAAACATATACTGAGTAATACGATAAAAATCGTTTCGGGGTGCGATGCCGAGGCTTTGGAGACGATTGCCAAGGTATACGAATTGGTGGTGGAACCGGGTGTTCATCCCGCTCCCTGTATTAAGGTGGCGGAAGCGGCGAAGATAATCGAAAATACCCAGCGGGATGTCAACATCGCTTTGATGAATGAATTGTCTATTATCTTTTCCCGGATCGGCATCAATACCTTCGATGTGTTGGAAGCCGCTGGGACGAAGTGGAATTTTCTGAAGTTTTATCCCGGATTAGTCGGGGGACATTGTATCGGGGTCGATCCTTATTACTTGGTACATAAGGCGAAAGAGCTGAAATACCATCCCCAGATCATAAACGCGGGGCGTTTTATCAACGACTCGATGGGTGCCTATATCGCCAAGAAGATGGTAAAGAAATTGATTGCCATGGGTAAAAGTGTATTGGGAGCCCGGGTTTTGGTTATGGGGGTAACCTTCAAAGAGGATGTTTCGGATATTCGTAATTCGAAAGTGGCCGATATCATTCGGGAGTTACGGGATTTCGGTGTGGATGTGGATGTTGTCGACCCTCATGCCGATTCGGAAGCCGTGCAGGAGGAATATGGTTTTAAATTGGTGGAAAAACCCCGCGATAATTACGATGCGGTCGTTGTGGCAGTCTCCCATAAAGAATATGAAATGTTGGACGAGACCTATTTTAAGTCGTTGACTTATGAGAACGCTCTTTTAGTAGATATTAAAGGAATTTTGCGGGAGAAAATACATTCGTTGAAATACTGGAGTTTGTAAGAACAGGTATAGAAGAAAAATTTACGGTTTATTTATCTCTGAATAGTAGCATGAAAACGACCCGGAAGTGGGGAATATTAATCCTTTTCGATCTTTTACTGGTGGTCCTGGTATTCGGGGGCTCCGGTTGGATAGGAAGATTTCCCGGATGGTGGATATCGGGAAGTGCCGCATGCCTCTGGGTATTGTTGGGCGTGATTTCGCGGAAACTTAATTTCACTGAATTTCAACGGATTCGCTATGCTTTTATTACGATCGGATTGGTCGACGTATTGTCTGCTGTCCTGCTTTATGCGTTGTATGAGATTTTAGAGCTGACTTTTTACGGTGGCGGAAATTATGTCATAGCTGTCGGATCATTAATCCTTTTGGAGTGTTGTTTTTATCTTGTCGTCCGGCTGTTGGTCATGCGCAAAATTCCTTTCCAACAGGAAGATGAGGCAATAAAACGTTATCATCGGTTGTCGGCAAAATATGCGGCCCGGATGTTAACGGGAGAACAAAGTCCCGATTTAAAAAAATTGTTGGAATTGCTTCGGTGTCATCCCATGAGTAATCCCGTGAGGTGGAGGAATACTTACGAGGCTCGTTTTGCCCGGGAAACGAAATTAATGGCTATTAAAGAGCGGGAGGAGTTGGAGGGGTATTCCCGCGGTTGTTTCGATATGTTCGTGAACCTGTCCCGGGTGAATAAGATTCGTCGGGTGAATAAGTTTTTTATTCATGTAAATAAATTACTGAATGTAGGAGATGTTTTCGTTTGTTGTTGTCAGACGAGTGAAATACGCAAATCTCAAATATTAGGTATCTATCCCTGGGGATTAAACTATTTGATCTATACGACGGATTATGCTTGGAACCGGATTTGTCCGAAACTACCTTGTCTTAAAAAAATCTATTTTACTCTCACGGGAGGTCGTTATCGGGTATTTCCCCGTCCGGAGATATTAGGACGGTTGTATTGTTGCGGTTTCGAGGTAAAACAGGAAGAGTATATTCACGGTCTGCTTTACGTGATTGCGGTCAAAACAAAACCGCCTTTCGATGATCCTTCACCCAGTTACGGGCCTTTGGTGAGGTTGAGACGGGTGGGAAAAGACGGAAAATTGATCGGGGTATACAAGTTCCGGACTATGCATGCCTATGCCGAATACCTGCAACCTTATATCTATCAGCATAACCGTTTACAGGAAGGCGGAAAATTTGCGGATGATTACCGGATTTCCGTTTTCGGCCGGTTTATGCGTAAATGTTGGTTGGATGAATTGCCGATGCTGATCAATATTTTGAAAGGCGACATGAAGCTGATCGGGGTACGTCCGTTGAGCCAGCATTATTACGGTCTTTACTCCCCGGAGTTGCAGCAATTGCGTATCCGTACCAAACCGGGACTTTTGCCTCCTTTTTACGCGGATATGCCTAAAAATTTGGAAGAGATAGAGGCCAGTGAACGCCGTTATTTGGAAGCCTATTTGCAACACCCCTTTTTGACGGACTGGAACTATTTTTGGAAAATCTGGAACAACATCCTGATCAAACGGAAACGTTCGGCCTAAAAGTTTTAAGTATACTTAAAACTTTATGGAATTCTGCGAAAAATTTTAATTGTATTTAAAACTTTGCTACTTGTATTTATTGTATATTCTAATTTTATATTAAAATGGCGATGTGTTATTGACTTTGTATTTAAAACAGGCACCTACATACCTAAACTAATTGCAGAGGCTTTTTACCTGACTAATGATATTGAAAAGTATGGCAGTGGATTTACCCGTATCCGGGAAGCTATCGTGCCCTACCCTACGATGAAGTATGATTTTTACGTGATGGGAAACGGCTGCTTTTCGGAATTAAGCTATGAAAGACAAAAAATATCAACGGCCGAAATCGAAGATAGCGGATTAAAAGATTCTGTGGAGAAAATAGTAGGAGCGATAAAGGTTAATCCTTTTATAACACAAAGTGAATTAGCAAAAATAACAGGACTATCGCGTCGTGGAGTCGAATGGAATCTACAACAACTAAGGAAGAATGGAATAATTTTGAGGGTAGGACCGGATAAAGGAGGTCATTGGGAGATCAATAAAGAAACGGAATAAAAACAGCTATACCGTAATTTAAATATTTTTTCGGATATAACTTATCGTTCCTCTTCTATTCTTGGATAAGAGGATATCTATTTGCGTTTAGTAATGAATAAAGTTGAAAATACGAACCGCTCTTGTCCGGTAGATGGTAGTCGCGGGACTCCGCTGTGGAAAGTCAATTACTACCGGACAAAGATGTTGACCGCTCTATTGGATGACTTGGTGGAATTGGAATCCGTCGGGGCGGATGCCGAGTGCTTTGGGGAGATTCGTCTTTCCTTGGAATATTTTATCAATGCTTTGACCGAGGTTCCGAGCGGGGTGCTGTCCGGTAAACCCTTGTACAAGATGGTCGAAGACTTTTTAGAGTCGTGCCGGGAGTGGGACGAGATAAAAGGGACAAGCCGGGATAGCGTCATGCAACGGCGGGCCGTCATTCGAAAACTCAGGAAAGCCAGGCAACGCGTTTCCGATAAGATGCGGAAACTCCAGTACCAGTTAGAGAACAATGCCGATATACAATTGCTTTCCGATGCCTACCGGGCTATGGGAGGTATAATGAATCTGCTTCCGGATACGTTTAGACATGTAGGGAAAGCGGTAAAAAGATATCTAAAGATCAATTGAGAAATTAAGAGATTAAAGGATTAAGTGATTGGGAGATATAATGATTAGGAGATTTGAATCACAAAATCACGGAATTGCTAAATCATTGAATCACAGAATTTATCAGATCTACAATTTAAAATTTACAATTAGAAGATGCATACTTTGAAAATAGTGGTAACCGGTGGGGCAGGCTTTATCGGTTTATTAAGAGATTATTGTATATACTATTAATGATAGAAGTATTAATATTAGAAATGTGTTGATGATAAAAAGAATCGAACAGAATAGATATAGGCTCGACCTTATATTTTGTTATATATCATTGTTAGGAATTCTTGGTATATATGTCGGTATTGTAAACATGTATTTTTGGATATTTCTTTTGATTACGAGACTTGCAATGTGCCGTAGGATTGAATTGGGAATATTCTTACTTTTTTTAGGTTCCAGTCTTTGGGGAAGATTATTTGCATCGAAGGAATTAGTACTTATTTTTACGATAATTCCTTTGTTGGTTGGGATGTTTATTTTAAGAAAAGAGATATTGAAAATACTGGTCTTTAATAAACGTTCTTTTCTTTTTTTTTCTATTCTCATTCTGTATTTTACAATTATGTTTTTATTAGGTCCCCAGAACGAGTATGCAAAAGAAAAAATATTGAAGTTATTTGTAAGGGGATATGTTTGGTTAGTCGCTTTTTTAATTTATGTGCAAACCTACCGGATTTCCAATAGAAACTTAGCGATTTTGTTTATTATATTGGCATTATTTTATCTCTCTCAAAGCTACCAATTATATGGTGTAAGACCCGCTTATTTGGGGGATATTTCTTTTTTTAGAAACTCTGCAATTAAAATGGGAACGACTTTTACAGGTGGGAATATATTAAATACCCATACGTTAGCTTATTTACCACTTGGAGCTTTAACATTTTGGATGTCGGATAAAAATATTCTTGGAAAAAAGCAAATAGGTCTCTCTATTGTCTTTTTTTTACTCTCATTCGGTTTGATTTTAATGTCCGGAGTTCGTCAGGCTTTAGGTGTTTTAATTGTAATTTTTGCTTTGAGGTTATTTTTGAATAAGAGAAGAATTATCTCATTTAGAAATTTATTCACGTTACTCGTAATCTTTTATATTGTGGTCTCCGTTGTATCGTGGTTCGGCTCCGAATATTTGGAAAAAACTTTATCTCAACGGAATACTGTGGAGGCTCGTCTGAACAGAGATTTTGTGACACCCTTCAGGGTTTTGGCTATTGATCCCGTATTTGGAGTCGGCTTTGGTGGATATCCGGATTATGCAAATAAAAATTATCCGCATAATTTATTTTTAGAGATCTTATGTGAATTAGGCATGGTTGGTTTTATGGTAATTTTGATGTGTTTGGGGGCATTTTGGGTAAGTAGGCGAAAAATTAATATGGTTAGATTCAGAACACTTAACAATGCCTATTTATTTCTTTTATTTACCGTATTTTTTATGAGGTCGATGATTAGCGGTGATCTGACGGGAAACATTGTCTTACTGGGTTTGTTGTTGTGCTTTGTAAAAATTCATCCGTTGGATTTAAAACATATTCGAAAAACCGTGTAATTTATGGAGGGGTCTTTAAAGGAGAAAACCATTGCAAGTATGATATGGAGAGCTGTGCAAGGTTTTGGAAATCGGATTATATTGTTTATTGCGAACCTTGTTTTAGCCCGGCTTTTGTCTCCCGATGATTTCGGTTGTATAGGGATGTTAATGATCTTTTTATCCATTTTAAATGTATTTATTAACGGGGGATTTAGTTTAGCCTTGTTACAAAAAAAGAATGTAACAAGAGCGGATTACTCCACTGCATTTTATTGGAATTTAGTCGTTTCGTTAGTTGCCTATTTATTACTTTTTTATTTTTCTCCCGCAATCTCTGTATTTTATCGGATACCTTTGTTGTCGACAGTTTTAAGAGTGCAAGGACTTGCTTTGATATTTAATGCTTTATCGGTGGTACAAATAACCATTTTGCAACAGCAATTAAATTTTAAAAGGATCGCTATATATGATTTGATAAGTGTATCTATTGCTTGCTCGGCAGGAATAGTTACTGCGTTGTTAGGGTGGGGAGTGTGGAGTCTCGTGTTAAAAATGATGCTTTATTTTTTTGTAAATAGTTTAATATTGTGGTATTGTTCTTCTTGGAAACCAGAGCTGATTTTTAGTATAAAATCATTTAAAAGTTTGTTTGGCTTCGGAAGTTTTATGTTCTTTTCTAATTTAATGAGAGAATTATATCAAGGTATTCCGGATTTGATTATTGGGCGTTTTTATTCCGCAAGAAAGTTAGGGTTTTATACACAAGCAAGGAAATTGGAAGAAATTCCGGTTGTCACTTTGGCAACTATAGTTAGTTCAGTATCCTTTCCTGTTTATTCTAAAATTCGAGATGATAAGGAAAGATTGATAAGAGGGGTAAGAAAAAATCAAAAGGCAATTACTTTTATAAATTTTCCTTTGATGGTATGGCTTATTGTCATCGCTAAACCTCTTTTTTTGATTTTATTTACTGAAAAATGGAGCGAATCTATACCTTATTTTCAATTGTTTTGCATGGGAGGAATGATGATCACTTTGGTCTATTTGAATAAAGACCTGATAACCTCATTGGGAAATAGTAAAAAATATTTTTTTATAGAAATAATATATGAAATATTGGGTATAATATTGATGCTCGGAGGGGTTTGGTTGTATGGTATAGAGGGATTGTTGGGAGGTTATGCTCTTTCATATTATTTGCTTTTTTTGATCAGTTCTCTTGTCACAGGTAAATTGGTGCAATATGGTTTTGTAAAACAAGTGAAAGATATTGGGATGAATTTTGTAATCTCATTATTTACAGGTTTTGTAGTATATTTTATTTCGTTTTTATTTTCTTCTTGTTTTTATTTAATCGTGGCTCAAACAGGGGTATATCTGTTATTATATATAGGATTGGCTCGTCTCCTGCACATAGAGGGATATCAGATTTTTTGGGAAATAGTTCGAGATAAGTTTATAAAAATAAATGATTGAGATATTCCGGTTACATGGATTGTGAAACAAGGTTTTGAATGACAGGATATAAAAATGGCAATTGGGTTAATAGTTATAGGCACGGGAAATAGCAAAAAAGATTATTGAGAATTTATAGTAATTGCTTTGAAATATCTACCGGATATAAGGTATCTGCTGATGGATATTATTAGAGTTCTATTGTTAAAACTTATAGAAATATATATGATGAATGTTTGTCTGACGCATGATATTGATAGAATAGATAAGACATATCAATATTTTACAAAACCCTTACGGGCTTTAAAAGTAAGAGATTTTGACTTGTTCTTTAAAAGATTGTTTTCTTTTTTATATGTAAGAAAACCGTATTGGGGGTTTAACTATATTATCGAAATAGAGAACCAGTTTCATGTAAAATCGACGTTATTTTTTTTAAATGAATCGGTTCCATTTTCCCTTTTTCAGCCTTCAAATTGGAAGCTAAGTATGGGGCGTTATACCTTTCAAGATAAAAGGATTATCGATATTATTAAGTATTTAGATCATAATGGATGGGAAATAGGTCTGCATGGTTCTTATTGGTCTTATAAAAATCATGAATTGCTGAAAATTGAAAAAGAAGGGTTGGAATATATTTTAGGACATCCTGTTTCGGGTATAAGACAACATTATCTGAATTGGGAGGAACATACTTGGGAAATTCACGAAAAATTAGGGTTTGAATACGATTCTTCATGGGGATATAGAAAAAATATTGGTTTTAAGGATAATAAAATTGTTCCTTTTTTTCCTGTACCGGGATCTTTGTTTTGTGAAATTCCATTAGTAATAATGGATTATCCTTTTGTTCTTATTAAAAATAAGTGGTCTCGATTTGAAGATATCTGCGATGAGTGTGAAAGTAAAAATGCTTTTTTGGTAATAAATTATCATAATGCGAATTTGGATCCATTGGATCATCCCGGTGTGATGGATGATTATATTGAAATAATTGAGAGGTTGAAAAAGAGAGGAGCTCGTTTTTTGACAATGAAACAAGCATGCGAACGGGTTGTAAAATTTAAAGGATAAAAAATGATTTCTTCTTTATTACGATTAAAAAGGAAAATTCTATTTGCAGTATTTTTAAAAATCTCTTTGCATAAAGTTCGGGTTTGGGCATTGAAGCGGATCGGGTTTAAAATAGGAGAGCAAGTGTATGTTGGGGAAGGGATTACTATTTTGGTGCAACTTCGTGCTCCTAAGATGAATGTCGAAATAGGAGATAGAGTGAGCTTCGGCCCGAATGTGACAATAGTTGCCTCTTCTCATCCCAATAGCAGCAGATTAAAGAAAATTACCGGGTATAATAGAGGTGCTGTCACTATTGGCGATGATTCCTGGATTGGAGCAGGAGCGATTATTTTGCCCGGAATAACAATCGGTAAAGGTTGTATTGTTGGTGCCGGTAGTGTCGTTACTCGTAATGTTCCGGATTATACGGTCGTGGTTGGAAATCCCGCCAGAGTTTTGAAGAAAATAGAAGGAGAATTGGATTAACCGGAATATTCGGCTCTGAAGATTGCGGGGAGTACGAGGATTTTCTATTTTAAATATAATTATGATGATACAAATATGTGATGATGTAAATCAAATAGATCTATATCAATGGAGTAAATTATTGGAAAAATCTGTAAAAGCATCATTTTTCCATTCTTATGGTTATTGTAAGGCATTAATAGAATCAAAAGAAATTATGCCTGTTATTATTGCGGTGGAAAATGAACAAAAAGAGATAACGGCTTTAACTATAGGTGAGTTGGCAAATGAAAGTAAAAGAGTTCCTTTCTTATCTAAAAGGTTATTGATATTAGATGCACCGCTCTATGAAGATATAGAGAGTTTATTGTACCTGGTAAGACACCTGAAAAAAATTAATGCCGGACTTTTTGTTCAGATTAGAACTTTTTTTCCTTTTTCTGAAAATGAGCAATCTGTTTATATGAAATTTGGGTTTGTTTTATCAGATCATCTTAATGCATACATCTCGTTAACAAATAAAACAAATGATACAATTTGGACTTTATTGAAGAAAGATAAAAGAAAAGGGATAAAGAAAGCAGAAGAGAAGTTCAATATAGATGTTCGGGAATATAATTCTGTAAATCAAAGTATTGATGTCTTTTATGAAATGCAGGCAAAGCTATTTAAACGGAAAAGACATGCACTGAAAAGTAAGGATTATTTCTATAATTTATTAAGAGAGGCAAAAGGGACAATAAAGATTGTTTTTGCAATTTATGAAGGTATTCCTATTGCTTCACAGTTGTATGTAGTATACAATAAAAAAATCACCGCCTTATATACGGCGACTTTGGAAGAACATTTGGAGAAACATGCAGGAGATTTGCTGATATGGTATTTGTTGAAAGAAGGAATTAAGAATAAATGCGATTATTTTGATTTTGGGGGAGGTGGGAATCCCAATTATAAATATGGCCCCCGGGAGTATAAAGAGAGATTTGGGACTGTCTTTGAGAATGTAGGAAGATTTACATTATCAAAATCTTTTTGGTATAAAGTGGTAATGTTTGGGTATAATTTGATGTTGAAAAAATAAATTAATATTAAAATGCGGATTTTGATTGACATAGGTCACCCTGCTCATGTACATCTTTTCTCTCCTTTTGCTTCTGAAATGAAGTTGAAAGGACATGAAATTTTATTTACATGCCGGGAAAAAGAACATGAGAAAACACTACTTCAGGCTTATGGAAATAATTATGTATGTTTAGGTAAGCATTATTCGACTAAAATAGGAAAGGTATGGGGCTTACTTCGTTTTGATATGCAATTGCTTTTAGTCGCATGGCGGTTTAAACCGGATTTATTTCTTAGTGCCGGATCGTTTTATGCTGCTCATGTTGCATATCTGATGTGTAAACCTCATTTGTCTTTTGAAGATACATTTAATTATGAGCAAGTTAGACTTTATGAGCCCTTTACAAAGGTGATTTTTACATCTGATTATAGACATCCTTGTGTGTCTAAGAAAGAAATTCATTATTCTGGTTATCATGAATTAGCATATCTTCACCCTAAACGGTTTACTCCAAACGGATCGATTTTAGAAGAATTAGGAGTAGTTGGAAATGAAAAATATGTAATTGTTCGTTTGGTATCGTGGAAAGCCACGCATGATGTGGGACATAAAGGGATCTTTTATGAGAATAAACTGAAAGCAATAGAAGAATTTTCAAAATTTGCGAAAGTATTTATTTCTTCAGAAGCAGAATTACCTGAAGAATTGAGAAAATATCAGATTAAGATAGAACCACATCGAATGCATGATGCTTTGGCTTTTGCAAGTTTAATTTTTGGAGAAAGTTCGACAATGTCAGAAGAAGCCGTAATGCTGGGGACGCCAGCAGTATATCTTCTTACAAAAAGTACTTTTTATACCCGACATTTAGAGGAGGACTATGGATTGATGTTTAATTATTCGGAATCGGAAGAAGATCAAATAAAAGCAATTGCCAAAGGAGTTGAGTTACTCCAGATGAAAAATGTTAAGGAGAGATGGAAAGAGAAAAGGGATAAAATGTTGGCTGATAAAATCGATGTGACAGCATTTTTGGTTTGGTTTGTGGAAAACTGGCCGGATAGCTTTAAGATAATGAAAAAAGATCCTGATTATCAGAATAGGTTTAAATAACTATGGACTTTACACTAAAAACTTACCGGGAGTTACTTGTTACACTACAGAACAAGGGGTATCGTTTTTTAAGGTATGAGGATTATTGTATTGAGGAAAGATCGTTATTAGTTGATGGAAAAAGTCGGTTGTGGGTTATTTTAAGGCATGATGTCGATGAATTACCTTCGAATGCATTGAAAATGGCCAAGATTGAAAATGGATTGGGAATTAAGGCTACTTATTATTTTCGTACTGTAAAACATAGTAATAATCCTGAGGTTATTCGTACAATAGCACGTTTGGGCCATGAAATAGGATATCATTATGAGGACCTTGCTTTGGCTAAGGGAAATGTTGAGTTGGCACAACAGAGCTTTAAAGAGAATTTGGAATATTTCCGTTCTTTTTATCCCGTAAAAACGGTTTGCATGCACGGTAGTTCGACATCCGAATATGATAATCGATTGTTATGGGGCGATTGTAGTTTTGGCGATTTTGATTTGTTGGGGGAACCTTATCTGACGACCGATTTTGAAAAGATATTTTATTTGACAGATACGGGGTATGCTTGGGATGGTGGAAAATATGCCGTTCGGGATATTGTTGAAAATAAATTTGAGTTGAAATTTCATTCTACCCGGGATATTATCAATACGGTACAAAAAGGGGATTTCCCCGATAGAATTTTTATCTTGGCTCATACCTTGTGGACAGATCGTTTCTGGTTATGGGTGAGTTTGCATGTCAGAGAGTTTGTTCGTAACCGGATAAAAAATATTGCCCGTAAGAATATTATAGTGAAACGTTTTTATTCGTTTCTGGTGAATTTGTATTGGAAAAGTTAGGTTTTAAATGATTAGGTTTCATGGATATAGAAAGATATTGTCTGATAACTAATGATGTCGAAACAACTTCTATTTTAAACCATAAATTGCGTGATAAGACAGGACAATACCTGGTCGACCAGGGGATGCCTCGTTTGTTGGAACTTTATGAACGATATGGGGTGAAAGCGACTTTCTTTTTCACGGGCTATATCGCACGGTTATATCCTCAATTGGTGAAAATGGCTTTCGAGCGGGGGCATGAGGTTGGGTCTCACGGGTTGACACATAGATCGGATTTAGCGATAGATGTATTGAGTGAAGAACAGCAGTTGGAACATTTACGGGTTTCGAAAGCCATTTTGGAGGACATTACGGGCGCGGAAGTGATTTCTTTCAGAGCTCCGGCTGCACGAGTAAACAAAAGGTTTCCTTCGGTATTGGCAGAAGCGGGCTATCAAATAGACAGCTCGGTTTCCTCTCAGCGGATAGATATGTTCATGTCTTTTGGTGCGTTGAAAAAATTGAACTGGCTGGTAGCTCCCCGTAAACCTTATTATGTCAGAAATGATAATATTTTCAGACGAGGGGAAGGTGAAATTTACGAAATTCCCATATCGGCATTCGGTTTTCCTTATATCGGCACGTTTATGCGCTTGTCTCCGGCTTTAAATCGATTCACCCGTCAGCTGCTTTATTGCGAAACTTTAATGACAGGACGACCCTTTAATTTTTTAACGCATCCGAATGAATTTATTGATGAGGATTTTGAAGGAGGGAAATTGAATAGGAGGGCTTCCAATCCGTTGTCTTATTTTTTGGGGGATGTCCTGCGACATCGTTTGAAAATCAAAAATTTAGGGGAGGACGCATTACCTCTCTTTGAACGGGAATTACGATTTTTCCAGAATAAGGAATTTAATTTTGTAACCTGTAAAAAATATTTTGAATTAAAACAGAATTCTTATGCCGGCAAGTGAAGTTTTAGAGTTTTATGGAATGAATGGTTTTTGGGGGAAGATTCGATACGGATTCAGATTTCTTTTTCGTTTTTTCTTGGATAAGATTATCTTTTTTTGTCCGATAAAACCTTGGAGAACAGTTATGCATCGTTGGCGGGGAGTTAAAATCGGGAAAGGTGTTTACATCGGGCATGAAGTAATGTTTGATCGGGTTTTTACGGATCAGATCAGCATAGGCGATAATACCTCGGTAGGGGATAGGACGATCATAACGGCTCATGCCAATATTCCTTCGGATACGATTTTAAAAAAATTGTATCCACGGAAAATATCAAAAACAAGGATAGGTAAAGGGGTATGGATTATGCCTAATGTAACGATTATTCCTGGTGTTGTTATCGGAGATGAGTCTGTTATAGCTACCGGTTCGGTGGTCACGAAAGATGTTCCTCCAAGGACCTTAGTGGGAGGAGTACCTGCTAAAATTTTGAAAGATTTGGAGAAAGATTTATCAGATCTTCAAATTACATAAGTTTAGATTGATAAGGTAATGAGTTGTGTGAAAAATAAAGGTTCGGGTAAAGAGGTTCGTGGTAAGATAAATATGGATGAATTTAATGAATTTAATTCCAATAATGAATAAATTGTGTTTGTATTTTGTTTTTATGATTTAATGTTGTAATTTTATAGTTCATTATTTATTTGTCTGCCGATTACGGAGAAAGGAGTATAAAGATCGGTCTGAGTGTGATTGTTTTTTGGGAATGTACACGATGATCTATGATGTTTTTCAGGACCGTCAGTAAGAATTTATTCTGTTCGATTTAAATTTACGAGTGATGTCTGAAAATTTTGATTCTATTTTTTCGCAACTCGATGAGGTAGCGGAAAAGGCAGGACTTGCCATGACCGAGAGTGATGATTTAAAAATCAGTGGGGACATTGATTTCGAGATGAATCTTGATGCGCAAGGGAACGGGAGTTATTCCATCAATAAAAACGGTTGGGGTGCCACGATCAAAGCTACTGCCACGATTCTGGCCCCGCCTAATGCCTTGTTCGACGTGTCGGTCAGAAGTTCGAAAGGCGGTGGAGGCGATTGGTACGGGATTCCTTCCGGCGGGAATGTGAGTTGTAGTTTACAAACCTATTTCGGCAAGAACACCACGATTTCGGTTCATGTTCACAGTACGGTGCCGAATGCTCGTTTTAGAGCCAGATTGCATTATTCGACCTGATATTTTCATAATAATAGTTTTAAGGTTTAGTAATGATGGTGCTATCCGGCGTAATTTCCGGGTAGTACTGTTGTTCATGGATTTATGAAGATTTTTTAACTTGTTGTCTTTTTACCAAGAAAAAAGAATGAGTTGTATTATATTGAAACTTTATTTATATTTGTAAGTGAGAAGAAAAATAATAGCATACGGTCGGTATTATAATGAATTTCTCTCTACATTGACAGAGAAAGAAAGGCTGAAGGTAAAGTATATACTTTCGTTACTTGAGACAGAAGATCGTATTCCTACAAGATTCATAAAATTTGTACGTGATGAATTATATGAATTACGTATGCAGTATAATAGTAATATATATCGTATCTTTTTTATTTTTGATGAGGAAAAAATAGTTGTACTGTTTAATGGTTTTCAAAAAAAGTCTCGTAAAATTTTAGTATCAGAGATAGAGAGGGCTTTAAAGATAAAGGAGGAATATTATGTGTATAAAAGAAAACATGTTAATTGATATTAGCGCAGAATTAGAAAAAGAGTTTGGAGTTCCCGGGACCCCCGAGCGTGCAAAATTTGACGAGGAGGCGTATGCTTACTATACTGGGCAAATTTTATTAGAAGCGAGGAAAGAGGCAAAGGTAACTCAGTCAGAATTAGCTAAAAGGATAAATACAACAAAATCATATATTTCTCGTGTTGAAAACGGAGTAATAACTCCGAGTGTTGCTATGTTTTATCGTATTATTGGTGCTCTCGGGTTAAAAATTGAAATTGTAAAACCAATAGCTTAAAAGAGTCAGTGTTCAAATCTTTGTCGTGAAAACGGAAATCTTATAAAAACTTAAGTATTGTAGGCCTAAATATCGTGATAATGTATCGGGAATGAAATATAATGATTAAGTGATTAAAGAATTAAGTGATTAGGAGATTAAGGGATTGGGAGATTAAGGGATTGGGAGATATAATGATTAGGAGATTAAATGATTGGGAGATTAAATGATTGGGAGATTTGAATCACGGAATCACTAATTCATTGAATCGCAGAATTTATCGGGTCTACAATTTAAAATTTACAATCAAATGAGTCAACTACAACTAATTCGAAGTAAGATTTACGAGATACGGGGTCGGAAGGTGATGATTGATAAAGATTTGGCTGAATTGTACCAGGTTACAACCGGTAATTTGAATAAGGCTGTTCAACGGAATATTAAACGTTTTCCCGGCGATTTCATGTTTCAACTCACGGAAGAGGAATTTGATCAATTAAAAGTAAACTTGATATTCCATTTTGGAAGATCAAGTTGGGGTGGAGTTCGTAAACTTCCGTATGCTTTTGCAGAACAAGGTTTAGCAATGCTTTCAGGAATATTAAATTCCGATATTGCAATTCAGGTAAATATCAATATAATGCGTGCTTTTGTTACTGTTCGTCAAGTGATAAGCGAGATCCCGGCGGATAAGGTATCAGAGCTTCAAAGCGAATTAAAAAAGTTTAAGAAGTACATAGAATCGGTATTCGTTGATTACAATGATATTAATGATGATACCCGGATGCAATTGGAGCTTATCAATCAAACGTTGGCAGAATTACAAGCACAAAAGAAATTGGAAAATAAGCCGCGTAATCCTATAGGATTTGTCAAATGACAGAAAAAGATTTACGATTTAAAGAACCAAGGGATTCTGGGATTAAAGGATTCAGTGATTTAGTGATTGGGGATTAAGAGATTAAAAAGATTTACGATTTAAAGAGGGTAAGATCAGAATCTTAATCATAAATTGTAAATTAATTTACAATCAGAATGGATCAACTACAATTAATTCGAAGTAAGATATATGAAATACGAGGTCAGAAGGTGATGTTGGATTTCGACCTTGCGGAAATGTACGGAACAGAAACAAAGGTATTGAAACAATCCGTAAAACGTAATATAAGACGATTTCCTGTGGACTTTATGTTTAAACTTACTAAAGAAGAATTCGGTACTTTGAGGTCACAATTTGTGACCTCAAACAAGAGAGGTGGTATTA
This sequence comes from Sanguibacteroides justesenii, assembly GCF_003204205.1. NCBI lineage: Bacteria > Pseudomonadati > Bacteroidota > Bacteroidia > Bacteroidales > Porphyromonadaceae > Sanguibacteroides > Sanguibacteroides justesenii. The sequence goes on from NZ_QJPL01000003.1 coordinate 388,855, forward strand.
GATACCTTCCTTTTGCTTTTACAGAATCGGGTGTAGCGATGCTTTCTTCTATTTTGAATAGTGAGGTTGCCATCGAAATAAATATCAATATCATGCGTGCTTTCATTGCCGTGCGACAAGTTCTATACAGTCCTCCAGGTGATAAAATCGAAGTATTAGAAAATCGAATAAAGGAACTTAAACAGTACATGGAAGAGGTTTTTATGGATCAAAACGACATAAATGAAGATACTAGAATACAACTCGAATTAATAAATCAGACCTTGTCCGAGTTGCAAGCAAAAGACCGGGGATTAAAAGAGAGGAATCGGATCGGGTACATATTACCGGATCATGAAGATAAAAAATGATACTAACGTGATACCAAAACATAAATTATTAACAATCGCACTTGAAAATCAAATCGGTACATGTAAAATGTAATCCTATCGGATTGGTTAAATGACAGAAAAAGATTTACGATTTAAAGAATCAAGGGATTCTGGGATTAAAGGATTCAGTGATTTAGTGATTGGGTATTAAGAGATTAAAAAGATTGACGATTGTAGATTAAAAGATTTAGTGATTGGGGGATTAAGAGATTAGATGATTGAAGGATTAGGAGATTTAGAGATTAAATTTGAATCATATAATCATGGAATCACTAAATCACAGAATTCGTCTAATTTACAATTAGGAGATTCAAATTAAATCATGGAATCACTAAATCAAATGTGTTATTTTATTGTAAATTTTAGGGTGGTGCTATTCAAAAGCAGATGGATAGCACTGTATTTATAATATAAAAGAGTGGGATTCTTTTCCAATAAAAGGATTAGATGATTAAGGGATTGGGAGATAAAGAGATTTAGGGATTAGGAGATTAGGTGATTTAGTGATTAAATTTAAATCACAGAATCACGGAATCACTAAATCATTGAATCGTAGAATTTCTCAGGTTTACAATTTAAAATTTACAATTATTGAAGGCTATTTTATTCGGGATAATGTTGTTATTATCCTTTGTTCTTTGTGCGCAAAAGCGGGAGGTGGGGTATGTCGGGGAGCTTAGCGGTTATGCCGGGAGAGGGGGTGTTTTGCCTTTTTGGATGGGTAGGGATCGCTGGGGAGCTATGCCGGATCGGGCGGGAGGGGTGTTGAGGCTTGGGTTGTTTTCCGATTTCCGGGAGGGAAGGAAGATCCAAACGGCTTATGGTTTTTCGGGTGTGGGGATAGGTGAGAAAGGGAATAACCGGGTGTCGGTGGATGAGTTGTACGCGAGTGCCCGTTGGAGGCGATTGCGTTTGGATATCGGGATGATACATCCGGACACGGAATACAACGGGGTCTCTTCGACCAACGGGGATTTTGTTCAATCGGGTAATGCCCGGGTGAATCCGGGGTATAATTTGCGTAGCGAGTATATACCTTTACCTTTTATAGGCAAGGTATTGGCTTTCCGTTTTAGTTACGGGGATTACCGGATGATCGGGAAACGGTACGCGGAGAAGGTGCGCCTGCATCATAAGTCGCTATTTCTACGGATTACGCCGCATAAACGATGGGATATCATCGTGGGATTGGATCATTATGCCCAATGGGGCGGAATTTCACCTGATTTGGGAAAACAGCCCTCCTCTTTGAAAGACTATATCCGTATCGTGGTCGGTAGCGAAGGAGGGAGTGATGCTTCGGGCAGTGCACAGAACAATGCCCTGGGAAACCATTTGGGACGGGAGCATTTGAGGATTAATTACAAGGGAGACCGTTACACGTTGACGTTTTACCATGATATTCCTTTCGAGGATGGTTCGGGAACGGATTTCCGTTCGTTTCCCGACGGGATTTATGCCTTTTATTACGGGGCGGGGAATCGGTCGGGATGGTGTACGGATGTGATCTACGAGTTCCTTTATACCAAATACCAGTCGGGACCGTATCACGACCGTCCGGCAACTCCCGCGGAGATGGAAAAGCAAGATCCTGATGCTCCCGGCTACGGATGGAAGAAGGTGGGGGGAAGGGATGATTATTTTTTACATGGTGAATATAAATCGGGATGGACGACAGACGGGCGAATCATCGGAACGCCTTTTTTGTTGCCGAACCCAAAGAATAAGGAGGGCTTCGTTATCGGGATGTATAATAACCGGGTGATCGCTCATTATTTAGGGATCAAAGGGTGGATTGCCGGGAAGGTTTCTTATTTGGGAAGGTTTTCCTATTCGTTGAATTACGGGAGATACCGGGAGCCTTTTGAGCGGGTAAAACGACAATGTTCATGGGGAATGGAGGTCGGAATTCCCTGGAGAAGATTACCGTTTAAAACGGAAGCCGGAATTTATGGGGACGAAGGAAAATTGTTACGGGAGAACGTGGGAGTGATGTTGCGGTTGACAATAAATAATTGACGATTAAGTGATTTAGAGATTAAGTGATTCTGAGATTTACGATTTCGGATTTTAGATTTACGATTTAAAGAATTAATGGATTCTGTGATTAGACGATTCAGAAGATTATGATTTCAGTAAAATATGAATGGTAGGAATAGACAAAATTATTTTCTATATTTGTAAGAATAAGGAGAAAGACTATGAAAGCAATGACAGCAGATACACTACGTGTTGATATCCTTCGTAAAGTGATGGAATTAAATGAAGATAAACTCAAAGAGGTTTATTGTTTTGTCAATTCATTACTAAAACAAGAAGAGAAAGTGAAGGAATATGAATTGCCTGAAGAGTTGTTGCAGCAAGTTGCTGATTATACCGATAAACTGATCGCCAAAGGAGGACCTTTTTACACCACGGAAGAAGTGTTTGATGAAATAGATAAAAAAATGGGATGGAAGTAGTGTGGACTGATTTGGCTATTACTACGTTAAAGGATTTGATTTTTTATTTGAATCAATCTTGGAGTCATCAGGTAGCTTCGAGAGTTCGTGCAACGCTTTATCAAAAAATTACGTTATTAAAAGATTCTCCTTTAATCGGTAAAGAGGTTGAATTGGGAGAAATAAAATCTTTACGTGTAGTAATCGTCAATAAGAGAACTAAAATTTTTTATTGTTTGAGTTCTGATAAAATTTATATTGCAATGATCTGGGATGTAAGGAGAAATCCTGATATTTTGAGAACTTATCTGAACTATTTCTTAAATAATCTCTCTGAATAGTTACTCTGTTTCCTAAAATTAATTTGGAGGAATAAACAAAAAATATGGACGGTAATGAATGACATTACCGAGAAAAATCGTAACGGGTAGTAGGAAAATGAATTAAGGGATTCTGAGATTAAAAAGATTTATGATTTCGGATTTTAGATTTACGATTTAAAGATGGCAAAATCACTGACTGAATCATAAATCGTAAATCATAAATCAAAAATAAATTTTCAGGTCTATTCGACTTTCGTTAAATCAATAATTTTAATTATATGGGACTTTTGAAAAATGGAGTGTGGATTCTGTTGGGGGGCCTGTTGTGTGCCTCCTGCGGATCGAGTAAAAAGGTGGTTTATTTACAGGATGCCGACGTGAATAAACGTATTAAAGCCGAGTGCGAGTATAAAACGGTGATTCAGCCGGATGATCTGTTGTCGATCATCGTTTCCTGTGACGATGTGGAGGCGGCACTTCCTTTTAATACGCCGATGATCGGTTTGGGGAGGGAGACGGTAGGTTCGTCTAATCAACAGGTTCCTCAGGGATATCTTGTCGATAAGGAGGGAAGTATCGATTTTCCCGTGTTGGGTAAATTGAGGGTGATGGGAATGACCCGAAACGAGTTGGCCGATTCGCTGAAGGAGCGATTGGGTAAATACTTGAAGAATCCGATCGTGACCATACAATATTTGAATTTCAGGGTGACCGTATTGGGAGAGGTGAAAAATCCGGGAAGCTATAAGGTGTTGGGAGAACGTATTTCCATTCTGGATGCTTTGGGAATGGCGGGGGATTTGCAGATTAATGCCAAACGGAAAAACGTGTTGGTCGTGCGGGAAGTGGACGGAGAGAAGCAGTTTGCCCGGATCGATCTGACCTCCACGGAGTTTATGGATACTCCTTTTTTCTTTTTGCGGCAGAATGACGTGATTTACGTGGAGCCGAACCGGGGACGGATAGCCGGGGGAAATGCGGGTGCTTTCCTACCCTATATATTGTCGAGCGTCTCCACGATGGTGGCGATAATCGCTTTAATTGTCAGGTAATAGGGTGTGTAAAATAATATCAGGCTTATGAATGAGTTGAACAATGATCTGTTTTTGGTGGAAGAGGAGGAAAATTTTGATTTCCGCAAGTTTCTTAACAAGATCCTGTATAGATGGTGGTGGTTTGCAATTAGTGTACCGTTGTGTTTAGGTGGAGCTATTTATTACTATATGAGTCGGGTCCCCGTGTATAACGTGGAAACGAAAGTAATGATAAACGATTCGAGAAAGGGAGAGCTGGGAACTAATGCCATGATGAAAGAGTTGGGCTTTTTCCAGGGGGATGTGTTCGTGGAAAACGAGATGATCGAATTACGTTCGAAAAATCTGATGCGGGAGGTGGTGAAGGAGTTGGATTTAAATGTACGTTATTTTGAAGAAGGGGGAATAAGGGAAAAGGAATTTTATAAAAATGCCCCGTTTCGTATTTTGATCGATTACCCGGAAAATATCCGGGATACCTCGTTTTATGTGAGTATAGGGAAAGATGATCGGGTGGAAGTTTTAACCCCGGAGGGAGAATCTGTTTTTAAGGGAAACTACTCGGAAAGGATAACGGTAGGGGGGTATTCGATTTCGATAGAGAAAGAGCCCGCGAACGTAAAAGAGGGAGAATACCGGGTGAGTATCAATTCTTTCCCTGTGGCCACGGATGTATTTTACGGAAAACTCGATATAAGTAATTTGGAGAAGAATACCAATGCCGTCGGACTTTCCGTGAAGGACGAATTGCCTCCCCGGGCCATTGATTTGATTTATCGGTTGATCGCGGCGTATAACGATAACGGGGTGAGTAATAAGCGGATTGTATCGACAAATACGGTGGATTTTATCAATAGCCGGTTAGAGGTGATCAATCAGGAATTAAGTGAAATCGAGGATAGGGCAGAAAACTTTAAAAAACAGAATCGTCTGACTGATTTGGCTTCGGATGCAACTTTTATTATGGAGCGGAAAAAATCGGCCGGGGCCGAGTTGTTGAAATTAGAGACTGATTTGGACGTGATGAGGAGCGTACGGGATTTTTTGGATCAGAAAGCTGGGTTTCATTTGCTGCCCGAAAACTTGGGGTTGGCGGATGTCGCGTTGAACAACGGCATCGGGAAGTATAACGAGATGATCCTGCGAAGGAATAAATTGTTGCAGACGGCCCGGGAGAGTAACCCCTTGATAAAAGGAATAGAGAGTCAGTTAAGGGGATTGAAAGAGAATATCCGGATGGCGATAGAGAATGTGGAGAAAGGATTGGAGATCAAGATACAAAGTTTGGAGAAAGAGAGTCAGTTGGTGGATAAGAAGCTGACGTCGGTACCCACGCAGGAGAAACAGTACCGGGAGATCTCCCGGCAACAGGGGTTGAAGGAGAATCTTTTCCTGTTCCTGATGCAAAAGCGGGAGGAAGCGGAGATCGCCAAATTGATGTACGTACCCATGGCGAAAATCATAGAAGACCCGAACACGCAAGGGAGTCCCGTATCACCGAAAAAATCCATGATTTTGTTGATCGGGTTGGTGTTGGGAGTTGCATTGCCTTTCGGGGGAATATTTCTATTGGATGTGTTGGACTCCAAGGTGCGGGATACCGAAGATGTCGAGAAAGCCGTGAACGCTCCTGTATTGGGAAGTACGCCTGAACTGCCGGAAGGAGAGAGGGATGTTTTTCAGGAGAATTTTATGATGTCGGAATCCATGCATCTGATCCGGGAGAACTTGAATTATATGGTACGGCAGGCGGAATGTCCCGTTATCATGGTGACTTCGACCATTCCTCAAGAGGGTAAATCTCTTGTTTCTGCTCATTTGGCCAACGCTTATGCCAAATCCGGTAAAAAGACGATCGCTATCGGTTGTGATTTGCGAAATCCGAAGATGGATCTCTATTTTAAATGCGATCATCATAAAGGATTGTCCGCCTACTTGGCCGGAATGGAAAATGATAAAAAGAACATTATAAATAAGATAGACGATTGTCTTTACGCTATATTCGGGGGAAGCGTACCTCCTAATCCTACCCAGTTGATAGCCAGTCCCCGGATGGAAGAGTTGATAACGGAATTAAAGGAAGAGTTCGATTGCATCGTGTTGGATACTCCTCCCTTGGGTATTTTGGCGGAAGGCTTTACATTAAGCCGGTTGGCCGATGCCTGCGTGTATGTCGTACGGGCTCACCTGTTGGATCGGAAAGATTTAAGGTTGGTTACGGATTTGGAAAAGAAAAAACGATTGCCTAACCTGGGGATCGTCGTCAACGGGATAAAGATCAGACGGGGCGGTTACGGATACGGTTACGGCTATGGTTACGGGGCTAAATACGGTTATGGTTACGGACAAAATACAAAGAGAGATGAAGACTGAATTTTTTGCGCACGAGACAGCGGTAATCGATAAGGAGTGCCGGATCGGAAGCGGTTGTAAAATATGGCATTTTAGCCATATCATGGACGGTTGTATATTGGGAAAGAATTGTAATATCGGCCAAAACGTGGTGATCTCTCCGGGGGTGGTGTTGGGAGATAACGTGAAGGTACAAAATAACGTATCCGTTTACACGGGTGTAACGTGCGAGGACGATGTGTTTTTAGGGCCTTCCTGTGTTTTTACCAACGTGGTGAACCCGAGGAGTGCCGTGAACCGGAAATCTCAATACGCCAAAACTCTTGTAAAGAGGGGAGCCACGATCGGGGCCAACGCTACGATCGTTTGCGGTCACGATATCGGCAGATATGCTTTTATCGGGGCGGGGGCGGTCGTGACCAAAACGGTTCCCGATTATGCTCTCGTAATAGGGAATCCGGCCCGGCAGACGGGGTGGATGAGCGAGTACGGGCACCGGTTGATTTTTGACGCGGAAGGTGTGGCTGTTTGTCCGGAAAGCGGGGAAAAGTACCGGTTGCAAGAGGGCGTCGTCGTGAAAATTTGAAAGCTTATGTTTTTCAGGAAACGTTCGGTGAAGCAGTATTTCTTTTACGGGCACGATTTGCATTCGCACATTTTGCCGGGATTGGATGACGGTGTAAAAACCGTGGAGGAATCGGCGGAGATCGTGAAGCGTATGTTGAAATTGGGCGTGAAGCGCTTCACGTTTACCCCGCATATCGTTTATCCCTTGCTGATGAACGGACCGGAGAATATAGGAAAACGATGGGAAGAGTTGGAGGAGCGTTTGAAGCGGGAGGATATTCGTTTGGATGCCGATATCGGAGCTGAATATCGGGTCGGAAGGTATATGTTCGATTTGATCGGGCAAAAACAAATCATGGCATCCGGGGAGGAACGCGTGTTGCTTGAACATAGCTTTTTAGCTCCTTCTCTTTATTTCGAGGAGTTGTTATTTCAATTGCAAACCGAGGGTTTCGAACCGGTGTTGGCCCATCCGGAACGTTATCGTTTTTACGGTGAGGATATTGAGAAAGCGTGCCGGGAGTTGAAAGGTAAAGGATGCCGCTTGCAGGTCAACCTTTTGTCGTTCACGGGGTATTACGGAAAAGAGGCCCGGAAAGGGGCTTACGTTTTATTGAAAAGAGGTTTGATCGATTATTTGTCGGGCGACATTCACTCCTTGAGACAAATCGAGTTGTTGGAGGACTTTTTAAAATCAAAAGAGAGTGATGTACTGAATAGATACAGTCCTTATAGACTTTCACCTATTTAGTCGTTCTTCTTAATCTCTATCGGTTTGTAGGTCGCCCGTTCTTTGCGATCGGTCGTGGCTGCACAACTGATTCCCCGGTCGTTCATGGCTTTATTGCGTCCGATATGAGTTTCCGGGAATTTTTTCTTTTTGGAAAAAAAAGTGGAGATACCCAGGCCGATAACAGCCAATCCGATTAGTACGAGAACGATGAGAAAAATTTTCCAGATCATTTTTATATGGATTTTAAAATATAAGTTCAAAATTAGCTTTTTGAAGCATATATAGCTCGAAAAAGGTAAATTTTATTCTGTATAAATGATGTTATTCTTTTTTTTTACGTTGATCGGGGAGAAAGGTTAAAAAAAAAGGATTAAAAAAGTTTATTTTTACTTTGTTTTTCCTACATTTGAGCAGCAAAGTCAAATAAAATTCAAAAGCAATGGAAGGATACGAACAAAATGAAGGAATGGATACGATTGATAGAGAGGAGATCTATTCTAACGCAGTGAAAGCAGGGAAAAGAACCTATTTCTTTGATGTGAAGGCAACCCGTAATAGTGATTATTATCTTACTATTACCGAGAGTAAAAAGAAATTTGATAAAGACGGAAATCCGAGTTACGAGAAGCATAAAGTATTTTTGTATAAGGAAGATTTCGAGAAGTTTGCAGAAGGTTTAGAAGAAGCTATCGGGGTGGTGAAAGCTGCTATTAATGGCGAGTTGCCGAAAAAAGAAGATTAAAAGCTGTAGTGTGCTGTAATATAGGCGGGTGAGAGGTATCACCCGCTTTTTTTTATTTCGTTGGAAATATTGTGTTATCTTTGTGTGGATAAATGACGATTTACAATTGGCGATTGTAAATTTGAAATTGTAGATTAGAGGATTAAGTGATTAGATGATTGTAGATTGAGAGATTTAGCGATTAAAAGATTTAGTGATTAGGTGATTGAAGGATTAAGAGATTCGAATTTAATCACAGAAACACAGAATTTCCTTGATTTAAAATCTACGATTTACAATAAGAAGGATTGAGATGGATAACAAACCGTTAGCAGAGCGAATGCGGCCGAAATCTTTAGAAGATTACATCGGTCAGCAACATTTGGTGGGGCCGGGTAAGGTACTTCGGAAGATGATCGATTCCGGGGTTGTCTCTTCTTTTATTTTGTGGGGACCTCCCGGGGTCGGGAAGACTACTTTGGCCATGATTATTGCGGAGCAGTTGCAACGTCCTTTTTACGTGTTGAGTGCTGTGAGTTCGGGAGTTAAGGATGTTCGGGAGGTAATTCAGAAGGCGGAAAGTCAACGGTTCTTCAATACCCCGAATCCTATTTTATTTATCGATGAAATCCATCGGTTTTCCAAAGCACAACAGGATTCGTTGTTGGCTGCCGTGGAGAAGGGTACGGTGACATTGATAGGAGCGACCACGGAAAATCCCTCTTTTGAGGTTATTTCCCCTTTGTTGTCCAGATGTCAGGTTTACGTGTTGAAAGCGCAGGAGAGAGTCGATTTGGAGAAATTGATAGACCGGGCTATCCAAAAAGATTTTTACTTGAGTACCCGCCGTATTGTGGTGAAGGAGAAAGAGGCGATGATCTCGTATAGTGGGGGAGATGCCCGGAAATTGTTGAATATATTGGAGCTGGTGGTCAACGGATTAGGAGAGGGGGACATCGTCATAGACAATGAAGCCGTACACCGGGAGTTGCACGAGAACCCTTTGATGTATGATAAGGACGGGGAACAGCATTACGATATCGTGTCGGCCATGATAAAGTCTGTCCGGGGAGGAGATCCGGATGCCGCCCTGTATTGGATGGCTCGTATGCTGATGGGAGGGGAGGATCCGAAATTCATTGCCCGCCGGTTGATCATATCCGCCTCGGAGGATATCGGTTTGGCCAATCCGAATGCCATGTTGATTGCCAATGCCTGTTTTGAGGCGGTTCATAAGATCGGAATGCCGGAAGCTCGTATCCCTTTGGCCGAATGCGTTATCTATTTAGCAACGTCACCGAAAAGTAATTCGGCTTATTTAGCTATCGGCGCGGCAATGGAGGCCGTTCATAATACGGGTAATTCGCCTGTCCCCCTGCATTTGCGTAATGCTCCGACGAAGTTGATGAAAGAGTTGAATTACGGGCAGGACTATAAGTATCCGCATGATTTTCCGGGAAATTTCGTGGAACAAAATTATCTTCCGGAAGAGTTGAAGGGTAGAAGATTTTATAGACCTCAATCCAATGCCCAGGAACAGAAGATATGGGAAAGGTTGGCGTTGTGGTGGAAAAACAGATGGAAGAAGTAACAATGGAACATGGTGGATTAAAGGATTGAGCGATTAAGTGATTGGAAGATTAAGTGATTTAGTAATATAATGATTAAGAGATTAGAGGATTAAGAGATTAGAGGATTAAGAGATTAGAGGATTAAGTGATTAAATTTAAATCACAGAATCACTAAATCATTGAATCACGGAATTTATCAGGTTTACAATCTGTAATTTGCAATTAGAATAGGAGTTATCAATTGAGAATATAGAAATTAATTAGGATATAGATTATGTATAGGGAATTGATAGATAAAGAGATGTTTTTTTTACTGGCGGGGCCTTGCGTGATCGAGGGTGAGGAGATGGCACTGCATATTGCCGAGCATGTGAAAAAAGTGACGGAGCGTTTGCATATACCGTATGTTTTCAAAGGATCGTTCAAGAAAGCCAATCGTTCGCGTCTGGATTCGTTTACGGGTATAGGGGATGAAAAAGCTTTGAAAATATTGGCAAAGGTGAGGCGGGAGTTCGGGATTCCGGTGGTGACGGATATTCATAGCGAACGAGATGCCGAGTTGGCCGCAGAATACGTGGATGTATTGCAGATTCCGGCTTTTTTATGCCGTCAGACGGATTTGTTGGTTGCTGCCGCTAAAACCGGAAAAATCGTTAATATTAAGAAGGGACAATTTTTATCCCCGGAAGCCATGCGTTTTGCAGCAGACAAGATCAGGGAGTCGGGGAATAACGAGGTTATGGTAACGGAGAGGGGAACCACTTTCGGTTATCAGGATTTAGTGGTCGATTTCAGAGGTGTCCAAATCATGCAAAATGTTTGTAAATGTCCAGTCGTGGTGGATGTTACCCATTCGTTGCAACAGCCTAATCAAACTTCTGGCGTAACGGGAGGACAACCGGCGTTGATAGAAACGATTGCCAAGGCCGGGATTGCCGTGGGTGCGGACGGACTCTTTATCGAAACGCATGCAGACCCGAGCCGGGCCAAGTCGGATGGAGCCAATATGTTGCGTTTGGATTTATTGGAAGGGCTATTGGAAAAATTGGTAAGGATCCGAAAAGCCGTTCTTTAATTGTTGATCAAAAAATGGGGAGATATAATGATTCTGAGATTAGGAGATTAAGTGATTAGGAGATTAAGTGATTAGGAGATTAAGTGATTCTGAGATGGGGAGATTACAGAGATTGACGATTGTAGATTGGACCCTGCATTTCAATTTACAATCGTCAATCGTCAATATAGATTTCAAGAACTTTGGTGTATTCGTCGGGGTAGAGGGTTAAATTTTTGAGAGAGGCCGGGATAAGTACCGTTTCTTCTTGTTTTACCTCCACGGGCTCGGATTCTCCTGTCGTGATGGTGAACTTTCCTTGTAGACACATATAGATGACAAAAGAGTCCAACCGGATGTATTCTTTCTCTATGTTTTTGTCGAACGTGAGCAGGTTAGTCGTAAAGTAAGGGCAATCGATTAATTGCACGGATTCGTTATCTTTGGGTGCATAATGGATTTTATGATTCGGGTAATAGTTGTAGTCTATAACATTCGTTGCTAATTCCGTGTGTAATTCCCTCGGTTCTCCGTTTATGTCTTTCCGGTCGTAATCATAAATTCTATAAGTGATATCGGAGGTTTGTTGTATTTCCGCGATAAAACATCCTTTTCCGATGGAGTGAACCAAACCGGAAGGGAGAAAAAAACAATCTCCTTTGTGCGGGTGTTCCACGTTTAGAATTTCCTGCAATTTTTTTTGGTGTAACTTTTGTAAATACTCCGCTTGGTCCAAAGGTTTATTAAAACCTAAAATCAGGGAAGCCTCCTTTTCGACATCCACGATATACCACATTTCGGTTTTCCCGTAGGCGTTATGTCTTTCCTTAGCCGTGGCGTCGTCGGGATGAACCTGAATGGAGAGGTCGGCCTGAGAGTCGATGTATTTGATAAGTAACGGGAATTCGATGCCGAATTGTTCGTACACGCGATCTCCTACCAAGTCTCCCATGTATACTTCGATCAGTTCCTGAAGATCATTTCCCGCCAAAAGTCCGTTAGAAACTACGGATACGCGTTCCTGTACGGCTGAGATTTCCCAGCTTTCTCCTATGTGCTCGGTCTCCATGTGATTCTCATTTTTATAGGCTAACCTATGGCCTCCCCAAAGTGTTTTTTTTAGAATCGGATGAAATTTTAACGGGTACAACATCTTCTCTGTTTGTATTAGGCATAATTATTGTATGAAGACAAAGATATTAAAAATGCATAATCTTAGCGTGAGTTTCGCTTTAAAATGTAATTTTGATTCTAAGAATAGCAAATAACGTAGTAAAAATGGGAAACATGAGAATTTTAGGTGCCTTTATGACTTTACTTATTTTAGGTGCGTGTAGCGATAGCGACGACAAAGAATTTGTGTTGAATCGGAATGATCTGACGGGTAAGAATTGGTATTATAACGGTTGGATAGGCAATAAGTTGGGTTACCGGACGAATGATGTACTGGAGGTGATTCGTTTTGATAATAACGGAAGTTTGATTGGTGTGGAATATAGCGGTTTGAAAGATACGATTGCCGGAAAATGGAGGGATTTGGAAAATAATGCTTTGAGGATAACAGACGATAGCGGAGAAGAGAAGACATGGAATGTATTGGGATGCGGGAAGGGAATATTGTCCTTGCATGACGGATGGGGAGCCCGCGAATACAACGAGGGACTTTCTTATTTGGAAAACTTGAGCGGAGATGCTTACTGGGTTAATCAATATTCGAGTGAGGAGGGAACCTGGAAAAGAACGCTGGAGTTTAAGATAAGCGGGAACGGTTCGATCCGGGAGGCCTATGCCATCGTGTCGGATGCGGAAGGAGGACAAATTCCTTTGGATAGAGGAAGTTATCTTGGAAGTTTGGTCTACCGGAAAAATATCGATTTCACCGGAAACTGCGATCGGGTAAGGTTTTATTGTAAGATCGGTTCCAAATGGAATGTGAAATTCGATGAAAGTTTGTATGATTCGAATGTTCCGGAGCACGCCTTTGATTTAAGGGCAGAGTGGAAGCCGACGGCTACTTCTACGGGCATAGACGTTACCTGGACTCCTGTTGAAGAGTCGAATATATATTATCAGGTTGAGGTGTTGGATAAAAATTCGGATGCTAATAATCCGTTTTTCAAAAGTGAAGTGCTGGCAGGAACGGGGGAGTTGAATATAACGGAAGCGACACAAGGAAAGGTAGAGAATCGATTGTCTTCTTTGGTAAAAGGAGAGGTGTATAAAATACGGTTGTCGGCTATCCTGTATGAGCCTGGAATCGGAAGATACGATAATAATGCCGATCGGAACATCCAGGCCATTAGCTATGTGACGAAAGCTTTTGTTTGGGGAGAATAAATGTTTTAATGGCTTGTGCTAATTTTTCCGGCTGTTCGCTATGGATCCAATGCCCGCAATCGGCTATTTGAATGAAGCGGGCAGCCGGAAATTGTTCATACAAGAAAGTCTTGTCCGTCGGAATAAGGTCGGAATGTTCTCCTTTGATGAAAAGGATCTCTCGAGTGTATTGCGACAGGGGGAGACGGGAAGGGCAGCCGCTGATTTCCTGAAAATGTTTTTGTATGGATTCATGATTGATTTTCCATTCGAATCCGTTTTTTGTTTTCCGGATATTCTTCAAAAACAATTGCTGAGATTGGGGTGTTTTGAAACGGGTTTCAATAGCGTTTTTTATCTCTTCTCTCGTTTGATACGAACGAAGGTTGAAGGCAGACATGAAATCGATGATTTTACTATGCCTTCCACCGTCGGAAGAAGTGTAGGCTATGGGAGCGATATCGACGACGACGGCTTTGCGGATAAGTTCCGGTTTTTTCATGAGTATGGCCATGACTATTTTCCCGCCCATGGAGTGTCCGGCGATGCAGGGGCGTACCGGTAATTGCAAGGATTCGATCAATTCTATGATATCGTCACTCATCACGTCGTAATTCATTTCGTTCGAGTGCGGCGATTGACCGTGATTACGAACGTCCGGTAGGATTACCCTGAACCTGTCCTCTAATAAACGGGCGATGGGAAGCCAATTTTCCGAGGCGCCCCATAAACCGTGAAGAATAATCAAAGGATCTCCCTGTCCGATTTCTCTATAAAATAGTTTCATGGTTTATTTTATCATTGCAAATTTAAAAGCTATTCGCAAAAAAGAAACTATTTCTCTTCAAATTCTTTTAATTCCTCGAGTGTTTTGTTGATTTGTCTCGGTTGTTTGCGATACCAGATCGATGCAAATATTTCCAGGATAATAGCACTTGGGTAGCACTTGGGGACGGGGTTAAAGTGCTATCAATTGCAGATTGACGATTGTAAATAAAAGGAATTGAAGGATTCTGTGATCAAGGGATTGAATTTCGATTTTATGAACTGCCCATGTTATAGATATTCAGAGATTAATTTACAATCTACAATTTAAAATTTACAATCGGGAGATTCAAATTAAATCACTAAATAAAAGAATCTTTAAATCTACTAATAAAGAAAGAGGTCGGAAAAATCTTCCGACCTCTTCTTCGCGAAAAAATTCTTATTTAGTCTTTTAATTTTGCTTTCAGGTATTCTCTGTTCAGACGGGCGATATGCTCGATAGAGATACTCTTGGGGCATTCGGATTCACAGGCCCCTGTATTGGTACAGTTTCCGAATCCGAGTTCGTCCATTTTGGCAACCATGGCTTTTGCCCGGCGTGCCGCTTCGATTTTACCTTGAGGCAATAATGCCAATTGTGAGACTTTAGCCGCAACGAAAAGCATGGCTGAAGAGTTTTTACAGGTTGCTGCACAAGCGCCGCATCCGATGCAGGCTGCCGCATCCATGGCTTCTTCTGCTTTTTCGTTAGCGATAGGAATCGCGTTACCATCAGGAACGCCTCCCGTGTTCACGGATACATATCCGCCTGCTTGCAAAATCTTCTCGTATGCTCCGCGGTCAACGATTAAGTCTTTGATTACGGGGAAAGCTCCGCAACGCCAAGGTTCGATCGTGATGGTCGCTCCGTCCTCGAAACGGCGCATATGCAATTGACAGGTAGTCACGTCATCGTCCGGTCCGTGAGCACGACCGTCGATAAACAGACTGCATGTTCCGCAAATACCTTCGCGGCAATCGTGGTCAAATGCAACCGGTTCTTTGTTCTCGCTTACAAGCTGTTCGTTGAGGATATCCAACATTTCAAGGAATGAAGTGCCGGTAGAGATATCATGGATTTTGTATGTTTCAAACCCGCCTTTGGATTTGGCATCTTTTTGACGCCAGATCTTCAGAGTTAGTTCTTTTAATATTTTATCTGCCATAACCAATTTTGTTTTAAATGCTGAATTGCAGGTAATTTATTCATGTCGATGCCTACAATTTGAATTGTCATTATTTATAAGAGCGTTGGGTTACTTCAATATTTTCGAATACAAGGGGTTCCTTGTGCAATTCGGGAGCTGTACCTTCTCCTTTATATTCCCACGCGGAAACATATTGGTAATGCTCGTCGTCCCGTTTTGCTTCGCCTTCTTCCGTAACAGATTCCAAACGGCAGTGTCCACCGCAAGATTCGTTACGATCCAAGGCATCGTGAGCCATCAGATCGGCGATCTCTAAGAAATCTGCTATACGTCCGGCTTTCTCCAACTCGTTGTTCATAGCGGTGAATTCTCCGGTGATACGAAGATCCTTGTAAAACTCTTCTTTTAGTTCGGCAATTAATTTTATTGCTTTTTGCAAACCTTCCGCATCACGGGCCATTCCGATATAGTCCCACATGATATGTCCTAATAGTTTGTGGAAATGATCCGGAGACTTACTTCCTTTTATATCGTATAGTTTGCGCAAACGGTCGGTTACCCGTTTTTCTGCTTCATCGAATTCCGGTGTATTGGTTTTAATTTTCGGTGTTTGAATATCTTTTGCCAGATAATCACCGATGGTATACGGCAGTACGAAATAACCGTCGGCCAAGCCTTGCATCAAGGCAGAAGCACCGAGGCGGTTGGCGCCGTGGTCAGAGAAGTTACATTCTCCAATGGCATACAAACCCGGAATGGTAGTCATCAGGTTGTAGTCTACCCAAAGACCTCCCATGGTGTAGTGGATAGCCGGGTAGATCATCATCGGGTTGTTGTAAGGATCGACAGCCGTGATCTTTTCGTACATCTGGAACAAGTTTCCGTAACGTTTTTCGATGGTCTCTTTTCCCAAACGGTCGATGGCGTATTTGAAATCCAGGAACACGGCTTTACCCGTGTTATTTACTCCGAATCCGGCATCGCATCTCTCTTTGGCGGCACGGGAGGCCACGTCGCGAGGAACTAAGTTTCCGAATGCCGGATAACGACGTTCCAAGTAAAAGTCGCGATCTTCATCGGGTATATCGTTCGGGTTTAGAGTTCCGGCCTGTAATTTCTTAGCATCTTCTATTTTTTTCGGAACCCAAACACGACCGTCATTACGTAATGACTCGGACATCAGCGTCAGTTTACTTTGTTGTTCTCCGTGTACCGGAATACAGGTCGGGTGAATTTGTACGAAACAAGGATTGGCGAAAAATGCACCTCGTTTGTAAGCTTGCCATGCGGCACTTCCGTTACATCCCATGGCGTTTGTCGAGAGGAAGAACACGTTACCGTAACCTCCGGTTGCCAGTACAACGGCGTGTGCGCCGAAACGCTCGATTCTACCGGTTACCAAGTCGCGTGCGATGACTCCTCTTGCTTTTCCCTCGATAAGAACTACGTCTAAAACTTCATGGCGGTTATATACTTTAATTTGTCCTTTTTCGATTTGGCGATTCATGGCTCCGTAACAGCCAAGCAATAATTGTTGTCCGGTTTGACCGCGGGCATAGAACGTACGGCTAACTAAAGCACCTCCGAATGAACGGTTTGCCAAAAGGCCGCCGTAATCACGTGCGAAAGGAACTCCTTGAGCCACGCATTGGTCGATGATGGCATTACTTACTTCTGCCAGACGATATACGTTAGCTTCACGGGCCCGATAGTCTCCTCCTTTAATGGTTTCGTAAAACAACCTATAAACGGAGTCGTTATCGTTCGTGTAGTTTTTTGCTGCATTAATACCACCTTGTGCGGCGATGGAGTGAGCCCGACGGGGGGAATCCTGATAACAGAAAGCGAGAACGTTATAGCCAAGTTCTGCAAGACTGGCAGCCGCAGATCCGCCGGCAAGTCCGGTACCTACGACAATAATATCTAATTTCCTTTTATTAGCAGGACTGACAACACCAATATGAGCTTTATGGTTCGACCATTTTTCTACTAACGGTCCTGCAGGTATTTTTGCGTCTAATTTTGTCATAACGAATAAGTTTTAATTTTGATTTTTAGATTCAGATTTCTCATAGGAACTTAGCGGTTATTAATTACCACCTAAACCCAAAATAAAATAGAGTGGGATAATACTGAATCCTGCGGCAATGATAATCGCGAAAATTTTAGCAAGACATTCCAATCGTTTTCTCCATATCTGGTTACAAAAACCGATGGATTGAAATGCCGACCAAAATCCGTGAGTGAGATGAAGACCTAAGAATACACCGCCTAAGATATAAATCAAACCGTAGATGATGCTGGATTTAAATAATCCTGCTACCAAAGCGTAAGTGTTTTCCATGGCCACTCCATCCACGTTGATTTCCGTTAAAAGAGGATCTCCTGCAAACTTAATTTTCCACCAGAAGTTCCAGAGGTGTACAACCAAAAAGATTAAAACCAGTCCTCCCAAGATGTACATATTTCTGGAAGACCAGGTACAGTTACCTGTTTGGTTCCGCAAATCGTACTTGACTGGACGTGCACTTCTGTTTTGGAGCGTTAAGATGGAGGCTAATACGATGTGAATGATAAATCCCAAAGCCAAAATCGGTTCGATGATTTTGATTAATGGATTGGTTGCCATGAAATGAGCTCCGATGTTAAATAACTCACCACTATTATCCACAATTAAAAGTAGATTTAGTGCCAAGTGAATGCACAAAAACGCAATAAGAAAAAGACCCGATAAACTCAGAATGATCTTTTTCCCGATCGACGATGTTAAGAAATTACTCATAATTAAGTCTATTTATTGATAACTATTTAAATTCTTTTGCGTCAACAAAAGTACCTTTTTTTCCGGCATATGGAACGGTTTCAGCTATTTTAAAATCATTCTAAATATAAAGAATTATTTCCGTAATTAAGGGGTGTAAAGGGGGGCTTGTGTCGGTGTTGATAATGCCTTGTAAAGAACTTCTTGGATTTTGGTACGGATGTTTTCTTGAATAAGTTTATCGTTGTATTCATTGGGGAACGTTCGGTTCGATAAAAATATGTATATCATTTTATTATCCGGATCGTTCCAGGCGATTGTACCTGTAAAACCGCTGTGTCCGTAACTGGACAGGGGAGCCGCCGCGCAAGCGGGGCTGGTTTTAGAGGCATCCTGTTCAGGTTTGTCAAAGCCTAATCCCCGGCGATTTAGTTTTGCGGGTAATTGGGTGCTTGTGAAAAGGGCTACGGTTGCCGAGTCGATGAAGCGTTCTCCCCCGTATTCGCCGTGATTCAGATACATTGCCATGATTTTGGCTAAGTCTCCGGTGTTCGTAAAAAGACCTGCATTTCCGGATATTCCGTTTAGTAGGGCTGCAATGGGATCGTGTACATATCCTTTCAGTAGAGATTTCCTAAAAACCAGATCTTCCGCCGAAGGTACGATGCGCTCCGGGTTGAGTGTCCGATAGGCTTGAAAAGCCGTGTTGTTTGCCCCGATGCGTTTAAATAGTTGTTCTTTACAAAAACGATCGAAAGAGGTCGATGTCTGTGATTCCGAAATATCTTTTAAAAGAACGAATCCGATATCGCTGTACGTGTATTTTTTTTGCGGCAATAATTCGCTATTCAGTAGGATCTCATGGATGGAATCCCTAAATTGTTTGTGAATATAGAAATGAGGAGATATTAGAGTGTAATCTTCTCGGGGTTCGTGGCAGAACGTACTGTCCCGGTAACTGAAATGCGGGTTCAGATAGAGGCGCTCTCGTAATTTCTGACAATTTTCTTTCGTTCTGCGCGGAGAGAACAAACGACCGGATAATTTTCCTTTATCTATGGCATGATAAAAAAAAGAAACGGCCGGTTTTAAGGCGGCCATATGCAGGAGAATTTCTCTAATTGTAATATTTGCCTTGTTCGTTTGTATGATTGGTGGATAGTAACGGGAAATCGGTGAATCCAACGCTATTTTTTTTTCATCGTAAAGCATCATTGCGGTAGGGAGTGTAGCCGCGATTTTTGTTACGGAGGCTATGTCGTAAATGTCGTTTGTCCGGTTCGGTTTTTTCTTTTGATAGGTATGATATCCGAAGGCTTTGTTATAGACTATATAGCCGTCTTTTGCCACAAGTACCTCGCAGCCGGGAGTTGCTTCTGCTTGTATGGCAGCCTGGCAGATGCTGTCGATGCGTTGTAATACAAAGCTATCCATTCCGCTTAAAACGGGGAGATGGTATCCTAATCGGATTTTGGGGGTCGTTAGGCCTGTTCCGGCAGGATAGCTGAGGTTGATACTGACCGGTAATTTCCCTTCTACGCGGATTCCCCCGAACAAGGCTTGAGCTGAAAATTCCTGTGCCGGGAGATCGTGGCTATAACTGATAAGTATTGCATCTACGGGGAGATAGCTGTATAGATCTACGCCGTAGGGTGTAGCCGGATGGCATAGAACGAGGCGTTTCCCTTTTAATTTTTTAATGATATTCGATAACTGTAACGAGGCTCCGAATTGCCGGGCCATGCTGTTGCGCGCGGCGCTATTGTATATGATAATGCAGTTATATGAAGCTAATTTTTTGAGTAGTTGTTGTATTTTTTCCGGAGAAGCTTCATTACTTATGGAAAAATGATCACACGGTGCATAGTTGGAAAGCATGTTCTCGAAGGCGGTCGCTTTTCTGTCGCCGAAGTTTAAGGAAGCCATACGCAACGTATCTAATTTTGTGAAGGGTAATAAAAGATCATTGTTTTTTATTAATGTAATTGCTTTAGCGTAAGCCGTTTGCAGGATTCCCGAATCTTGCGGCGTATTCAGGCGTTGGATAAGCCGGTTCGTATCGATCGGATAATAGGAAGGCATGACGTATTTTTCTTTCGCCAACAAGAGCTGTCTGCATCTTTCGTGGATGAGCTCTTCGCTTACTTTACCGTTTTTAATCGCTTCTTTTATTTTCTTGATTGAGGCGGCAATGTTTTCCGGAAACAGGAGAACATTATTGCCTGCCATCAGGGCTAACAAGTCTGCTTTACCCTTGGCTCTTCCGAGAGTTACCCCTTTCATATTCATCGCATCCGTGAAACACAATCCTTCAAAACGGAGTTGGTTTCTTAAAAGTTCCGTCACGATACGGGGGGACAAGGAGGCGGGAAGATTGGCGGTATCGTAGGCCGGGACGTTCAGGTGGGAAACCATTACTCCCGGAACTCCGGCCTCTATGAGCTCCTTAAAGGGATATAACTCGACAGAATCCAGACGCGTTGCAGGGAATTTTATTAACGGAAGGGCTAAGTGCGAATCGACATCCGTATCTCCATGTCCCGGGAAATGTTTGGCTACAGCCATGACGTTTTGAGAACTCAATCCTTGCATGTAAGCAATGGATTTTTGGCTTACATTTTTTTTCTTTTCTCCGAAAGAACGTATTCCGATAATCGGGTTTTTGGGATTGGTATTGATATCGACAACCGGGGCAAAATTGACATGAACTCCTAACAGGCGGCAGTCTTCACCGATCGATTGTCCGATACGATAGATAAGATCATTGTCGCGTATGGCTCCCAATAATGTTTGATTCGGAAATTCCATAGCCTGTTTTATTCTCCAGCCGAGACCGCTTTCAGCATCCATCCCTATTAATAGAGGGATGGGAGATAGTTGTTGAAGATGATTGGTCATAAGGGCTTGACGAACAGGGGAACCTTGAAAGAAAATGATTCCTCCGACATGATACCGGGTGATGGTTTCTTCTAATTCTTTTTCATAATCGGCATCTTTGTTACTGTAAGCGGCAATCATGAACAGTTGTCCGATTTTTTGGTCCAAAGTCATTGTCGAAAGGATGGAGTCTACTTTTCCGATGGTGTCTTGTCCCCAGATCGTATGAGAGATAAGCGAACAAATTACAAGATTCAGAAGAATTTTATACATAGAATATATACTTACCGATTATCGTTACCGGCAGGAACCTTTTTTCTGTTTTCCTGCATGAAACAAAAGTAGCAAAAAAGAAGAGGGTATAAACTTATTTTTACCCTCTTCTTTTTTAATGATTGTTAAAAACAATTATTTTAGCATTTCGGCTATTTTTGCTTTTAATTCGTTGCCTCTTAGGTTTTTGGCTACAATTTTATTATTTGCATCCAACAATACGGTATGAGGTATTGCCGTTACTCCGTATAATTGCGCTACGGCCGATTGCCACCCTTTCAGATCGGAACCTTGGTACCAGGTCAAACCGTCGTCTTTGATCGCTTTTTCCCAGTTCGCTTTGTCATTATCTAAAGATACACCGATGATCTCGAGACCTTTCGGATGGAACTCTTTGTAAAGAGCAACCACATGAGGATTTTCTTGCCGACAGGGTCCGCACCAGGATGCCCAGAAATCGATTAATTTAACTTTCCCTTTGATGTCGTATAAGGAAATGGTTCCCCCTTCCGGAGTGTCGAGTGTGAAATTCGGGGCTATTTGTCCTATGGCAACGCTCTCTTGGCGGGCAATGTGTTGGGCGATTTTTTGTCCGGGAATCGTTGCTTTGGCGTTTTCTCCCAGTAACGCGTATTTCCCTTTTAATGCCTCTAACTCCATTTCTCCCATCATGGCGGCAACCATATGTGCCGATACGTAGGAGTCGGGGTTTGCTTTGATCAAAGAATCTTCTTTTGCCATCGCCTTTTCAACCAATTGGTTGTATACGTTGGCAATAGAGTCAGCCTTGGCCTGGTCCTGAGCTTGTTGAGCTTGCATGTAGCTTTGATTCAGTACCTGTTGTTGCTTGTATATTCCTAATTGAATGTCGTTGAATTCATTGTTTAGTTTTTGGGCGGCTCCACCTTTTACACTGGTTTCCATGGGGTTCATCGGATTTATTTTTACCGTGAACTTTTCATTTTCCAGAAAAATGGGTAATCCGCCTCTTTGACCTTGCACCGTTATAAATGCGGCGGTTATCCCTTTGACGTTGCCTTTGAATGTGAAATTACCATTTTTGATGTCGGAAGAGGCTAATGTATCTACCTTTCCGTTGTCTACGTTTACCATATAGGCCTTACCCTCTTTCAGACCTTCTATGTTTCCGGTTACCGTATAACCGCTTTGGTTATTACATGCTACAAGTGCTAAACCTGCTGCTGCAAAAGTGAATAAAATTTTTCTCATGTTTTGGGTTTTTCAATATAAACTTTTTAATTACTAATTAATTTTGCTTTTCATGAACCATATCTCCTTGAAAGCAATATTAATTCTTACTTTAGCATATTTCTCCAGAATTAAATTGTCAGAACGGGTCCCTCTCATACCGAAATCGAAGGCAACGCCTAACATTAACTCCTGTGTCCGAAGTCGAACCGGAATCTGAGATCCGACCGTGATCCCATAAGTATTGATGGAATGATCGTTCAAATCTATATGGGACCTTGTAAAATACGTACCAGCCATATATTTGTTACGTTGCCACCAATAACGTCCGGTTGCATCCGGTTGGAAATATCCCCCTAATGCAGCTTTATGGTAATTTTTATACACTCTTTCTCCGCCAAATTCTTGATATTGAGACATGTTTTGAAACGTATAGTCTCCGGAAATCAACCATCGTTTTTTATATTCGTAAGTTGTACCGATAATCATTTTGAAAGGATAATGAATATTCCCGTCTTCCCATTTTTCGTCGTTGATAGGAGTTTGAGCTCCGGTTGCCATACTGATTTTATAGGCTTCAAATGTTTTTTTCCCATGGAAATTGGTTCCGAAATTGAAACTGGTTCCTAAGGTCAGATTTGAATTTTTGTTTAATTGTAACGGCAGTTGGGCTCCCATCGTGAATAGTGCATCGAAAACATTGGTTTGGGTTCGGGTTTTTAGATAATATCCACTACCGACAGGTAATATTTGTAAAGTCTGACGTTCTTCTAATTTACCGAATATCAGAGAGGAGTTTACTCCGATGGAGAGCTTTCCGAATTGATAAGCCAAACCGAGATAGGCTTCGTTTAAACCTCCTTCTCCCTCTATGTGTTGAAGAAAACGCATGCTCGGATCGCCGATTACTTCGTTGTTATACAAAATATCGTATCCGATATCGCTTTTTTCATTGAAACCGAAAGACATGAATAATTTTTTGTATAGTCTGAAAGCCATGTTTATAGAGGCATTTTGAGCGACTTGATATTTGGAATGTTCCTTGTTTGTTGAAATATCAACATATTCTCCGCTGACCCCCAATTGAAAATAGAAACGGAGCGTATCCAAAGCCGTATAAGAAGCCGGATTCATAAAGTTGATATTGTAATTGTCCCGCATGGCAACGGACACGCCGCCCATGGCCGTGTAAGGACCGTAATTATCGGGAAAAAGGCCTAAGCCGTATTTGGAATACGGAGTACCTGAATTGTTTTGACCGAATGCGCTGATTGAACAAAGGAATATGACGATACTAAAAACTATTTTTCTCATAAAATTCATATTTGATAACTGCTTTATCATTTATATTGTGTATAATAGAGCCGTAAAACCGGAACTTCTTCCAGTACTACACGATTAAATGAGCTGCTGATATTTCCTTCCATTAGGTTTATTTTATCTTGCGAACGCAACGTACCGGGTAATCCTAACAATAGATGGATGTTTTGATCGATAGGAGGAACTCCGCTTACCAGACTGTTATAGTAATCCGTGATGTCTATGGTATATTTCCGATCGTTTACGTTCGTCGAATTTTGGTATAAGTATCCATAAACCTGTTGTCCGCTTCCGTTCAACAGAATCCCTTTTAACCCGTTTTCCCGGTCAGACACGAACACTCCCAATTGTTTGGCATCCGGTACCTTGGAATAGACGTTGAAATAGGGTTTTAATTCTATTTCGGCCCTGACGATGGTGCGATAGGAATCGATATTTTTGATAAAAGGCAAATTGAGCTTCAGCATGTATCCGTTCAGTCCTTGGACTACCCCCAATCCGCCTTTTACATACTGCAAAGAGTCGGTTTGGGTTACATGGGCCAATTCTTGCGGAGGATCGTTTTTGTAATTGGTAAAATTGTAATAACTGCCGGATGACCCTATTGTCGGAATATCAAACCAGTATTTGGTCTCTCCGAAATGATAGTAACAACGTAAATACAGGTTGGCCGAAGTGGCGTCAATGGATATCAGGTTGCTGTTATCTTTATCGGGAACAATGGATAGGCCTTTGAAGTAGCGTAAGAAATCCAGTCCATTGCTAAAGACGGTATCTCTTGCCCGCATAAGGTCAAAGAGTTTTTTCCCCAATTCATCGTCTACTTTAAAATAAGCTCTCGACAGATACTCCTTTTGCGGATAAATTTTTAAAGTGGAGATAGGTTCGCTTGCCCGGGGAAGTGAATCCGTGTTATAGAAAAAAGGATTAAGGTAATCAAATTCAGGAAATTCTGTTAGCCTATATAGATAATAGGTCTGGTGTTGACTCGTATCTCCGGCAATGACTTGATTGTATTTGAAATGCAGGGTCAAGGAGTCGTAAACATATTCCCTCTCAAAATTCAGGTTTTTTTCATATCCCGTTTTAACCAGATGGAAATAAGGTGTCGCTGTCGTTCTGCCCGTGAAATCGTCTTTTATCGATCCCATGATCATGTAGGAAAGACTGGAAGTGGGAAAAGAGTCCAAACGTATGGTGGAAGTTTTGTCTATATTATATTTTCGCACTTCCACGTAGCCGGTATTCGGAATCAGATTTTCCCCGATGGTATTTAAATCATTGTCACAAGCATACAATACAATAAAGAAAAAGCCTATCAGAAAGAATATTCTCATGTTGTAGTTTTATTTTGAATTAACAGAATGCGAAGGTATAACTATTTTCTAAAAAACCGAAAGGAGCGATTGTATTTTATCGGAATAAAGTGTAAAAAAGAATAACAAGATATATTTCACCTGTTTTTTTATTGGATTTGTGGATAAAATGTGTAGTTTTGCCTATCCTTTTTGGGTAGAAAAGATAAAAGTATAATATAGAAAAGTTAGAAAATAACAATAAACAAATAGGTAAATAAATAAGTATGAGAACATTTAATTTTTTAGTTCTAGCTATTTTAGGTTTTTTCTTTGCATCCTGTGGATCAGATGACGACCATTTGGGTGACTGGGCAAAGGCTTCTCAGTTCGCGGGTTCCGATCGTTTGGGAGCTGTTTCTTTTGTAATTAACGATGTCGCATACGTGGGATTAGGATACGGTAATAATGATGCGGAGTATCAGGATTTTTGGAAATTCGATTACACGAGTGGTTCATGGACGAGGATTAACGATTTCCCGGGAGAGGCCCGTCATGCTGCCGTTGCTTTTGTTATCGGGAATAAAGCATATGTGGGTTCTGGTTACAGATCGAATACGAATACCACGACACTTAAATATTATGATGATTTTTGGGAGTTCGATCCGGTTGCTGACGGAGGAAAAGGAGCTTGGAGTCAAATAGATAATTTACCTGTTAAATGTCGCGATGCCGTTGCTTTTGCTAATGACAAATACGGTTATGTGGGTACGGGTCGTAATCGTGAAAATAATCAGGATCTCATCTACAAAGATTTTTATAAATTCGATCCGAAGGCCGGTGCCGGACAACAATGGAAGATTTTGGACGGGAAAAGTGGATTTATCGGAGATAAACGCTACGGTGCCTCTGCTTTCGTTGTAGGAGGTTATGCTTATGTTTGTTTAGGTACGGATGGTGCGGGTGTTTTGCGCGATATGAGTAAATTTGATTTCACAACGGAAACATGGACTCCGATGGGTGCTTTGACGAATAAGCCGGATGTAAAACAGGATAAGGATTATGATCGTATTCCTCGTGCTTATGCTATCACGTTTATTTCCGATAAGGGAAAAGACGGACAACCTTATGCTTATGTGGCTACGGGAATGGGAGGAACAGCTCCGAGAACTGTTTGGAGATACAATCATAACCGCGATCAATGGCATCAGATGGAAGACCTTTCTTATTATGCGGCTAATGTGACCATGGGTGTAGGGTTTGCCGTGGGCGGTTACGGATACTATACGACCGGCGGTAGTGGTACGGATGAATATGGCGTTCGTGTTTATGCTGCTACTTGGAAATTTATTCCCGATGTTAAGGAAGATAAGAGAAACGATTATTAATCGTAGGATTTTAATCATAAAGAAAAAGGGAGGCTTTGTGCTTCCCTTTTTTTTATTACCTTTAAGGCATGAAATAATAGACAACAGGAGCAGAAAAATGAAAAAGATTGTCTTCCTTATATTTTTTTGTTGGTGGGGATTGAGCCTATTTGCTCAATGGAATACGACAAATATGATGCGTATGGGGCAAAGTGCTATTTATTTTGACGATTACGTGAGTGCCATTGAAAATTTCAATAATATTATACGGGTAAAGCCTTATTTGTCCGAACCTTATTTTTTCCGGGGGTTGGCTAAGCTAAACCTGGAAGATTACGAAGGGGCCATTCAGGATTACACGAAGGCGATAGACCTGAATCCGAATTATTTTCATGCTTTTATGTACAGAGGTATAGCCTGGCATAACCTGAGAAGATACGAGCAGGCTCTGGAGGATTACAATACGGCTGTTTCTATAAATCCAGGAGATGCATACGTGTATGCCAATAGGGCCATAACAAAGGCTGATATGGGAGATTATAAAGGGGCGGAAAAAGATTATTCGAAAGCTTTGATTATTGACAATAAACTGTTGGCCGCTTATTTGAACCGGGCGATCATGCGGGATAAGCTCGAGGATGTGACCGGAGCCATCGCGGATTGTAATGCCGCGATCCGATTGAATATGTTTTCCGATGAAGCGTATGGGTTGAGGGGATATTTGAAATTTCAGCAGAAGAAATATCATGATGCCATAGAAGATTACAATCAGGCATTGAAGATAAATCCCCAAAATAAGAGAATATTGATGAGTCGGGCCTACGCTTGGTATGAAATGAAAAAATACAAAGAGACGTTGGATGATTATACCACCGTGATTCAGATCGATAGTACTTATGCCTACGCGTACTATAATCGGGCTTTGTTAAGGGCAGAGGTGGGGGATTACAACCGCGCTATTGAAGATTTCGATCAGGTGTTGAAGATGAATCCGGATAATATTCTGATCTATTTTAACCGGGGATTGTTGAAAATGGAGATAAAGGATTTAGACGGCGCTTATTATGACTTTACGGAGAGTATTTCGCTTTATCCCGATTTTGTAAAAGCTTATCAAGCTCGTTCCATGGTAAGTTCACGGAAACACGATTACGCGGAGGCCGAGAAGGATCAGTACAAGGCGGCAGAGATTTTGGATCGTTATAAAAAGATGAAAGACGGGGATCGGAATGCTTTGGTCGATACGACGGAGAATTTCAGAAGACTGATAGACATCAATTCCCGTACGGACAGGATAAAAGATGTCATCAACGGTCGTTTGCAGGATAAGGAGGTGATTATAAGATTGCAGGATGTATTTCTGGTACAATACCTGGATATAGATACCTTGAGGAAAGGTAAGGTCCAGTATTTCAATAAGCATATTATGACTTATAATCAGTCTCATAATTATAATCCGGCATTGACTATATCCGATAAAAAGTTTCATTTCCCGTCAGAATTTTTAGATAATCAGATACGAGTTTTGTCGGAGAGGATAGGACGGGATAAAGATGATATAGAAGCCCTTTTGTTAAGGGGAGGTTTTTACTTGGAACTCGGAAGATATACCGATGCGATAGAGGATTTCAAGGCGATTTTGGTACGAGATCCGAATCATTTGTTTGCCCGGTTAAATTTGGCCGGAGCCCGGATGAAGATGTATGATTACATCGAGTCCGTGGAAGAGAAAACCTCCCGGGTCGTAGGGGAGGATAAAAAGGTCGTGCGGGTTGTCGATTATTCCACGGTATTAGATGATTACAACAAATGTTTGGAGATCGATCCCGATTTCGTATTCGCGATGTTTAATATTGCTAACGTTTACGCGAAGAGCGGGAAAGTGGATGAGGCTATCGATTTGTATACCCAATTATTGGAAAAGGATAAAGATATTGCCGAAGCCTATTACAATAGAGGGTTGTTGTATATTTACAAGGGGAATAAAGCTCAGGCCAATGCTGATCTCAGTAAAGCGGGTGAATTGGGAATTACGGACTCTTACAATATTATTAAACGTTATTGTTCCGTGGAGCAGGATCGTTAATCAGAAATTTCGGATTCTCCATTCTTTAGGGTAATAATTGTTGATTCGGTTTCCTACTTCTTTTACCCATCCTAAGGGGGTAGAGAGGTAGGATATCAGGATCCATTCTCCTTGAGGAGCCTCGAACCGCAGCTCTTCTTTTTTCAGGTATCGAATCGCTGTCTGTAAATCTACCTCTTGTATCCGTATATTATTTTTCGCCAGAACGGGAGATAGGGCCAAGGCATGTGTCGGTTTGTTTTTTCCTTTTATGACTTCGCCTAATTCGCACCCTTTGTACAATAGGTCGACTTTAGAGGATAATTGTTGAATAAAATCCGCATGTTCCCGGGGGATAATCCCTATCGTGTCTCCTTTCTGATAGGCATAGTAAAGATCGGGATTCCGCAGGTAGATGTTGAATTCTTTGGGCAGGCCGATCTCTTTGTTTTTATTGTTCCGTTTTTCTTTTTTGATTTGGAAGCTTTCCCCGTTGTTTTTTTGCATTACGCCTATAAAAAATCCTTCTCCTCGCGTGTGATGGGGATAAAAACGATAGCCGTGGGCAGAAGATTTTGCTTTCGTGATCTTTTCGAAGGGATGTCGTATCTCGATGGAGGTGGCATCGTAATGGGTTAAAAGCCATTCTAATATTTTCTCATTTTCTCCCGGATTATAGGTACATGTGCTGTAAATCAGATATCCCCCGGGTGCTAAGGCGTTCCAGATGTCCGATAGAATCCGTTTTTGCCTTTCTTCGCATAGACGTAAGTTGTTTTCGCTCCACTCTTCGATGGCTTTAGGGTCTTTCCGAAACATACCTTCGCCCGAACAGGGGGCATCTACCAGAATAAGATCGAAGGCTCCGGTGAAAGAGGAAAATTGTTGCGGATCGCTTTGGGTAATAACCGTATGGTCGTTACCCCATTTGATCATGTTTTCTTTTAGGATTACGGCTCTGGATTTAATGACTTCATTTGAAACCAATAAGGAACCCTGGGGAAGTTTTGCGGCTAACAGGGTGGATTTTCCTCCGGGGGCGGCACATAAATCCAAAACCCTCAATGGGATATGGCCCGTAATTTGTTGAAGGACTGTTTGGAGAAACATGGAAGAGGCTTCTTGCACGTAATAAACTCCCCCGTGTAAAAACGGGTCTAAAGTAAACAGGGGTCTCTCTTTCAGGTAAAATGCATTGTTACACCAGGGAACCGGGGTGTCGATCAGGTTTTGGAAGGGGGGCAGGGGCGTTTGTTTGTGAGGATTCAATCGAATGGAAACAGGAGACGCGTTATTTAATGCTTCGAAAAAATCCGACGCTTCTTGTCCGAGAATTTGACTCATGCGTTCGCTGAAAAGAGTTGGTAATTGCATCATACAAGTGTAGATTAAACAGACAAAATTAATGAATTATTTGTGATATGTTTTACCTTTGCCGTATTGCTGATGATAAATTTAAATGAAAAATAGATGATAAGAGTTCGGGAGAATTATAATTTGAAAGCGCACAATACGTTTAGCATGGATGCGACCTGTAAGTATTTCGTGGAAAGTGATCGGGAAAAAGAGCTTTCAGAGTTTGTAACGGATTACGAGTTGAACCCGGAAGAAATTATCATTTTAGGCGGCGGAAGTAATTTTTTGTTTACGACGGATTTTCCGGGAGTTGTTTTTTATCCGCTAATGGAGGGATATACTATACTGCGGGAAGATGAACATGAGGTAATCGTTCAGGTCGGAAGCGGTGTCGTGTGGGATGATTTTGTGGCTTGGACGGTTGAACGCGGGTATTACGGGATAGAAAATTTGTCGTTGATTCCCGGGCATGTCGGGGCTACTCCGGTTCAGAATATAGGGGCTTATGGAGTCGAGGTGAAAGAGGTTATATCTGGGGTACGGGCAATTGACCTGCAGACGGGGAAGGTTGTTGGCTTCCATGCCGATCAATGTCGTTTCGGATACCGGGATTCCATTTTTAAACATGAATGGAAAAATCGGTTTATCATTACGTATGTTACTTTTTGTCTCTCCAAGCGACCTCGTTTTAATTTGAATTACGGGAGCATCCGGGAGGAGGTCGATCGATTGGGCGGGGTATCGTTAGCAAATGTACGACAGGCTGTGATACGCGTTCGTAATACTAAATTACCCGATGTGAAGGTATGGCCCAACGCGGGAAGTTTTTTTAAAAATCCCGTGGTGCCTAAGGAACTGTCGGATACTCTTTCGAAAAGTTACCCGCAACTTCCCTTGTATCCCGTGGATGAAGAGTGGGTAAAGGTGGCTGCAGGCTGGCTGATTGAGGCTGCCGGATGGAAAGGGAAGGGTATCGGAAACGCCGGGGTTCATGATAAGCAAGCGTTGGTATTGATAAATAAAGGAGAGGCCAATGGAGTTGAAGTGGCCCATTTGGCTAACGAGATAAAAAAATCAGTTTTTTTGAAATTTGGTATTTGGTTAGAACCGGAGGTCAATATAATCTGAGATCCTGAACATGTGTATCTGATTTGTAATTAGTAAACCAAAGTTATATAAAATGTTGAAGCATACTGACGAGATAAAGATTTGCACGCATTACACCGATTTGAGGGAGAGGCTTTTCGTGAAAACGTTATGTGATTTGTTTAATGATATTGCTAACGAGCAGACGTTGTTGTTGAAATTTGACGTGGGGACTCTGAATGCTCGGGGGTTGACCTGGATGTTACATAAATTGCATATAGTGGTGTCGCGTATGCCGCAGAAAGATGATACCGTTATTTTGGAGACTTGGCCTTCCGGAATCGATCGTCTGTTTGCTCTTCGGGATTTTCAAATGATGACGACGGAAGGTGAGGTCTTGTTAAGGGCGACCTCGGAATGGATGGTTATCGATCTGGCTCGCCGTCGTCCCGTGCGTTTGCCGGAAGTGGTAATTGAAGCGGCTAGATCTTGTGAAGGCCTTGAAAGAAAACTTGGTTTTGATTTGAACACCAAAGAAGTTCCTTTCGAGTACGAATCGGGACGCCATTTCGTGGCTACTTATGATAACATTGACTTTAATAAGCATGTGACGCAGGCTACTTATGTCGGATGGGTGACCAATTCGTTGCCTTTTGATTTTTTGAAAAATCACGAATTAAGAGAGTTAGAGATCGTGTACGAGCATGAGATTATGCCTGATAGTGAGATATATTCTTGCCAACAACGGGTTGCGGAGAAGGAAGGCGAAACCGTTATTTTTCACCGGGTGATGAATGAAACTCGTGAAAAGACGCATTGTGTGGCAAAAACCGTTTGGTGCGAGGTGAAGTAAGATATAAGGTATATTTTGGGGTTCGGCTCGGATTCTCGCGTATTTTTTGGGGGATATCTTTCTTTTTTTTGGAGAAAAAAAATATCTTTGCAGCGTTAAATGCCCAAGTGGTGAAATTGGTATACACGCTACTTTGAGGTGGTAGTGGCCGTTCGGCTGTGCAAGTTCGAGTCTTGTCTTGGGCACAAATCCTGCTAATGTGATGATTGGCAGGATTTTTATTTTGGATGGGAAGGTTTTGGATTATGGGCGATTTGCTTTACTTTTGCATTCATACCGGAGAATGAAAAGGATATGCGCTTTGTTGTCGGTCGATGTTTTAATTTTGGGGAGGTATATTATCGGTAAGCGGCGTAACCTGTGTTTGGATTACCGTAGAAGTAAAGCGGGGAGTAATAACGAATAAAGTTTATGGAAGAACAGTTGGAATCTCTTTTTAAATCGTACGCGGGACATGCGGTAAAGAGCATGGAGGCCTTGCCTTTATCCGGTTCTGCAAGAAAATATTATCGTATGAAAGACGAGAGGTTTTCCTGTATCGGCGTGTATCATGAAAACTTGAGGGAAAACCGGTTGTTCGTTGAATTTTCCCGGAATTTTAAAGAAAAGGGATTGCATGTACCTGAAATATATCGGGTGTCGGAAGACGGAAAGTTCTATTTACAGGAAGATCTCGGAACGGATATGCTGTTGGATATCGTGGAGCGGGAACGGAAGGAAAAGGGATTGAGCGAACACACGATGGAATTGTATAGAAAGTCCTTGTCTGAATTATTGCGTTTTCAGTGGATAGGGGGGAGAGGATTGGATTATTCGGCTTGTTTACCTCGTCCTGTTTTTGATGAGCGTTGTATTCGTTGGGATTTGAATTATTTTAAATATTGCTTTTTACGGTTGGCCGGAGTGGAAGCGGACGAGGAGAAATTGGAGAATGATTTTGACCGGTTGACAAAGCATTTGGCGGTAGTGGCAGCCGATTGTTTTATGTTCCGGGATTTCCAGTCACGAAATATCATGGTGTCGGATGATGATGTTTATTTTATCGATTACCAGGGTGGACGTCAGGGAGCATTGCATTATGATGTGGCTTCTTTATTGTATGATGCCGTGGTGAAGATGCCGGAAGAGCAAAAAAATGAATTGCTGGATTATTATATCCGGCGATTGTCTACTTATAGTAAAGAGCGGGCGAAGATATTTCGTAAGGCTTATTATCATTTCGTGTTGATACGTCTTTTGCAGGCTATGGGGGCTTTCGGTTTGAGGGGTATACACGAAAGGAAACAACATTTTATCGATTCTATTATTCCCGGATTACGGGAAATTGTGGAGTTGTGCGGTTCAGGAAAACTGGAAAAAGAATATCCTGAAATTCTACGGGTCGTAGAGAGCGCTTTAAAAAATACTTCGTACCTTTGCACGCCGAAAGAGAATGAATAACTATTAAATAAAGTGTAAAATGAATAGTGTAGCTGAGCAGGTAGCTTCTCATTTATTGCAGATAAAAGCTATTAAATTGCAACCTTCTGACCCTTTTACCTGGGCTTCCGGCTGGAAATCGCCGATTTACTGTGATAACCGTAAGACTTTATCTTTTCCGGCAGTTCGTACCTATATCAGGGATCAGTTCGTCGAATTAATTCGGAGTAAATATCCTCAAGTGGAGGTCATTGCCGGTGTCGCTACCGGAGCGATAGCACAAGGAGCATTAGTTGCTCAGGAGTTAGGCTTACCGTTTGTGTATGTCAGGTCTTCGGCTAAAAATCATGGATTGGAGAATTTGATTGAAGGGGACTGTAAGCCCGGACAGAAGGTAGTAGTGGTTGAGGACTTGATTTCAACAGGCGGCTCCAGCTTGCAAGCCGTGGAAGCTTTACGGAACGCTGGTTGTAACGTGCTGGGATTGACGGCTATTTTTACGTACGGTTTTCAGAAAGCGGAAGATAATTTTGCTGCTGCTCATTGTGCTTTGGATACGTTGAGTAATTATGGGGCGATGATCGATTTAGCCGTGAGAACGGGTTATGTTCATTCGAATGAGGTTGAAAAATTGAAAGAGTGGAGATTGAGTCCTGAAACCTATAAATAAATATTGTTTATGTCTACGAAGGTTGTAAGCGATGTTCAGAGAATTGAATGTACAATAGATAGGGTTTATAATTTTCTTTCCGACTTCAATCGGATAGGGACCATTATTAATATGGCCCGCCAGATGGGAGGGGAACAGATGGCTTCTATTTCGGATAAAATTGAAGATATTCGTACGACGGAGGATAGTTGTTCTTTCATAATCAAAGGTGTGGGGGAGATGGGAATGAAAATAGTGGAGCGGGAAGAGCCTAAACTCATAAAATTGGGAGGAGACGGACGTGTTCCTTTTGATTTTAGTATGTGGATTCAATTGTTGGAGAATGGACCTTACGACACCCGTATGCGGATCACTTTTGAGGCGGATTTGAATGTCGTGATGAAAATGATGCTGAAAGGAAAGCTGGAAAAAGGAATAAATCAACTGGCTGAAGGTTTGGCTAAAATACCATATGGATTATTACCATAAAAAAAGAGGCTTAAGCCTCTTTTTTTATTTTGATAAATCGTCGAAATCAATGTCATCGAAATCATTGCTTCTGTCTTGATGAGATTCCGGCAACTCGCCGTTCAGAGCCGCTTTGATATATGCTACAGCCTCATCCAGGCCTTCTGCAAATTTTTCAAAATCCTCTTTGTACAAGAAAATTTTATGTTTCTCGTAGTTTTGATTACCTTCTTTGTCAAATTTTTTCTTACTCTCGGTAATCGTTAAATAATAATCATTATTACGAGTAGCTTTTACATCGAAAAAATAGGTCCTTTTCCCTGCTCTCACTGGTTTTGAATAGATCTCTTCCCGATCATTCATTTCCATACCTTCATTTTTTTCGTATCCTTCCATGTTAAATTAAAGTTTAAATTTGAGTTTTCGTTTCAAATGTAGGAAAAAACAACATAAGAACATCTTTTTTTTTCAATATTTTTTATTTTGACAATCAGTAAGTTGTGTAAAATGAGCTGGTGCATGTGCTGGAAAGGTCAGTATTCAAGCTTAAAATGAAGGATTTGAACGTAACTTTTTCTTCGTTTTTTCGTAAAAAAATAATTTTGAAATTCGGTATTGGGAGGAAGAGCAACCGATTATATTGTTCTAAAAGGAATAAAAATATATCTTTGTCATTCGTAAACATTGAAAATTTTTAACGATGGAAACAGTAGTAAGCGGAATTAGACCTACGGGTAATTTGCATTTAGGAAACTATTTCGGTGCGGTAAAGAGTTTTATTCAGATGCAGAATGAATATAATTGTTTCTTTTTTATTGCCGATTGGCATTCGTTGACTACGCATCCTCGTCCGGACGATATCATGGGAAGTGTCCGAAAGATTTTAGCCGAATACTTAGCTTGTGGCATAGATCCGGAAAAATCGGCGATCTATGTTCAGAGTGACGTGAAGGAGATTTTGGAACTATACCTTTTCCTGAATATGAATGCTTATTTGGGTGAATTGGAGCGTACGACAACATTTAAGGAAAAAGCCCGGAAACAGCCTGATAACGTAAATGCCGGATTATTGACGTATCCGACGCTTATGGCCGCTGATATTATTATTCATAAAGCACATAAAGTACCGGTTGGTAAAGATCAGGAGCAGAATATGGAGATGGCTCGTAAATTTGCCCGGAGATTCAATACGATGTATGGCCGGGAGTTTTTTCCGGAACCGGCTTCATTTACCTTTTCCAAGGAAGCGGTGAAGATTCCCGGTTTGGATGGTTCAGGGAAAATGGGTAAATCCGAGGGTAACGCCATATACTTGATCGATGATGCCGCTACAATTCGTAAAAAAGTGATGAAAGCGGTAACCGATAGCGGGCCGACTGAACCTAATAGCATAAAGCCTGAGGTGATACAAAATTTATTTACTTTAATGGAAGTGGTTTCCGACAAAGATACTTATGCTTATTTCAATGATAAGTATAATGCTTGCGAGATTCGTTACGGGGATATGAAAAAGCAGTTAGCCGAGGATATTATTCAATTTTGTACCCCCATCCGAGAGCGGATTCTGGAATACTCGGCCGATCCGGTTTATTTGGATAAGATTGCGGCTATGGGAGCTGAAAAAGCAAGAACGAGTGCGGAGAAGACGATAAAGGAAGTTCGGGAAATCATCGGATTCCGTCCTTAAGGGTATTTTAATTCAGGTTTATTATGTACGAATATATTAAAGGAATACTGATAGAGGCTACTCCTGCCTATGTGGTTGTCGAATGTGGAGGAATCGGATATAATATTCATGTATCGTTGAATACTTATTCTAAGATCGCTTCGGAACGAGAGGTTTTGCTTTATATTCATCAAGTTATACGGGAAGATGTACATCTGTTTTATGGTTTTTTCACCAAAGAGGAGCGGAGTTTGTTTCGTTCTTTGATATCAGTTTCGGGGATTGGGGCGAATACGGCAAATGTCATGTTGAGCTCTATGAGTGTGGAAGAGATTACCGGGGCTATCGTAACCGAAAATGTAAATGCGATTAAGAGTGTGAAGGGAATAGGTATAAAAACGGCTCAAAGGGTAATTATCGAGTTAAAGGATAAAGTGGGTAAGGAGGGTGTGGTATTGGAAAATATGGGAGTATTGTCCAATACGATGAAAGAGGAGGCTTTAGCGGCTTTGGTGATGCTCGGTTTTGCACGTGCGCAGGTGGTAAAGACGTTGGATAAAATATGTGCTACCGGAAGTGTGAGCAGTGTGGAGGAGTTGATCAAATTAGCTTTAAAACAATTGTGAAAACCGGGGATAAGAAGATGACGGGAGCGGGAGATTTAGTGGTTAGACGATTTCGTGATTTGAGAATTTGCAATTTACTGTTGTTGTTTTTGCCCGAAAGTCGTTGAGAGATAGACGGAATAGTGATTTCGTTATTTTTTTGAAAAAATAAGGCGTAAAAATTTGGAAAGGGATAGATTCATTTTTTATCTTTGCACCCGCTTTCGAGAGAGAAAGAGTTCATGACGTTAGAAAGGAATGGTGGGAGGTGGAGTAGTCGTGAGAAGGTGAATGGTGGATGATTTTTCCGGCGGGGGAGAGTATGGAGAGTTGAAAAAAAACTTTTAAAAAAGTGGAGGAAAAATTTGGAAGTTGAAAATTAAGCCCTACTTTTGCACCCGCTTTCCGCGGGAAGATCGAGGGGAAGGGAGCTAAATAAGCAGACGAGTTCTTAAAGATATTGAAGTGACAAAAAGCGAGCGGCGCTTTTGATGACACGCGTTGTCATTAGCGCGAGAATTAAACCGGGACAGGAAGAACAAAAAAAGTAAAGATTTTTTATCATGAAGAGTTTGATCCTGGCTCAGGATGAA
>NZ_QJPL01000004.1:0-397220 GCF_003204205.1 Sanguibacteroides justesenii
TCCGGGACGTGACGCAAGCCCGCGCAATACTCCAGGTACTCCGTCACCGTCAAATCCGGGTGCAAGGGCGGCGTCTGGGGCAAAAAGCCGATATGGCGTTTCGCCTCTACAGGGTTCTCCCGGATACTCACTCCCTTGATATAAACGTTTCCTTCCGTCGGACGCAAGACACCGCACATGATATTCATCGTGGTCGACTTGCCCGCGCCGTTGGAACCCAACAGGCCATAAATACCGTTCTTGGTGATCTCGAAATTGATATCCCGGATCGCCCACTGGATCGTGTAACGATGAGACAAATTTTCTACTTTTACAATCGATTCTTCCATACAATAGATTTACTTTAATATATAACTCACGTGTTATTCGTCTCGAGAAAAACGATAAACTTTTCACAAAAAACCAACACAAAACCAATTATTTATTATTCAACAACTTATGCATCTTATACGACATATACTCGTAAGGCGACGTGGTAGCATCGGTACTTGTTCGTCTACCGCCTTATCCTTACCATGTGCTTGATAACGCTACTCATCCATTAACCGATCTGCCGTTCTCTCCGAAGACCAGCAATAATGCTATTAACAGGAGAGAACACTTATCGATCATCCTCATAATTATTGATTTTACACAATACACACACGACGTATAAAAACGTCCCGCATTTTAAAATTTTGGATGTGGATTTTAAATCCACA
This sequence comes from Sanguibacteroides justesenii, assembly GCF_003204205.1. Lineage (NCBI taxonomy): Bacteria > Pseudomonadati > Bacteroidota > Bacteroidia > Bacteroidales > Porphyromonadaceae > Sanguibacteroides > Sanguibacteroides justesenii. The sequence goes on from NZ_QJPL01000004.1 coordinate 702, forward strand.
TCCAAAACAAATACTCATTAATACCTGTCGAATACCAAATTATAGTATCCTCCCCATTTCCAGGAGACACTCTTAATATTCCCCAATCCAGATACCTGATGTTGAATACCGACAGCCCCCGGATCCGGAGACCCCAAAATTTCGGCATCAACGGCATTGATCAAATAAAAATACCCCTTATCCGTGGCAACACCCAACAGATAGTCTCCACCGGATGACGGACTCTCCATCAAATGGGTAATATTACCGCCATCCGGAAGAGAAGCATACAATTTCACCGCTTTCGTACTCATATCGTAGAAATACAAGCGATTGCCCTCCCCGAAATAGAGGTAAGAAGCTTTACGCAATTTCCAAAATACGGTATTATCGGAAATTTTATCGCTACCGGTAAATTCTTCTTGAGAAGCGTTCGTTACACTCAGGCTATTATACCCTCCGGATAACTTATACGTTTGCATCAAATATTTACCCGTACTCTCCTGTTTCAATATATTCACATAATTCTTTCCGTCCGTAAAATCCCCGCAATAGAGTAATTTATACCCATCCAAATTCAGGATATCGACGAAAGTGGTCGGATCAACCGGATTAATAATATCTATTTTTCCTCCCAAATAAGAGTTACCGGAATTAAAACTCGTGTAACAGGCTACAAATCTCTTGTGAAGCTGGTCGTATCCTAAAATAAAATTTGCCGCGTATACATTTATATTGAAGAATTCGGATATATCTGCCCCTCCGCCGGGGAAATAAACAGCCACATTCATAAACATCTGCTCATGTTTCATTACCGTAGAATTCGTATTCTTCCTCCAGTAAAGTTTTCCGTCGGTGCCTAACACGAAATCGCAATATCCGCCCCGGATAAATTGTTTGGTCTCGAATCCGACAGGATAAACCCCTCCGGGGAATTCATCCTTAATTTCCAATACTTTCGAGAAATCCAAACCGTTCAACACGGAGGCCCTTCCGCCTTTATAGATTATAACGACTTCATCCTCTTCATTACCGACAATATAAGCATCAGATCTTACAGGAACCTCTGAAGCCAAAGGATCATTCGGATGCAATTGAGAGTAAAGATCGATAAAATCCGTCCAATAATAAATGGTTTTATTGTCGTTATCTTTTCTGGAATCGCGGCGAACAAAATTCAAATTGGTTTTACCGTTATTCTCACTTAAGATAAACCAACCTTTCAAATAGGGAGATTGTACCGTCACCGAAGTTTGATAACGGGTAATCACCCCGGTCGCTTTTTCCGTAACATACAAATAACAAGTAAAGTTACCGCACTCCTCCGGCGTATACTCCAACACCCGGGTCTTAGCTATGGTATCGCCACCCCAAGTATGAATCCAAGTATAATCAAATGCATTTTCAGTCGTATCCCTTTCCGGATATTTCCAGGTTATTTTAGGAGTTATCTTCACGGACTCGCCTAAAACAACCGTTGTTTTTGTTTCTGCAGCGACCGTGGCAATTGTAATCTTGTTGTAATCCACAAGATCATAATTTCCCTTATCTTCATAACAAGCGGCTAATAAAGACGCCCATAATGCTATAATTATTATTCTTATTTTCATAATTCAAATCTTTAAAATTATCCACCTATCAGGTTAACGGTCATTTCCGTTCCATCATCTTCCCGAACTGTACGATTATTATCCTTCTCCCTTAACAGATAGTTTTTAAATATAATCGTGTAATAACGTAATTCATCTGCATTATCCGGATTCAAATCTGCAACACCGGTCTCCTGAATAAATAAGGTGTACTTTTTATCCGAATAGTCCCCGAGATAACTATTAGTCACGGTCGAATTCCACCAATCCGGTTTGGAAACCATATTAGTGACATAAAGGATATTTCCCAAACAATCCGTTTGCCCTAACCTGAAATGAGGCGTTGCTTCCAACTTCAAAGCCAATCGCAAAGCCTTGGTTTTAAGTTCGTTTGTTTTCTTAAACGTAACCCAACAGGTATCGATCACCTTTCCGGCCTTCATTACAAAACTGGCAGGCAAATCATAATTAGCCGTCGTAGCGTTCGTGTATTCGTCGGCCACTGTAATCTTATAATTCCGATCCTGTGTGGAGGGCTTACCTATAACCTCGACAACCACGGGAAAACGCAATTGATTATCGTTCGGGTAAGCTAAAAAAGAACATGTCGAAGAATCAGTAAGGCGCTTGACAAACTGAATATAATCGCCGGAATCGTATAACATGATATCATCCCTGTTACAAGAGAGAGTCATCCCAAAACAAACGACTACAAGTAATAACGTGTATATTTTTTTCATAATTTCTGCATTAGAATTGATAATCTGTTTCACTTTGCGGTAATGGGATCGTCCATTTCTCCGAACTCATCTTTATATTCTCTTCTCCGTTGAAGATATCCCGGTTCAACCGTTTAAACATATAGAAGGTCTGCCCCATGGTCAAGGTTTCCCGGATAATATCCGTCACTAACCTCTCTTTCAGTTGGTCGGCAGCTATCGTTTCTGGAATAGTCGTTTTAGCCCCTCTTTTTTGTCTGATCGTATTCAGCAATCCGACAGCTTCGGTAATCTGATTTTTATTGATCATACACTCGATCAGGATATGATACATCTCCGGGAAACTGATAATCGGAAGATAGGGACCTTGATTCTCAGCGGTAGAAGTAGCCGTATAAGAAGTCCCGGCAGGTCTGATCCAGGTCAGATACCTTTGATAACCATACCGATTGTAATATCCGACTAACCGATAATCATCCTCATCTCCTTTGAACAATTCTGTCATATTTTTCATACGAAAAGCATAATTACTCGTTTCGATCGTACTCTCCCAATTATCATAATTATTATTGTTGGAGAAAGCCATAAAGATCTCGTCCGGTTTTTTCGGGTAAACATAATCTTTATCCGTTATCAACCCTAAATAAGAAGCGGAGGTCCATTTAAACCAGTTCCGTTGATGGAAACGATAACAAATCCACGCATTTTTATAAGCATTATCCTGGTCTCCCAGGTACAAGTACATACGTGCCAACAATGCCGTAGCTCCCCAATAATTCATCCGATGACCGCGATAGCTGAAAAAGTCGTTAGGCGGTGCACTCGACCAGGAATTGGAGTGACGTAATCGGGCGGATGTCGATTTACACCACGACACGCAAAAAACAGTATCCACCTTAGTTAAAAGGGCCTTGGCTCGTTCCATATCCTCGATGATCAAAGTCTCCACCTCTTCGGCCGTCTTGTGCACCGGTTGATGATCGGGATAAGTAGTCACGTAAGGAATCGTGGTTCCGGCATAATTCGTAACAGGTGCCGGTGCAAAAAGACGATAGATATCGAAATGCAACATGGCGCGGACACCATACATTTCTCCTAATATCATATCTTTTTCGATACTTCCCAACTCGAAGAAGGTGGTATCTTTCCCTTCCACGTGTTGAATGATGTCATTGCATGCCGCAATGGTATTATAAGCCTTACTCCAGATTTGCTCCGTTACAGTTTCTGCATTTTCCCAATCAAATTGAGCCGCATAATATAAAGAGGTCGGCAGATAAGTAGTACTACTGGTTTGATAATTGTGCCCGATAGCACTGGCAAATCCCCATGTTAAATTCTTACCGTACAAATCGGTAGAAGACAATGACTTGTAAACACCGTTTACCGCCATTCTCACTCCTGTAATATCCGAGTACAAATCCTCTTCGACAAGTTCCGTATCGGATGTTACATCCAAGAAATCATTACAGGAGCTCAACACCCCGAGTAATAGTATAAAAATCCATATTCTTTTCATAATCTCTCTTTGTTAGCATTAAAAACTGGCATTCAACGTGAAGGTAAAGGTGCGAGCAAAAGGATAGGACAATCCCATCTCCTGCTTTATCGTAGAGAACGTCTTTATATCTTTCATGTTAAATTGTAATCTTAACATACTGAAACCAATCCTGTTAATCAAAGTCGGGTTAAAGTCATAAGCTAAAGATAAAGAGTTGAAAGTCACATAATTGTTTTTTTGCACGAACCGGGAAGTGGCACGCGTCACGTAATACCGATCCTGAATAGCTTTCAACGGGGTCACGTCGCCCACCTCTTGCCATCTATCCGTCCATACGCGCCGGTCCGCATTATAATCATTCAAATTCACGTTTTCAACATTATTGACTAAGGTCTGGTTGTATTTATCTCCACCCCATTCATACAAAAATGTAGTATACAAAGTGAATCGCTGATAACGGACATTCACCCCGAATGCTCCTTGAGCAGTAGGCTCTTCGTCTCCAATGACCTGCTGTTCTTGGGGACTCCAGTCGTAAGTGATGGTACCGTCTCGCTTTTGATAAATTTCTTTACCGTTTGCCGGGTTAATACCCAAAGATTTCATTCCGTAGATAGCTGTTAAAGAGGCTCCTTCTTCATATTTCAAAAGAGGCTTGGCATACTCCTTATTGCTATTACTTAACTGCAATACCCATGAACCCGTATAGTTATCATGATTATACCCCTCGTAATAATCGTTCACCCGTTCGTTATACTGTTTCAGGTAATCTGAAATTTTGGTAATCCTATTTTCATTATGTGATAAATTTGCAAAAAGATTCACATCCAAGTTTTTCGAAGAATAAGCACGTAAATTCAATATAACATCGACTCCCTTGTTTTGAATTTCTCCCATGTTATCCATATAAGTCTTAAACCCGGAAGAAGAAGGAAGCGAAACCTCGGTAATACCGTCTTTGGTTGTTTTGTTATAATAATCGATATCGAATTGAATCCGGTCATTCCATAAGCCGATCTCTGCACCGATACTCCATGAAAGCGTTCTTTCCCATGTCAGATCTTTATTACCCATTGCCATCGGAGCCGCACCGATTCCGGTCGGATACCAGTCATCCAACATGACGTCCCAAACATTTTTCGCCATATAGGGCTGGAAATTAGCCTTACCGGTCTCTCCCACGTTTCCTTTCAATTTCAACAAGGAGACAAAGTCAAGCCGCTTCATGAAATCGTAATTGTGCATGTTTACTCCGGCTCCGGCTGACCAGAAAGGAGCCCATTTACGATCCGCCCCGAATTCGGAGGATCCGTCGAAACGATAAGATCCGTCCAAAAGGTAAATATTATCGTAACTGTAATTGAACGTGGCGAAACCACCTAACAATCGTGTCTCGTTATCCGAAAAAGACGGTTTCGTAACGATCTCATAAGCATAAGCAGGTTCGTGCCGCTCAGCATCCGGAAAACCTCTGTAATGAGATCTCGCATACTCGTCATGAGTCGTACGAAGATTGATTCCCATACTGAAATTTATATTGTGTTTTCCGAAAGATCTGTTATAGGCACCGAATAAATTCAAGTTTAACGTATTGGTATTGGTCTCCGACAGATACAAATCCCCTTTCGTGAAAAGATCTCCCCTGCTATAAGTCCCGGAAAGGGGATCCGTGAAGGAAGAGGTATTAGCTTCTTTGAGGGTAAGCGCCAACTGTCCCTTAATTAACAAATAATCATTGATATACCAGTTTAAAGAAAGATTATTGGTCCACTCTTTATAACCGTTTTTGCTAAAATTACCCAACATAGCCTCATACAAGGGATTCTTGGAACTACCGCCGTAATTTCCCCACTGAGTCGTATTCTGAAGCATCTCTCCGGTCTCTTCATCGGCCCACAAATCATAGGGTTGTTTACTGGTATAATCCCTGAAGCTACCGTAAGGAGAATCTTTTGCCTTCACCACGTCATAATTGATTTGATTCTTTATTTGCAAACCTTTGTAACGATAGTCCAACGTCAACCCGGCTCCGACACGATCCCGATAGGATTCCTTCATAACTCCGTTTTGTTTATCGTAACGCAATTCGACACCGAAACGGATACTCTCGGTACCGCCCTCTACATACACGCTGTGTTTATGATTCACCTCCGTGGTCAACGGCTGAGATAACCAATAGTTATCGATACCCCGTAAAATCCGATTTCTTTTCTCTATATAATATCCCATTAAAGAGTTCAATTCGGACTCTTCACTCACAGAACCCAAATTCTGTAACCTCGGTTGAAACAATCCGGCAGCCCACTCTGCAGCCAATTTTTCCTCCGCATTCATCAGATCGTAACTGCTCAAATCCGGAGCAGTGATATCCAAATTTCCGTTGTAAGAGATACGCAGTTCCCCGGGAGCGGGAGGAACCGTCTCGATTACAATTACTCCGTTAGCCGCACGAGAACCGTAAATTGCGGTAGCAGCTGCATCCTTCAAAATATTGATATCCTTAATCCTGTTCAAATCGAGGTCATACACTTTTTCCACGCTCACCTCAAATCCATCCAAAATAAAGATAGGCAAGTTCGGATTCGTAGACAACGCAAACTCGGAAACATCCCCGGCTTGCAATTGATCCAACTCCTTCACTTGAGAGATCCCGGAGCGCCCCCGTACGTAAAATTCCGGCAACGTGTTCGGATCGGATCCCATCTCGTTGTTTTTTACTATTCTCAGAGAAGGATCAAATACCTGAAGCAAATCCATCACGTTACTGGTTCCCACCTTCATCAGTTCCTCTCTCTTTACTTGAGTGACAGAACCGGTAAAACTGGATTTCTTCACGTTCGCGTAACCCGTTACAATAACATCCTCCAACTTCACATCCTCCTCCTTCATCACGACATTGATCGTATCTTTCCCCGCGTACTTAATCTCCTGAGTTTCCATTCCGATAAAAGAAAAAACCAATGAAAAATCCTTCATCTCAGGCAAAGTCAACACGTAATTTCCATCGGCAGTCGTGGATACTCCCAAAGTTGTCCCTTTTACCACAACCGTTACACCGGGAATAGGATTTTTCTTTTCATCCGTTACTTTTCCCCGAATTCTAATTTGCTTCTCTGCAGTCGCTTGTACACTCTCTCGAGAGACAACAACCACCTGTTCACCCGAAATTTTATAGGTATATTTCGTCCCTTCAAATACCTTATCCAATACCTTGTCTAAGGTTTCATTCGTTACCGAGACCGAAATTTTTCCTAATGCTTTTTCTTGCTCATCGTTATAAAAAAATTTGTAAGAGGTCTGTTTCTTTATTTCCTGAAACAACATGGAAAGAGAAACATCTTTCAAATTCAAGGTCACCCGCTGTGGTTCGATCGGATTACTTTTGGCCGAAAAGCACAATAAATTTGTCCATAGAAAGGTCAACAAAAATATCCAAAAGACATTTTTTACTGACGCGGACAGAGAATACCGCTTTTTTTTCATAATTTTGTAAAGTTAAGTTTATATTAAAAACACGCTTAACATTAGGAGTATCTAAAAAGTGTTGGCGCACGACGGATACTCCTTTTGTTACCTTCTCAATAAAATTCTACCTTCTTCCATAGAATAAGAAATATTTAGATTTACACAAATAGTCTCAATAGCATGTTGGACATTCTCCCGGTCAAATTCTCCGCTAAACGATTGGGTAAAAACAATTCCGGTATTATTTTGAATATCTATACCATACCAACGTTCCAATTTTCGGACAAGATTATCAAACGATTCGTTATCGATCACTAAAATACCATCCTTCCATTGTACCCTATTAGCGGCATCCACCTTCCGAATCTCGAACTTGCCACTATTCGTATGAAAAAGGAATTCCTGGTCGGGATAAATCGTTTCAATACAATTACCCGCATATACCCTCACACACCCCTCCACGAGAGTTGTACTCACCTCATCCTTATCCCCGTATGTATTGACTTCAAAAGAGGTTCCCAACACTTCGGTTTTCATCTCTTGCGCCACGACAACAAAGGGACGCATCGAATCTTTTACCACCTCAAAATAGAGATTGCCCCGAACCTCAACCTCCCGGTTCCCGTTGCTGAAACAAACCGGATAACGCAACGAGCTCTCCGAATTGAGCCACACTTTCGTCCCGTCCGACAACTGTACAAAAAAACGCTCTCCCGCACGCACGCTAATCTCATGATAGATCAATTCGGCAGAATCAGCAAATACCGAAGAGTCCTGCATCTCATACACGATTCTTCTTTGATTTATTTTATAAAGCTGGGCAGATGTCCCTACTTCTTTTACCACTAACAAAGAATCCTGGGTCATGTCGATCTCCCTCCCGTCGGATAAGGTCAGGACAACCGCTTTATCCCGTCCGACCTTCACCATCTCCTTCGGCATCGTATCTCTATGCAACCAAACAAACGCAACGATACCTATCAAGCCGATCACGATCACCGATGCCACCTGCCATAACACCCGCTTTAGCCGTCGATCACGCCGCAAAGATTTTTCCATGAAAAGACGATAATCCTCTAATCCGGTCTCTAATAATCTCCGGTCGGCATGTATCCCCGAAGTCAAATGCCATACTTTTTTAAATTTTTCGAAATATTCCCGGTTTTCACCCTCGTTTATCCATTGGAAAAAATAAATGATTTCCTCCCGATCCGCTCGATTCGATAATACACGAGCCAGCAATTGATCTATATTGAAGTTTGGGAATTCCATCTTTTTTGTCTTCATATCCCAAAGACAGTTAAAAATGATTTTACCCCCAAGGGAAAAAAGAAAAAAACAAAATCATCTGCAGGACCCCATCCAGCTCATCTCTTAACTTACTCAACGCTATAGACATATGACGTTCCACGGTTTTCTCGGAAATAGTCAACCGCTCGGCAATTTCCCTGTTCTTCAACCCTTCCACTTTACTCAATAAAAATACTTCCCGGCATCTCTCCGGTAAAGAGTCTATCGCATCCTGTAAAGCCCGGCCGATATCGGACTGCCACAATTCTATCTCAGCCTCAGGCGATTGTATAATAGTAGAAAAATAGAAATCCGACAATTGTTCTTGCTCGTACTTTCTGACATTTTTTTCGTGAGCCAACGTATTCAGGCTACCGTAATAAACCGATTTAAAAAGGTAGGCCTTAACGGAAAGAGTAATTGACAATACAGCCCGTCCTTCCCAGACCTTATAAAAGACCTGCTGAACAACATCCCGGGCCGTCTCCATATTATTTAACAAACGATCAGCATAATTTAATAACGCATCGAAATACGTGGTGTAGATATACACAAAAGCAGAAATCGTACCCCTTTTCAAAGAACGTTGCAGTTCCTTATCGTCCGAATAATTGTTAATCATCCAAATAATTATAACGTGAATTCACATTTAACACACAAATAACCTTTGAGCTGACCCTTTTGTTTTCTTTTCCAAAAAAATAATTTCGGATTGAAAATTCAAAAATAAATATATATTATAAATATTCAAAGGATGCCATATAAAAAAGTAGGGTCATGAATAACCCTACTTAGAAATAAATGAATAAGCTCAGTAAAAACAATTAGAAATTGTTAATTATTTCCAGCTTTTTCTCCATTAACTTGTATATCACCACTTACCATTTTTTAGAAAATAGTTCAAGCAACTGATTCCTTTTCACGGGTTTTGCAAGAAAGGCACTACATCCCGCTTCAATAGCACTAACACGATCGGAATCAAAAGCGTTAGCCGTAAGAGCCACAATCGGAATTTCGGTATTGAATTCGCGTATTTTGCGTGTTGCTTCCAAACCTCCCATGATCGGCATCTTTAAATCCATAAAAACAAGATCAAACTTCTCATCGATGATTTTCTTTACGGCATCTACACCATTCAACACCCGGGTAAGAGTATAATCTTTAAGGATACGTTCCACCAACAAATAGTTACCGTCATTGTCTTCAGCAACTAAGATTTTCAACTCTTTTTCATCGCCCGTATTAAGAATGGATCGTTGTCCTGTAAGCTGTCGATCTGTCCAATCGGTATTTTCCCGTATCTCGATCTCGCATGGCAACCAAGCCCAAAATGTCGATCCGACCCCATACTCGGAAGTAAATCCCACTTCTCCACCCGCAGCCTCGACAATAGCACGGGATATGGCCAATCCTAACCCCGTCCCCTGGGCAAACTCATTCAGTTTTTGAAAACGACAAAATACCCGGTCCTGCAATTCCTTTGAAATACCCGCACCCGTATCTTCAACATATATACGAACACCTCCCCTTTCGACAGAATATCCCATCTTTATGTACCCTGATCTGGTACATTTGACCGCATTGGTCAAATAATTCATCCAGACCTGTTTCAAACGGTTTCGATCTAAAAAAACCTGACATTCCGGTCCCTTATCCATCCGGAATTCGACATTCGGATTAGTAATCTTCGACTGGATCATCAGATATAATTCATTACACACCTTCGCCAAATCGAACCTCTCTCTTTTACGCTCGAGGATACCGGACTCGATTTTCGAAAGATCCAAGATATCGTTAATCAACCGCAATAACAATTCATTGTTGGAGTCGATTATACTCATATATTCCTCTTTTTCGGCTGGGTCATCACAACTCACCATCAATTCGGAAAATCCGACGATAGCATTCAAAGGTGTACGTATTTCATGACTCATATTGGCTAAAAAGGCGGATTTAAGCCGATCGGAAAGCTCTGCTTTTTCTTTCATCTCCACTAATTCCCGAGTCATTTTTTCCCATTTCGTATTATTGAAAGCAATACCGGTATAACGGGTTATACGCCCTTTTTTATTCTTTTCAACAGGGATACCGGTAATAATAAGAGTCTGCCACTCCTGATCCCATTTGGTTTTGGAACGGTATTGGAAACTGAATTCTTTATCGATTCGTTGAAGCATACTTTCAATATTCTTTTTCACACGCTCCATATCATCCGGATGGGACGCATTCACATAGTCTTCCGGCCAAATTACCTTATCCGGGTGAAAATCGTTGACCGGATCATTAAACGCACGGTATTGTTTACTCTCCACATCGAAATCCCAGTAAGACATACCCACCGTTTTAAACGTCAATTCCATTTTATAATTCCGTTCCTTCAACTCTTCGTTCAAATGGTGAAGTTTCGAAATATTTTGCCGGAATCCGGTAAACCGGATAACCTCACCACTCTCACCATACTCGAAAGGTACCCCTATAATGTTACAATACTGCCACGAATCATCATGTTTCGTTTGCATACGACATGTAAAATTGATATTGAGCTCCTTACCCAACGACATGGATTGTATGGCATCGTAGGCCAATGACTGGTCTTCGGGATGAATTACGTTCAAATACTCCGCAATCGTCAATAGCTTGTCGGAAGCATAATCGTTAACAGGATCGTTATAAGATTCGAATTTCTGAATCCGCACATCGAAATCCCAATGAACGATATTACTAACCCGCATAGCCAATTCCCGTTTTGCAATCAAGCCTTCCGTCCGTTTAGCCATTTGTATTCTTTCCGTCGCATCGAGTTGAGTACCCACGATAAGTAATTTACCCCGGAGCTCGGAGGAAAGCCGCATCCGGCTCTCGTAATGGCGATATTGCCGCTTCCGTTTATGATAGAAACGCAAAGTTATCTGTCCATATAAAATCTCCCGGTTTATCAATTGTCTGAAAAGCTGCTCCAACGGCATACGGTCTTGAGGGTGCAATATCTTTTGTAACTCTTCCAACGACATGGCATCCTCAACTATCGTATCTCCATGCAAGGGACTAAAAACTTCCCTCTGTACATCGTATACCCAAGAAGACATATGGGCGGCATCCATGGCCATCTCCAAATTCTTTTTACTCTCCTCGGTACGGAACTCAGCCTCCTTCGTTGCCGTTACATCATTGGTAAGCAACATATGCCCGAGAATAGTTCCTTTTTTATTCCGGATGGCGACCACCTTAACTTCGTAAATAATCGTATTTTTATTACGGGTCGAGAAATATTCCCTGTTCACCCGGTCGAAATCATACTCGAACTCCAGCACGATATCCTCTCCCGACCGAATCCTCATCTTAAGTTGTTCATCGACATAGGGACTGTCGAAAAGATTGACCTTGCCTATCACCGCGCGTAAGTCATCGATTCCGTACATATGTTGTGCCCGATAGTTGATACCACGCAAAACACCCTTTACATCATAAATTTCAACCCCCATCGGCAAATGGACATAAACGCTCTCCGGGAACAGGATTTGTTCCGTCAGTAATTCGGAGAACTCTATTTCTAAAGACTTTTCCTCTTTTTCGACAGGGATCATTTCGTTTTGTTTCATGTTATAATCTTTTTAACTATATCATGTCGCCTATTTCTCGTTTAGCGTATGACATGGACAGTACGTCGGTATTCCGACGGGGACATACCCGTATGCTGACGAAAAAAACGACTTAACGAAGATTGGTTGGAAAATCCGGTCTTTCCGACTACATCTTTTATTCCAAAGTTCGGATTTCTGAGTAACATCTTTATTTCAACAATCACATAATCTGCTATCACCTTATAAGGAGACTGACCGTTCATCTCCTGAACGACCTTAGTCAGGTACACAGGAGATATACACAACTTATCAGCATAAAAGGCAATCTCCCGGTGTAAACTACAATGTTCGGAAACCAACATGCCAAACTTAAAGGCAATATTCTCCTTATTGGAATTCAGAGGAGGATTCTTGCTATCGCTCGTCCTCCTTTGAAAGTATACATAAAAATCCCAATAGTAGATTCTCAGCAAATGCAAAATCGTCTCCCGGCAAAAAACAGGATCGTCATTGCGACCTCTGAAAGCAAGTACATGGCAAAAACCGAGGAATCGTTGGGTCTCCCCATCATTTAAAGCGTACACAAAATTTTTCCGCATATAAAAGAAAAAGTCAGGAGTTATTTTACCCAAACCACTCATTATATCTAAAAACATGACTTTATCGACTTTAAAAAAGGTCATGGAAAAGTCGTCGCTGACCTGGTGGATCGATGCCAATTGCAACGGTAAAATCGTCACAATATCATTTTTGGATATTTGGCGACGCACCGAAAAAACCTCTATTATCGCTGTGCCCGCAGTACAAATCCCGCCGAATCCCTCCTTCAAGTATGCTTCGTGTTCATTTACGGGAAGAAATGAAATATCGGTATATATATGAAAGATATCACTCATTCAATCTGTTATCGTCCTTTTGTAATTTAGTAAACGCCACAAATGTACAACATCCATATGTTAATTATAGGTCTTGCAATCGAGATTGAACGCGAATAATTAATTTCAGTATCAAAACCAAAGAATCGACCCAACATACCCCCTGCAATATCAAAACCTGAAAAACAATTATGAAACCAGAAGTATAAAATAGTCAACTTAGAATTGACGAAACCAATAATACATAGAAGCTATTCTCTCCACAAACTATACTGGAAAGAATAATTGCAACAAAGCTTTATAATATCGGCTTATAATCCTTACCGATTCTATAATTTATATTTGCCTTATAGGCTTGGGCAATCTGGTATCCACGTTTTATACGATAGAGTTTTCCATCTTTAAGCAATTTTGCCCCGGTTTGATGAAACCGAAAAGGCACATCTTTATTTATACATTGCTCGCGTAAATCCAATATCCAGTCATAATCGCATACACGAGCCTGAACTCCCGATTCTCCGCTAACAGAAACCTCCTCGACAGTATTATCAAGATACGACGACAGTTCTATTCGTTCCAACAAAGGCGCAACAATAATCGCCTTATGTTTTATGGAAAGAGCCTTAAATATCGGTAGACGATAATCTGCCATGGCCTGATTTTCAACGGTGCATCCCACGATCACATTGTCATATCCATCCCCCCAATCCTCAGGTATACACGCGGAAAATCGATCGATACGCTTGGTAAAGAAAAAGAAAACCAAATCGGAACGCTCCCGAATCATTGCCCATGCCTCCGCACGCCACTCGTCAGCATCTTTAAGAAAAAAATCAGAAGTAAAACAGGTAAAAACAACTGTCCCCGGAGTTATCTTATAGCTTTTATCCCGTTTACACTTTAACGGCAGATTGAAATCAGTATTTTTATGTACCTTACTACTATCTACTTCAGTCCCGTACATTTCGTCCTGGCGATAAACGTAACAATACTTACACCCGAGACTGATCTTCGTACAACCGTGCCATGGATTCCAATTCGCGTATTTTATCATTCGATAAATTAAAATTTACTGAGCCAATAGATAAATTGACTATTTTGATCTATTTCCCTGCAATCTATTTTGGAAGAAATGGTTGCCACAAAACATTCGCTAAGATTAGTGTCAAAAGCACCAGTATTTATATCGTCGTCTTTTACGAGTAAAATAGGGATTCCTTTCATAAGTCCCATTCCAATTTCTATATCATTCCAAGGAGTCGGTAACCATTTGTTTTTCCATAATTCACAATCTTTCAGACCAGGTCGATATAATGCTTCCATTACATTAATCTGTTTTAATCCGAATACAATCATTGCTGATGACTTTTGAACAGATTGACGGACTTTATTGAATTGACCGAATTTGGAATATTCTCCTTTTTCATAAGGAAAAACCTCTACCCCCTTACTCTTAAGAAGTTTCTCGTATTCTTTGATAAGTATTGCATCTTCATTGCTTAAAGAACTTGGTACACTAAAAAACACACTTTTGGAAGAGTCTGCCGCCTTCATCACGAATGGTTTCGAATCAGAATATATTCCATCAACAAGGAATTGCCTGATCTCATCAGGAATATTTACAGCCTCATTGAAATCCGCCTGATACAGAATCACATTCTTAAAAAAAGTATTCGTCAAATCCGCTCCGCGAAAATTCGCTTTTGTAAAATTCGATTCTTTTATCCGACAACCGGATAAAATAGCATTGTAAAAGACTGCTTCTTCACCATCTATATTCTCTAATAATGAAAATGATAAATCGGCTAAATACATATCGGTCCTGTTCAGAACGATCCGGAATTCCTTATTACCCAAGTATAAATCTTGCATATTCGTTTTTTGCAAATCGATTTTACTCAGATCCTTAGCGTAAGCTAAACCATCCCCTAACGTTTTCTGCAAAATACCAGATGGCAATGTCCTTAATAAAGCAGATATCACGTTGATTACTTCTTCATGGAAATAGGATGAATTTTTTGTTTTAACATTAAGAAACCGCCGTAAAAGAATAGCAGCCGATAATTGAGAAGATAAATTATTTGAAGACAATTGAGATACGGTAGCGTTAAATTCGTCTTTATATTCTTTCTCCTTCTCTCTATTATTTCGTATATCAAAAAATTTAAAAATAAACATAATGACAGCCGCCAATATGGTTGCAGCAATCACAATACCCTCCAAATGATCAATTATATCTATCATAAATTATTAAACATTATTGATACAAAGATAGAAAACAAAACGTTATAAAAAGCAAAAAGAGAGAAATAGGCCACGACTAAAACCAATTCACGCTTTACTGGCAACAAAGTAGGCTCAATGGTCTTACTGAGTACTGGAAGAATCTCTTTTTTGATTATATCCTCTTCTAACTCATTAGCCTTTTTAGCAAGGTTTTCATTTACAGGAAGTCCCTCTTTACGAAGGGCTTCCATTGCTCTATATAAATCGCTTAATCGTGACATAGTACTTATTTCTACATTTTTACAGTTAATTCGGATGATTTAAGTTGACTACATAATCATAGTCATTTGGAAAACGCCATTATTAAATCAAGTATTTCATAAAAATCTATTTCTATCTCTGATCCATTATTCTTTAGCCATTCTTTTGCATCAGCATATGATGGAACTAGAATTGCTACTATATTCCAAAATGCGGTATCAAAGAAGACAAATTGGGAAAAGCCTTGCAGGATTTGAATTTGAAGATAAGAGAACGCACCTCAAAAAAGGAGTAGGCGATGAAAAAACTGTATGTATATGCTGATTTTGACTGGTTGAAGGAGGTAGAACTCATTGGCGAGTTGGGCTAGTCAACTAATGCGTCACCGTGACATTCGGGTTAACCGTGAATTTGTGTCACAGTAGAAATATGATGGAAAAATATGGATAAAAACCGTTATCTCCAAATAGCAACTGGAAAGCGTTAAAATACAAAAATTATTGATATACATCGACTTTATTCTAAAATAGCTATGATTGGTTGCGGCTGTTTCTAAACCATCACTTACCATATAGAAAAACACTTGGCTTGAAATTTTGTATTATGCTACAAAATCATTATGTTTGCAATGCATAATTAATATTGGATATGAACTTCGTTGATAGAATAGAAGAAATAGCACGACTGAGGGACGCTCTTTCAAAAGAGAAGTCCTCGTTGGTCGTAGTGTACGGTCGCAGACGGTTGGGTAAGTCAACACTTATCAAAAGGGTGTTGTCGGACAGTGATGTATAT
This sequence comes from Sanguibacteroides justesenii, assembly GCF_003204205.1. Classification (NCBI taxonomy): domain Bacteria; kingdom Pseudomonadati; phylum Bacteroidota; class Bacteroidia; order Bacteroidales; family Porphyromonadaceae; genus Sanguibacteroides; species Sanguibacteroides justesenii. The sequence continues at coordinate 16,983 of NZ_QJPL01000004.1, forward strand.
TTCCTTGCCGACCGTTCCGAAGGGCAACATCAAAGAACTTTGCTTGCAAAGGTGGTAGCACAAATATTTCCTGATTTTGATAAGCTGACTTATCCGGATTGGGAATCTCTGTTTCGTGCGGTCAATTATCGCACAGACAAGCGTTTCACGTTATGCCTGGATGAATTTCCATATCTTGTGGAGCAATCCCTGGAACTGCCGTCAGTGTTGCAGAAACTAGTTGATGAAAAACAGTTGAAGTATAATCTTGTACTTTGTGGTTCATCGCAAAATATGATGTATGGACTGTTTCTTGATTCTACGGCACCACTCTATGGCCGTGCTGATGAGATTATGAGACTTACGCCGATACACTTGCCGTATATTCAGGAGGCTTTGAACCTTGAAGCTGTGGGTGCCGTTGAAGAGTATGCTGTATGGGGCGGTGTGCCTCGTTACTGGGAACTGCGAGAAAACAGAAACTCGCTTGATGATGCCCTGTGGCGCAATATACTTTCTGTGAATGGAACACTTTACGAAGAACCGGTAAAACTTTTTCAGGATGATGTGAAGGATATTGTCAAGACTTCTACAATCATGTCCTATATCGGTTCTGGTGCAAATCGTCTTTCTGAGATTGCTGCCAGATGTAATGAGCCTGCAACTAATCTGTCACGTCCATTGAAGAAACTTATCGATCTCGGTTTTTTGGAGAAAGATGTTCCGTTCGGAATTGACGAAAAGAATGCGAAAAAGAGCCTATATAAGATCGCAGACCCTTTTATGGCATTCTACTATCAGTTTGTCGTGCCTAACCGTTCGTTCATCGAGCTTGGCCGTCGTTTGCCATTAGAACAGGCATTGGCAGCCCATTTCTCGGAGTATGTGAGTATGCATTGGGAAAAACTATGCAGGGATGCTGTAACGGGAAATATGGTCAATGGAGTGGTTTATGGCAAGGCAAAACGCTGGTGGGGTTCTGTTCTCAATGAGGATAAGAAGCCTGAACAAGTGGAGTTTGATGTAATGGCCGAATCGCTTGATAAAAAATATTTGTTAGTTGGTGAGTGCAAATGGACAAATCAGGAGAATGGTAAACAGTTAACAACTGAACTTCTCCGCAAGGCTAATTTATTGCCGTTTGCCAAGAATTATACCATCGTTCCGATGTTGCTCCTTAAGAATGCTCCGAAAGATGATTCCGAGAATGTGATGTTGCCGGAAAATGTTGTTGAGTTGATGAATTAGAATTGATTAAATTATATAACTATGAGTGGTGGATATTTTAATCGGCATATGATTGCCTTCGGAGAGATAGCTAATTCTATTGAGCGTGACATTGCAAGAGCTTTACGACCTAAGCCTGAGAAAATTCGTGAAGTTTATTGGACTATTTACGAGAAAGATAGCCTTAGCTCATACCATAGCTATAAGGACTACATGAGTTTTGCCAGTTATGAAGATGCGGAATCTTTTCTTTTGTTAGATAAAACTATAGTCAAGGCAGAACAAAAATATGCTGACCGACGATTCTTTGATGATGGGGTAATTTTCCAATCGAAAAAGCGAAATATGTCCGACACTCCTGACGGTGAACAAATTCCAGTATTATACTCAATTCACCATTGTTATTATGACCGCTATCCCGATGAAGCGGATGTGTTGGAACTGTCCGATGAGACAATAAATGCTATGAAAGAGGCTTATCGGCAAATTCGTATAGCAGAAATATATGCAACTCGTGTAGATTGGATGATGAGTGGCGATGATAGCGAAGAGAGCTTCCGTGAACGAATTAAAGAAGATTTGGCGGAGTTTGAAAGGGAATATGCGTCAAAAAACTGGACTTTTCTATATGATGAATAAAAGTAACAACCTGTCATAAAATAAAGAAAAAGATGTGTTTTTGCATATCATATGATAGATTGAGTATGATAAAGAAAGCTACCATATCAACCAGTTGGTTGATATGGTAGAATGGTTAACCGTTTCGTTTTGGTGAATTTAGGATGTATGGATTAATTCAGATAGTGAATTATCCGAAAATTTGGGATGGTTCAATCAGAATCTTCTGGAATAATCTAACCATTGCGGTAATTATCCATGCACTATATTAATATCTCCGATGTTTTGAATAAAAATCAATAGCTTGTTCATTAATCGCTTTGTAATTTTCATAGCGACCGCCAAACATTCCCTGCTTTATAGGAGACCATTCATTCTTTAATGAATTTGCACTTTCCCAAAATATGGTATATGGTTCTTTACCCATTCCTCTGACTTTGTATTCCTCTTCACTTCGAGAGAATTGCCCTATCGGAATTGAAAATTCTATGATATAACATTTGTTAAAGCCGTATATTAAAGACTTCATACGTTCCCAGATATAAAAGGTATTTTCATACTCCGAATTAACAACAAAATAATCCTCGAATAAAGGACGTAATTCATCGAGCAAAAAGAAACTGATAGGATAATAATAACGTTGTCCTATTAATTCATTCCATGTTTCATAATCCCAATGGGTGCTACCCAACAAGGTTAACAATGGCTCTCTATATGAAACAGTCATAAAATTAGGAGCAGGGACGGATAGTTTCAAAATACTATCAAGTTCTCTGAATTTACTGTATTTTATACAGGCAATACCGATGGCATTTAATAATAACATTGGGGCTATTGAATGTATACTGATTTCCTTCAATGAAACTCTCACCGTTTTTGAACGGTTTGGTACACAATTTTACCAATAACTCGCCCAAAGGCTTAATGTGATGCCATTTGCCCCATCTGATTGCCAATATTGCGATTTCCATCAAAGGAGTAATTGCACTTTTATGAATTTTCAAATATTTTGAAAAAGATTCTTGTGTTAAGGCAAAGTTGTATTGAGCATGGGCATTTATTATATTGTAGGCGTCATTGCCTAATCGTTCCACTAAATCCATATACTCAATATCGTACTGACCTGATGATAGATATTTCTTACATTTTGCAATCATTATGTCATGCCCCATATTCTTACTGATATGGTTCTCATTTAAAGCAGAAACTTGCTCCAATAATTCTGAAAATAATTCATCAGCACCATTTATAGGTAATAGTTCACCGTGTCTTAGTCGTGTTAATTCCTGTAATATTTCTTTGGATGTACCAACAGTTGCAAAAAACGAATTGTATCTTGGTGCTGTTGCTTCAGATATAATTTTAATAAGTCCTTTATCCCATTCTCCGGACCATCCGCAAGTTATAAGTCCATAATCCTCAAAAATTCGTTCAAGGTATCGTCTCATTATTGGGGGATAATCATCCAATTCTTCTGACATGTTCCTAAATTGGCAATCAATATAATCACCATTGATTTTAATAATTGTTGGAATTTGACAATGAGTAAGTGGTGTAGCTTGTGAAATGGCGGCTTCATGAGAAACCACTTGAGGTATTATTCCTTCTGCTTCAAATGCCTGTTCTAACAATCTGTCAAAATTAGTCGTCAAAATAACGCGGTTAAACCAGCTTTTGCCAATTTGGCAATTGCTTTATGGGCTTTTGTTGGTTGTTTCAAGCCCAATTCTTTTTCTTCTTCAGAGGGTTCAAAAAACTGCTTCATCAACTGTACTCGTTCGGTGGGTGTTTTTACTAACTCTTCCAACAGAAACGAGTAAGAGGCTTCTTTCTCATATTTTTCTTTAAACCATCGGTGTGGATCATCCTTTATAGCCTCCTTTTTTGAAGCTGCTAGCTGTTCTATTAAATTTGTTTCAACTTCTCATCCTGTTGGTATATGTGCAGAGCGTGATGTTCCTGAACCAAGCAAAAGAGCATAAGCACACTTGTTGGAATACATGGAAAAGGCTAATGTTATCAGTTTTTCTATTGTCATAATTTTTTGATATAGATGATATAAGCAAAGTTAGACAATTATATTGGTTTTAAGTAAATGATGGTCATAAATATTGTAGTAATTCGCAATTTTAGTGGAAAATTATATAATTTGAATGATGCTTCAATGAAATAAATTCATTATTTTTGCATGGTAAGGTAAATAGCATAATCCAAAATGGAAGCAACGAAGGATATAAATCGAATCAAAGTTGTTCTTGTTGAAAAGAAGCGGACCAATAAATGGCTGGCAGAACAATTAGGGAAAGACCCGGCAACGGTTTCCAAATGGTGCACAAACACTTCACAACCGGGATTGGAAACATTGTTGCAGATTGCTAATGTTCTTGATGTAGATGTGAAAGATTTGCTGCATTCTACAAAGGAAGATACTATGTATTTTAAAGTTCCGACAAATTTTACTATATAACAGATTCAGTACTATGCCTAAGAATAAGAATGCGGAATATAGGTTTATGGTTTTAGACCGATGCTTTAGTGATTACCATCATAAATATAATATTGACGACTTACTGGAAAAAGTCAACGATAAACTTTATGATGCGAATGGTTGTAAGTCTATGATTTTGGAGCGTCAACTGCGTGGCGATTTTAGTGCCATTCGTAAGATGCTTCCTGATGGAGTTTACCTTGATGCTATTCCGTATGATGGCAAGAAATGCTACTATCGTTATTCAGAACCAGATTTTTCCATTTACAAAAATGAACTTTCTATTTCAGAAGTACAGAATCTCCGATCTACGATAGAAATGTTGGGAAAATACAGAGGGTTGCCTTCAAACAGATGGTTGGAAGAGGTGATATCTAATCTTGAAATTCGATTTGGTGTAAAGGGCAATGCAGAGAATCTTGTTTCATTCGGACAAAACGAACAGCTAAAGGGACTAGAATATCTTTCTATGATTATTGATGCAACAATAAATCATCAGCCTTTGGATATTGAATATATTTCAGCCAACGGAAACCATCACCAACATACATTACATCCATATTTTGTTAAACAATATAATGGAAGATGGTATCTGTTTGAACTGGATGAGAAAGAAGAACGGATTAAAAATCTTGCATTCGACAGAATTCGGAATATAACTACGAGTAATCGTGCGTTTCGGAAAAATGAGTTCATTGATTTCAATTCCTATTTTGACAATGTGGTCGGTGTAACAGTTCCGTATGAAGCCAAGTTAGAAGAGATTATATTAAGGTTTACTCCGCAACGCTTTAAGTATGTTACTTCTAAGCCTATTCATAAATCACAGAAAATTGTAAGTGAAAAGGATTGTATTATTTCTCTTACTGTATATCATACGTTGGAATTGGAACAACAGATTTTCTCTTTTGGCCCTGATGTAGAAGTTTTGTCTCCAGCTTGTTTTAGAAAGGAATTTAGTAGAAAAATCAGTGATTGCATGAAAAAGTATTTGTCTATGCAAAACTTTTGCACAGAAGGTGGTGAACTTTGCGGTCGTAATCAAACAATGGACGTTAAACTTTAATTTTGTTAGATATGACACAGTTCGTTACTCTTTCTGATAAGGCACAGGCTCTCGTAAACAACTATGTAAATAGTTCAATAGCCAAAAGTCCATTTGACAGCAACATTTTGAAAAAGTTACTAATTTCAGTATATAGATATACCGCGAGTGTAGATGTAGCATTATTATCTATCTTGGAAAAATATGTGGTTGATATAACAGATTATTATACAGACGAGGACATCCAGGTTCTTCTGAAGGAATATTCTGCTCTTGCTATATATTGTCACCAGCATGATGAAATTTTTTATAGTTCCTCAAGCAATCAAAAAACATCTGCAATTGCCGGATTTCAAGCTAGTAATTCAGATTTTCTAACTCCAATGTCCCTGATTGAACTGTGTCTTAAAATGTCTGATTGCAAAGCCGACAGCAGGGTATATCTGCCGTTTGCAGGTACATGTTCATTTGCCTTATATCAGACACACTCATGTGTTTTTGATGCAGATGAAATAAATAGAGAAGTTTGGGCTTACTCCAAAATCCTGCTCTCCTCGCAAGGCATTAAAGCGAATGTTGAATGTAGAGATTGCTTAATTCGCAATGAAATGTACGGCACTTATTTTACTATGAATAAGTACGATTATATCTTTTCCTTTCCGCCCATTTTGGGAGGCCGTGAGGAACGATACATTGCAGATACATTTCTTTACCTCGCTCAGAATGCACTAAAGGACAACGGTGAGATTTATTGCATTTTACCAATGTTTTTCTGCTTTGGAAGAGAGTGGTTGGAATTTCGCACATCCATTTTAAAGGAAAGTAACAACATGTTTTCTGCCGTTGTTATATCATTACCGGCACTTTTCCAACCATACTCCTCCATTCCTACGATTCTTCTTTGTCTCAAAAAAGACGGCAAGGGGCAAATCTGTCTTATGGACGCAAAAAACGATGCGTTCCTTGCCACAAAAGACTTGGCTGGATGGACGCAAAAAACATTGAAACCAAACAGTATCATTGAAACCATCTTAAAACAGGATGAGACATATGTATGGGGAGGAAATACAGAGTGTTTATCTGATGATGTCAATCTCTTGCCATCTCGCTACCTCATAAATAGTGTTTTACCCAAAGCAAACAGTGAGGAAAAACTTTTTAAGTTAGCTGACCTTATTGTTATCGTCCCTCTTGTGCGAGACAAAAACATTACTGCAACCGGAATTCCATTGATAGGGATGAAGGAACTTTCATCTTCATATCTGAACTGCGATATCAATCGTGAAGATATTCCTATTTCAAATAAAACGGAATACAGAATACTTACGACTGATAGCCTTCTTATTGGCTTTGTAGGAGGAAAATTTAAAGTCGGAAGGGTGCATGGTGCATCTTCCAATACACCTATTGCTTTAAGACATGAGGTTGTTGCAATTCAACTTAATTCCAATGTCATAACCGAAGATTATTTACTTCGCTGTATTATGTCAGCAGAGACAGAACTCCAAGCTAAGATGATGTCGTCTGGAGTGACTATAACGAGAATAAGCCAACAAGATCTTTTGTCAATCTCAATTATAGTTCCAAATCTTATTACTCAACAGGAAAACTTGTGTAAGGAAGATACTAGAAGTAGCCTGACTGAATCAGATCGTAAACTTTTGGAGTCTGCTGAGGTTTTTCGCCGTGATATACATATGAAAAAACACGCTATTGGCCAGACCATTTTCAATCTTAACAATTGGATGAAAGTGTTGCAGCGTGCTCGTAGAGACGGTAATGGCATTGTGGATGATAATGCTACAGTCGGCACTGTTCATAAAATAAAAGTGTCTGATATTTATGCAAACTTGCAATTTATTATGCAAGAATTGCAGATAAAAATAAACAAATTGGATAGTGGATATGGTATGCAGAGTAGTGAGGTTGCATTAGTTGACTACATTGAAGATTATATCAAAAAAAATCAAAGTCCGATTTTTCTGTATGCTTTTGATAGTTTGGTACATCGTGCTTCACAATCTATTTGCGATGAAAACGGAGATGTTATTCTTGAAAAAGGTGATGCATTGGAATTCGTTCAATTCCCTTTAGAAGCATTAACTATTATTTTTGATAACATTATCAGCAATGCTTGTTGCCATGGATTTGAAAATAGTGCAAACCCAAAGAATATAGTCAAGATTGATATTTTATCAGAAGGAGAAGATTATATCGTAACTATTTCTAACAATGGTGCGCCATTGCTTACAGGTTACAACACTGAAAATGTGCTCACATATGGGGTGTCTTCCAAAGAAGGTAACGGACATTATGGCATTGGAGGTTATGAAGTTCGCAAATTGATGAGAGAATTCGGCGGTGAAGCAAAATTGATATCCAATCCGAATGATGATTTTTGCATTACTTATAGGCTCATTTTCAAAAGCACCAATATAGTTGCATCATTTAGTTAACATAGAATGTTATGAGTGAATTTAGATATAAAGTTTTGTGGGTGGACGATCTGAGTGGAACCCAAGACGAGATTTTTGCAAGCGGATTTGAGAGTGTCGCTGACGAATACGGCATAGACCTTACTATGTTTACAAACTGGGAAGAGGCTGAAGCGAACTTGAGAAAGGACTTCAAATCATATTCTGCTATCATTCTTGATGCGAATTGCAAGTATGGTAAAAATGATAATAAGACAGATGAACTATTCATTCCATCTGTTATATCATCGTTAGCCCGTATGTTTGGTGAGAAGAGACAAACAAAGCCATGGTACATACTTTCTGCCGGTACAATGGGTAAATTTGATGATGTGATTCAAATAGCAGAGAGAGAGCATGCTACGCATCAAGAGGAATGGGGTAATATGGTATATTTAAAAGATGCCATCGATAATTCCATGAATTCCGTAGATACGATGTTTGAGAACATCGTAAAGGTGGCAAATGCTCAAAATGCGAATATCATTGCATTTAACTTTCAGGATGTTTTCAAATATCTTGGTGAAGGAAAGCTTATTTGCAAGGAAGCACGTACCATTATGATGGATATGCTCTGTACATTTTACTATCCTGCCGAATATTGGCAGTTCAAATATGAGGGAAATCCACTTCGCAAAGTAATGGAATACATCTTTCGTGCTGCATATAACTATGGATTGCTACCACAGGAATGCTTTGAACGGAATAATCAACTTAATTTATTAGAGTCTAATCGCTATATGTCCGGATTAGTGACAAAGCATAGCGAATTACGTTACGGTTCTGAGAATGATACAATATTTCCAAAATCTATTGGGAATATTACGTTGCAGATAATCAATTTTACCAATACCGACTCGCATACAAATGAAGAGCATCCATATACGATAGACGATAAGGATTTGGAAATTTCAGAAAGCGAAAAAGAAATTTACTTTTCATATGTTCTTCAATTATGCCATGTGATTAAATCCTTTGGGACATTCGTTGATAAACACCCAGACAAGGAAGCAAATAGAAAGATGAAAAGAACTGTCTCCACTTCTGTCCCATCTATCAATGATTCTGCAACATCTCCGGTCGGGCAAAGGTCAACGATTTTAGCTGGCGAAAACGGACCATACATACTGAATTGCCGCTTAACTCCATGTTTTGCGAAGTATATAGGAAAGAATGCCACAATCACTGAAGTCAACACTAATAAAGGAAAAGACGTTGCAGACTTTCCATATTATGCCAAAGTTAATGTAGAAAATTAAAAGCAGTAAGATATATGAGCAACAATATACAGCAACAAACAACGATTAATATTCAAGAGAAAGCAAACCTTATCTGGGCTATCGCAGATAAGTTAGTAGGTGTTTATAAACCTCACGAGTATGGTAATGTCATTCTTCCCATGTGCGTTATCAAACGCTTTGAAGATACCCTTGCACCTACCAAGCAGGCTGTTCTTGATACAAATGCCAAACTTGATAAAGATGGCATTGTGGTGAAAAAGGGATTCTTGGAAACAGCTGCCGGGCAGCAATTCTATAACCTTTCTCCGTTCACATTTCAAAGCCTGCTGAACGACCCCGAGAATATCAAAGAGAACTTTGAATCATATCTCAATCATTTCTCTGAAAATGTAATTGACATCATACATCGTATGGACTTCGACCGTGAACTCCAAAAGATGGCTGATAACAATGTGCTGTATCTTGTCATTAAAGAGTTCTGTACCGCCAAAGCCTATCTTGGAGCCGATGTGGTGACCAGTGTGGATATGGGTTACATCTTCGAAGAGCTTGTGCGCAAATTCTCTGAAAGCTATGACGAACAGGCAGGAGCGCACTTTACCGCCCGCGACATTATCTACCTCATGGCAGAACTGCTTGTCGCCAACGATGAACAGAAGTTGGAGCGTGAAGGTATTACTGCCTCTATCTATGACATGGCTATGGGTACAAGCCAGATGCTGGGTTGCCTTACCGAACGTTTCCTGAAGATTGACTCGGAAGCAGAGATTACAAGTTACGGGCAGGAATTGAACAACCAAACCTTTGCTATTGCCAAAGCTGATACGCTTATCAAGGGTGGCAATGCTGATAATATGCGTCAGGGAGATACGCTTGGCGATGACAAGTTCTCCGGTTACAAGTTTGATTATATCATTTCAAACCCACCTTTTGGTATTGAATGGAAAACCTCTAAAGAGAATGTAGAGAAGGAGCACGCACTGGGTGAAGCCGGTCGTTTTGTACCCGGGCTTCCTGCCATAGGTGACGGTCAGATGTTGTTTTTGCTCAATGGTATATCCAAACTGAAAGATGAGGAAGGCCGAATGGCAATCATTCAGAATGGTAGTAGTCTTTTCAAAGGTGATGCAGGCAGTGGTGAAAGTGAGATTCGAGGTTATTTATTGGAAAACGACTGGTTGGAGGCAATCGTGCAGTTGCCTAACGACCTCTTTTACAATACAGGTATTGCCACCTATATTTGGATTGTCACTAAGAACAAGAGTGAAGAACGTCAAGGTAAAGTCCAGCTTATAGATGCGAGCCAATGTTATGACAAACGCCGAAAGAGTTTGGGCAATAAGCGTGTGGAGATAAGTGACCGCTGCCGAGAACTTATCATGGAGGCATACAAAGATTTTACCGATTGGACTTACCAAAGTGATGACGAGACTTTGAAGGTAGAAAGCAAGGTCTTGGACAATGAGTATTTTAAGTACACCAAATTGACTGTCGAACGCCCGTTGCTGGATGAAGAGACGGGAGAGCCTATCCTAAAGAAAGGTAAACCACAGCCGGATTCCAAGAAACGCGATACGGAGATTGTCCCTTGGACCGAGGATATCAAGGAATACATGCAGAAGAACGTCTTCCCTTATGCCCCTGATGCTTGGATTGACGAGAAGAAAACCAAGATTGGTTATGAGATACCGTTTACTCGTGAGTTCTATAAATATGTGGCTCCACGCAAAAGTGAAGACATCTTTGCACATCTCAAGGAATTGGAAGAATTGGAGAGTAAGTTAATGACTGAGATATTAGGATAATTATGGCAAAGACTTACGATACATATAAAGATAGTGAAGTCGCATGGATTGGAGAAATCCCGAGTGGGTGGAAAATTGTGCGTCAAAAGAATATTTTTTCACTAACAAAGCAACTTGTCAAGGAATCTTGGAAGACGACCCAATTACTTTCACTTACCACTAAAGGTATTAAATGTATAGATATTGGTACAACTAGTGGTAAAGTCCCCGATTCATACAACACATATCAAATAGTCTGTCCAAACAATTTGGTTATGTGTTTGTTTGATTTAGACTGCTCTGCTGTATTCTCGGGACTAAGCAAAGTCTATGGCATGATCTCTCCAGCATACAAAGTACTAAAAGTAAATGAAGAATATGATCCACAATATTACACATATTGGTTTGATTATATTTTCGATGGAAGAAAATTCATGTATCTTTCAAAAAATATCAGATACTCTTTGACTTATGATGAATTTGCCTCTCTTAATATTCCTAACCCATCATATGCAGAGCAACAAGCTATCGCTTCTTTCCTTGACAAGAAATGTGGGGAGGTTGACTCTTTGATTGCTTTGCAGGATGAAATGATTGGCGAATTACAGGCTTACAAGTATTCTGTAATCACAGAGGCTGTCACCAAAGGGCTTGAGCCAAATGTAAAAATGAAGGATAGTGGTGTTGAATGGATTGGGGAAATACCAGAGAAATGGGAAATCAAACTTCTTTCAAAAATTATCTGGTTAAGAGCCCGATTAGGTTGGAAAGGTCTTAAAGCCGAAGAATATGTAGAATTTGGTTATCCCTTTTTATCAGCCTTTAACATAGTTAATAACCGACTTGATTGGTCTGAATTGAACTATATAAACCAGCAAAGATTTGATGAATCTCCTGAAATAAAATTATCTATAGGTGACGTTTTAATTGTAAAAGATGGAGCAGGAATTGGTAAAATTGCAAGAATTGACAGTTTACCTAATGGGGAATCAACAGTAAATAGTTCATTAGGAGTGATTACGCCATCAAAGATTCTAAATTATAAATATCTTTATTACTTTTTATTAAGTAATCCATTTCAAAACATGGTAGGATTTTTAAGAAATGGAATGGGAGTACCCCATCTTACACAAGAAAACATGAAGTCAGTTTTGATACCAATTCCATCTATTGAAAAACAGGTATCCATTGTTTCGTACCTTGACAAAAAATGCGAAGATATAGACTCTTTAATCTCATTGAAACTACAAAAAATTGCAGAACTGAAGGACTATAAGAAGAACATTATCTACGAGTATGTCACCGGTAAGAAAAGAGTTTAAGCCATGAAAGCAGACAATAAAACCTTACTGCTGCAACTACTTCAGCGGCACAAAGAACTGGGAATATCGAATCAGATAGATTACGACAAATTCTATCTCTACTCGATTATTACTCATTCCACGGCTATTGAGGGTAGCACAGTGACAGAAGTTGAAGCTCAGCTTCTGTTTGACGAGAGTATTACAGCAAAAGGCAAACCCATGGTTGAACAGCTGATGAACCTTGACCTGAAAAACGCTTACGAATACGGTAGAGAATGGATAAAGTGTCACGAAGATATCACGGTGGACTCTCTGATTACGCTTGCTTCCAAAGTGATGGCAAGAACAGGTACTGAATATAATTCTTTGGGAGGTAGTTTTGACGTATCTAAAGTAGAATTGCACAAACTGAATGTTACTGTCGGAGCAGGAGGACGATCTTATATGAACTGGATGAAAGTACCTCAGAAACTCGAAGCATTTTGCATAGAACTTAATGCCCGTCGCAAAGCACTTGATACCAGTGATATTGCAGCTATCTATGAACTGAGTTTTTGGGCGCATTATAAACTTGTGACCATTCATCCGTGGGCGGATGGAAATGGCAGGACCTGTCGTCTACTAATGAACCTTTTGCAAATGGAATATGACGTATTGCCGACAAAGGTTTTGAAGGAAGATAAGAGTGAATACATTCAGGCTTTAATCGACACAAGAAAGCATGAGGATATAGAAATCTTCCTGAATTGCATGACAGAGCTGCACTGCGCTCATTTGAAATATGGCATCGAACAGTATGTTAAATCGGTGGAAGTGGTCGATAAAACAGACTTAATCAAGCAAATGGTCGATAAAGACGAAATAAAGACCGAAACAATTGTCAGTGCTTTCGGCTTCACCGAAACAACAGCCAAGCGTTATTTTCGTCAATTGACAAAATTCGGATATTGGGAAGCTCACGGAGGCAATAAAAACAGGACTTACATTAAAAAAGATTAATTGTACTATGGCACATACAGATTTATACGAGAAGAACTTTGAAGCGGATATTGAACAATACCTGCTCACGGAAGGTGGCTATATCAAAGGAAATCAAGCCACATATGACAAGGGAAAAGCCATTGATCTTGATACCTTGATTCGCTTTATCAAAGATTCCCAGCCGAAAGTTTGGGAAAAGTTTGAACGTAAATATGGTAATGGTGCAAAGGCGCAATTGTATAAAACCATACAAGGTGACATCCTGAAGTATGGGTTGATACATACGTTGCGCAATGGAGTGAACGACTTCGGCATTCCATTGAAACTCTGCTTCTTCGCTCCCACATCAACGCTTAATCCAGAACTGATAGAGAAGTACAATAAAAACGTATTGGAGTGTACCCGCCAATTCGTGTACAGTAAGGATGTGAAGAACTCCATCGACATGGTACTCTCTCTCAATGGTATTCCTGTTGTGGCCATAGAATTGAAAAACCAGTTTACCAATCAAGACTTAAGTGACTCCATCGAGCAATGGAAGACAAATAGAAATCCGAAAGAACCGTTGTTCCACTTTGACAATCGTATTCTGGCTTATTTCGGCTGCGACCTGTATGAGGCTGCAATGGCAACCGAATTGAAAGGAGAAAAAACATTCTTCATGCCTTTCAATCAAGGTAGCAATGGAGCCGGTAACGTGGGTGGTGCGGGCAATCCGCAATGCGATGACGATGAGTATGTGACATCTTATCTGTGGAAAGATGTCCTGCGCCGCGATGTATTGTTGGCAATCCTCCAACGTTACATCATGCGTCAAGAGGAAGAAAAGATTGCTATTATCAAAGACAGGCATGGAAAAGAGAAAGAGGTATCAGACAAAAGTGTAAAGATTATCTTCCCACGCTATCACCAATTAGATGTGGTGGAAAAACTTATCACGAATACAGAACAGACTGGCTCCGGCTGCAATTACTTGATTCAGCACTCAGCCGGTTCCGGCAAATCCAATTCCATTGCTTGGCTGACATATCGGCTTTCTTCACTACACGACAATCACAACAATCACATATTCAAAGGAGTGTTTGTGGTGACTGACCGACGTGTATTGAACAAACAACTTCAAGACACCATACTCGGTTTTGAACATGTAGAGGGCACGGTAACTACTATCACGGAAAAAGATGCAAATGCTAGTGAAAAGCTGCGTGATGTCATCAACTCAGAGAAAACAGGTATTGTCATTACAACACTGCAACGCTTTCCTCAAATCTATGAGCAAATCACTTCACACAGCGGTAATCGTTATGCGGTCGTGGTAGATGAGGCTCATTCCAGTCAAAGTGGAAAGAGTGCGGAGAAGCTGAAAGCAGCTTTGGCTGATACAGACGAAGCCCTGAAGGAACTTGCTGACTGGGAAGAAAAAAGTGTTGAAGAACTGGAGAAAGAACAAGACAAGTTGATGCTCGACCTGCTAAGTCAAGGTCAGCATAAAAATCTCTCTTTTTATGCTTTTACAGCTACTCCAAAGCCCAAGACTCTTCAGACCTTTGGTATTTTAGTTGAAAAGGGAGAAACCCCCGATAAGGATAAATACAAGGCCTATCACAACTATTCTATGCTACAGGCTATTGAAGAAAGCTTTATCAAAGATGTGTTGAAAAACTATACTACGTACCAGATTTCATATGAAATAGCCCGTCAATCAGAGGATAACCCTGATTACGAAGAGACGCCAGCAACGATCGCTTTGAAAGCGTTCCATGATAATCACAAGGATACTATCAATAAAAAGACTGCTATTATCGTTGAGAAGTTTCGTGAAGTGACTCTTCAAAATATGGCAGGAAGAGCTAAGGCAATGGTCGTAACCTCCAGTCGTGCTCATGCAGTACGTTACTTTTTTGCAGTTAAAGAGTATTGCAGAAAACATCATATTATAGACATCAATCCGATGGTGGCATTTTCCGGCACGGTGGAATATAACGGAGTGGAATACACTGAGCCAAAACTCAATACGAGGGGAGAAAAGAGCATATCTGAAGATAAACTTCCGCTCTACTTCGCAAGTGACTTTTACAACATGCTGATTGTGGCGGATAAGTATCAAACCGGGTTTGATGAACCGATGCTTCACACAATGTTCGTAGATAAGAAACTGAAAAATGTGAAAGCAGTACAGACTCTATCTCGTCTGAATCGTGCCAATCCTTTGAAAGAAGATACATACGTTTTTGATTTCGTAAATAGTTCTGAAGAAATTAAAACTGCTTTCGAACCATTCTATAAGGGTACAGAGTTAATCAATCCTGTTGATGTGAACTATGTATATCAGTTTCACAAAGACATCGAGCTTTACCACCTTTGGACCACTGAAGATGAAGAAAAATTTTATGAACTGCTTATTGCTACACAGGACAAGAAAAACAAGTCAAAACTGGGTGCATTATCCAATGCATTAAAGCCAATTGTAGATAGGTTTGAGGATCTGGATGAAGAAATTCGTTTCATTGTGCGAGGCAAAATTAAGAATTTCATTCGTTTCTATGCTTACATGGCGCAGATCGCCCGTACCTTTGACAGCTCGTTAATGAAGTCATATATATTTGCCGATTACCTCTATCGTGTATTACCAAAAAATCCGCGAGAAAGAGTTGATTTGGACAAAAAGGTGCGTCTTGTTAACAATATAATCAAGGCTAATGAAATGATGCATATATCTTTGGATGGAAACAAGCCTGAGATTAAAGGAGAGAATCCAGGAGCAGGTCGTAAGCCTGAAGATACTCGTGATTTGCTAGATAATATTATTGCCAAGGTAAATATTATGTTCCGTGGTGAGTTCTCAGAAGCTGACCGGGTTATGGTTGAGGGCATTTTTGACCTTATACAGAAATCTGCAACGAAAAAAATGCAGAAACAAGCTGTCGGTAACGATGAGAATCAATTTGTAGAGAGCATCTTTCCGGATATTTTCAGCAAAGCGGCTCAGCAGTGTTATACGACACAGACCGATGCTTATCGTAAATTGTTTGAAAATCAGGAGTTCTATCAGACGTTGATGCAGCAGATGGGACATGCCATATATGAACGCTACCGCGAACAAGAGGAGAAAGCCTATACCATAGAGAATCTGCGAAGTAAAATGATTCCTTTAATCCGGGAGGAATTTGTTGGAATAGCGGGAACAAGCAGAACACTCGAAGAGGCATTTGAATGGATGATAAAGGTGATTAAAGTATTCAGCATTGATAAGTACAATGGCTTGAATGATACGATACTCAATACTATGTTTAAACTTTATTGTAGTCCGAATACTCTGACTTTGGCAGAGAAACGCATTTATCTTAAGGCCCTTGTAACAGGCTATGAGTCATACTTGAAGAAACTTCATTTCATTATTAAAGACAAAGAGGTTACTGATAAAAATGGAGAAGTTGAATATGCAGCTCTGAGTAATGCTTTGTATTGTATGCAACTAAACAAACTGCAATATAGTGACAAACCTATTGACCAGAAGTTTGCACAGTATATTGATATTCTTGTGAACTTACGCAATGAAGAAAATCACCAGGCTAAGATCCTTGATGCAAAAGAGGTTCAATTAGGGATTCACGTTGTGACCACTATGTTTATGTATGTGACATTTAAAAACATAACAGAACTCGAAATGGTAGAAGATAAGTTTAATATCAAACTTATTGACAATCAGTCAAAAACATATACCATAATGGAAGAAGAGATTGATAGTTGTATGGTAGCAGAGAGGGCTTCTGAGTATTCTTCAAAAGGAAGCAATTAGATGCGATTTTTTCAACTTTAAATTTGCTATGCAAAAAGGCTGCATAGATGCGTATTAATTTTGTGGCGATAAATCAAGTTTAATCATTAAAAGTGTAATTATGGCTGATTATACAACTCTTATTAATCGTATCGAAAGTAGATACAATCCGGATTCTCTTAGAGAAGTCCGACTGAATTCCATTTCTTCCCTTTCTGGCATAGACAAGGACATTGCAAAATATGTAAAACTTGCAATGAATGAAGTTGACCCTATATATACGAACAAGACTTTAGAAGCAGGTGAAAATGCGAAATTGCATTTGCAAAGAGAACTACAGCAAAGTGTCTATTTTCAATACCAGGGTTCTGTAATGACTAGAACTCATATTCGTGGTGTGAGTGATATTGACTTGCTTACAATTACAAGTAAGTTTCAAGACACCGATTACAGTAGAGCTAAGGCATTTGTCGAAAATCATCCTTACTCGTATGACACAGACACGATGCGAATAAAGAATTGGGTCAACAACTTTACAAGATATACAGGAGAAGCGAATAATGATTTAAGACAACTCCGCTGGGAAGACGAGAGAATTTTACAATCTCATTATGTAATATGCGATATTACGAAACCAAAATCCATACGTATAACGAACCAAAACCTACATCGCGATGTTGATATCGTCGTTGCTTCATGGCATGATTCTCTTGAATACATTAGTGGAAATGGTGATATATATAGAGGCATTTACATTTACGATAAACAAAAGAATGATCGTCTTGGACCTGACTATCCATTCCTTAGTATAGATAGAATCAACACGAGAAGTTCATACACCGAAGGACGACTCAAAAAGATGATTCGATTCCTTAAAAATGTAAAAGCGGATGCTTCAGTAAATATAGACCTAACCAGTTTTGATATAAATGCAATCTGCTATGATATTAACACCGAATTATATCGTAATTCTTATTACTTAGATTTAGTTCGTATATTATGGAATAAACTTTATAATTTAAGCCAAAATGAATCAGAAGCAAATAATCTTAAATCTGTTGACGGTACAGAATACATATTTAGATATAATCCGTCTAAGCTTGAAAATTTAAAGCGACTAGAAATTGAAGTTTGGAAAATTTACAACGATATAAAATAATGAAACCAAGAATATTTATAGGTTCTTCTACTGAGGGGCTAATTGTTGCTCAAAGAATTAGAACATTCTTTGAGCAAGACTATGATTGTTATATTTGGAATGACAGCATATTTCAATTCAATGAAAGTTTCTTGGAAACATTGCTCAAATCAGCCAGTCTGTTTGATTTCGGTTTTATGGTTTTCGCTGCTGACGATATTAGCAAAATCCGCAATCAAGAATATGATACAGCAAGAGATAATGTGCTTTTTGAATACGGACTCTTTTTGGGAAGAGTTGGAATTGACAGAGCCTATATCATTAAAGAAGATACGGTTAAAATACCATCTGATATATTAGGCGTTACATTATTATCTTACACGACAACTTATAACCAAGATGGGATCAAAATACCTAATCAGGACTTTGAAACGCAACTGTCAAATCTTAAAAAGAAAATTGATGAAAAAGTTGCTTTAGGACATCTTGGGCTTTTGCCTTCTACTGTTATCGCAATTTCTTATTTTGAGAATTTTATCAAATTGTTGGCAGATGAGATAATTAGACAAGGTGATAAAATTCAAATTGGGGATAAAATATACAAATCTGCGAAGATTAGAATTGTTATCCCAAGGACTCTTGATGCTGATATGAAAAGGCAAGCAACAATATATTTCCGAAAAATACATTTTGAATCTTGTCCAATCACAACTGTTCATCGTAGTTATCCGATTTATGTCGAATCCACCTTTGAAGGTAATGTTAAGGACGAAACAATTATTGCAGACATGCCAACTATCCTGAGTGGTATTGACAAGGCAATTGACATGTATTTCAGAGTAGGCCACATTGGTAAAACACAAGAACAACAACTTACAGAAGAAAAAGAATTGAATAACTTCACACGTGTTTTGAGTCTGCTAATTTCACAAGAAGCCTTTTGCAGAGAAATTGTTGAAATCGTAGATGATGATAACCAACCGATCTAGTCATCGTAATATTTTTTATTTTTATGGCAAAGAATATAGAAATACGAAATAGTACGGCTGAGTTTCTCATCTTCATGCTTGAAGGCAAGGAGGATGGGATTCAAGTGATGTATAAGAATGAGACCATTTGGACGACACAAAAGGCGATGGCGCAGCTTTTTGATGTAGGAGTACCTGCAATCAGCAAGCATCTTAAAAATATTTTTGAGAGTGGTGAGTTGGACGAACATTCAGTTATTTCCAAAATGGAAACAACTGCCTCGGATGGCAAGAATTACGATACGACATTCTATAATCTCGATGCCATTATTAGTGTCGGGTATCGAGTCAATTCTGTTCGTGCCACTCAGTTCCGTCAGTGGTGTACGTTTGTACTCCGGCAGTTTGCCATCCGTGGATATGTGCTTGATCATAAGCGAATGGAGAACGGGACTTTCTTAGGTGTAGATTACTTTGAACATTTGCTTGCCGAAATAAGGGAGATAAGGCTGAGTGAGCGTCGTTTTTATCAGAAACTGACCGATATTTATGCTACGGCTATAGACTATAACAAAGATGCTCCGACAACTCGTCTTTTCTTCAAAAAGGTACAGAACAAAATGCACTATGCTGTGCATGGGCATACTGCTGCGGAGTTGATAGTCGAACGAGCCGATGCGAATAAGGAACACATGGGATTGACCACTTGGGAAAACGCTCCGAATGGAAAAATTGTCAAAACAGATGTGTCTGTAGCGAAGAACTATTTGCGAGAAAAAGAATTAGAAGAAATGGGTAGGATAGTCAATGCGTCCCTTGATATGGCAGAAAGTATGGCTATGCGTCATATACCTATGACAATGGAAGATTGGGCAAAGCGAATAGACAAATTCATTATACCTCCTGCATTTCTTGACACTCTTTGAGTTCCATTCTTCGCTCCTTCATGCGGTGTTTGTAACCTCGTTTGGAGCATTGCGGACTGCAATAATTGGTGGTGGTCTTTTTTGCCATGAAAGGCTTGCCGCACCACTGGCAGATTCTTTTTACTTCCATTTTTGCTATTCTCCATATTTTAGTAAAATGAGCATTTTACAGCTCGGATAATTTCCCTTTTTGTCCACTCTCGTAAACCATTGTCAACACACGACAACAAATGCGTCAGTGTGACATCGGGGACAAACCCCAATTTGTTTCGCGGTAGAAATACGGTAGAAAAATATGGTGAACAACACTATCCAATCGCTATGAACTGGATTTGGGGTAAATAAAAAAGCCTCTGAAATTCAGCGACTTCATTATAGTTGATTCTAATTCGTTGCGGTTAATTGCGATGTATCATTTGCCGATACAAAAATTCTTAAAAATATTGCCCAAAACCTCATCGGTAGTGATTTCACCGGTGATTTCGCCGAGGTAGTGGAGGCATTCCCGGATATCCTGGGAAATGAATTCGCCGCTTAAGGTGGTATCGAGAGCGGTGACAACTCGGCGAATAGCTTCGAGAGCGTGTGTAAGGGCTTCGTAATGCCGGACATTACTGACAATGACATTGCTAAAAGCTTCCGTGTTGACGGAGGAGGTCAACCAACGGATAAGGGTATCCATATTATAACCTTTCTTAGCAGAAACGGGAAGGATCGGTTCGCCGGAAATCTGAGTCTCTATCTCCTCCTTAACGGCATCCAGGACCTCCGTCCGATCCATTTTATTTAACAGAATCAATAATTTAGCATCGGGAGAGAGACGTTCTTTCACCTGCCGGTAGTAAGGAATAAACTGGTCGCTGCTCCGGTTTACATCCTGCAAAAGTAATACGACTTTCGCCTGGGCAATTTTAGCAAAGGTACGTTCGATACCGAGATTTTCGACCGTGTCGGAAGTATGACGTATACCGGCCGTATCGATAAAACGGAATAGCATACCGTTTAAACTTATGGTATCTTCTATTACATCGCGAGTCGTCCCTTCTATATCAGAAACGATGGCCCGGTCTTCTTTCAGCAATGCATTCAAAAGCGTACTCTTCCCGACATTGGTATTCCCTACAATGGCCACCGGAATACCGTTTTTAATGACATTCCCGAGTGAAAAGGAGTTGCACAACTCGGCAATCATATTTTCTATTTTTAGGGCAATAGCACGAAGTTCCGCCCGATTGGCAAACTCCACGTCTTCCTCCGAAAAATCAAGCTCTAACTCCAAAAGAGAGGTGATATGAAGCAATTCCGCACGCAATTTTATCAACTCCTTTGAAAACCCGCCCCGCATCTGATTCAACGCCATTTTATGAGCTGCAGCAGAAGAGGAAGCGATCAGATCGGCCACCGCTTCCGCCTGCGACAAATCCATTTTTCCGTTTAAAAAAGCCCGTTGCGTAAACTCGCCGGGACGAGCCAAACGAGCTCCACGGGAAACAAGCAACTGCAATATTCGCTGTTGAATATACACGGAACCATGACAGGATATCTCCACCGAATCTTCACCGGTAAACGAGTGAGGTGCGTGAAAAACAGAGAGTAAAACTTCATCCACCAACTCCGTCTCTTCCATAACACGCCCGAAATGTACGGTGTTAGGCTGTACGTCTGTCAATTTCTTAGCGGAAGGCGATAGAAAAATTCGGTCACATAAAGCGATAGACCCTTCTCCCGACAACCGTATAACCGCAATAGCACCGCTTCCCGGTGCCGTTGCAACGGCACATATTACACTCTTATCAGTCATAATCTCTCTTTTCCGCAAAGATACGTTTTTTCACCGGAAGAGAAATAGCGAAAGTACAGTTTCCGGTTTCCAATCAAAAGACATATATGAATTCGGTGATTGAGAGATTCTGAGATTAAGTCATTGCAATAAACATTATATCACTCAATTACTTCATCCTCTTTTCCCTCATCCCAAACCCATTTTATCGCATCGGCATACACTACCTGATTGTCCGAACTTCCCTTATCACTAAGCACAACAGAGGATTCGCCGGAGGAGAAATGGAACCGCCCCAAAGACAACCATCCTCTCCCGGAGAAAGGTATCTCTATTTCCACTTCGGACTCTTTACCCTCGTGACTAACGGTATAGTATTGCTTTATAGATTCTGCCTTTCCCGCTCTTGTAACCATCGAAGCAGATATAATAGAGGCACCACTTCCTTTGTATTGATATTGAGTTAACTGCATATTGTCAGGAATATAGGCAAAAACTTCATAGTATCCCGCTTTATCTATTTGCACGGACCACTCGGCCTTACTGTTCCCCTCCCCGCTCTTCTTCATCCAACCGCTACGCACGTATCCCCCGTATAGATCCGAATGAGTGACGAGCGTCCACTTATTGGTAGCCATAAAATTATTGTATCTGACTTCGGATGTATCGGCGTTTTTAAACCATTTACGTATTGGACTATCGGAAGAAGAATCCGATATCCGGAATCCTTTCGAATCATTATCCACTATCAACTCCCCTGCTTCGGGCATAAAACGGGCAGTATCTATCCTTTTTTCTCCTTCCGAGGACGCTTTCGTTTTTTGCCGATAATTCCGAGGAATGGTTATTATAGCGGGAATATTTCTGGAAATATTGGTATTCAATGTAGCCGACATGATATTGCCTTCACATATAACAACAATTTCTTTAGCCTCCTTGGATTTTACCAATACATTTTTACTCTTACTATTGTCATTCGTTTGACCGGAATTCATTATAACTACTCCTCCCACGTTTTTCAACCGCGAGGGCATAACAACATAGTTAAGGGTAACCACTCCGTCCACATCACTATCGTTATATACACTTGCCTGAATACGATAACTCCTGTGACCGCGATCTTTATCTTTTGTTTCGATCTCTTCAATAAGGCAATCCCGGATCAAGAAAGCGGGTATTCGATCCACCGTATACCATTCGGGTAATATTTCAAGCCAATCCATCTTAAAACGCTTTACAAACTCCCGGTTAAAATCGGAAAAATCCACTTGCCGGTATTTGTGTTGCTCCATATACCCGTTGATAAACCTTATCAAATCTGCAGAAGGCACGATCATACCCAAATATTGTTTTTGCAAAACCGTCGCTTTCATACTTAACACCTGACGCAACACATCCGATGGGATCTCCGGATCTTCAAGGGCCTCTTTCACGCTATGATTCTCAAGATAACGAACGGCTCTCCAGTACGAACTGCTATATAACGGGGTAAATTGCTGCTGTCCCTCTTCCGGCTTCATCAAACCATTCAATATCAAATTCATCACCGGATAATCGGAGGAGTATAAATAACCCGAATAACTAAAAAACATGGGAGAAATATCAAACAGATTACCGTTTAACCTATAACCTTTTATCCCACCTTTCCGGGGAAGACGCCTCATCAAAGGATTTCCTTCTCCGAACCATCCGTATTCACCCATAAACGTATTTCGAATAAATTGTTCAACCCACAAGCGTTCCATGGCGCCCCAATCCAATTCCGTCCCTTTCATCAACCGTACGTTATTAGCATAAGATCTGCTGGACCCTTTAAAATTCATACTGAAAAATCCCACGCCACGTTCGGGCAAAAAAACCATTTCCGGTTGAACTTGTTCGCTCTCTCCTCTTTCATCCCGATAATAAGAGGCAAAAGAAGCCGGGGCTTCTATGGCCATGAAACGACGATAAGGATACCTACGGCCCTTTGCATCTTCTATCTTGACTTTCATATCGGATAATATCGATTTCATCGAGTCCTGCACATGACTTATATAAGCCATAAAATCATCATGTCCTTCCGCCACGTAAAGTTCAAAAGAGACCGAATCCGCTGTTACCGAGTATCTCTTATACGAACCGATACACAAGGATAATCCCGGCAAAGGGTTTTCGTTTCGAAAAACAAGCGTATCACCGGATGGTTCCGGATTCCCCTGAGACAATATCGTTTTCTCTCCCAGACCGACAACCTTTAAAACATAAGAGGTGAAATCTTTCTGAATGTCATACACATTCGTCAGGTTCAAGGGAGGAATACTAACCGGATACCACAAACATTCCGGTGTCAGAAGCGTGTAATCCGGTCCAACCATAGCATACCTTTTCCCGGAGCGAAAAAGAGAGGAGCCTATGGTTCTGCTGTCGAATACCAGTTCATCCGGCTGGTCGACATAGCAAATCGACTCGTCTATCCGTCCTCCGTAATCCAAAACATACCTCACGCTATCCCCACTTTCTATTTTGTCGTCCAAGATTAACACCTGATGATCCCTGGAAAAAGAGACCTCTTTTCCCTCTTTTAATATCTTATCCACCTTCAATCCGGGATTCAGGTACAACACGACAGTACGCACCTCCCGATCATGAGGGTTTACCAATTGAATCTCCGTTGTCACCTCTATCCGATCCCCCTTTTGTTTATAAACCAAAGCCTGAGACTTTCGAGTCAGCTTGGGGCATGCTTCGTACCGGTTATAACTCATCCGGTACTCTTCCCGGTCATGCATGGATCTCCGTGTAGAGGAAAACAGGACAAACCAACAACATACACCGAGCAAAACCAGTATTGTCGCAATCAACCGCTGCTTCATTCTGAGTCCCGGACGATTTGGGATGCGCTGTAAAAAAGCAATCGAATAACCGATAAAGCCCATTCCCAAGAATAACCACGTCAAACGTTGCCAAACTACAAACCCCGACTCCGGATACCCCGTTATATCGGAATAGGCATTCGGAACGGTCGTACCTAAAAAATCATAAAATCCCCGATGAATATTGCTTAAATAAAACAACGTCAGAAAAACAAACCCAAGCATAAACAGAATCGTCAATGCTTTATTACGCAAGATGCTTACCGTTAAGAAAGTAAATCCTAAAATAAACACCAAGGAAGGGAACAGAAACAATACCCAATATAAAGGATACAAGAAAGCATTAAAAGGAGCATCACTGAAAAAGAGGTTTACCATGACTCCCAAAAGCAGAGAGACAATTGCTAATCCCATGAATATTCTAACACTTCCCCAAACTTTCCCTATCACATAATCCGCATTACTCATCGGACGAGCATGGAGAATCTCCATCGTGTCCACTTTACGGGTTTTATTCAAAAGCTCTCCTGCCAAAAAGATAACAGTTATCGACAACGCGATACCGAAAAGATAGACATTCATATAAGGAACATAAGAAGACAATGCGATTTGATTCCATGATGTCCATCGTACCATATTCCCCTGTACCAACAGCTGAAAAAAGGTGATCCCTACCAAAGAAAGAATGGCCAGCATCCTGAACAACCAGGAGCGTCTCAGTATCTTTGCCTCATAACGGGCTACTGTATTTATATTACGAATATTCATATTTGTATGTATAGTTTAGATGTTTATCCCAAAGTAAAATTCGATATCTATTTTTCTCCTTCATAAACCCATTTCACCGCATCAGCATATATCACCTGATCCGGAGTACCCTTCTTATCCGTCAGAATAACCGACGCCTCTCCGGGAGAAAAGTAAAAACGTCCTAATGATAACCACTCCCGTTGAGCAAAAGGAATTTCCAACTCCACCTCCGACTCGCTTCCGTCATGACGAACAAGATACAACTGCTTTATCGGCGTTTGTTTCTGAATCCCGAAAACAACACCATGGGATGCTTTGATTTGGACCAAAGACAACTGATTGGGAATATAGGCAAAAACTTCATAGTATCCGGCCTTTTCTATCCGCGTAGACCACTCCACTCTGGAACTACCGTCCCCCCCTTCTTTCCTCCAACCACTTCGTATATGTCCCCCGTAAAAACCGTCATGAACGCTAAGGGTCCACTCTTCAGCAAAAGTCACTTTATAAAAATCTTTGTATTTCGTTGTATCGCTCGTTTTAAACCATCTGCGCAATTGATTACCGGAAGGTACGTTTAAAAGACGAAAGCCTCTCGACTCGTTATCGACGATTAATTCTCCCTCTTTCGGGAAAAAACGGGAAAGATCTATATCTTTAATACCCGAGGAGGTTTCCCGTGTTTCCCTACCAGAAACATAAGGAGAAAGAGAAATAACAGAAGGAAGATTCCCGGAAATATTCATATTCAATGAAACTTGCACCAATTGGCCTTTGCACAGAATAATAATCTCTTTAGCCTTCCCGGCCTCTATCAAAACGTTTTGGCTCCGGTTATTCATATCTTCACTGGTATACGTCATCATAGCTGTCCCGGCCTCCATTTTGGGCATTAAGGAATAATTGAGCGAAACTACTCCATCCACATCACTATTATTATATATACTCGCTCGAATACGATAACGCCTCTTGCTATAGTCCGGTTCTTTCATATCCCCTTCAACCGTCTCAATAAAACACTCTCTGATTATATATGAAGGAACCCGATTGACCGTATACCATTCCGGTAATACTTTCAGCCAGTCAATCCCGAAACGTTTAATAAAGTCTTCATTAAAACGGACAAACTCGACCTGTTTGAATTTATGTTCATCAAAATATTGCTTGATAAAATCATTGAATTCTTTCTGATCTATCGTCAACCCAAAATATTGTAGCTGTAAAATAAAAGCTTTTAAGTTAACAATCTGATATAAAACATCGGAAGTAAGTTCGGGATTCCCCAGAGCATCTTTTATACTATGACTCTTCAGATAATGCATTGCTTTCTTATAGGAAGTACTATATGTTGAATAAGCCGTCCCCTGTGATTTTCCCCGCTTTAACTGACCGTTCAATATGGTATTCATAATCGGATATTCTGAAGAATAGATATAAGTTACATAATTGGAGAACAATGGAGAAATATCATATTGATTTCTACTCAACTCGTAGTCAAAACTCATCTTTCTTAGCATAAAACGTCTTTTAAGGGGATTCCCTTCCATTGAACTACCGTATTCGCTCATAAATGTACTTTGGACAAATTGTTTGAACGCCTGACGTTCGCCATCTAACATCGCCCCCATCGTCTTATTCACTTTTTGCATCCAGGCATACCCTTCCAATGTTTTCTTAAAATTCATCCCCCAGAATCCGACACCCCGCTCCGGCAAAAAAGCTATTTCCGGTTGTATTCGCTCACTCCCTCCCCGTTCATTCCGATAATACGAAGCGAAAGAAGAAGGACTTTCTATTACGATAAAACGATGATAGGGATATTTACAATTCATTTTCTCTTCCGTTTTATATTTCAAATCCGACAAAACAGACGCCATCGAATCTTGTATTTCGTTAAAACTGGACATAAAATCATCGTGTCCCTCAGCTATATAAAGCTCAAAAGAAACCGAATCCGCCGTCACCGCATACTTTTTATAAGAACCTATACACAGGGATATTCCGGGCAAACGATATTCATCCTGGAAAATCAATGTATCACCCGAAGTTTCACGCACACCTTGGGACAATACCGTCTTATCTCCCATTCCCACCACGTTCAAGCGATAGTCCGCAAAATTTTTCTGAATATCGTACCCGTTTTTCAGGTTTACCGGAGGAACAGATACCGGATACCAAAGACATTCCGGAGTCAATAAGGTGTAATCTTTTCCCACGAGAGCGTATCTCTTTCCTGAACGAAATATAGAAGAACCCGTCGTACGGGTATCGAAGATATATTTATCATCCACATCCAAATAACATACCGAACCGTCGATTTGTCCCGCGTATTCCAAAGCAAGTAAAAGAGAATCACCGGGAGCAACCCTCTCCTTTATTTCAATTACCTGATTATCCCTTAAATAAGATAACTCCAGACTTCCCTTTGTCAAACGTTTTACCTCCAAACCGGGATTTAAATACAGCACGACCGAATGAACCTCCCTGTCATGTAGATTTACGAGTTTCAAGAAAGCTCGTACCTCTATTCCGTCCCCTTCCTGGCGATAGGTTATCGTTTCCCTATCAAGTGTCAATTTATCACCTGCATGATACCGATCGTAACTCGACCGATAGGCAGAACGTCTCTCTCTCTCCTGATAATTAGAAAAATACAACATAAAACCGCATACAACACTCACGAATACGAACAAAGTCGAAAGACCGTGTTGTATCAATCTGCGCCCCGGACGATTCGGAATTCGTCGTAATAAAGTAACCGAATAGCCTATTAGTCCCATCCCGAGTGATAACCAAACCAAACGCTGCAACAAAACCGATCCAAGATTCGGATAGCCTGTCAGATCCGAAAAAGTATTGGGTATCGTCGAACCTAAAAAGTCATAAAGCCCTCGCTCTCTTTCATTCAGGTAAAAGATCGTCAAAAACACGTACCCCAATAAAAACAATATCGTCAATGCCTTATTACGAACAACACTCGAAACAAAAAAGGTCAATCCCATGATAAACCCTAACGAAGGAAATAAAAAAACAATCCAGTAAAAAAGATAAATAAATCCGTTAAAAGGGGCATCACTGAGAAAAAGGTTGACAATTCCTCCCAACAACATGGATATAAAGGCTAAGCCCATAAATACACGAACAATTCCCCAACTTTTGCCGACGACATAATCGGCATTACTCATAGACCGGGCGTATATAATTTCCATCGTGTCCAATTTACGGTCCCTGTTCAAAAGCTCTCCACCTAAAAATACCACCGTCACGGCCATTGCCATACCAAACAGATATAGGTTCATGTATGGAATATAAGAAGACATAGCTATCAGATTCCACGAAGTCCAAAAATTTAAGTCTCCTTGCACCATGATTTGAAAAGCAATGACACCTACAAGAGAAAGTACAGCCAATATTCTGAACAACCAGGAACGTTTCAATATTTTTGCCTCGTAACGGGCAACCGTGTTAATATTTAGAAGGTTCATAATCGTGCATTATTTTTAGGATTTCACCAAAAATAAGGTTTTAATTATTAATACATTGATAAAGAAAAGTTAATATCTAAAATTACCGACGAATACCACAAAATATCATAATATTATGTTATTCAATTTATTATCAAAAAAAATATAGTTATAATAAAAAAAGAATTATTTCATTTGTTAAATTTAAAGAAATAACATCTACCACATTTCGTTCACCAACTCTTTTTAAAATATCGTCATCTTCCAGTTATTTTCTCATCTGCACTTTCGTAACGCAAGGATCACCATGCCTCTATATCCCTGAGCCAAAAATAAGACTTGTATTTGCG
This sequence comes from Sanguibacteroides justesenii, assembly GCF_003204205.1. Classification (NCBI taxonomy): domain Bacteria; kingdom Pseudomonadati; phylum Bacteroidota; class Bacteroidia; order Bacteroidales; family Porphyromonadaceae; genus Sanguibacteroides; species Sanguibacteroides justesenii. The sequence continues at coordinate 46,133 of NZ_QJPL01000004.1, forward strand.
ATTTAACAAATTATCACACTCATAAAATGTCTCCGAAATCGAGTTCATAATCATACCTCAACTTTTTCATATATTCGATCCTCTCCATATTTTACGCAATTACAATGTCAACATCCTACCAATATAGATAATACTGGTTTCAATCCAAATAACATTCAAAATTGCGTTAAAATATTTTACCTCTCGGGAACCTCATTTTCTCCGTTAAAAACCCACTTCACGGCATCCGCGTATATAATCTGGTCATCGACACTACCTTGATCCGTCAGCACGACAGAGGCTTCTCCCGATGAGAAATAAAAACGTCCCAAAGAAACCCAGTCCTCCAACGATACGATTGCCGCCGAAACTTCCGTTTCCTGTCCATCATGCCGTACAATGTAATTTTGTTTCAACTCTCTATCCGAAATTGACGAGGGAACAAAAAAACCTCCCGGCAATCTCTTCACTCGTTGCAAACCAACGTATTTTGGTATATGGACTAAAACCTCATAATATCCGGATTTCTCTATTTTCACCGACCATTTTGCTTTAGATGCCCCACCCCCGCAATTTTTCATCCAACCGCTCCTTACCCGTCTCCCGTAGAAACCATAATGTGTCACTAGCGACCACACCCCCGACGCCATCATAACATTATACGTGTCATAAGTATCCGCAAAAGAAACAGGTTTCAACCATCCAGGCGTACGATCTCCCGTCGCTGCCTGCCATATGCTGAACCCTCCCGATTCGTTATCGACAATCCATTCTCCCTCCTGTGGGAAAAAACGGGAGACATCAATATCTCGTACCCCTGGGTTCGCTTCATATGTCACCTTCCCAGAATATTCGATAGGGATTAATGCCGGTATATTCCCAGAAAGAATCGTGTTCAAAAAAACCGATGTAGGCTTGCCTTCCGTTACGATAACTATTTCTTTCGCCTTTTTAGCTTCTATTAAAACGTTTTTCGTATACAACGACATTATTTTACTGTTACTCCCTATTTCCGGCAATTTCGCATAAGTCAATACAACCACCCCCTCCACTTCACTTTCGTTATAGACATTCACGTGGATTCGGTAACGCCGATCCACCGAACTCCTATCTCCCTTTTCTGCAATCTCTTCCACGCATGCATCTTGGACCACGAAAGAGGGTATCTGCTTTACCGTGTACCATTCCGGTAGTACTCTACACCAACTTATCCCGAATCGTTCCGTAAATTCCTTGTCAAACGAGGTAAAATCAATTTTTTGAAATTTATGATCCTCCCAATATTGTCTTATAAACGCATTAAAATCAAAATAAGAGACTGTCAGCCCCAAATAGCTTTCTCTCAAAGCAACAGATTTTAATTTTATAAGTTGATATAAAACATCGGATGTGACTCCCGGATCTCTTAAAGCTTCCTTTAAACTATGACTTTTAAGATAATTCACGGCCAATTGATGTGAACGACTACTGACTTCGAAATTATCTATCCGATCAAATTGCACCGTATCCGCCCCGTTCAACAAATTATTTAATACGGCATCTAAGATCGGGTATTCCCGTGAATACAATTGATTCACATGATTATAAAACAACGGATTAAGAGTAAACGGACTGCCACTTAACGTATAACTACCGTAAGAATAGGGTACGAAAAGTCTCATCAACGGGTTTTTCTCCATAAAACTACCGTATTCTGATATAAATATATGATTTAATAATTGTGTCAATATACTCCTCTCTACATTTTCCATCTTTTCTTCATTCGTTATTTTCCGGTATGTCTGCTTATTTCTCGCCAAATCCATGTTTTTGAAACCGACCCCCCTTTCTGGTAAAAAGATCATCTCGGGTTGTACCTTCCCACCACCTCCCCTCTCGCTTTGGAAATAAGCGGCAAAAGCAACTGGAGTCTCCACAACCATGAAACGTTCATAAGGATACTTTCTATTATTTTTCTTTTCAATTTTATCTCTAAACTCACGTATAATACCGGTCATAGAATCCTTTATCCGATTAAAATGTTCCATAAAATCATCATGTCCCTCCACGACAAATAATTCATAGAAAACAGAGTCCACCTGCATTTGATAACACTTGTAATCGCCGATACACAAAGATATTCCGGACAACCGATGCTCATTCCTAAAAATTAATGTGTCGTTCGACTCGATCCGGTCTCCTTGCGACAAAACCGTGCGATCGGTCTCCCCGACTACCTTCAAACCGTATTTCGTGAAGTTTTTTTCTACCGCATAAACATCGGACGGATTTACCGGGGGAACTGAAACCGGATACCAAATGCACTCCGGAGTGAGTAAAGTATACTCTTTTTCTAATATCGCATATCTCTTACCAGAACGGAAAAGCTCAGAGCCGACATTCCATGTATTCGCCACGTAATTGTCACATAGCTGAAGATAACAAATAGATTCATCTATTCTTCCGGAATATTCTACTTCCAAATCCAATAAACCTTTTCCTTCCACCGCCTCATTAAGCACGATCACTTGATTATCCCTGTAGAAATCAACTCTCTCACCATTTATGCATATCCGGTTAACCCGCAAACCGGGATTCAAGTATAGAAGCACCGGATTCACCGTTTCTTTGTATTCATTTTTTAAACGTAGTCGTGTCTTTACCGTCAGCTGGTCCTCCTCTTGTCGATAAGTAATAACTTGATTACACTGTGTCAATTTACGATTCGAACGGTATTTCTCGTAAGTCGCTCTGTAATCATCCCGGAGAGTGACATATCGATATTGCCGCATGCATAACGAAAAACCGCAAATAAGCCCCAGCACAACAATAAATGTCGACACACCGAGGCCAGCAACACGGCCCGTTCGAATCGGAAGACACTTAAAAAAAACGCCGGAATAACCGATAAACCCCATACCCAAAAACAACCAACTCAAACGTTGTAACATGACACCACCTAAATCCGGATAACCCGAAATATCCGATAACGTGACAGGTACACCTCCTCCTAAAAAATTGAAAAGTCCTTGGTAGTAGTCGTCCGAATAATATAAAGTAATAAAGATATATAACAATAACTCTAAAACAAGTAACGGTTTATCAGAAACCAGACCTGTACATAAAAAAGTAAGACCAATAATAAACACCAGGGAAGGGAACAAAAACACAATCCAGTAAAAAAAATACATCCATCCGTTAAAAGGAGCATTTGTAAAAAAAATGTTTATAATAGCTCCCGATAAAAGGGATAACAAAGATAAAGCCATAAAGACCTGAATCATCCCACAAGCTTTACCGATCACATATTCCGCATTACTCAATGAACGGACACACGTGGTCTCTACCCTATTCCGATCCTTATCCCACTGAATAACAGTAAAAAAAACAACAAGTACAGCCTGAACGATACCGAATAAATAAACATTGAAATAAGGAACATAGGAAGATAATGCGATCGTATTCCATGAAGTCCATTGCATTATATTACTTTGTACCAGTATCTGAAGAATTAGAATCCCGACTAAAGAAAACAAGGCAAATGTCCTGAACAACCAATTACGCCTTACTATTTTTGCTTCATAATGAGCGACTCTTTTGATGTTAAAAAAGTTCATATTCATGCTCTATATTTGTGAATTTGTCAAAAATAACGTTTAAATCACAAATATCACAACAGAATAAAGTTAATATTATTATCCACACGTGATCTCATTTTTAAATGACTAATATTTATTAATCCATTTTCAATTATTACGATTCAATCACGGACATTCTCCATCACGTAAACCTTGAATGTTAGCGTATATAATAACCCACTATCTCCCGAGGGATCGAGTAAGGTCAGTATCCTAAACGCTCAAGAACTTTTTCGGAAGACTCTAACGGCTTATTCTTCTGTCGGTTCTCAAAATTTATATGATCTCTATAAAAAAGAATCGTTTCATCTGTTAAATTGGTGAAAAGTCCATCCACTAAATTTCTTTTGCCTACTCCTTCCAAAACATAGGTGCTCCCCAAATACTTCTTCATCTGTTCTTCCGTGTCAAAAGAGTAAGCATGTATTTGCATCCCCGAGTTAAAAACAAGAGCCGCCATCCACGGTTTTAACAAATCATCGTACCTGTTCGGCTCTCCCCCGATGCTGGGCCCCATGATCACGGCTCCCTGCTCGATTGCGTAATCGACCCACTTCGCATACGTTTCGGGGGCATCATTTTTCATATCATTTTCACCTAACCATAACAGTTGGCAGGTAGGAATCAAGCGGGGAAAAGCCTCCCGCAGTTTTCTCAAGGATTCCCGAGAAAAAGTCTGTAAAATCACCCGTGCCGGGGTATTGGCGATCCCGACCTTCCCTTCCGTTGTCGGAACGGATTTTAATGAATCCCTATCGACGGCATACCATCCCAACCGCTCCAATTCATTTCGCAAATCCCGTTCTATTCCGGGAAACAAGCGAGGTTCTTTGGTCTCCGGATAGATTCCGGGACGATTCCCGTTATCTGCCGGATCTTTCTCGTACTGCATGATAATTTTTCCATTTTCTTTCCGGTAAAGACGCTTCCCGGTCGAATCCCGCAAAATTCGATTCCCCTCCGCAATACGGATTACATCTTCCAAGGTTAAGATATCCAATCCGGAAAAACCTTTTCTTGCCCGTTCCGGACAGGCCTTATTAAACCAGCTCCCCGCATCCAGCGTCAATAACTCCTCTAAGGTAAATTCAGACACCGGAGCATCTTTCCGCTCCGGGAATTTTTCGGCTACATCCGTTGTCCGTTGCAAATCTTCATCGTGCAAGGCTAACAAATACCCGTCTTTTGTCCGTTGTATATCACACTCCAAATAGTCACCTCCCGTATTCCGGGCCCAACGCATGGCTGCCTCCGTCTCTTCCGGGGCCCAATAGGTCGTACCACGATGTGAAATAACAATATCACGGGGCAGATATGCCAATACCTCTTTCTGTTCTTCTGATAAGGAAGTAAAACCTTTCGATGCGGAAGAACAGGAAACAACGGGAGTAAATAAAACAAGCATAACCGATAACATTAGAAATAAATTCATCTTTATCCGAATTTGTTCCAAACAAAGATATTTTATTTTTACGAATCTCACTCACGTCAAGTTCAATCATCGTATAATTTATGATTCAGAACTTACAATCATTATTGTATAATCGAAACATCGAAATAGCACTTTTACCCCGTCCCAAAGTGCTAATAAGAAAGTGCCTTCTCGTAAAGAGAAGACACTAACCAACAAAAACACACCACAACTCTTTTATTGACAAATAATTACAAATTAATCAGATCTCTATTTAAACTAATCTCTTAATCACTAAATCCTTTAATCACAGCATCTCTTCATTCTTTAATCGTCAATCGCCGCCAATTTATTTTTTATAAACGCTTGCATCTGGGGGTTCTTCAATTGAATGGCTAAAAGATAGGCTTGATTGTAACACTCTTTTGCCTTTTCTTTATCTTTCAATATAAGGTAACAATCCCCCATGGTGGTAATCACCTGTCCCTGGTTATCCGGCCCAAGTTTATAACCTAACAATTTTTGTAACCATCGGATACATTGTTCGGCAGCATTTTCGGTAATTCTCCCTTGTGTAGGCCCCATCAGATTCATCACCGTTCCGTAGTATTCGTTCGGACCGGCATCCGCTCCCATCCGCTCCAAAAATGCATTTTTAATTTTCACGTAAGCATCCGGGTCTTTTTTAGCATAAATCTGGTAGAGGGCATCGGCCTCGCTCGTCAATACGTCATATACCGGAATCTTACGAGTTTTTACCAAGTCAAAAACCGATTTCAGATCTCCGTTTACCCGATTGATCTCCTCTTTATACCCCAAATCTCCTTTCATGGCCAGTTCATTGATTAAAGAACTTTCGTAAGTCACGATATAGTTAGCCAAGATCTCCAAGGGGATTACAGCCTTAAACTCCTCCATACGTTTTACGATAAGATTGAAAACGTTATTATTTTTTTCTATCTTCTGATTGTAGGCGGTCATAATCCTGAAATCTTCGGTATTAATCAAATCCGCAGGATCTTTAACTTTTACATAGGAATCAAACAACTTTTCCACCCGACTTTTCCATAACTCGGCCTCTTTTCCTTGCTTCCCCCGTACAAAATCCGGAGCTTCCAACAAAATGGATTGTTGAACGGTCAGATCGCTTTTGTTCTTTTTATACTGTTCCCACAAGGCTTCAAAAACAGGAGCTTCACCCAGGGCCACCTTTGCATCATGCAACAAACGAGCTGCCGGTATCAATCCCATCACCCGTTTTAACTCGTTACCTTCTTTATCCAGAAAAACCATAGTCGGCATCCCCGTGATCTTGTATTTTTTAGCCAACTCTTTCTCTTTATCCACATCTATTTTACAGGAAACGAAACGGGTATTGAAATAATCACCCAATTTCTTATCCGGGAACACCTCGGCCGACAATTGCTTACACGGGCCGCACCAGGTTGCCATAAAATCGACAAAAATGGCCTTATTTTCTTTCTGGGCCTTTATTAAAGCGGCATCCAAGCCTCCATCTATAAATTCAATACCTTGCCCGAAGGTTGATACGGCCAGAAAAACAACTACCGCCGTCAAATAACATCTTATCCATTTCATTCTTTTGTTTTTTTGCGTATATGATGCTGTCCGTCAATTTTGCAAACAGCATCATACAGATTGTTAGTATTCAAAATATTAAGGCTCGACGACAAAGGTAAAGGCGTTATTTACTACCTGAGTATAACCGGGATTGGTTAACCGTACGGAAACCACGTAACGCCCCGGAACAGCATCATTATCGATAGGAAATAGCATCGTACCGGCTCCCCGGATCGACAAATTTTCTTTAAAATAACGAATAGCTTCCTCTCCAGCGGTCGAAGTCACATTCTCGATCGAAAAAACGATCAACTCGGTACCTTCGTACCCTTGCATAGCCAAACTAACCCAAGGAGCCCGACTTTCAATACGAATAGAATCCAATTTCGGGTCCAATGTTTTGCGGATCACCATGGTATCCGGAAGATATCCGGCATCTTCCGTTAGAAGGTAGCCGATCGTTTTCTGGTGACAACTGCATGTCAGGAGCAACAAGGCACTCCCTATGATTAACTTCATCCTCATATCTCTTTTCCATTTAAATTAAAATTACATATCTCCTAAAGTAAAACCGTAATATAGAGAGTGCACCACGCAATGATCCGGTTCTATATTGCTGGAGGCTATAAAAATACGTTTCCAACTGTAAATCGTGAATCCCTGTATCTGCTTCGCTCCTTTTTCCGGCAAACCGCCATACGTACCGCGGATCGTAAACAACCATACGGTCTGGCCGCTTAGCGTCGTGTAATCATCTCCTCCGGTTCCCACTCCTATAGGTTCTCCCCGCTCCGTGGGGCGTCCCGCCGGAATATCGTCCAAATAGATCTTTCCTTTAAGTAAATGCTTCAATAACACGTCTTCACACCATTGCGGATCCAAATCGGATACCTGCTTATACCCGTTTTGTATTAAATACCGGCGAATGGAGTGATTGGTCGGACCTAAAAAAGTGATCTCCGGAAACTCCGGGTCTTTTCCTTCGAAAATACGAACCATACGAGGTCCTGCACGACGAACTAAAAGTACCGTGGAATCCCAATCATAAGCATTCGCTTCCATGTACTCCAACAGGCTTCCGTTAAAACGCCCGTTACTCAATCCCGTGTCGATATAGTTGTCTTTCAGGCAGGAAGCCATCAATACAACGACACTTATTAATCCTAATAAACGATATATTTTTTTCATAATTTATTATTGTATCAATTTATTCCAGTACGTATTCTGTCGCATCAAATTATTGTTCACGAAAGCTCCGCCAAACACGGGATAATAAAGTGCGCCGTCTTTCAACTCTTCATCCGTCAACCTTCTATACGCTCCCGATAACTCCCGTCGCACGTAATCCCAACCGTTTCGTACCGCATCATAATAGCGATGATCCTCAAAAATCAGCTCTTTTTCCCGCTCTTTGAAAACAGCATATTGTAAATCTCCTTCCGCAACCGAATAGTCGTGATTTCGATTTCCGTATGCCCGTTCCCGTATCCGGTTCAAATCTTCGGCCCCACCGGCTTTTCCCTGCCGAGCCTTACATTCAGCCCTTAACAATATGATATCGGCCAATCTCCAGATTACCTTATTCATATCCAACCCGCTGAATACCGGTTCGGCCTCATAATCATTCTGTTTGTAATAGGGAGTACGAAATTTATTTACGAATGCCTTTTCGATCATTCTGTTGTCATACAATCGAATGATATCGGACGGCAAGGTATCCACGGAAGAGGTATCGTTCGGTATCGAATCCTGGGGCCAATCCGTTGAATCTTGCGAACCGCCAGTCGTATCCGAAGCCCGGGCAAGCACCCGGTATTTTCCCCCTAATGAAGCTAAATTAATTTTAAAGAAAGGCCTTTCGTTTAGATATTCTTCCCCCGAATAATGTGCTTCGATTTTGCCGTCAACACGTTTCAAATAAATCGTATCGGCATCCAATGCCCAAAACCAACTATCACGGCGTAAATCTTCCCAATCATACATATCGTTCACGGTCGTTTTAAAAATTTCCGCATAAAAAACCCAATTCGGTTCAGTCTCCCGATCCAAACGAACCGGCCAGCCGACATACTGCGTACCGAAATAGGGAGCACGGTTGATTTCTTCCTGTACGGAACGGAATATCTCAAAAATACTCTCTTTGCTGTCACGATACATCGTTTTCTCCGCCACGAGTTCGGGATTCGACTCCAAATCATAAAAACCAACCTTTCCGTCAATGATCATGGAACAGTACTCTTCCGCTTTTTTCCAATATTCCGGTTCGTTTAAAACTCCCGCCCGCCAGGCACAAATATGAGCCAATAAAGCGGCGACAGCTCCCTTCGATCCGTATTGTTTCAAAGTACGGGAATTTCCGGCATAATCCTTCAACTCTTCAAAAATCGGCAAATCCATGGCTTTCAATGCTAACTCTTCGGCTTCCTTCAGTACCTCCGCAACCGAACTTTTAGCCAACGGGGTATATTTTTCTCCCCTGATAATAGGCACCTCACCCCAATCCCGTGCCAGAAAAAAATAACAGAGTGCTTTCGCAAAATAGCATTGTAACAAATAAGGTTTTAATTTATCTTGCGAAAACGGGAAACGATGCGCGTTATTCAGTATTAAATCCGCCTTATCGATCGCGTAGTAAAAAGAAGTCCATACAGAATTTTTATAAGTATCCGGACGCAAATTCAAAGCATTGTAATAATCCGAGAAACTGGTAGTATCCATAATTGCTCCCGCAACCGCATGAAATCCGGGACCACCTAACAAACAGGTTCTTACCTGATCCATCAGGGCATTTAACAAAAATTCCGCATCCTGTTCCGAATCAAAATAATTGTTGAAGGTGACGGAATTTTCCGGTCTCACGTCTAACATCCCCGTGCACCCCCAACAGCAAGAGAGCACGATCAATCCGATCCCTATGTATTTTTTCATCATGTATTAAAAATTAAGCGTTAAACCTAAAGTCCATTTACGAGGCAAAGGATAAGCCATCCCGCCATCCAATCCGCTATAAACATCCACCACTTCCGGATTTCCCCCGGAGTAATTACTCCAGTAAAACAGATTTTCGCCGGTAGCAAAAAAGCGGGCCCCGGAAAAACCGATCTTTTCCATCACCTTTTTAGGCATATTATATCCTATGGTCAACTGCTTTAAGCTAAGCAAATTCACCCGCTCTATTTTAGAACGTACCTGGGGATAATACGGACGACCTATCGCCGGCATATCCGTTTGATCACCTTCTTTTTGCCAGAAGGTCAGTTTCCTTACATCCGCAAACACGGGGCCATCCGTACCCGACAAAGAAGCATTTCGCATGTTAATCATTTTCCGTCCCAAAGAGTAATTAAATAGAATATTCAGATCGAAATCTTTATAGGTTAACTCGTTTACCCATCCTCCATATACTAAAGGCAAAGCCGATCCCAAATAATACATATCCTTCGGCTGTATATCGTAATCTCCGCTCGCATCCGATATCCGTTGGGTTCCGAGTAAACCGCTGACACCCGTGAAAGCTCCGACGCCACCTAAAAACAATTTATTTCCTTTGATGTCTGTATAAACGGGCACCTCTCCCTCGTTTTGGTAATATCCCGTATCGTTAAAAGCATAAATAGATCCCAAGGGACGTCCGATTACAAAACCGTTATATCCTCCCCCGATATCTTTACCGGTATAAGTCTTTTCCAAACGACTCCAATCTCTGGAAACATTCAGCTTCATACGCCATCCCAATTTACTGGATCGCAAAATATGCGCCAACAACTCCAATTCGATTCCCTCGTTGGAGACTTCCATCGCATTCTCATCCCGATCTTCCGCACCCCACAAAGTTCCGGGAAGTCTCACCTTGTACAATAGGGAGCTGGTATATTTAAAATAGTAATCCATCTTTACGCTCAACCTATAATCAAACATGTCCAAATCCAAGCCGATGTTATATTGACTGGATTTTTCCCAAGTCAAATTAGGACTGACGGGCTTACTTTGAATTACGGAAGGATTACCGTTAAAAGAAGCACCTGCCACAAATAAACCGTAAGCCATATACTCACTCGTGAATATTTGTCCGGAAGTCCCGTAACTGCCGCGCAGTTTCCCCCAGTTTAACCAATAGGCCCACCGCATAAAAGGTTCTTCCGAAAAGGCCCATCCCAGAGCAAAAGAGGGGAAATTGGCCCAACGGTGATTCTCTCCGAAAGTGGAAGATCCGTCCCGACGAAAACCGATCTCGACCAAGTAACGTTGTTTGTAATTATACCCTAAACGTCCGAAATAACTGACCATGGTCTTTTCCCTGAAATCCGAATTATAGGAAGTCGTTGCTCTCCAATCGGGATTTGTTTCGGTTCCGTAATTGAATATAGGATTATAAGGAGGTGAATAATAATAGATCTTATCACTAGGCCCCCGCTTCCCAAAACCGGCGATCAGAAATTGTTGCTCTTTGTTTACGTTCAATCCTATTAAAAGATCGAAATTATGAGCCTCGTTGATGCTCTCTCTCCAATGCAGCAACTCTTCCGTTTCCAACCGAACCGCTCTCCCGATCGAGCCATCCGACATGTTCTCTTTCTCATCCGGATTCAGCACGGAAGGTTTAAACTGATTTTTATTTCCCTGGGCATAATCCACGCTTCCGGAAGCCGACAAGGTTATCCCTTTCCAAGCGTTATACTGTACCGACATGCTGGCCATAGCCCGGTAATCATCTGTTCTGTCTCTCTGGAGATTGATATTTTTCAACAGTTCATCCTCCGCCAACCCATCGTTCGGAAGAGTCGTACTCTGTTTCGACGGATCTACGGTAATTCCCTCGTACCTTCTCGTTCCTCCCATCCCGTCATCCCTGCTGATACTACGATCCACGTAGGAAAGCATCACCCGGGCATCCACCCGTATTTTTTTCGTCGGTTGGGTTTGCAGATTGATCAACATGTTGGCCCGCGAATAGTCGGAATTCAGCATGATTCCTTTTTCGTCGTACCATCCGGCCCCGATCATATACTGAAACCGTTCCGATCCGCCGGAAACCTGTAAATTGGCATTGACTACTTTTGCAGTACGGAAAATATGTTTCCACCAATTGGTCGAATTATTATAAAACGGATTCAAACTATCCTGCAATACGGGGTTACCCAAAAGATCCGGTCTACCGTCTACCCACCATCCGTCATAAGTTCCTCCGCTTAAATACACCGATTCGTAAGAAGAAGGATAGTACGTCAATTGTTTATTCCAATCATAACCGGTTGCCAGCCTATTTCTCATTACCTGATTACGAAACCATCGCTCCATACGACCGCCTATCTGTAACGGATACTCCTGTACCTGAGAAACAGAATAAGAGATATTCGCCGCAAATTTGGTCGTACCGGCCTTCCCTTTTTTAGTCGTGATCAAGATGACCCCATTACCGGCCCGGGAACCATAGATAGAGGCGGCAGCAGCATCTTTCAACACCTCCACGGATTCAATCATGGCCGGATCCAAATCGGCCAACGTATTCGTTCCCGTAACGGGTGAAACAAAGGAGTGCATCGGGACCCCATCGACGACCCACAAAGGTTGTCCGTCACTGGCCCCGTCGACCAACAAAGAATTAAATCCCCGCACGGCAATAACCGAAGCACTGCCCGGTGCTCCAGATTGTTGAATGATATTGACTCCCGCCAAACGTCCTTGCAACATATTCACGATACTGGCCGTCGGCAATTCTTTCATCTCCTCAGCCTTCACGGAAGAGATCGCCCCTATGACCTCCCTTTTGTTCTGCGTTCCGTAAGCCCGAACCACCACTTCTTCCAAGGCTGCCACATCCTCTTCCATAACAACGCGAAGCGTATCGGTTTTTTCAGTGAAATCGACTTTCTGTTTCTTATAACCGATAAAAGAGAACTCCAACGTTCCTTTCAAAACGGGTAAGGTGATGGCAAACCACCCCTTCGTATCCGTCGACGTTCCCAAACTCGTACCGAGGAGTCTTACCGTCACTCCCGGCAAAAATTCCTCCTTTTTATCCCGTACCCACCCCCGGATCGTAACCGACTTTTTTTCATCTTTCACAACAGCCTTGATAACAAACACTCCTTCAATTTGCTCGTAACCGAAGGCCGTACCCGACAAAACCCGTCGCAACGCATCTTCAACAGGTACATCTTTCAAAACGATATCCTTACAGGTAACTCCGCGAAGACCGCTCACGTTATAGAGAATCCTTACTCCCGTTTGATCCTTAATCCGGGTCAATACTTCGATCAACGTGGAAGACTTTACATCGAGGGTTACGGTCTCGTGTTGGGAATAGACGGCAGCCGATGTCGAAATCGTCAACCATACCATCAGAATAAGACTCATTTTCATCACTAAAATTGTTTTTTTCCATTTAGCCGGCAATTTCCATCGGTCCGGTAAATTTTTTTTCATAAATTTGTCATTCATGTTACATGTTTTTAAGATATGTAATAAAGGAGGATGCGAAACAAAGTTGGTAGCTTGGGATTCGTATCCTCTGTTTTTTATTTTTTCCCGACCTTTATCCTATTTCCGACCCATTCGAAACGCACGTTCGCTCCGGCCTCGAAAAACCGAAAAAAGGTTTCGATGCGACTGTATTTATCCAAATTTCCACTAAACACCAGCTGTTTTAATTGCTCATCCTCAAACACGATGTCGACATCATACCAGCGAGACAAGGTTTTCACTATCTCCTCCAAAGTTTCATTTTCAAAAGAGAGCAAATTCTGCCTCCACGACACATAGTTTTGAACCTTCACTTTACGAATGTCCGCTACACTTTCTCCCTCCCTATAACTCAACTGTTCGGCAGGAACAAGCTTTACCTCCCCGATCCGTTCGCTTGAAAAAGAGATGGCACCCTCGACCAAGGTAGCGGCAATCCGGTGCTCTTCCCCGTAACACTTCAAATTGAACCGAGTCCCATACACTCGCACCTCCCCGATACCCGTTTTCACGATAAATGGTGAAGTCGAATCGGAAACCACTTCGAAAAAAGCCTCTCCTGTTAACTCAACCACCCGCTGATTCCCGGTAAAAACGACAGGATAGCGAAGACGGGTATCCGCATTCATCCATACCTGTGTTCCATCAACCAAGGTAACATAATACTCTCCTCCCCGGGGAACATACAAGCTATTATAAGAATGGGCATCTATTTCCGTCAAACGAGGGATTTCCCCGTAAACGACCCCTGTCGAATCAACGACGACGGAGACCCCTCCTTTTTCATTGAATTGATAAAAACTCTTACCCAACTCTACGCAATCCCCTCCGGACAGAGTTAAAACGGCCTTTCTCTCCCCAGGTTTTACCGGAGAATAGAACCGCTGTTCCGCCCGTCTCAACGCTGACCTCTTTTTTTCGGGCACGGAAACCAACGCCAGTACACCTAAAACAATAAAACAAGCAGCAGCAACACTTCCGACAATTACGCGTTTCATATACCTTTTTTTCGACCTGACTTTTAAATTACGACAGGCTTTCCTGTAATCATACCGTTGTCTTGCCGCGTATTCTCTTTCAAAAAATTTCCGAACCTTCAAATGTTCCGCAACATCCCGAACATTATCAGGATAGTTTTCCTCTGCTTTATGCTCTCTCAATCGGTCTATCAAGCAACCGACGATTCGTATAGAGTTGGCATGTATATCTTCCCATTTCATCTCAAAATGACTTAAATTGTACCAACAAACACGCCGAACCCAAAAACGGGTGACAAAAAATCAAAAAAAATAATTTATTATTTTGGAATCAGAAGAGATAATTGTTCGTAACGTTTCTTAATCTTGCAAATAACAAAAGGAGAACGGATGTAAAAACTTTTCCCATATGCTCCCGAATGACCTGGTAAGCCCTCTTCTTTTGTGTTTTCACCGTATTTTCGCTAATAGATAATCTCTCCGCAATTTCTCTCACGGTAGCTCCCTCCAAAGCACCGAACAAAATTTCCTTTTGTTGGCCCGAAAGCAGAGACAACACCTCGTAAAAACGGGAAACAGTCTCTTCCTCCAACGCCATCTCCTTCCCTTTTTCCTCATCGACGATCTGTCGGTCGACCCATATTCTATGAATCGCATCAGACGACTTTTTATCCCGGATATAATTTAACGCCCCGTTATACGTGAAACGATACATATAAGTAGTAATCGCCTTTATATTCGAAAAACCAAAAGAGGAATTCCACAATTTGATAAAACCGTTTTGAACAATATCCTCGGCCGCAACCGAATCTCCGGTAAGTTTAGCGGCATAACTGCATAAAGGAGCATAATAATAACGATACAACTCTTCCCAAGCCGCATCCTCCTTATGATTTACTCCATGCAAAAATTGAAGGTTATCGATCATTGTTTTACCGCTATAGGGCAAAAATAAAAAAAAATCGAATGCTATTTATAAAAATAGACGAATAAAACACCAAACAAGTCGAATATTAGAACAATCTAATAAAAAAGATTATTTTACATATCCCTTCAAAACCAATTTTAATGAAGCATGCCGGGGATCGTTACAGATCACGGTGATGGTTTTACGCTGCATTCCGCATCTGCCTTCTGAATCAAAAACAACATTCATTCTTACGTTTTCACCCGGAGAGATTATCCTTTTTTCCGGAACGGCTGCCGTACACCCGCAAGTCGTTTCTATTTTACGTATAATCAAATCTTTATCTCCTTCGTTTCTCAACACGAAGGTAGCCTCAACCTTTTCGCCTTGGACGATAGTATCAAAATCGACCTCCTTTTTATCCGCTACAATTTTAGGTAGTGACAATTTCCCTGTCGACACCGTATCAAAATGTTCGATCACATTAGCCTCAAGCGAAACTCCCTGATTCGGATCTACCAGCACTCCATCGATTGAAAAACGTAAAAAGGTAAAAAAATACCCCAATTGACTATCTTTTGTCATTTGTACAACGACAAGCAAGGTATCCTGCCCCCGTGCCGCAATTTCCGCATCACCCGACTGCCATTCCTGAAGAGTTCCTCCCGACATCCTACATTGCACTCCCGCGGTATATCCCCATCCCCCCAAACGGATCGTCTTCTCCGTGGGATTACGGACAATAACCGTATCCCGGTACTCCTCGTTCCAATAGATATCTCCCAGTTCCAGTTTATCCGTACTGAAACACAATTTGCCGACCGGACTTACACAGGCAGGACGTTTCCCCGAAGAACAAGCCGTTAATCCGGCGAATATTACCACTAAAACAAAAACAAAATTTCTCATACCGAAATAAGGTTACCCGACAAATATAAGATTTTACCCTAACACTCAACGTAATTTATGGCGATTAAAATGCGGTCCGGCTTTAAATTGGAAAAATAAAAGAGAAAGAACCGTCAGACAGGTACCGAAGAAATAGGCATGACTAAAACCTCTAAAAGCCTGAGCGATAGAACCACCACACATTAATCCGACTCCAATACCCACATCCCAACTGGTCAAATAGGTGGAAGTAGCCGTTCCCCGTTGATTATTAGGTGCCAAATTAACGAACAGGGTATTGAAGGCCGGAAACATCGTCCCAAACGACACCCCTTGCATAAAAGCAATAAAGAAAAACAGTCCAGAAGTCGCCCGGGCATTCCATTTCATCATCTCTTCGCAGGCAGCCAAGGCAAAAAGACTTATACCGGCCAAGTACATTCCTAATAAAATAACCTGTGTAATCCGACCCTTGTCTACCTGTTTTCCTGAAAAAATCCGGGAAACAGCCAAACCGACCGCCATAAAAGTAAAATAGAGTCCCGAATTACCTTGAATGCCGATCTCTTCGGCATACATGGCCACGTAACTGGTTGTCATACCGTAAGGAATAGAAAGCAATAGAAGTGAAATCCCGGCAGGCAGTCCTTTTACTAAAAAGAAACGATCGAGAGAAAGAGGCTCCCGTTTAACCGGCTGTTTATAGGGAGTTTTAACCAAACCCGCCATCACAAAACCTAATCCTCCGGAAATCAGAGAGCAGGCAAAAATAACCTCATAAGGACAATGACCATGCATAAATAACCCGACCATAGGCCCAAAACTCATGGCGATATTATTGGCCAGACCGTAATAACCTAATCCCTCCCCCCTCCGGGAAGAAGGAAGAATATCAATAACGATCGTATTACCCGCCACCGAAACCATGCCGAAAGCCAGACCGTGAATAATCCGGAGTAAAATGAAAAGAAAGAGAGCGGTCGCTATCATATATCCCCCGAAAATCAAGGTAAAAATAAAATATGACAACAGATATAAAGGTTTACGACTAAACGTATCCAGCATATACCCTGAAAAAGGACGAATAGTCAAACAGGCTATCGTGTAACAGGATAAAATAAAACCGATCATGGATTTGCCAGCCATAAACTCCTCTCTCAAATAGAACGGCAACACGGGCAATAGCAAATAGAATGCAAAAAACAGCAAAAAATTAGCAGCAAGGATATGACAGAACCCTGCTGAAAAAAGCTTATCTCTTACCATAAAAACCCTTTAATTACAAACCAATATCTTCAACATTTTTATCTACAAAATTATAAAAAAAGAGACGGGTAACGGGTAGTTTTACAAGAATATTCTAAAAATATAAAAACAAATCACACGAAATACATCTATCTATAAAACAATTATTTACACCTTATACTCATCCCCATTGAAAAGAGAGATCAAAAATAGACAACAAATTAATTAAATAGTTTCTTTTTCAATACAAATTAGTACTTTTGTGTTATAAAACTATAAAATCAATACTTATTATTTGTGTGTGGTATGATTAAAATCAATTCTATTTTTCGGAGCGTATTTATGAATAAACCGTTTTTCTGCATTTTCATACTTTGTATGTATACCTCTACTTCTTTCGCTCAAAAAAACACCCCATCCCAAAACGATTATATCCTGATTATTAACAGTTACACGGAAACGACCCCGTGGAGTTCCTCTATCATTGATCCCATCATACGAATGGCTTCCAAGAATCAAAAGTTGGATATATACATCGAACACATGAATATGTTTGTTGTCAACAAGCAGGAGGAATTAAACGAATTTACAGAACTTCTTTTTTCCGAATATTCGGAAAAACGTCCCAAACTTTTAGTCGTGGTAGGGAATTTTGCTTTACTCCTGAAAGACGAAATCCGAAATAAATGGAGAGATATCCCCCTTATCGTTTGTGCGGAACAGGACTACCTTGGAACACCGGAAAATTATTTGAACAAGACCATTATTAAACCCGAAGACAGAGTTTCTCTCGCCTCATTAGCCGGCGAATATAACCTCACGTTACTCTATTCAAGACTATATCCCAAAGAAAATATTGATTTAATGAATGAAATGCTTCCAGATATGCAGAAGCTATTGATTCTCATGGACAAAAGGTATGTCAATCAACAAATTCAATGGGAAATATCCGAAATATTAAAAAAACATTATCCCCGCGTAGAATACAAAACCATATATGCCGAAGAAACAAGCATAAATCAACTTCTCGACACCTTAAAACTGGTAGACAAAGCGACCACGGGAGTCTTATTCTCTTCCTGGTTCCATGCTCAGCAATTTAACAGAAGAACTCTCTTAATGATTAACTCCTTTCAAATCATATCCAACTCTTCCGTTCCCATTTTTACTTTGAGAAACGCCTTCATGAAACACGGGGGAATGATCGGAGGGTATATGTATGACGACACTGATTTTGAAAACAAATTGATAAAAACGATATCCGAAGTCCTAACGGGTACACAACCGAAAGACATTCCCTTTTATTACCCGGTAAAAGCAGCCCCTACGTTCAATTACAACACGTTACTCCTGAAAGGCATATCTCCCGACATTTGTCCTCCCGACAGCGTGTTTTATAACAAACCGGTAACTTTTTGGGAACAATACAAATACCTCCTGATCGGAATAATCGTATTCCTCGTTATTATTTTATTGTTTTTAATCCAACAAGGTCGTATTATCGTACTGAACAGATTAAAAGAGATGCAGCAAAAAGAGATCGAATACGCCTCCGATTATCTGAATCTCTTCAATAACATGCCAATTCTTTACATGAAAGAGAAGATCATTTTAGACGAGGAAAACAACCCGGTCGATTCCGTCTTTGTTGAAGTAAATCGATTTTTCGAAAAAAGTTTCGGAGATAAAAAAAGCATTATCGGCAAAAAAGTCAGCGAACTGTTCCCCGAGTCCCTCGCCACGTTTATACCGTTCTTTAAAATAGCGATAACAGAAAGAAGAACCATCACGTTCCCCTATTATTTCGAGAGAATCGGCATTTTCTATGACGTGGTTATAAGTTACTCCAACAAGCCGGATACCATCGATATTTTTTGCCTGGACAGCACGGAACTCCATCAGGCTCAAGAAAAAATCAGATCAACGAACCATAAGCTGGCAATGGCTTTGGAAGTAGCCAATATCGTTCCATGGAAATGGAACCTACGTAAAAAAACCATACTCTGCGATGTGAATCGTCCCATAGAGTTAAGCAACGTAAAGCATAATATCAACGAAGATCATCTATCCGTACCGGATTCTCAATATTTTTCCAAAATCATTAAAGAAGACCGCGAAAGAGTCAAAAAAACCTATCAATCTCTGATTGAAGGGAAAATTGACAAGATCAAAGAAGAGTACCGGGTGGTAACTTCCGACCATAACGGGCATCGAATCGACTGGGTCGAAGCACAAGCGACCGTGGATTCCAGGGATGAAAAAGGAGCACCCTTAACATTAGTGGGCTCTTCACTCGTGATCACAGAACGCAAAAAAATGGAGCAAGAGCTGATATCCGCAAAAGACCGGGCCGAAGAATCCAATCGTCTGAAGTCAGCATTTCTGGCAAACATGAGCCACGAGATCCGTACACCTCTGAATGCTATCGTCGGTTTTTCCGGTATATTGGCAACCCTTGAAGAAGAAAAGGAGAAACAGGAATACGTCAATATCATAGAAAACAACAATGAATTGTTACTGCAACTGATCAGCGACATTCTCGATCTTTCCAAGATCGAGGCCGGGACATTAGATTTTATCTATTCGGATATCGAGTTAAACACACTCATGGGCACCTTGGAACAAACTCAATTTTCCAAAATAAACCCGGAAGCCGTTAAATTGCAGTTCGAACCGGGATTGCCCGCGTGTGAAATCAACACGGAAAAAAACAGGCTCACCCAAGTATTGACGAATTTACTCGCGAATGCCATCAAATTTACCACTGCGGGAAGTATTCGATTCGGCTACGAAATTCAGGATAAGTTTCTCTATTTTTATGTATCGGACACGGGCTGCGGAATCGCCAAGGAACAAAAAGAAAAAATATTCGACCGTTTCGTAAAACTCAACACCTTTGCCCAGGGAACGGGACTCGGGCTGTCCATTTGTCAGGTCATCGTTCAGCATATGGGAGGAACTATCGGTGTTGAATCGGAAGAAGGAAAAGGCTCCAAGTTTTGGTTTACCGTTCCCTACCATCCGGTAACGATAAATAAGAAACAGGAACAAACAGTAGAGCCTGTAAAAATAGAAAAGAGTAAATTGACAATCATGGTTGCGGAGGATGATCCGAGCAATTACAAGCTTTTCGAATCGATCCTCCGGTCCGAATACCATATCGTCCATGCTTGGAACGGCAAAGAAGCAGTGGAACTATTCAAAAAACACCATCCTAACATCATCCTCATGGACATTAACATGCCTGAAATGAACGGTTACGATGCGACACGCGAAATCCGTAAATTATCCACACAAGTTCCGATCATTGCGGTGACCGCTTTTGCTTACGCTTCCGACGAACAAAAGATCATGTCGAACGGTTTCGACGGCTATATGGCAAAACCGATTAATGCCAAACAGTTGAAATCACAATTAACAAGCATTTTACAGGAGAGAATCATATTTTTATAGATACCCGATATTTTTTAACACCGTATCCTAAAACGAACAGAATGAAAAAGAAAAACAAAATACCGCAGAAACTCACCCGGCAAATATTTTTCCAATATACGCTACCGATGATGTGTATATTACTCCTGTGGAATGAATACGGAGAGATGAAACTATCCTGGTCATACCTTTTTTTATTCATTATCGAATTTATCGTCGGGACAGGCATCGCTTATATACTGGCTGTCAGTTGGGCAAATCAAATCTCCAGAAGATATTTACCCAAAAAATAATACATCCACGTTAAGTCTATTCTTTACAAACGATCCATTCAATCAGGTTTACGAAACAAGTAATACCCTATAATAATAACAGTCGTTAACGCCTCCGACAACGGCATAGATAACCAGATTCCGACAATACCCATCCACTCCGGCAAAAATATAAAACTCAGGACAAGAAATACAAAACCGCGTAACAAAGCGAACAAGGTTGCGGGTTTCACTCTCTCGAGACTCTGATAATAACCGATCGAAGCCAAATTGACAATAAAACATATAAATCCCATGGCGAAATACGGAAACCCTTCCATGGCAATACGGGCAGCCGCATTATCGGAATTAAGAAAAAATCCGACCAACACGTGCGGGTAAAATATAAACACGCACATAACTATCAAGCCACAGACAACCGCCGTGACAAGAGAAATTTTCCCGGCCAATACAACCCGCCCCACATTCCCCATACCAAAATTATAACTGATGATAGGTTGCGCCGATTGGGCAATAGCATTACCAACCATAAACACGAAAGGAGCATAATAACAGGCAATGCCGAATGCCCCTACTCCATCGTCCCCCAAATAATGCATAAATACCTGATTCCCCGTAAACATAAGCATTGCCAAGGTTGCTTCTCCCAATAAAGAGGAAAAACCGATACGGCATTGATAACCGATGTTCCGCAAAGAGAGCCGTAAACTTTTACGACTTCGTTTGACAGGATACAACCGTAAATGACGTGCAAAAAACAGTAAATAAGAGATCGCTATAAGACCGCCTACCGTGATGCTTATTGCCGTGGCAAAAGCGGCTCCCATTACTCCCCATCCCAAAGGAAAGATGAATAACCAGTCCAAAACGACATTAACCAAAGCCGAGATGACACTACACCACATGGCTAATTCAGGAGCTCCGTCCAGCCGGATAACAAACAAAGAAACAGCTATCCACATTTGAAAAACCAACGACGGGACGAACCATAACAAATAATCCGTCACCATCGGCAACAAATGGTCGGACGAACCGAGCAAATAAGCTGTTTGTCGCGGAAAAATCAGGATCAGCACGGAAGGCACCAAGGTAGCGATCGTTACGAATAACAGGGCTTGGGTTACATTCAATCGGGCTACCTTCACTTTGCCTTTCGACAAATGAATGGAAGCAACAACCGAACTTCCGACCCCTGCCATAAGACCTACCCCCGTAAAAAGCATCAACATGGGTATACAAATATTGACAGCAGCGATTCCGTCACTCCCCACGCCTTGCCCAACAAAAATTCCATCTGCAACAGTAACCGCCGACATACTGAGCATCCCCAATAAGGTAGGTATAAACAACCTGCCGAATAATGTCGAAATTTTCAATGTCTCCAAATTCATAGCATCTCTTTCCATACTTCTATTGACTTTAGTTACTGTCTACCCGCCCGGAGCACATAAAAATACCGGATAAGTCGATTGGTTTTACCCAGTCACCTTATCCGGCATTCTATTATGCCCTCCGATGAGGATTACAAAACTCTCTTTGGTTTTATATCGGATGCAAAGGTAAGAGTTTTCTCCGATTGTCCAATATTTTGAAATATTTCCATCCACTTCCATACAGAAAAAGTTATCTTATACCCGTAAAAAGAGAGCCTCAATAAGCAGGTAAGCATATAAAAGTAAATCGTACTTGTAATATTACCTGCCACACTCTATCTTTACAACAAAAGACAAGGAACCAACAGGTATCAATTAGCGTAATAAGAAACAAAAAACAAAATATAGAAATAACATGAAAGTATTATTGATTAACGGTAGTCCAAAAAAGAGCGGGAATACCTTTATCGCATTATCCGAGGTCGCTTCCGCCTTAAAAGCGGCTGACATCGAAACGGAAATCGTTTCCATCGGAACCAAAGCCGTACAAGGTTGCATTGCCTGCAATAAATGTAAGGAATTAGGCAGATGCGTATTCAAAGATGAACTGTATAACAGTATTAGGGCAAAACTCGGAGAAGCAGACGGAATCGTTATCGGATCTCCAACCTACTATGCCGGCCCTAACGGTTCTTTATGCGCCCTATTAGACCGCTTGTTCTATTCTTGCGGCGATCTGTTGCAATACAAACCCTCTGCCTCCGTCGCAGTCTGCCGTCGCGGAGGAGCAAGCGCCACCTATGACCGTTTAAATAAATACTTCACTATAAACAATATGCCTGTAGTCTCTTCTCAATATTGGAATAGCGTTCATGGTATGTTGCCCGGAGAAGCCTCTCTGGATGCGGAAGGTCTGCAAACCATGAGGACACTGGGAAATAACATGGCCTGGCTACTTAAAAGTATTGAAAACGGGAAACAGGAGATACCGAAAAAAGAACCCGCGATAATGACCAATTTTATACGATAAAACAATACGATCGACCCCTTGTAAACAAAAAGTTTACAAGGGGTCGATCGTATAATGTGATCCGGTTGGGATTCGAACCCAAGACCTACGGCTTAGAAGGCCGTTGCTCTATCCAGCTGAGCTACCGAACCGTTGTCGTTTCTATTTTGACGGTGCAAATATAGGGGTTTTCAAGATAAATACAAATTTTGCCGAATGCTTTTTCATAAAAAATAATAGATGCAAAATAATCCTTTATTTACTAACCTATTAATGGTTCGAAACGTAATATTAGAAATAATTGTGATTTTGCAAAAAAGAAATAAAAGCAGTACATTTGAATACATATTAATGACATATTAAAATCAAAAACAATGGCAAAAATAACATTACAAGGACACAGTATCAACACGAAAGGAAACCTACCCGCAGTAGGTACGGTCGCTCCTGAATTTTCATTGGTTAAAACGGATCTATCGGAACTTTCTTCAGATAGTTTAAAAGGCAAACGGATCGTATTGAATATATTCCCCAGTTTGGATACAAGCGTATGCGCCACCTCTGTCCGCACCTTTAACAAATTGGCAGCCGAAATGAACAACACCGTCGTTTTGGCGATTTCTAAAGACCTTCCGTTTGCTCACGCCCGTTTCTGCACGACGGAAGGTATCGATAAGGTTATTCCGCTTTCTGCATTCAGAAATTGTTGCTTCGGTGACAAATACGGAGTTGAAATGACCGATGGCCCTTTGGCCGGTCTCTTAGCCCGCGCAGTAGTAATCATCGATGAAAACGGAAAAATCATATACGAAGAGTTAGTACCCGAAATCGCTCAGGAACCCAATTACGATAAGGCATTGGCAAGTTTAAAATAAATTTCGAAAAAAAATACTGACATGCGGGACCTGCGAATCATTCACATGTCCCGCATTCATTTTCGACATATCGAAACAAAAAAAACGAGTAAACGGAAGCATATGTATAATCAATGCACTGTTTTTAATCCTATAACCCCTATCAGTATCAATGATACAAACAGAAGCCTGAGTAAATTTACGGCATCCTGAAAAAAGAGGATCCCCATAACGATGGTCCCCACAGCACCAATCCCCGTCCAGATCACATAAGCAGTACCTATAGGAATTGTCTTTTGTGCCAGATAGAGAAAAAATCCGCTCGCTCCCATCGAAATAACAGAGAAAGCGATGAAAAAACAGAAATATTTTTCATACGTACTCGCTAATTTAAATCCCAAAGGCCATCCTATTTCTAATAGTCCGGCTACTAATAATAACATCCATGCCATATCCGACCCATTAATATTTCAGCAAAGTTACGGGATTAACGGAGGAAAGGAATTGATAAAAATCAATTAAATATAAAACAGTTATATTTGCAATACAAAACGGTCGTACATGAACATAAACTCATTTTCCAAGGCCATAGAAGATAAGCTCAAGCTTATAGGAGAAGAGATTTCCCACCCCAAAGGATATATCCTATTCAATAGCAACAGGGTAGAACGCAACATATACATCATACGACAAGGTATTGCAAGAGCTTTTATTGAAGCTGACGGGAAAGAAATTACGATCTGGTTCGGGCAAGAACACGATATAATTCTGTCTGCCAACGGATACGTGGACGGAAAAAGCGGATACGAGACAATGGAACTATTAGAAGAATCCGTTTTATTTAAAATAAATCTGATTTCGTTAGCTAAGCTGTATCAATCAGATATTGAAATGTGTAACTGGGCACGCCAGTTGATCGAAAAAGAGTTTGTTCGTACAGAACACCATCTCATTTCCATTTTATCTCAACCCGCATCAGATCGCTACTCGCAACTTTTACATGAAAAACCTGAAATATTACAACGGGTACAATTACGACATATTGCCTCTTATTTAGGTATAACATCCGAACATCTAAGCCGAATACGCGCTAAGAAATTCTGATTCAATCAACCTGAAGCCTTAGAAAAGCGGTGATTTATTCACCGCTTTTCTTATCTGTTCCTTATCTCTTCAACAACCATTTCTATCGCTTTCATCGTCGCTTTTCCGATATTCCGTTCACGGGTAAAGGAAAAGGTATACTTCCGTGCAATCGTTTTTTCCGGAGTCGCTAATCCGATCCAGACCGTACCTACCGGTTTTTCCGGAGTTCCTCCGGTCGGACCGGCTATTCCCGAAGTAGAAACGGCATAATCCGTTTCCATAAGACGACGTACGCCTTCCGCCATCTGCACCACAACCTGTTCGCTAACAGCCCCGTAAGCATCAATAGTATGAGGATCGACTCCTAACACCCGCTCCTTTACCTCGTTGGCATAAGCTACAACGCACCCTTTAAAATAAGCCGACGCTCCGGCAACTGACGTAATCTGTTGGGCTATATTTCCTCCCGTACAACTTTCCGCGGTAGCAATAGTCTTTCCCTTTATTAACAGTAATTCTCCCAACTCTCTCTCCATACAATCTTCTTCTCCGATCGTAAAGCGTAATCCTTGTAACACCTCTTTTAAAGTCTCAAAAAAAAGATCCAGATTATATACTCCCTCTCCCTTGGCCGTCAAACGCAATTTAATAAAGCCGGGAGAGGGTAAATAAGCTAATCCCAACCCTTTCGGCAACTTTTCCTCCCAGCTTTCCAAACGAATCGCCAGCTCCGATTCCGGAATATCGTACACCTTCAGCATTCTGTATTCCAGCATTAAATGAGGATACCTTTTCCTCAATTCCGGAATAACAGTACGGGTCATCAGGTCCTCCATTTCAAAAGGAACTCCAGGCAACGAGATCAAAACTTTGCGGTCCCGCTCAAACCACATCCCGGAAGCGGTCCCCTTATGATTAAGCAATATTTTACAATTTTCGGGCAAAAAAGCCTGCCCTCTATTATTTTCATTCATCCTCATCCCCCCGTTTCGCAATAATTTCTCGATCCAGGAGTAAACCTCTTCATTCAACACCAGACGCGTATCGAAATACTCTGCCAACACCTTTTTGGTAACATCATCTTTCGTCGGCCCCAGTCCGCCTGTAACGACGACTAACTCTGCATGCCGCATCGCGTAATCGATCCATTCCCTGATCTTATCCCCCTGATCGGGAACAGACAATATATCCACCACCTCCGCTCCAAGACGGGTCAACTGTTTCGCAATATATTGCGAATTGGTATCTAATATCTGTCCCAACAAAATCTCATCCCCGATAGTAATAACAATTGCATCCATATGATTTGAAATTTGAAAACAAATCGGACCTTATCCGTTCTGTTTATATTATACATTATCGTTTATTTTTGAAATCGCATCAATCCTTTTTAAAAGCGAGGGATGCGAATAATAGACAAATTCGTATAACGGATGAGGTGTCAAATTACTCAACGCTTTCACCGATATTTTCTTTAAACCGGAAATCAATTCATTTCCATTATAACTTACGGCAGCATAAGCATCCGCCTCGTACTCGTTCTTACGCGACCAGCTATTCATGGCAATCCCTAAAACCGTGCTGATCGGAGAATAGAGAATAGCAAATGCGACTAACCCTAATTGAAAATAAGCCCGGTCTCCCCCAAGGGCCAGGGACAAAGAAGTATTATTCACGAAAAAAGAAAAAAGTCCCAGCATAACTCCCATCTCCAAAACGGATACGAACATACCCTTTAAGGTATGTCTCTTTTTATAATGTCCTATCTCATGAGCCAACACGGCCACGATCTCTTCTTCTGTCAATTCTTTGATCAACGTATCATACAAAACGACCCTTTTTTTGGGACCGACACCTGTAAAATAAGCATTGGCTTTCGTGGAACGTTTCGATCCGTCGATCACGTAAATATTATCCAATTTAAACCCTACCCTTTCAGCATACGATTGGATCTTATCCCGCAAGCCTCCCTCTT
Source organism: Sanguibacteroides justesenii (assembly GCF_003204205.1). Taxonomy (NCBI): domain Bacteria; kingdom Pseudomonadati; phylum Bacteroidota; class Bacteroidia; order Bacteroidales; family Porphyromonadaceae; genus Sanguibacteroides; species Sanguibacteroides justesenii. Next base: position 73,201 of record NZ_QJPL01000004.1, read on the forward strand.
CCAACGGAGTTTGTTTATTAAACAACGGAACAATTAACTGAGAATAAAACAAAGACATAAATAAAGAGAAGAGAGTAATACCCCCCCAGGCATACAACCAGAAATATACTCCGGCCCACGTGTAGAACCAGGTAATCAAAACCAACACGACTCCTCCCATTAACAGTGAAATACATATTCCTTTTAATTTATCCGTCCAAAAAAGAGTTTTTGTAGAAGTATTAAAACCATATTTCTCTTCGATCTTGAAGGTTGCATAATAATCAAAAGGAATATCCAATACCGAGGCTACCAAAGACACTCCCAATATAAATATAGCCGTCTGTCCTATGACGCTCCCCGTCAGGGATACTACCCAACCGTTATACCACCCGAAACCGCCTAATACCAAAAAAGAGATCATAACTACAAAATCGAATACCGAACTCCAGAAATCCAGCCGGCCGTTCTGCCGTTTATAATCCTGAAAAGAACGGTATTCCGTTTCGTTGTATATTCCGATCAAAGCTTTTGGCAAACAAGGAGACATATGTTTCAGATTCAGGTATTCCAACCCTCTCTCCCACACAAAATCAAAACAAAGAAAAAGTACAATTATTAAAAATATCAAATCAGACGTCATATCCTTGTATTTTAATCGATAGACAAAGGTATACAAAATAACCCGATTTATTATCCGGGATTTCAGTTTTACCCCTCCCTTACGAGATCTTATTTAAACCATCGGACGAAAACTCTTTTTCGTTCATTTTATCCGGGAAGCAGTTGGACTTCTCGTTTATTAATTTTAATTTCGTTGCCGAATTAGAGAAATTTTTCCGTTATGGAAATCTAAAATACAAAAACACTTTAAACCATAAACGATCATGGCAGATTTCAAGTATCAAGAACCGTTTCCAATACAAAAAGATTGCACGGAATACCGTCTGTTAACCAAAAATTACGTAAAAACCGTAGAGGTAGAAGGACGAAAAATATTAAAAATTGAAAAAGAGGGCTTGGAACTGTTGGCCCGCGAAGCCTATGCCGACGTCTCTTTTTACTTACGTGCTTCTCATTTACAAAAATTAGCCGATATCCTAAAAGACCCGGAAGCTACCGACAATGATAAATTCGTAGCCCACACGATGCTATTGAATCAGGTCGTTTCGGCGGAAGGAGAACTTCCGACTTGTCAAGATACGGGAACAGCCATCGCTATCGGTAAAAAAGGAGAAAACGTATGGACCGGGTGTAACGATGCCGAAGCTATCAGCAAAGGGGTATTTGAAACATACAGGGACAGGAACCTACGCTATTCTCAAGTGGTTCCCTTCACGATGACCGAAGAAAAAAATACCGGTACTAATTTACCGGCACAAATCGACATCTACTCCACGCAAGGCAATAAATACGAATTTCTGTTTATAACCAAAGGAGGAGGATCTGCCAACAAAACGTTCCTGTACCAACAGACGAAAGCTCTATTGAATGAAGAGACACTGACCACGTTCATCAAGGAAAAGGTAAAAGACTTGGGAACATCGGCATGTCCTCCTTACCACCTTGCTGTTGTCATCGGCGGAACTTCTGCCGAGGCTTGCCTTGCCACGGTGAAAAAAGCATCTGCCGGATATTACGATAATCTTCCGACACAAGGAAACGAGGGAGGTCAGGCCTTCCGAGATTTGGAATGGGAAGCCAAAATCCAGAAAATATGTCAGGATATGGGTATCGGTGCTCAATTCGGCGGAAAATATTGGGTACACGACGTACGGGTAATCCGTCTTCCCCGCCATGCCGCATCCTGTCCCGTGGGTATCGGAGTAAGTTGCAGTGCAGACCGGAATATCAAGGCTAAAATTACGGAAGAGGGTATTTTCCTGGAACAACTGGAAAAAAATCCAGCCCGTTTCTTACCGGCTGAAGCCCCCCATCTGGCCCCCGCGGTAAACATCGATTTGGATCAGCCGATGGAAAATATTTTAAAAGAGCTTAGCAAATACCCGATTAAAACCCGTCTAAACCTATCCGGAACCCTGATCGTGGCACGCGATATCGCCCATGCCCGTATCAAAGCAATGATCGATGAGGGCAAACCCATGCCCGAATATTTCAAAAAACACCCGATCTACTACGCGGGACCGGCTAAAACTCCCAAAGGAATGGCTTCCGGTAGTTTCGGACCTACCACGGCAGGCCGCATGGACCCTTATGTGGATCTGTTCCAAGACCACGGAGCCTCTATGATCATGGTTGCCAAAGGAAATCGTTCACAAGCCGTCACTGACGCCTGTAAGAAGCACGGAGGTTTCTACCTCGGTTCCATCGGCGGCCCGGCGGCCATTTTAGCAAAAGAGAGCATCAAATCCGTCGAAATCGTCGATTTTGAAGAACTCGGCATGGAAGCCGTTCGCAAAATCCGGGTGGAAAACTTCCCTGCCTTCATCATTGTAGACGACAAAGGAAATGATTTTTTCGCAGAGTGGTCACATTGACAATTGTAGATTAGGTGATTAGAGAATACCACTTACAATCTAAAGCTTATAGATAAAAATGCTGTTCTATCACCGAACAGCATTTTTATTATTTCGCTTACCTTCTTTTGTTTTCAGTTGTTCTTAAAAAAATCTCACCAAAGCTTTTGAAAGCTAAGGTGAGAATTACACAAGATAAAAATCTCTTTATTCTTCCACAGGCTCAAAATCTTCCTTGCCTACCCCGCATAAAGGACAAACCCAATCATCGGGAAGATCTTCAAATGCCGTTCCGGGTGCTATACCACTATCCGGATCCCCTTCCGCAGGATCGTAAATGTAACTGCATACAGTGCAAATGTACTTTTTCATAACGCTTTTCTTTTATAAGGTTTCTACTATGGATAGTTAACTATCCGTTTGCTAATTTAAAAATTTTTTTATCCAATTCACTTTATACGGCGGATAGCGTAAAGGGATATCCATCCAGGAAAAAGAACGTAGGATTGCCCGACGATTACTGAATAATTCAAAACTGGCTTTCCCGTGATATTTTCCCATTCCGCTTCTCCCGACTCCACCGAAAGGTAAACGAGCATTAGCCAAATGCATAATCGTATCGTTAATACATCCACCCCCGGAAGATGTCGAACCCACTACCTGTTTTCCTTCCTTTACATTACCAAAATAATACAAAGCCAAAGGCTTATCCCGCTTGTTGACAAATTCAATGGCCTCTCTTATATGTTCGTATCCGATAATCGGCAATAAAGGACCGAATATCTCTTCCTGCATAATCGGACTATCCGGCTCTATCTCATCTAATAATGTCGGGGCAATATACCTATCAACTATACTATATTCTCCTCCGTGTATAACTTTTCCCGAAGAGTGCATCAAATTAATCAATCTCTTTGTCCCGGCTTCATGTACTATTCTACCGTAGTCCGGACTATTTTTCGGTTCTTCTCCCCAAAAAGAGAAAACAGCCGATTTCATTTGTGTTATAAACTCATTTTTCAAATGACTGGGGATCAATACATAATCCGGAGCAACACAGGTTTGTCCCGCATTCAAAAATTTTCCCCAGGCAATCCGGCGAGCCGTTAATCTCATATTACATCCTTCTCCTACAATACAAGGACTCTTTCCCCCTAACTCCAGCGTAACAGGAATTAATTGCTTTGCAGCAGCTTCCATCACTTTTTGTCCAAAACGAATCCCACCCGTAAAAAAAATATAGTCGAAACGTTCTTTCAACAAAGCTTCCACCTCTTCCTCCCCTCCATTAAATACAGAAACGTATTCCTGTCGAAATACCCCGTTTAGAATCCGAGAAATCACTTTCGAGACGGCAGGAGCATAAGGCGAAGGTTTTAATACCGCCACATTTCCGGCAGCAATAGCCCCGATCAAAGGCATCATCAACAACTGAAACGGATAATTCCATGGGGCAATAATCAATACGATTCCGTAAGGTTCAAACAGTATTCTACCCCGCGAAGGAAATAAAAACAATGGAGTGCTTACCTTCCGCTCTCTGCTCCATCGACGTAAATTCCTTATACAATCTCGGATTTCATTTAAAACAATTCCGGTTTCCGTAAGATAACCCTCTCCTTCCGATTTATGTAAATCGTTCCACAAGGCGCGGCTTATCTCATGCTCATTTTCTATGATCATTTTCTTCAAGCGTCGTAACGCCTCTACCCTGAAATTAAGATCACGCGTGACACCGGTTGCATAATATGCCCTCTTACTCTCTATTTGAATCCGTTCTTCTGTCATCATAACTGATTTCGTCTTTAAATTATACGGATCTTATTTAACAAAGATATGATTTCAAAAGTTTTTTTACATAAAATACCCTGTTTTTTTACTTTGACAACAAAAAACTTTTTCCACGCGTTATCGTTACAGTTAAAAATAGATAAAGAGTTTTGAATGTAAAAGCCCTTTACACTTAATTGAGAATTAATGAATAATCCATGAAAATAGGAGCTTTGTTCGCTTTACTAAGCGTAATTACCTGGTCCGTCAATAGTGTCATCACCCGGTATTGCCTGCTAAACTATGATATTAACATACTTGTGTTTACATCACTACAAATATTTTCCGGGGGAGTAGCATTACTTATTATCCGGGAACCGGTCACCACGCAAAATTGGAAATCCGGAGTCAAATACTCTTGGTTGTACACTTGGCTACAAATTTTCCGGAATTTCTTTTTAGCAGCCATTTATCTATATATCAGCAGTACCGAAACCAGCCTGCTGATCAATTTGGAAGTAATTATCACGACCATTTTGACCTATCTTTTATTCAAACGCAAACCTCATGGCTGCGATATCATCGGCATGCTGGTTATCCTCACCGGAATCGTTCTTTTTCTCCTGTCTCTTCCCGAAGCCATTCGAGGAAAAATAGCAATACTTGTTGTTTTGGCAGCTTTTGCCAGTTGTATCCGGGCTGTAATCGTAGAAAAGACGACCATCATGAGTCCCAACACGACCACACGTCAAAAATGCGGTATATCCGGTTATACGATGTTTTGGGGCGGATTTTCGGTTATTTGCATATTAAGCGGAATCGCTTTATTCGAGCATTTCTTCGCGAAAGATTTAATAGACCTCCCCTTATCTACTCTTTACCTGCCCAAAATAAAAGATATCATTAATCCGGCAGGCCTCATAAGCGCATGTCTCACCGGCCTTCTAATCACATCACTTTCCACTTACTTATACTATGCAACCCTACAATCCGCAACGGCCGAAACCTTTATGACTTTCAGAGCTTTTCAGCCCATGCTCACCTATGGTTTAGAAGTTTGGGCCACTATTTATTATTTCGCCATGCGTCCGGATTTAAACACAAAGGATTTTATTTTGGCCGGGGTCATTATTTTCGGATCATTTTTAATCCTGATCATGCCCCCCAAACGGGATCAAAAGCAATATATGACAAATTGAAAAACTGTATAACGACGATAGCAAAATAAAAGAAGTGCTCATCGACGATCTCGAATTTTTAATTTCCAATTTAAAAACGACAAGATCAGACCTTAAATACGAATCAATTTACAAATAAAAGATTCTGAGATTACGTGATGAAGTGATTTACAATAAAATCAAGTATCTCCTGTTTTTGGGAGGGATGAAACCAAGTGATGCTTGTATCCTGGCGAAACCAAGACAATTGTTTTTTGGCATAACGACGAGTATTCCGTTTGATCAGACGAACGGCTTCTCCCCGATCGGTTTTTCCATCGAAAAAATCAAATAACTCTTTGTATCCTACCGTATTCAACGCATTTAAGTGCCTTAAAGGATACAACGAGCGAGCCTCCTCTTCCAAGCCCTGTCTAAACATTTCGTCGACCCGGGCATTAATGCGGGCATATAATTCATCCTTATCCCTATTTAGTCCTATCTTTATAATGGAGAAATCCCGTTCTTTCCGAATTCCGGTACGTAACGAAGAATAAGACTTGCCCGTCGTCAAACAGATCTCGACGGCATGCATCACCCGCTTTGCATTTTTCAGATCGACCATACCGTAAAAAACGGGATCCAATCTTTTCAACAAGAGTCGCATAAATTCCAGTCCCTTTTCCTGAAACATCTGCATAACCGATTGCCGCACCTCCGGGTCCACATCAGGAATCTCATCTATTCCCTGGCACACAGCATCGATATACATCATAGAGCCCCCTGTCATAACAACAACGTCTCTCTCCAAGAAAAGCTCTTTTATCCGGCACAAAGCCTGTTGTTCGAATTCCCAACAATTAAAATAATCTTTTACAGAAACAGACTGGACAAAAAAATGAGGAACCGCCGCCAATTGCTCTTGATCGGGCACGGCAGTTCCAATATGCATCTCCCTAAATAATTGCCGGGAATCACACGAAATAATAGCCGTTTGAAAATAAGTCGCCAGCTCTATACTCAGATCGGTTTTTCCCACCCCGGTCGGTCCGAGTAACACTAACAACGTTTTCTTCATCCGATGAAACAATTAAAGCCTGTCAATATAATCATCCAGACTCTCGTAACGATCTTCCCGAAAATCCTCCTCGTCGTATCCCCGATCTTCCCGGTCCTCATCCCCGTAACTATCGTTCCCGAACTCTTCCATGAAGCTATCGTCATATTCATCGTCAAACTCCTCCTCCGGCTTATCGAACTCCCAATTATCATTACCTTCATCAAAAGAAAATTGTTCCGGAATATCCCCGTCACAGAACACGCACACGGGCATAACATCGGAAGAATCACGAACATATTCCCCGGCATACTCCACCCTGAAATAACGATTCGTAAAAAAATCAAAAACATACTCCAACTCTAAACAACCCGGCTTTATAATATCACTGATTTTCGTACTATCCATCACTAAGGTATCACTCTCTTCTTCATCCGTCGCCATATCCATTAGCGCTATCTCTTTCCCCCGATTCCCCATTTTGTCAATCGTAAAAAAAGAAGCCATTTGTGAATTGTCGTAATTCAATACATCCACGATTTTATCATGAAACTGTTGAAACGTTTGGTCTCCACCAATTGCGATTTCACATCTAAAATCCGAACTATTCGGTAAGCTGATTTCAAATCTGTAATCCATATTCTATTTCATTTATCCTACATCATTGAAGAACCCAAGCCTATTGCGGCTATTCCCAACACCATTAGAATTATTAACACAACCATAGCAAGAGAGATACAAAGCCCTATGATAGCACATACTCTTCCTGCATTCAAATTTTTATAAGAACTTTCCGTATAAAGTTGCGGGTTTTGCAGATACATCTTACGAGGTTCTGAAGCCAAAACGATAGCAATAATACCCAGTATGACCCCGATTATACTCCCGTAGCACATCCAACAGAATATAAGTGATAAAATCCCCAAAACCAATATTGCCGTCGCGTTAGGCAAATTCATTTTTTTCAATTCTTCTACTTCCATTCGTTTGTATTTTAGATAGACATTAATTTAAACAAATATGATATTAAAATTATAATCAAACAAGCAAACCCGCTAATTTTTAATATGCTTGTCTCAATTTTCTTTATTCCTACTATTCTTCCTATAATCAGCAAGATAAACCACATAAACGGAAGTAACGCCGGATAGGTTACGACCGACTCCGATACCTCTCCTTTCATCAGTAACAACATAGCCGTCTGAAAACCACATCCGGGACAATCTATGCCGCATAATGTCTTTATCCAGCATGACAATTGATGTACTTCAAACCACTCCGTCATTACAAACTCGCTTCAAAGGCCGATATTATATATTGTGGATAACCGTCTCCAGTATGTCCATAGCCTCTTTCACCAAATTCATATTAGCCTGAGATCCCATATGTCCTATACGAAATACTTTGCCGGCCAAACAACTGTAATTTCCACCCACGACCATATTCTGTAAACGCAATTCGCTATCCAATTTTTCCCACGTCATATGTTCAGGAACATAAACGGCCGTAACCGTAGGAGAACAAATCGCATCTTCGAGCGGATAAAGCTTCAACCCCATCTCCTTAATCCGTCCCCGACAATATTCCGCCACCGTATGATGACGATTAATACAATTTTCCAGCCCCTCCTCAAATATTAGTTCGCATGCCTTACGCAACTGTGCAATACCATGCCAATAAGGCGTATAAGGAAAATACCCCGTTTCAACTGCCTTCAGAAAAGGCAATAAGGCCTCGTATCCGGGATAAGCGACTTCTTTGACAATTTCCCACGCTTTTTCGCTCACGGAGAGAAATGCCATATTCGCCGGTGCAGATAAGCATTTCTGTGAACCGCCCAACGCCAAGTCCACGTTCCAACCGTCAACGTCAATACAAGATCCCCCCAATCCGGATACGATATCAACACACAACAACGGGACATCGTATTTCACCTTCAAATCGCCAATCTCTTTGACCGGATTCATCGTTCCGCTCGGAGTTTCATTTTGCACCAAAGTGATCATCTTAGGCTGAAAATCTTTTATTGCCTTTTCAATCAAATCAAAATCCGTTATCGTTTCATCGAATCCGAAAGCCAATGTTTTTACTTCACAACCAATGGATTCCGCCATTTCTCCAAAACCATAACCAAAGATACCCGTAGAAATAACCAATACCCGATCTCTTGACACTAAAGTACTTTTCAATGCTGTCCACAAAGCCAGCATACCTTCTCCCGTTTGAATGACGACATGATTTTTCGTATTCATCATTTTCTGCAGTAATCTTTCCGTTTCCCGGTACATGGTCAAGAATTCCGGTTCCAAATCGGCTGAACCGTAATTAAAGGTCGCAACATTCAAAACTTCTTTAGGAACTGAAACCGGCCCCGGCACTAATGGTATAAGATATTTCTCCATTTCTTTTCATTTAAACTTAAAACGAACAATATTTCGAGTCATTCTTAAAGAATGTGAGAAAATAAGTTCACCTATTTTCTCTATTCAGGTTTGCAAAACTATAAATAAGATTTGTTAAATACACGGCTTCTCTCCAAAAACTTTAACAATTTGTATATTATTTTCAACCCCATTTTCTATAACTTATTTTACTGTCAAATCGTCAGAATAAATAAGGAAATGATTTTAGGTACATTTTTTGATAGAAATCAAGAAGAGTCCTTCCAAAACCTTTTAAGTTTAAATAAAAATGTATATTTGTACTGGATTTTAAAACTATTTTTAGAATGAGTGGAGCAGAAAAAATTGTGGAGAATGTAATAAAAACACTGGATGATCATAAGGGTGTCGATATCGTTAAAATTGATCTGAGAAAAATAGAAAACTGTTTTTGTAGTTTCTTCGTAATATGTCATGGAACGTCAAACTCTCATGTCGCGAGTTTAGCGGACTATGTTCACGATTCGGTTCGAGAGGAACTGAAAGAAACACCCATACATAAAGAAGGAGAAGATCAAGCCCAATGGATCGTACTGGATTACGGGGATGTCGTGGTGCATATTTTTCAAAAAGAGCAGCGGGACTATTACCAACTGGAGGACTTTTGGGTGGACGCAAAAATAACAAGATTAGAAGAGAATTTAACAATAAATTATGGCAGAAAACAATAAAAATGAAGGCTTCAACTTTCCTCCCGTAGGAGGAAAAAACAATAAAGGATCCAAATTCAGCGGATATTGGATGTATATTATAATCGCCGCCATCATTATCGGTTTCAACTTCCTCAGCATGCCTACCAGCCCGGAAAGGACGACTTGGCAAGAGGTCAAAACTCAAATGTTGGAAAAAGGGGATGTTAAGGAATTCGTGGTGATCACCAACACGGGACGGGTAAACGTATACTTGCAACCTGACAAGATTGAAAATTACAGTAAATTAGTTTCCAAAGGATTCAAAAACAATGAAAACGGTCCCCAATTTTATTTTTCAATAGGTTCGACTGAAACCTTTGAAAAAAACATGGAGGAAGCTCGCAAAGAGATCCCCGGAGCCACGGATGTTACCATTGACTATAAACAAGAATACAACTGGTGGAGTGATGTCATATCCATTATTTTCCCTCTGGCTATCTTAATCTTTATTTGGATTTTCTTCTTCCGGAGGATGAGCAAAAACGCCGGAGGCGGAGGAGGCGGAGGAATTTTCAACGTGGGAAAATCAAAGGCGAAACTTTTCGACAAAGAATCCAACGTGAAAGTAACCTTTAAGGACGTGGCCGGATTAGCGGAAGCTAAACAGGAGGTTGAAGAGATCGTCTCGTTTTTGAAGAGTCCGGACAAATACACGAAATTAGGAGGGAAAATACCCAAGGGAGCTTTGTTGGTCGGTCCTCCGGGAACAGGTAAAACGTTGATGGCAAAAGCTATGGCCGGAGAAGCAAACGTACCTTTCTTCTCCATGTCGGGTTCCGATTTCGTAGAGATGTTTGTCGGCGTCGGAGCTTCCCGCGTTCGGGATTTGTTTAAACAAGCTAAAGAAAAAGCTCCTTGCATTGTCTTTATCGACGAGATCGACGCTATCGGACGTGCCCGGGGTAAAAATCCCAACATGGGTTCAAACGACGAACGAGAAAATACACTGAACCAACTGTTGACGGAAATGGACGGTTTCGAAACCAACTCGGGAGTCATCATCATCGCCGCAACAAATCGAGCCGATATTTTGGACAGTGCCCTTTTGAGAGCCGGACGTTTCGATCGTCAGATATACGTTGACCTACCGGAACTAAAAGACCGGGAAGAGATATTTAAAGTTCATTTGAAACCTTTGAAATTGGCTGATAATGTGGACTACTCTTTTTTGGCTAAACAAACCCCGGGATTCTCAGGCGCAGATATCGCCAATGTGGCTAATGAAGCCGCTCTTATCGCAGCCAGAAAAGATAAATCCGCCGTGGAAAAACAAGATTTCCTGGATGCCATCGACCGAATCGTAGGTGGCCTTGAGAACCGGAGCAAAGTAATAAAAGTCAGCGAAAAGAAAGCGATTGCTTACCATGAAGCCGGTCATGCTACCGTTTCTTGGCTATTACAGCATGCTCATCCCCTTTTAAAAGTGACCATTGTCCCGAGGGGCAAGGCCTTAGGAGCTGCCTGGTATTTACCCCAGGAAAGACAAATTACCACGAAAGAGCAGTTGTTAGATCAAATGTGTTCCGTACTGGGAGGAAGGGCTGCGGAAGAACTCGTTTTCGGGCAAGTTTCGACAGGAGCTCAAAATGACTTAGAAAGGGCTACCAAACAAGCATACGCGATGGTATCCATCTACGGTATGAGCGACAAGATCGGGACTTTAAGTTTTTACGACTCCACGGGACAAAGCGATTTCAGCTTTACAAAACCCTATTCAGAAAAGACGGCAGAACTTATCGATGCCGAAGTGAAGGAGATGGTCAGTGCTGCCTACGAACGCGCAAAACAGTTACTTAAGCAACATCAGGAGCAACATAAACAAGTAGCGGAACTATTAATCGAAAGGGAAGTAATTTTCAGCGATGATTTGGAAAATATTTTAGGAAAACGTCCTTGGTCTGACGAGGAGGAAGAGGTGAAGCCGCAAGAAGACCCTAATGACAACATAGACTAAATTTTACATGTAAATCCATGGACAATTGGGTATCTGTTTTTACGACAAATGAAGAATTTGAGGCGGAAAGGATCAAAGAACTATTAAGCGATTCGAACATTCCCGCCGTGATTTTAAACCAAAAGGATTCTTCTTATATCATGCTCGGAGAGGTAAATGTAATGGTGAATAAAGAGCATAAAGAAGAGGCTGAAAAAGTAATTAAAAACAAGAACGATCGTGAGTAATTTCTGGAAAAGAGCCATCAGCGGATTGCTGTTCGTATTCATTTTAACAGGGTGTATTTTCATACACCCCATTTGCTTTTATATACTCTTTTTTATCATCAATATATTGGGGATTATCGAATTCGGAAGAATGGCAAAAAAAATGAACATCCACATTAATTTTCCGTTCTGCATCCTGTGCGGCAGCGTACTCTTCACGGCAGGATTTCTGCATAACTACATTGATTACAAAGACGGATATCTATTCTTTTTCCTGTTGACCTTTCTGATGGCCATCCGGGAATTATACCGAAAACAAGGAAACGGTTTTCAGAACATAGCCTTTTCTTATTACGCCTTATTGTATATCAGTTTGCCTTTCACTCTATTGATCTACCTTCCTTACATGACTTCCGGTCAATGGATGCCGGAAATTATCTTTTTCCCATTCCTGCTCGTGTGGATCAACGATACATTCGCCTACCTGTTCGGTTCTCAATTCGGGAAACATAAATTATTCCCCAGAATATCACCTAAAAAATCCTGGGAAGGAGCTATCGGCGGAGGAGTCACTACCATTCTTGCCGCTCTTTGTATAGCCCCACACATCGAAGGATATACCATCATAGATACGGCCATCATAGCCTGTATCGTAGTCGTATTCGGAATATACGGGGACTTATTGGAATCCCTCTTTAAGCGAAGCATCGAGATAAAAGATTCGGGTAATATATTACCGGGACACGGGGGGATTTTGGACAGATTCGATGCAATTATCTTCGCAATCCCCGCTATTTTTGTTTATATGGAATTCATGTATTAACTTTGCGACTTGTTTTGAAATAAAATCATAATAAGACTAATAAAGACCAATCGCTCTTTGCGAACTAAAATATTACCCGATGAAAATACATAAGGCTGGCTATCCGTTACTATTCAAAGTTTTCGTGTTTATTGCTTTTATAAACGTATTGATCTATGTCTTCATTCCAAGCGATCTTATTTTTCGGATCATACTTGTAGTAAGCGCCGTCATATACCTGCTGATCGTAAACTTCTTTCGATTTCCCCATCGGCATATTCAAGTAAACGATAACACGATCTTAGCCCCCGCAGACGGAAAAATCGTGGTCGTAGAAGAGACATACGAGCCTGAATACCTGAAAAGTCGATGTATTCAAGTATCTATCTTTATGAATATTTTTAACGTGCATATCAATTGGTTTGCCATAAACGGCATCATCAAATATTTTAAATACCATCAAGGAAGATACATGGCCGCCTACCTGCCGAAATCTTCCACGGAAAACGAGAGAACAACCATTGCCATCGAGGCTCGAAACGGACAAGAGATCGTTATGCGACAGATCGCGGGAGCCATGGCTAAGCGAATTGTTTCTTATGCCCCCGTGGGAGGAGAAGCTCGCCAAGACGAACATGCAGGATTTATTAAATTCGGTTCAAGAGTGGATCTTTTTTTACCTCTCGGAACCCAAATCAATGTAAAATTAGGTCAGAAAGTGACCGGTTCACAAACACTTATCGGAACATTTCAGAACCCTGAATCCAAGTGATACGTCAGCGGATTTACAAATCAGAATGCAATGTCAGTTCAAAGGAAAGTAAAAAGAGTTACTACCCATGTTTTATCGGAGATGAAACTAAAGGGCGAAAAAATAAGCATGTTGACGGCCTACGACTTCTCTATGGCCCAAATCATTGATCATGCAGGAATAGACGTTATCCTTGTTGGAGACTCGGCTTCGAACGTCATGGCAGGACACGAAACGACTTTACCGATCACTCTCGATCAAATGATCTACCACGGGGCCTCCGTGGTCAGAGGGGTAGACCGCGCTCTGGTTGTTGTCGATATGCCTTTCGGCAGCTACCAGGGAAACAGTAAAGAGGCCTTGTGTTCCGCCATACGAATCATGAAAGAGACCAGTGCCGATGCCGTAAAATTAGAAGGAGGTGAAGAGATACTGGAATCCATTGCCCGCATTCTTTCTGCTGGAATACCTATCATGGGACATTTGGGATTAACCCCACAAAGTATTCACAAGTTCGGAACCTATGTAGTTCGAGCTCAAGAAAATGACGAGGCTGAAAAATTGGTAGCAGATGCCCACTTGTTGGAGGAAGCAGGATGCTTCGCACTTGTTTTGGAGAAAATCCCGGCCCAATTAGCCGCCCGCGTCGCTAAAGAGTTAACGATACCGGTAATCGGCATCGGTGCTGGCGGTGGTGTTGACGGTCAGGTATTGGTTATACACGACATGTTAGGTATCAATCAGGAATTCTCCCCTCGTTTCTTACGCCGCTATCACAATCTGTACGCGGAGATCAGCGGAGCTGTAAGCAATTACATCAACGATGTAAAAAGCAGAAACTTCCCGAACGAAAGGGAGCAATATTAAATTTGAAAAAATAGAAAAAATGAGTTTGGAAATTTTATACGAGGATAATCATATCATTGCCGTCAATAAAAAAAATTCCGATATTGTACAGGCGGACAAAACCGGAGACGAACCTCTTAGCGAGCAGGTAAAAGCATACATCAAAAAGAAATACAACAAACCGGGAGATGTATTTCTCGGAATTCCCCACCGGGTAGATAGACCTGTAAGCGGTGTCGTCCTCTTCGCCAAAACAAGCAAAGCTCTTACCCGGTTAAATAAAATGTTCCAGGAACATGACAACGAGATAACCAAGATTTATTGGGCGATCGTAAGCGAACTGCCGCAAGAGGACGAAGCACGTTTAGTCCATTATTTAGTACGCGATACGGAAAAAAATAAATCTTCCGTGTACACCCGCCCTCGTCCGGGTGCTAAAGAGGCTATCTTGGAATACAAGTTAATCAACGGAAGCCAAAACTATTTCCTGTTAGAAGTAAAACTCTGCACGGGCAGACACCATCAAATCCGTTGCCAGTTAGCTAAAATAGGATGTCCCATCAAGGGCGACCTGAAATACGGTTCGCCTCGTTCCAATCCCGGAGGAGGTATCAGTTTACATGCTCGCAGCATTAGTTTTATGCACCCTGTAAAACAGGAGATGATCACCATCACGGCTACCCCGCCATTGGAAGACAACCTTTGGAGTTTCTTCTATAATAACTTAAAATAATCCGAATTCTTCAACATAACTTAACGGGATCGCTTGTAGGATCCCGTTTTCGCTGTAAATAGATTTTCTCTATCCTCTCATAAATAGATAATATCGAATCTTATATGATTCTTAAAAAAAAATACTTTATCTTTGAAACGCACACATAACAGTAGAATAATATAATCTATGAGTGAGGAAATAATCTGTAACTGTTTTCAAGTATCAAAGGCCGATATCGTAAAAGCGATTCGGGAACAAGGTTTAAAAACAGTAGAAGAAGTCGGTGACGCTACAAATGCAGGATGTGGGTGCGGTGGCTGTCAAGATGAAATCCAGGCTATTCTGGATGAAATCAACAAATAAAAGGTGCTTTTAAAAAGCACCTTTTTCAATAGACTGTTTTATTTTCATTCTCTTTCCATAATCGGAACTCCTCTCCGCTTCCCTCCTCCCGTTTATTGATAAAGGGAATGAAACGATCGGGACCGTCCAAGGCAATCTCCTTATAGATGAAAGAGTCGTCGAATCCGCCATCGGCCGCATCTTCTTTGGTAGAAGCATAATAAAGATGATCGGGACGTGCCCAATAGATGGCCCCTAAGCACATCGGACAAGGTTCGCAACTGGAGTAAATATCACACCCTTTCAATTGAAAAGAATCCAACTGCTTACAAGCCTTTCGTATGGCATTCACCTCGGCATGAGCGGTCGGATCGTTATCCGGCACAACCGTGTTACCGGATGTAGCGATAATTTTTCCGTCACGTACGACAATCGCCCCGAAAGGTCCACCCGTTCCGTTTTTCACGTTATCCAAGGCTATACGAATCGCCTCTTTCATAAACTCCTTATTGTATGCAGCCATATGAATGAATAATTTATATATAAAAACGAACTAATTCAATTTTTTGCCTTAACTTTTTTCCGGCTACTGTACCATATCATAAATGCTCCGAACAGGACGAAAGGAATACTTAACCATTGTCCCATCTTCAACGCCATTTCTGCCTCCCAGGGTTCCTGTACCTCCTTAAAGAATTCGATGATGAAACGAGCCGTAAAGATCAATACGAGAAACATCCCGAAAAGATACCCCTCTCTCTCTTTCACCTTCGTTTTCCAATAGAGATGCATAAGTACGGCAAAACTAATCAAATAACAGATCGCTTCGTACAACTGGGCCGGATGCCTGAGGAAATGAAGACCCGTACGGGTCTTGGCAATAATCCCGTCCTTCAGGTATTGTGTAATCTGTTCCGTGGAAAAAACGGCCTTTATCCACTCGCTATCGTCCACCCGCAAAAAATGAAATCCCCAGGGTACGGCTGTCGGAGCCCCGATAATCTCCGAATTCATAAAATTTCCCATCCGAATAAAGAATCCCGCTAACGCAATCGGCACGACAGCCCGGTCCAATATCCAGAATATGGATTTTTTACTTACCTTTTTAGAGTAATACCATAATCCGACAATAATTCCGATAGCAGCCCCGTGACTTGCCAGTCCTTGGTATCCCGTAAAATGGAATCCACCTTCAAAACGTACCGGTAAAATGATCTCAAGTGGATGACTGCTGTAATAATCCCAATCATAGAAAAAACAATGCCCTAAACGAGCACCTATCACCGTGGCTATGGCAACATATATCCATAGCTTATCCAGCCATTTCTGACTCAGACCTTCCGATTGGAACATCTTTTCTTCAACCTTATAGCCAAATATAAAGGCCAACGCAAACAATAATCCGTAATAACGGACAGAAATGCCTCCCAAATTAAATATCTCCGGACTTACGTTCCAATCAATATAAAGCGAAATCATGTTTTTGATTTAAAGATTATATAGAGAATGAAATCCGGAGATCAATAAACCAACCTCCGGATTTCCTCATTCGTTTATTACTCTTCTTTCCCGTGACAATTTTTGTATTTTTTGCCGCTTCCGCAAGGACAAGGATCGTTACGTCCGACCTTCGGTCCCACGTGTACCGGTTCCTGTTTGCGTTGTTCCCGGTTGGCTTGAGGAGCCATATCCGAACGCCCGGTTTTCATTTTACTCAAATCCGTACGTCTCTCTTCGGCCTGACGTACATCTTCCGATGCTTCGAAAGGAATCTGTCCCTTCATCAGCGTGGAAACCACGCTTTTGTTGATTTTGTCGACCATGGATTTAAACAGGTTGAACGACTCGAATTTATAGATCAGCAACGGATCTTTTTGTTCATAAGTAGCATTCTGCACGGATTGTTTCAAATCGTCCATCTCTCTCAAATGCTCCTTCCACGCGTCATCGATATGGGCAAGCATGATTGATTTCTCGTATGCCCGAACCAACTCTTCTCCACCCGAATGATAGGCTTTTTCCAAATTGGTAACGACATTATACATCTTCATTCCGTCCGTGAAAGGCACTATAATATTCTTAAACAACTCTCCCCGCTGTTCGAATACATTCTTAATCACCGGGAAAGCCTGACGGGAGATACTTTCCACTTTTCGGGTGTATGTTTCCCGCATCTGCCGATACAAATCT
Source organism: Sanguibacteroides justesenii (assembly GCF_003204205.1). Classification (NCBI taxonomy): domain Bacteria; kingdom Pseudomonadati; phylum Bacteroidota; class Bacteroidia; order Bacteroidales; family Porphyromonadaceae; genus Sanguibacteroides; species Sanguibacteroides justesenii. Next base: position 90,580 of record NZ_QJPL01000004.1, read on the forward strand.
TCCGTAATATCAGCTACCGATTTTTTCTGGAAAACTTCAGGAGTGATCTCGTAGTTGACGGAAAGATTCTTCAACACGGCTAAACGGAACCCTTCCAAATCGTTTGCCTCTTTATATTCCTCAACCAATCCCTCGCAAACATCATACATCGTATTGGCGATATCCACTCCAATCCGTTCGCCCAACAACGCATGACGTCTCTTTTTATAAATAACTTCCCGTTGCGAGTTCATCACGTCGTCGTACTCCAACAAACGCTTACGGATACCGAAGTTATTCTCTTCCACCTTTCGTTGAGCTCTCTCGATAGATTTTGTAATCATGGAGTGTTGAATCACATCCCCCTCCTCATGTCCCAAACGATCCATCACCCGAATAATCCGCTCGGAACTGAACAAACGCATCAAATCGTCTTCCAGGGAAACGAAGAACTGAGAAGACCCCGGATCACCCTGACGTCCCGCACGACCGCGTAACTGCCGGTCGACGCGACGAGAATCATGACGTTCCGTCCCCACAATAGCCAAACCGCCGGCAGCCCTCACTTCCGGGCTCAATTTGATATCGGTACCACGACCCGCCATATTGGTTGCAATGGTAACCACTTGCGACTGACCTGCAACCGCTACAATCTCAGCCTCTCGTTGATGCAACTTGGCATTCAATACATTATGCTTGATACCCCTCAGTTTCAACATACGGCTTAGTAATTCGGAAACCTCTACCGAGGTCGTACCGACCAATACAGGACGTCCTTCTCCTACCAAACGGGTAATTTCATCGATAACGGCATTGTATTTTTCGCGTTTGGTCTTATACACATAATCGTTGGCGTCCTTACGTACCACCGGACGGTTGGTCGGAATAACCACTACATCCAATTTATATATATCCCAGAACTCTCCCGCTTCCGTTTCTGCCGTACCGGTCATACCGGCCAACTTATGGTACATCCTGAAATAGTTCTGTAACGTAATGGTAGCAAATGTCTGAGTGGCAGCTTCAACCTTTACATTTTCCTTTGCTTCGATAGCTTGATGCAGACCGTCTGAATAACGGCGTCCTTCCATAATACGTCCCGTCTGTTCGTCCACGATCTTCACTTTATTATCGATCACCACGTATTCCACGTCAAGTTCAAATAAGGTATAGGCCTTCAATAATTGATTTACCGTATGCACTCGTTCCGATTTGGCTGCATATCCTTGGATCAGCTCATCCTTTTTAGCAATCTTGTCCTCGTCCGACAATCCCATCTTATCAATCTCCGCTAATTCCGACCCGATATCCGGCAAAATAAAGAAATCAGGATCCTCACCCGCAGCCGTAATCGTATCATGTCCTTTATCGGTCAGGTCGATGGAATTCTGTTTTTCATCGATCACAAAATAAAGATCATCGGTGATCTCCGGCATCCGGCGATTATTCTCCTGCATATAGATATTCTCCGTCCTAACCAAAATCGCCTTATTTCCCTGTTCACTCAAAAACTTGATCAACGGCTTATACTTAGGCAATCCTTTAAAAGCCCTCAACAAAAGAATGGCTCCTTCATCCACTTTCTTTTTATCATCACTGGCCAAAAGCACTTTTGCCTCATTGAAAATGCGGGTTACCAAATCCCTCTGCATTTTAACCAACTTCTCCACGCGAGGCTTATACTCGTCGAACATCTGATCATCCCCTTTGGGAACCGGACCCGAAATAATCAACGGGGTACGGGCGTCATCGATCAACACGGAGTCTACCTCATCGACAATGGCATAATTGTGTTTTCTTTGTACCAGATCTTCGGGATGAATAGACATATTATCCCTCAAATAATCGAAACCGAATTCATTATTCGTTCCGAAAGTTATATCTGCCTGATACGCCTTTCTACGTTCCGGAGAGTTAGGTTCCGTTTTGTCAATACAGTCCACGGATAACCCATGGAACATATAGAGCGGCCCCATCCATTCCGAGTCACGTTTAGCCAAATAGTCATTCACGGTCACGACATGCACCCCTCGTCCGGTCAAAGCATTCAGGAAAACAGGTAGGGTTGCCACTAAAGTTTTACCCTCGCCGGTAGCCATCTCCGCAATTTTTCCCTGATGCAACACGGCACCACCGATCAACTGCACATCGTAATGTACCATATCCCAGGTAACCTCGTTTCCTCCTGCTATCCAAGAATTGAAATAGATAGCCTCGTCGCCGTCAATCTCCACAAAATCTTTCGTAACGGCTAACTGACGATCGAAATCATTCGCTTTGACCACAATCTCTTTATTCTCGGTAAAGCGTCGGGCCGTATCTTTCATGACGGCAAAAGCCGTCGGCATAATCTCGTTTAAAACCTCTTCTATCTTTTTATCGATCTGCTCCTCTAACTTGTCAATCTTCGTATAGATATCCTCCCGTTCTTCTATGGAAGGTTTCTCATTTTCGATCTTTGCTTTTAACGTTGCAATCTCGTCTTCTTCCTCCTTCACGTAGGCGTGTACCTTGGCCTTCAAATCTGCCGAAAGTGCACGAAGCTCATCATCGCTTAATTTTTTTACCTTTTCCCACTCGGCATTTACTTTAGCCACAATAGGCAACAACTCTTTTAAATCCCGATCCGATTTATTACCGAAGAGTTGTTTTAATATATCATTAAAACCCATATTTCTTTTGTATTTATGAAAACTGATTATTTATATTTAAGATGGTTCTACAGGATCGCATCACCTATCGCGATCAAAAACCATATAGACTCAAACCTTGAATTGCAGTGCCTTTCCGGGCGCCCGGATGGGATTGGCCGCCACGTCAGGAGACTTAAACCCGGGAAGCGCAACCCACGAACAAGAAAAACGATCTGCAATCAAATCGGATATTGTCGTTAAGCTTTGGGCTCCAAACACATCAAAAGCCAGTTCATCAACTGACTTTTTCTCCAATGCAACGGTAATAATCTTTTGAGTAGAAGATATCAATAACCTGTAACTATCCCTTCCGACAGGTACACTTTCATTACGTCCGCCGGAAGGTATTGTCACGACACATCCGGCCACGACATAAAGTGCTGCTAACAGGTATTTATTCATTTCCACAAGCCAAAGATAATACAATAAAGTTAAAAACTAAACGTTAACAAAAAAAGATAGAGAAAAAATCGCTTCACCTTCTTATAACTTTTCTCCAAAAGCCAAATCCCCCGCGTCTCCGATTCCCGGATCGATATATGATTTATCGGTCAACCGCTCATCAATAGCTCCAGTCCACAAAGTAACCGGTTCCTCTTTTAATGCTTCGGTCACATGATACAACCCTTGTCTACTGGTTATAATTGCCGCAATATGGGTATGATCGGGTTTTCCGCCTTGTTTCAACAACTCACGATAAGCAACCACAAGGGAGGCTCCCGTGGCCAACATAGGATCAACCAACAACAGTTGTTTCTTTCTCAGATCCGGCGTATATATCGAATCAAAACGGATCTCAAAGCCGTGATCATCTCGGTAAGCACGTCGGGCCGAAATAAAAGCATTCTCCGCACTGTCGAAATAGTTTAAAAAGCCTTGATGAAAAGGAAGTCCCGCCCTCATGACAGAGGCAACAACAACCTTATCCGTCGGTAACATAACCTCAGCCACATCAATCGGAGTACGTACCTTACACGTATCGTAACGAAAGGTCTTACTGATCTCGTAAGCCATAATCTCCCCCACCCGTTCCAAATTCCGACGAAAACGCAAGGAATCCTTCTGAATGTTTATATCCCGTAACTCTGCCAAAAAACGATTATAAACAGAATTTTCTTCATTGATTACCTTTACCATGATACTTTGTAGATCTTTTTTATTCTGCCACAAAGAAAACAATAAAATTCGAGAACGTGAAAAATTCAGTTATCCTCTTTGATCTCTTCGTAATCCGCATCTTCGATCTCCCCGCCACCCATCTTCTGGCGTTGTTCTTCCTCTTGTCTCTGCTTACGTAGTTTATTAATATTATACTGATTGATCAAATCGGTCACTCCGTAAAAGACAGTGGTAATTCCGAAGAAAGTGATGATCCCTTCTTTGGCCGAGAAAGGATTGGCAAATACAATAAATCCAGCCAACAGAATCAACACGGGAAACAAATAATTTACAGCAGGAATCGGACCGAATTTCCGTGCGGACGTCAACAATACCAACTGTCCGATACCGGCAACAAGCAGAATAAATCCCAACAAATACATCAACATATTGGTAAAGAAATCCGCCATAAACCATAATAAAAGGCCCAGAATAATACTTCCGATTCCATTAAAGGATGATAATTCGCCTGGGGAATCTTCACCCTTGTCTCTATATGAGACAATCAGTGACACCAATCCGGTTATAAAAAATACGGCCCCGATAATTTTCACCGTATAATTCAACACCTCCGTAGGCCATAATACTAAAATAAGTCCTAAAACGATCGCGATAATTGACTTTATTACCGATCTTTTGTAGCTTGTTGAAGAATAAATAATCTGCATAGAGTTATGTATAAAATGACATCAATTATGTTTAACGAAGATAATTCTTTTTTGTTTTCCCATGACAAAAAAGAAGCCGGATTTTTATCCGGCTCTTTCTTTATGCAGATCATTTAATCAATTCTATGCTTCTTTTTACAAACTTATTCAACGCTTCACCCTTCAACAGTCCATTAGCAAGAAGAGCCAAATCGATCAACTGCCCCACGATCTTATTCCCGCGTCCGTACTCTTCCAACAAAGTCGTTTTTTGTTTCCTTAAATCGGCAATGGTCTTATCGTATTCGGTTTTCCGGTCTTTATCCACCTGAGGAATTTCTTCCTCTTTTTTTCCTTTGTTCAATTCATCCAACTCCGTTTTCTTACTTTCGGTCTCTTTGATCTCGAAGTCCAAAGGTTCCAGTTTAGCATTCATCGCCTTTTTCTCTTCCTCTAAAACCTCGTTGACCAACTTATGGTCCGTATTTACAACCAAAGTATACTGGTCTCCCATCGACCCGTAAAAGCTCATTCCCGGATTCATGGCAGCCATCTCCTTCATTCGGCGCATAAATTCGGCACGGGTAACGACAACCGGTTCATTATCCTCTCCCATAGCTTCGAAAGAGACCATGAACATACCGTTATCCTTGGGAAGTTGCGAAGAGAAAACGGTACGAAGTTCCTCTTGTTCGACAGCACTCCAAGTCGTCTCTTTCGTTTCGGATTTTTGAATCAATTTATCTATGACATCCGCATCTACCCGTACAAAACGATGATCCGGATTTTTTTGCTCCAGGTGATTGATAAAATGGGTATCCAGCTGACCGTTCATCAAAAGCACACTGTATCCTCTATTCTTGGCTTTTTCAATATAAGTATATTGCTCATGTACGTCCGTAGCATACAAATAAACGATCTTATTATCCTTATCCGTCTGGTCCGGTTTGATCAAATTTTCGTACTCTTCAAGCGTGAAATATTTTCCGTCGGTATCCCTGAAAAGAAAAATTGCCTTGGCTCTCTCATCGAATTTTTCATCCGTCAACATTCCATATTGGATAAAAATCTTCAAATCATCCCATTTTTTCTCGTACTCTTCCCTGTTGCTCGAAAAAATATCGCTCAGGCTATCCGCAACTTTCTTCGTGATATGATTGGAAATTTTTTTCACGTTACGATCGCTTTGCAGATAAGAACGGGAAACATTCAAAGGAATATCCGGAGAATCGATTACCCCGTGTAGCAAAGTCAAATACTCGGGAACGATACCCTCGACCGAATCGGTTACATAAACCTGATTCGAATAGAGTTGGATCTTGTTTTTCTGTATTTCGAATTTGTTATCGATTTTAGGAAAATAAAGGATACCCGTCAGATTAAACGGATAATCCACGTTCAAATGGATATGGAACAACGGATCCTGGGCCATCGGATACAGTTGATGATAAAATTTCAAGTAATCCTCCTCTTGCAAATCCGAAGGTTTACGTGTCCAGGCCGGATTTATATCATTGATTACATTATCCTCTTCCGTATCTTTGTACTCTCCGTCTTTCCACTCTTTTTTCTTTCCGAAGATAATTTCGACAGGCAGGAACCTACAATATTTGGTCAGCAATTCGTTGATTTTATTATCCTCGAGAAAATCTTTCTCCTCTTCATTGATATGCATGACAATATCCGTTCCCCGCTCTGCCTTCTCCGTCTCCTCCATCGTGTATTCGGGAGTTCCGTTACAAGACCATTTCACGGCTTTTGCCCCTTCTTTATAAGATTTGGTGATAATCTCCACCTTATCGCTCACCATGAAAGATGAATAAAAGCCTAATCCGAAATGACCGATAATTGCCGCCCCGTTATCCTTGTATTTTGCCATAAACTCCTCCGCTCCGGAAAAAGCGATCTGATTAATATACTTTTCGACCTCTTCCCCCGTCATTCCGATACCATTATCGGAAACCGTCAATGTTCCTGCCGCTTTGTCAGCCTTCACTCTTACTTTCAACTCTCCCATTTCCCCCTTGAACTCTCCGCTTGTGGCCAACACTTTCAATTTTTGGGAAGCATCCACCGCATTAGAGACAATCTCTCTCAAGAAAATATCATGATCAGAATATAAAAATTTCTTGATAATCGGGAACAAATCCCCCGTTGAAACACCAATCTTTCCTGTTGACATAGTTCTATATTTTTAATTTAGTTATTTTTGAATTTACGCAATCTTTCCGGCAATTGTTATGCCAAATCCAAACAAATGACGATTTGACAGTTCTTAATACATCCGTATAACTTTTTTCTTTCGTTTATCGTTAATTAGTCGATATTCATTAAAATAAACAGAAACACTTATGAGTAATATAAAAGAACAATACTGGAAATATTCGCTTATCATCATTATCTTCGTGTTAGGAATCATCTTGTTTATCAAATTCATTCCCTTTTTAGGCGGTATTTTAGGTGCGATAACCATATATATTCTTCTCAGACAACAAATGTTGTACCTGACAGAAAAAAAACATATGAAACGAGGGCTAATGGCGTTTCTGATGCTATGCGAAACCATCCTTTGTTTTTTAATTCCGCTATTTCTGGTTATTTGGCTACTTGTAAATCAATTGCACGCCATAAATCTCGCTCCCCAAACGCTTATCGCCCCCATTGAACGGCTGGCGGATCTCATCCAGCAACACACGGGCTATTACGCCTTAAGTAAAGACAATATTGCCTCTATGGTCTCTATTTTACCCAAAATAGGACAATTTCTCATGGGAAGTATCAGCAGTTTTACCATGAACGTATTGGTTTTGCTTTTCATACTCTACTTCATGTTAATCGGCGGAACCAAAATGGAAGCCTATATCAATGACATTCTTCCTTTCAACAAAAAGAATTCCCGGAATATATTGCATGAAATCAACATGATCGTAAAATCAAACGCGATCGGAATTCCTCTATTAGCCATCATTCAGGGAGCTATCGCCATGTTAGGATATTATATCTTCGGAACCCCCAGCCCGTTGATATTCGGTATACTGAGTTGCTTCGCAACGATTATTCCCGTCATAGGTACAGCATTGATCTGGATTCCGTTAGTCCTATACATGGGATTAAGCGGAGACTGGGGACACGCGATCGGTTTAACCGTTTACGCCATCATCGTCATTGCTAACGTGGACAATCTAATCCGTTTTGTATTACAAAAGAAAATGGCCGATACCCATCCGTTGATTACCATATTCGGAGTAGTTATCGGCCTTTCTCTATTCGGCTTTATGGGCGTAATCTTCGGTCCTCTTCTCTTATCTATCTTTATTCTTTGCGTAAATATATTCAAAGAAGAGTATTTAGACAACTGATTATTTCACCCATACGTTTACGATTTCGCCGATATAGACTTTATGCAGTTGCTTACCCGCCCATTTTTCTTTCAATTGCTCGTCGAATATAGCTTCCGGAGTTATAGACTGAGAAATCATCTTACGGCATTCGATAATCATCCACGCCTCGGAAAATGCCTTACTCCCGGAAGGAGTTGTAATCGGTGTTAATCCGCTTTCCTTAACCTTATCGGCATCTTTTCCCGAATGATTCCCACAATATTCCAAAACTTCCCTATAAGTCTCCGTGAAAAAAGAGATCGTGTAGGTGTCTCCTTTTTCCATCAGTTGATAGGTATAACGAGTAGGATATATAAAACTAAAGGCGACAGGTTTATTATACAGATACCCCAAACCGCCCCAACTGGCTGTCATCATATTGAATTTTTCGTCATTGCCGGCTGTAATCAAAGACCAACCTTCTGAAAGCATTTTGATTATATTTCCGGGAATTTTATCCGGAGCAATCTGTTTATACCCCTCCAATTGACTGGACGAGTGGGTCATGTCTGCCGCCATCTCCCTGGCGATCTCGACCGGGGCAACCGCCTTCAACGGAGTATTGGCATTTGTTTTCGTCTCACCGACGTTACCTCCCAATACCTTGACGATATCGTCGTACATACGATCTACCAAATCGATCGTATGAATTCTAAATTTACCGGTCGCCCGAATTAATTTATCTCTCTTTTTGGTCAAGGTATGCTCGTCCGTGATCGTACTCTCGGCCCGCAACAGCTCCATACCGTTCGTACGTCCCGTATTATACGAATAGATAATAGAGCTGATCTTCATGTAACAATTTCCGGAGAAACTCGTCAATGATACCTGATAAGTTATTACCGCACGGTCTAACGCTAACAATTTATCGGCAAATACCAAATACTCCTGTCCTTGACAAACGATAGTTCCACCCTGAGGATCCATATATAAAACCCGACTCTCCAACTCTTTATCGGCTACGAATCGTTTTTCCGCCCACTGACTTAATTTCTCATAAATCTGATCTCGAGTAAGTCCGGGCGCTTCAATTACTTTGGTAAAAGTAACCATACCATCTACTACCGGAACCGCTCCGGCCAAGTATTTTTTATCGGTTTTTTCCTGTGCGAAAAGTATTGTCGGCACAAACAAAAGTAAAAATAAAAGCTGTTTCATAGATTTATTACTTAATGATATGTAGCAAAGATAACAGGAGTTAACGACATTTCCGGTTTAGAAGCGTTAAAATTGATCATTTTATTTTCGACGAGCTAAACGCCAGCATATTGCGTTATCCCTTGACAAAACCAACGAATCTGCATTTAGTTTTACAATATTCAACGTATCTTGTCCTTCGATTGTCTGTCCGTTACCTACACTCTTGTATCCCAATATCAACACTCCATCGTTCAGCTCCCAATTCCTTATCTCTAAGGTAGCCATACCGACAGTGGATGCGGTCCCGTCCTGATTCAACGTAAACCCCTGTTGATCATCAGCATCTATCGGATTCGGTTCGAGCCAGGTTCCCTGAATGTAATAGTAAGGCGAATGTACGGTCACGATAAGTTGCCGAGCTTTTAAAACAGTCCCGTTACCCATTCGTTCTTTCCGGTAAGAGATCTTGACGGAATCATCAATCAGTACGCCGGGAACTTTGGCAGGATCTGCATCCATCGTACTGATATCGACCGTATCGCCTTTCGTCGTAATCACGATAATATTATTCATCGAAGCATCAAAAACGACGCCGCTAAGCGTTTGAATCTTACCGGAAGATTGGCAGCCGCCCGCTCCAAACACGATCAACAGAGACCAAAACAAAGCCAGGTAAATCACTTTTTTCATATTCAAATTATTTCCATCGTTCTCGTTTTTCAGATATACAAAAATACGAAAATTATCCGGAGGTATCCTCTCTGAATAATTCTTTCGTTAAATATTCCTTTCCTTGCTTTTTTAATAAAATTATGCTTAGCTTTGTCTTGACATTTTTCAACAAGGGGTGCCTAAGAAATGAGATAATTTCATTTCTATCTGTAAACACAGATCAATACAACGGGCTGAGATCATACCCTATAACCTGATCCGGGTAATGCCGGCGTAGGTAGAGTGCATTCCCTTTTTGAATTTTGATTAATAAAAAACCGGTCGGAACTCACGTTCAACCGAACAAAAACAACGAGGTTATGCAAATTTTCATCAACGACAAAGCAACACATTGTTCTCCGGAAAACACCTTAAAAGAGGTATTGAGCAACAACGGTATTCCCTTCGAAAATATTGCCGTTGCCATTGACTTTACCGTTATTCCCAAAACCGAATGGGAAAATACGAAACTACAAGACGGAAATAAGATCATCATCATCAAAGCCGTACAAGGCGGCTGAGAATATCCTTGGATCGACCAAAACAGAAAAATCATCAAATCAAAATCATATTATGGAAAAAGAAATGGAAGTTTCCTGCGGTCCGCTGCCAGGATCTGAAAAATTTTACGTGAAAGGAGAGATATTCGATATTGAAGTACCCATGCGCAGAATCAATCTCTCCCCGACCATAGATTTGGATGGCCAAAAAGTAGAAAACGAACCGGTTGTCGTGTACGATACCTCCGGACCCTATACGGACCCCGCCTACAAGGTCGACCTGAATAAAGGTCTCCCCAAAATCAGGGAACGATGGATCAGAGAAAGAAACGATACCGTACAATTAGAAGGATTAAGCTCCGAATACGGACAAATGAGGCAAAACGACCCCTCGCTGGATCACCTTCGTTTCGAACACGTGAATACGCATCCGCGAGTAGCTAAGCCCGGTCAGGGCGTAACGCAAATGTATTATGCCAAGAAAGGAATCATCACTCCGGAAATGGAGTTTATTGCCATCCGGGAAAATCAACAGGTAGACCAAATCCGGGAAAACTATAAAAGAGAGAAAGGAGAACCTTTAGGGGCTCACGTTCCGGCATACATCACGCCGGAATTTGTTCGGCAGGAAGTAGCGGCAGGCAGAGCCGTCATCCCGGCCAACATCAATCACCCGGAGAGCGAACCGATGATCATCGGTCGCAATTTCCTTGTCAAGATCAATGCCAATATTGGAAATTCTCCGATCACATCGACCATTTCGGAAGAGGTTGAAAAAGCCGTATGGGCTTTCCGTTGGGGAGCCGACACGATCATGGATCTCTCCACCGGCAAAAACATTCATGAAACCAGGGAATGGATCATCCGGAACTCCCCGGTTCCCGTGGGGACCGTACCCTTGTATCAAGCTTTGGAAAAAGTACGGGGAAAAGTGGAAGAGCTAAATTGGGAAATATACCGCGATACCCTGATAGAACAAGCCGAACAGGGAGTCGATTACTTTACAATCCATGCCGGCTTAAGGTGGCATCACGTACCGCTTACCCTAAAGCGTCTTACGGGAATCGTTTCCCGGGGAGGAGCGATTATGGCACATTGGTGTACCACCCACAAACAAGAAAGTTTCCTATATGACCATTTCGAAGATATATGCGAGATTCTGGCTAAATACGACGTGGGTATATCCATCGGAGACGGACTCCGTCCGGGATGTATAGCAGATTCCAACGACGAGGCACAGATTGCCGAATTAAAAACACTCGGTGAACTGGCAAAAATTGCCTGGAAGCACGACGTACAAGTACTTATCGAAGGCCCGGGACACGTTCCTATGCAAAAAATTCGAGAAAACATGGAATTAGAGCTGGACTATTGCAACGAAGCTCCTTTTTACACTCTTGGTCCCCTCGTGACGGATATTGCCCCGGGATACGATCATATTACGTCCGCTATCGGCGGAGCCATGATCGGCTGGTACGGAACTTCCATGCTCTGTTACGTGACACAAAAAGAACACCTCGGTTTACCCAATCGGGACGATGTCAAGGAAGGTGTTATCACGTTCAAATTAGCCGCTCATGCGGCTGACTTAGCCAAAGGACATCCCGCCGCTTACTGGCGGGATTATGCCATGAGCAAGGCTCGTTTCGAATTCCGTTGGAAAGACCAGTTTCATTTAGCCTTAGATTCGGAGAAAGCTTTACGTTTTCACGACGAAACATTACCGGCCGAAGGTCATAAAGAGGCTCATTTCTGCTCCATGTGCGGAGAACATTTTTGTTCCATGAGGGCAAGCGAAAAATTAAGAAAGAAAATAAATCAATAACATGAACGAAGGAGAGATACACATGATTGATATCTCTCCTTCCCTAAGGAAAACTCTATGATTATTGTTATAACTCCTCCCGAATTTATTCCCCACGAAGAATCGATAATAAACAGACTCTTTGAAAACGGATTACATCTGTTACACCTGAGAAAACCGGGAGGAAGCCGCAAGGATTACGAAAATTTCATCCAAAAAATTATTCCCGCGTTTCGGAACAGAATCGTCATTCATGACCATTTCGGCCTGGTAAAAACATACGGGCTAAAAGGTGTTCACTTAAAATACGAACAAGTCGCTCAATGGAAAGAGAAAAACGCGTATCATCACGTTAGTGTTTCCTGCCATACCGTGGAAGAAATAGACCGCATACCGTTTCACACCGACTACCTCTTCTTAAGTCCCATATTCGACAGTATTTCGAAATACGGTTATCGGTCAAAGTTTGATCCGGATACTTTAAAAAGCTTCCTAAACTCCACGGACAAACAGATCATAGCTTTAGGAGGAGTCGATGCGGATCGCGTTTCATCCTGCCGCAAAATGGGTTTCGCAGGCGTAGCCCTATTGGGCTATATATGGAATAAATCCGAAGAAGCCATTTCTCGCTTCCTGAAATTATTCCCCACTCCGGTACTAAGTATAGCAGGATTCGATCCCAGTTCCGGAGCCGGAATCAGTTCCGATATCAAAACGTTTGAAAATTGCGGGGTATACGGACTGGGAATCTGTACAGCTATAACATTTCAGAATCAAAACGAATACCTTGAAACCCGATGGTTGACATTCGAGGAGATTACCCGACAATGCGATATCATTCTGCAAGAATTCTCACCCCGGGTTATCAAAATCGGACTGATTAAAGATTTTACTCTTTTGGATCAGATCGTCGCTTACTTGAAGCAAAAACTTCCCCGGACAAAAATAATTTGGGATCCCATTCTAAAAGCCAGCGCCGGATTCGAATTTCACCGGCATGACGACCGCAAAAAATTGATGAGTATTTTGCGAAAAATTTACTTAATTACCCCCAACGCGGAAGAATTAAGTAAATTATTCTCTCTTCCGGCTGAAAACTATAACGAGAATATCACCCGATTGCAAACTGTTTGTCACTCCTTACGGACAAACATCTTATGGAAAGGCGGTCATAACCGGGAAGAATACCCTACCGATCGGTTGATAACGGCGACGCATGAATACTCGGGTTCCGTTTCCCGTAACAAACACGATAAGCACGGTACGGGATGTGTTCTTTCGGCCGTTATCGCTTCCCGATTGGCACAAGGCTACTCCTTACCGGTAGCCTGCCGGGAAGGACAACTATATGTCTCCGATTTCATTCAATCCAACGATACCCGTTTAGGAGTACACCCTTCACGGTATTCCCCCCTGTTTAAAACCGACCTACACCGACTTCCGTTACAATACATCACCGACTTCAAAGAGGGGATGAGTATCCCGGAGCAGGTCGAAGCCGCATGTAAAGGAGGAATACGCTGGATACAATTGCGGATGAAAGAAACCGATCGATCCGAATGCCTAAAAACCGGGGCAGAAGTAAAGGCCATTTGCCAGAAATACAACGCCCTTTTCATTATCAACGACCGGGTCGATATAGCTTTGGAATTAGATGCGGACGGGGTACATCTGGGAAAGGAAGATATGAACCCACTCGAGGCCCGCAAGTTACTGGGAAACGATAAAATAATCGGTGCCACGTGCAACACGTTCAAAGATATAATGACCCGCTCCGTTCAACGGATTGATTACATCGGTTTAGGGCCGTTTACCTATACTACAACCAAGAAAAAATTAAGTCCTGTTCTGGGATTGGAGGGGTATCGAAACATCATGGAATCTTGTCGAAAAACAGGAATAAACATTCCGGTATACGCTATCGGAGGAATCAAAGAAAAAGATATTTCTCCTTTATTTTCCACGGGTATATCCGGAATAGCTCTCTCCTCTCTCATCAAAAACAGTGAGAATCTAACAAGTAAAACAGAAGAAATCATAAATCTTATAATCAATAAAATTTAGCAGCATGGAACCACTTAAAATAGCTGATAAAGTGTTTACTTCACGATTATTTACCGGCACCGGTAAATTCTCGTCCAATGCTTTAATGGAAGAGGCCATTAAAGCATCCGAGTCCCAATTGGTAACGGTTGCTCTTAAAAGAGTGGATATGTCAGAAAAAGAGGACGATATCTTAATTCATTTAAAAGCTCCCCATATCACACTTTTACCGAACACATCAGGGGTTCGAACGGCCAAAGAAGCTGTTTTCGCCGCCCAACTTGCCCGGGAGGCTTTGGGAACGAACTGGTTGAAATTAGAGATCCATCCGGATCCCAAATACCTGTTACCGGACCCCATCGAAACCTTAAAAGCAACCGAAGAACTGGCAAAATTAGGCTTTGTCGTTCTTCCTTACATTCAAGCCGATCCTGTACTCTGCAAACACTTAGAGGAGGCCGGAGCAGCCACTGTTATGCCTTTGGGCGCTCCTATCGGAACGAACAAAGGATTAGTCACGAAAGACCTGTTGGAGATTATCATCGAACAAAGTAATATTCCGGTGATCGTGGATGCCGGAATCGGAGCTCCTTCCCACGCGGCGGCAGCCATGGAGATGGGTGCAGCGGCCGTATTGGTAAATACGGCGATTGCCGTCTCTCCCGACCCGGTAGGGATGGGTCGGGCTTTTAAATTAGCGGTGGAAGCCGGTCGGATGGCATTCGAAGCCAAGTTAGCCAAACAATACCGACACGCACAAGCCAGTTCCCCGCTGACCGAATTCCTGAATCTATAAACGTTTGCCAGAATCACTAAATTACAGCATCAATTATGTCTTTTTATGATACCCTACAAACCTACGACTGGGAAGATGTGAAAAAAAACATCATGGACAAGTCGAAAAACGATGCCATTGACGCCATCAACAACCCGCACCGAACCTTGGACGATTTTATGGCTCTCATCTCTCCTGCAGCCGCTCCGTTACTGGAAGATATGGCACAGGAAGCCAATCGAATGACATTGGCCCGTTTCGGAAATACGATCCAACTCTATATTCCCCTTTATGTTTCCAACTACTGTACCAATTTCTGTGTTTATTGCGGATTCAATCACGATAACGAACTTCATCGTAAGATGTTAACATTAGAAGAGGTGGAAGCAGAAACTCAAGTAATCACCCGATGGGGATTTAAACATATCTTACTCGTATCGGGAGAAGCTCCCGCCAAAACCGACGCGGATTATTACGAACAAGTAATCCGTTCCATTCGGGATAAGTTTTCACAGATAGCCTTGGAAGTACAACCTTTAGAAGAAGCTGAATACGCCCGTTTAGCCGAAGCCGGACTCAGTTTCGTATGCGTATACCAAGAAACTTACAACGAGAAACAATACCCTCTGTATCATCCTAAGGGTCGAAAAGCCAATTATCGGTATCGTCTGGAAACTCCCGATCGGGTATGTAGAGCCGGAGTTCAAAAAATGGGAATAGGAGCTTTACTCGGATTGGAAGACTGGCGAACCGATTCGTTTTTCACGGCATTACACTTGAAATACTTGGAAAAAACCTATTGGCGAACCAAGTATTCCATCTCTCTTCCCCGCCTGCGCCCACATGCAGGAGCTTTTACACCCAATGATCCGATCAATGACAGGGAGATGGTCCAATTAATATGTGCCTATCGCCTGTTGGATCAAGAAGCGGAAATATCCATATCTACCCGAGAAAGCAGAGCATTCAGAGACCATGTCATGCACCTCGGTGCGACCTCCATGAGTGCCGGATCGAGTACCGAACCGGGAGGGTATGTCGTCCCCCATAAGGAGTTGGAACAATTTGCCATCAACGACAACCGTACGCCTCAGGAGATGGTGGAAGCCATCAAAGCACAAGGCTACGAACCGGTATGGAAGGATTGGGATAAATGGATGTAACTAAAAAATAGGATGATTTGAAAACAACAAATCATCCTATCCAACACTAAATTATCTATAAAACAAAACGTGCCAAAAATGAACTCCGGTTCTATTCCACTTTTCATCATTTCTTCAAAACCGAAATTATTTTCGGCACGATTTAACTTTTATCTTCCCCTCCTACGGATCCAGATAAAGAGGGCCATAAAGATCAGGAAGGCGGTCAACACACCCATAAAACCGATCTTCGTGGCAATAGCACCAGCCTCACTCACGTACAATTCGGTATCCGTCGTGCTCGGACGGCGAATGTCGATCGGCACCTCTTCATGAGACAACCAATAGAAAGAACCGATGATGACAGAGTAATTCATGGCTCTCACGTCTTTCCTGCTCATACTAACCTCTCCGTTACTGATACAATCGGCATCCCCCAGAATGATAATACGCTGCTCTTTGTCTCCTATTTTTCTTGAAAGAGCAAGAGCCGTAGGATAAGCTTGTTCCGTCTCTCCCGTTTTTTCATCTATCGTAGGAATATCATCGACAAAATCGGTGGTCTGCAACTCATTCCAGCTTCCCACGGTATCGCTCATGAAAAGAGGCGTAACCGTGTATCCTTTATCTTCCGTGTACGCCAAAGCACTACTACTGGGCATGGTCACACACCCTTCCCATCTCCGAATCCCGTCGAAATGATAACATAGCTCACAAGCTGCCTGTGTCGGAGTTACCATAATCAAATCGGGCTGGAAATTCTCGCTTTTTTTCACCAATACTCCCGGTAAAATCTGAACGCCAAACGGTTCAACTATCGGATTCATAAACTCCCGACGTTTGGGTTCGGAGATGATCAACAAATCTCCTCCTCTCGCGACGTACGCATCCAACCTGGCCTTTTCTTCCGGAGTAAGCGCCTGTTTCATTTCGGCTATAACCAAAATACGTACATCGTCCGGAATATCCTGATCCAACGTAACCTCTTTGGCATCAAAACCTTGATTGATCAAAGCATAACGGAATTTTTTATCTTGGGCAAAACGTTTATAGTCCCGGTCTCCCTCCTTATTGATATCCCTCTCCCCGTGTCCTGTCAAAAAGCCGACTGTCGGAAGGTCCATTACCAGTCGCTTCAACGCCGCCGTAATTTCACTCTCTCCCGGGAATTTCCGCATATCGTCATAAACACGCAAAAACGTCTTTTCTCCGCTTTCACGCTCTATCAAACGCACGAACCGATTCCCTTCCGGTTGCAAATCCACCATTTCCCGAATCTTTTCCGGCGGTAAAAACATATTGGAATCCAAATCCCAGATCTCACATAATTTCTTTGCCCGTTCCTTATCGCTCAAATTCGGATAACGCTCGTCCAGATGTTTGTTTTCCGCTTTATCGTAATAATAGACGTATTTGATTTTGATCTCCGGTTTAAAACGCACGTAGTCTTCAAAATGTCCCCGGTTCATATTCATCATTCGAGGCAGACCGAAACGGTAATCCTCATCCAACAGATTGACGTAAGTCGTGATCGTCAAACCGCCATTCAAACGCTTCACGATATCCTGACTATTGGGAGTCAAGGTATTACTTTTGGTGGAGGTAGCATCATAATACCCCATCAATACCGGACGAGAAGAAAAATACCCCAGTAACATAGCGATACAAACCACTCCTACATATTTGCCCCAACGAACGCAGAAAGAAATCTTTTGTCTCCGTGCTTGCAAACGCAAAATACAGAGCATTAAGAACATGGCTATTACAATGACGAAATAGAGAAAATCTTCACTGCATATCATTCCCCTCAGGAAAGTACCGACGCGTCCTCTCATGGACAACCAATAGGTAATATCCCTTACAAAATCAATATCCTGCCATAAATTTCCCACCATGTTCAAAACAGCCAATATAGCCAAGGTTCCCATTGCCGCAACGACCTGATAGGAAGTTATACTGGACATAAAGAGTCCGATAGCCGCATAAGCACAGATTAACAGATAAATTCCCAGGAACTGGGTCAAAAGGGTTCCGATCTCCATATCCTTAATGGTAAACACACCATAAAGGAAGAACAAGAATAAAACACCGATTAAAACCAAGGCGTAAATCATCATGGAAAGAAATTTTCCCAAAATAATTTGAGCGTTGGTCACGGGCGAAGAATACAACAATTTAATAGAGCCGCTCCCCAATTCACGACTCATCAATCCCATGGTTAACAACGGAATATAAAGATAAAGGTACTCCGTCATTTGCCATAACATATACCCGAAAGCTCTTCCTGTTACAGATCTCAAAGGATACCCCAGAGAGACACTTTGTACCATACCGGATATACTCTCAGTAAACATCATGCTTGCCTGAAACGTGTATATAATCAGAATCAACCAAGCCACAGGCGAATAGAAGAGGGTCTGCAATTCTGCTATCGCTAATTTATAGATTGTCTTCATCAACTTTGTTTTAATTAATAATTTTATTTTATATCTCACAACAACCGAAGCTCTAATAAGTTCCGGGATCACGCACTTTCCCGGAAACTTTTATACAAAAACACCTACGGTATCATCTTCCCCGTCTACGTATCCAAATAAACAGAGCGAAGAATATTAAAATGGCAGGAAAAACTCCCAAAAATCCGATTTTCGCAACTGACATCCCGATTTCACCGACATAAACGGCATTATCGGGAGGAGTCGGGCGTCGCATATCAATAGGAACTTCCTCATGCGATAACCAGAAGAAAGAACCCGTAAGGATATTGAAATTCATCGCCCAAACATCTTTCCGTTGCATACCCAACTCGCCGTTACTGATACAATCGGCATCACCGAAAATGATAATTCTTTGCTCCTTTTCTCCCACTTTCCGAGACAAAGCCAAGGCTATCGGCAAGCTCTCCTCTTTCTCTCCTTCCAAAAGATTCAAGGTAGCGACGTCATCGATAAAATCGGTCGTCTGCAATTCATTCCAGCTCCCCGCCGTATCGCTCATGAAAAGAGGAGTCACGCTATATCCCTTATCCGCCGCGTAAGCCAAGGCCGAACTTCCCGGAAACGTTACACACCCTTCATAATCGATGATCGTCTGGAAAGGATAAGAGAGTTCACCCGCCTCTTTTGTCGGAGTCGTAATGATCAAATCCGCCTGAAAATTCTCCGTAGGCTTCACCAAAACCCCAGGTAAAAATTTTACTCCCAGAGGTTCCACAATCTGATTCATAATATCCCTACGTCTCGGCTCCCCTAAAATCAATAAATTTCCTCCCCTTTCGATATAAGCATCCAATCTCATTCTCTCCTCCGGAGTCAGCGCTGATTTCATCTCGGCTATCACCAGTATCTCTATATCCGGAGCAATATCTTTATCCAAAGTTACCTCCGCAACATCAAAACCTTGATTGATCAAAGCATAACGGAACCACTTATCCTGAGAAAAACGATTATAATCCCTATCTCCCTCCTTTTTCGGATCACGTTCCCCGTGTCCTTGCAAAAAACCGACAATGGGCAATTTCATGATCAGACGTTTGAAGGCCGCCGAAATCTCCCCTTCACGCGGGTTCCGATCAAATCCCTCGTAAAAACGCAAGAAGATCCGTTGTCCGTTCTCCCGTTCCACCAAACGAACAGAGTGGTTTTTTTCCGCTTCCAAGTCGATAATTTTCTTTATCTCTTCCGGAGGAAGTACGATCGTGGAATCGATACCCCAACACTCTATCATTTTCCGGGCTCTCTCCTTATCCGTCATATTCGGGTACATCTTATCCAACTCTTTGTTTTGAGCATCGGCATAGAAATAAACATACTTCATCTTTATCTCCGGCTTAAAACGCACGTATTGTTTGAAAACCTCCTTATCCCAATTAACATTTTCGGGTAAAGTACTGTAAAAATCATTATCCAAAATATTGGTAAAAGTAGTAATCGTCAATCCCCCGTCCAATTTCTTGACAATTTCCTGACTATTGGGCGTCAGTGTATTGAATTTTGTCCGGGAAGCATCGTAATAACTCATAAACACGGGACGGGAAGAGAGGTATCCCAACAACATGGCAATACCGACAACACCCAGGTATTTCCCCCAACGAACGATCCAAGATATCCTTTGTCTCCTGGCTTGCAAACGCAGGATACACAACATTAGAAACATTGCGATCACAATGACAAAATAGAGAAAATCCTCACTACATATCAACCCGCCGATAAATTCATCCGCCCGTCCGTCTATGGATAACCAAAAAGTAATATCTTTTACAAACTCTATGCCTTGCCACATTCCTTTTACATAGCTCAATACGGCAAGAACCGCCAAAGTTCCCATAGCGGCAACCACTTGATACGAAGTTATACTGGACATAAAAAGCCCGATAGCCGCGTAAGCGCACAACAACAGATAGAGTCCTAAAAGACCGCTGAGCATATATGGAATATCCACCATTTTAATCGTACATACGCCAAAAAAGACAAATACGATCAAAACACCTATCAACACGAAACAGTAAAGCATAAGGGAAAGATATTTTCCCAATATGATCTGAGTATTGGTAACCGGTGAAGAATACAATAATTTAATCGAACCGCTCCCCAACTCTCTACTCATGATCCCCATGGTCAACAAAGGAATGTAAAAATAGAGATATTGTTGCATGGCTCTGAAAAATGGAAAATAAGTTTCCGCAGTAACATTGTACACAGGATAACCTAATGATTGGGCACGTACCAAGCCTCCGAAAAGATTGGTATAGACCATTCCCGCCTGAAAAGTAAAAATAATCAGAATCAACCAGGCTACCGGTGAGTAGAATAACGTTTGTAATTCCGCCAACGCCAATTTATATATGGTCTTCATCGTCTCTTACTTTTTGGATAATTCGGCAAATACGGCATCTAATGAGCTCTTTTCCAGATGTATATCATTCAACCTCCATCCTCTGGCCACACTTGTCTCTACCACACGTTCGATAACATCCTGGTTATCGGAAAATTGTAACCTGAATTTCGTTCCTCCCAACTCCTCCACGTTAACTACTCCCGGAACCTTAGCCAATTCATCCACGGCAGGCGGAGCGATCAACGAAACAAATATGGTATTCGGTATGATATAATTATCGAACTCGTCTACCGTCCCGGCAAAAACCAATCTACCCTCCTCAATCATACGGATATAATCACAGGTGGCCTGAACCTCCGGCAAGATATGTGTCGAAAGGATGACAGTACGTTCCTCTGCAATCTCTTTGATCAAATGACGCACTTCCACGATCTGGTTCGGATCCAACCCGTTCGTCGGTTCGTCCAACACTACAAATTCCGGATTATGAATGATAGCCTGCGCTATTCCCAATCGTTGTTGGTATCCCCCGGAAAGGTTACGTACCAAACGCTTATTAAAATGAGAAATACCGCAACGTCCCATAGCATCTTTTACAGCGTTTTTCACTTCCTTAGATGGCATTAAACGCATATTGGCACAATGGGTTAAGTACTCCTCTACCGTCATATCCATATGCAAAGGCGGTTTTTGCGGTAAAAAACCCAAATGTTTCTTAGCCTCTACGGGATTTTCTCGCATACTGACCCCCTTTATATAAACATCTCCCTCCGTCTGTTTTAAAACGCCACACATGATATTCATCGTGGTCGACTTCCCGGCCCCGTTGGATCCGAGAAGACCATATATACCATTAGTGTTGATTTCAAAATTAATATCCCGGATAGCCCACTGAACCGTGTAGCGATGGGATAGATTTTCAACTTTTACGATCGATTCTTCCATACAATTATTAAATTTTAGTTATTGAACATCCTTTCATCGGGTTTCCTTTGTCGTCATTCATGGAGAACAGAATGACGACAAAGAGAAACCGGAGAAGAAACATTAATTTAGAGCCTGTTCCAATTTATGGATCAGTAATTTATAATGAAGCCGAGTGTCTGAAGAACCGGTCATCGCCTGGTTTTTCAACAGATTCAACGTCTTTTTCATTAAATCGTAATAGTAAGGAGCCACATCTGCGTTACCCATCTGAATATCCACGTAATAGCTGAATCCCTGCTTATCCGCCAGCCCCCTATTTCCCATCACCTGCCCGTAATATTTCAGACTTTTGGCCCTAACGCTCTCGGGAACTTCCACGATCATACGTACCCGGCCTTTTCCTCCCTTGGCATCTTTTTCCACGTTGGCACCCCCGATCACCTGACTCAAAAGAGCCAATTGCATTTTCTTTTCGACGTTAGACAAGGTTTTTCCTTGTTTGGTAGGCGTAAAAATAAAATCATACAAATCGTTTAAATAGTCTGAAGACGTGTATACCTGATTGGCAGGTGCCTTCTCCGCACAATAAGAGACAGCCCCCAATCGTCCTAAAATCCCGCTCATAATTTTATCTTCCAACTCCCTGGAAATATTTCCCATCAAAGGCATCTCTTTTTGAAAATCAGGATTCTCCAACCATCCGGCATCCTTTATCTGATTTAACAAAAATCTCAATGCCCGTTTTTGTTTCTCGCGCGGAACAAAAGCGTAATTCGGACGTTTATCTCCCTGATAACTTTCATTCAAATAAATTCCTCCGATATTGGCTGCCACATGATTCAGGTAACGTACATACTGGTATACGATCTCGTTATACATCCTTTCACGGAAAGAGTAATCCAAATCTTCCCCGGCCGTCCACTCGTTTAAATGAGCCAGTACATATTTAAGATTTTTCACACCGTAAGTCGCTGATTTGATTGCGTCGTCTCCCAAATCCTCCTCGAACGAACTCGGATCATAGTGTGCCCAAATTTGTTGTTTTCCATAACGATAAATCGGGTCTCCCGATTTATCGGAAATCCAACGTTCCAATGTCGGAAGCTCATCCTTAGCCGTTTGGGCATCCGGAAGAAACGTATACAACCATTTGATGGCATAATAATCATATAATCCCAAATTAGGGGGTGTCATCTTCACACCACGAGCAGCATCTCCCGGTTGAGCCACGTAATTGTTACGGGCATAATCCATAATAGAATAAGTCGTGCCGTACTTCCGCGTGAATGACGGGGAACGCAAAGAATCCGTCGGGATAGCCGCCGAAGCTGCCATGTTATGCATTAATCCTAAACAATGGCCTATCTCATGAGCAATCACGTAACGAATACAATCTCCAACTGTAGCGTCATCCAATTGTATCTTACGAACAGAAGGATCCGCCGGAGACGTCTGCAAGAAACGCCAATCCTGTACCAATTGGATGAGGTTATGATACACCGATACGTTAGCTTGCAGGATCTCTCCGCTTCTCGGATCTGTCCAAGAAGGCCCCATGGCGTTGGCAACAGAGGAAGGAGAATAACGTACACAAGAGTAATTCAGATTCTCCGGATCGAAATCGGGATCGTCTTTAGGAAAATCCTTGGCAATAATCGCATTTTTAAAACCGATCTTTTCGAAAGCCGCCTGCCACTCCTCGACACCAGCCTTTACATATTCCTTCCACGCCGCAGGGAAATTATCGTCCACATAGAAAACAATGGGTTTTATCGGTTCAACCAGCTCACCCCGTTTATAAGCCTCCACATCTTTCGGTTCCAAACGCCAACGATTGGCATCATAAACCACCTCTACTCCTCTCTCCTTATCACTATACAAATACTTACCTCCGAAGAATATTCCAATCCGGGGATCGGCTATCCGGGAACGCATCGGCTTTTCCGGCAACAAAAGGAATGTCCGGCTCATGGTTGCCGTGTAGGGCATTTTATAAAGCCAGTACCAGTTATCGGCATTAATACTCACGGTATAAGTAAAAGAGGTCTGCACGTTCACGTTATTTTCAAACGCACTGATTTTTCCGATCTGGGTATGTGCCTGCTGAAACTCTTTTTCCAATCTGGCATCTCTCCAATACTCCATTAAAATCGGCATCCATGGAGAAAAAGGATCCAACTTCTCATTTTCGTTAGTCAAAAAATCCGTCATATCGATGACCACGGCCGTACTATCCGGAGAATAGGCTTTTATTTCAAAATTCTTAATAACAGCCTGGATAGCACTCAACTCCACGTTTTGACGCATCCGTTCGTTATCCGTCGTATGCAAGGAGTTTGCCTCACGTAAGTTCAATAAAGAATCCGTACGAGTAAACACAACGTGAAGAGGTTCATGCGGTTTTTCTCCCACCGCCCCGAACAAACTACTCGAATTCTCGGCAATCGCAGATCCGATCAGCATCTCTTTACCCAACAAATTCAAAGGTACCTCAAAATAAACTTTACCGTCTATTTTATGAACCGTCATCAACCCTTTCGCACTCTCGTGAGCTTTATCTTTAAAAAGTTTGTCATAAGCCGATTCCTTCTTAGGTGCTTTTACCTCTTGCTCTACTTCCCCTTTCCCCTTCTTCCCTTTCTTTTTCTGAGCCTCTGCAAGGAATGGCATCAACAAAACAACTAACAGTATAATAATCGTGTTGTTTTTCATGATATATCTTTTTTAACTTTATTACTTATTGTTTATTTCTTAGACATGGCTTTACGAATCCGATACAACAAGTACTCGTAATGGGCTTTCGTATCGCCGCTACTGGAAAGAACAGCCCCTTGCAATAATTTTTGGATCCTTACCAACATGGAATAATATTCCGGAGCCGCATTGTATCCTTTCGCTGTTGCGACATAACCTTGATAACCGCTACGTTGCGACGGCAAATAATCGTTCCTCCACTTTTGCTCCATTCGATTGAATTCTCGCGTATCCGGTTTCCAGTAAACCAAGTTCTTCCCGGCCACAAAAGGGAATCTCTGTTGTTCCTTTTCAAAAGAAGCCGGAGATTCAGCAACAGCGGAAGAAGCCATAACCATACCAACAAAACTCCTCTGTAAAAATCGTTCATCCTCCGTCAACGCACGTTTTTTCAACGTTCCCTCCCAAATATAGGCATACAGGTCATCCAAAAATTCATCCGGAGTATAAGCATCGCCCGATTTTTCAGCACATAATTTCAGATCGCCGACCTTACCGAGTAAGCTACCGATAACGGCTAACTGCATCTCCCGAGAAGGAACTCTCGCGTACCCCAATCCGGTCTCTTTTGTATACTCTTTATCATCCATCCATCCGAACGTTTTAGACATATCCAAAACATACCGTACGATCTCTTGTTGACGCTCCTTGGGTACAACAGTAAAAGTCGGCATATCCTCGTCCGCAGTAACCTCATTCAGGTAGATTCCACCCACGTATCCCAATAAGTTATTCATTTCATTCGATAACAGATTGGAAAAAGAGGAATGAAGGGAAGTCCTTACACGCAAATCCTTATCATCATCTTTGAACCACTCTCTGAAATGTTTCATGGCATATTTAATATTGTTGATCTTGTATTCGAGAGATTTCATCGGATCGTCTCCCAAATCGCCCCTGTTCCGGCGAGGATCTCCCAACAAACGGTAGAAACTCCATATCATGGGACTATACCTATAATTGAGTTCTTTTTTAGCTTCGATAATCCACCGGTTTAAAACCTCTGTTTCATCCTGCGGTTTCACTGTCCCTTCTATTGGTTGGTACAACCATTTAACGGTAAAATAATCAAACTCGCCAATCCCCTTGGAAAACATACGGACGCCTTTTTCCATATCTCCGGGTTGTGCGATATAGTTACAAGCCACGAGATCCATAACGGAAGGCGTCAATCCGTGGGCCCGGGTAAATGTTGCGGAACGCAAAGAGTCTACCGGATAGACAGAAGAGGCCATGAAATTATCAGTAAATCCTAAACAGACACCCATCTCTCTAGCCACATCCGATTTAATCACATCTCCATAAACCTCCACCGGAATATGATTGTTACGGATTTGAGGGTTGACAGCCATCGTATTCATTTTCAATTCATAAGTAGGATCATATCCCACCGGGATAAGAATAGAAGCCGATATAATCTCTCCCGTACGCGGATCGCAATACCTCTGAGATTTTACATCATACATCTTAATCGGAGCATACAAAATGGTAGAATGACTCACGTCTGCCATATCGAAATCAGGATCACCCTTCGGACAATCTTTCACTTGAATCGCATTTTTAAAACCGATTTTCTCGAATGCAGCATTCCACTCCTTAACACCGGCTATCACGTAGGGCTTTATCGACTCCGGTATTAACGTATCGATATAAAAAACAATGGGTTTTTTAGGTTCCACCGTTTTTCCTTCCCGGTAAGCTTCCGGATCGGAAGGTTCCAAACGCCAGCGATTCGTGAAATATACCGATTTCACACCCTTCAGGGGAGATTCGAAACCGCTTTCCCGGTTATATTCCACATTTACGCGGTAATCCGCCAGACGAGGCAACATCTTCTCTTCCGGTAAAAGCATCAATATCCGATTGGCCTCGATAGATACCTTCATATCTTTTTCTATAAGGAACATACCGAAGAAGTAAATATCCACATCGTATCCCATCTCGCAAGTCACCGCGACATTTGTCGGATAAGCCTTTACCCCTTTCAAAAAATTACGATCTTCCTGAAATTTATGATCCCGTACGGCAAGACCAAAAAATGAATTTCCGGCATAGTCGGTAAAGGGTGTCGTATAAATACTGTGAGACATAAACAATGAGGTCATATCCACCACTACGGCACTGCTATCCGGAGTCCACGCTTCGATCTTGTAACTCCCGTATACTCCGGGCATGGCCGAACGATTAAAGGCTTCGTTGACACCTAAATCGTCCGTCATGTTTCTTAAAGGATTCATAAGCAGTATCCTGGCCTGAAGGACAGAATCCATACGGGTAAATTTCAAAGGTACTCCGGGACCGGAAAATTCTCCCACGGCACTCTCTCCGCAATCGCTGATTCTTTCCACGGAAGAGGTAAACAACATCTCCTTATTCAACAGGCGCACCGGAAATTCCACGTAAACCTTATCGCCGACCTTATGAAGGGTCATTAAACCGCGAGCCGTTTGAACCTGCTTACCATCGAACAATTTCTGATAGGCAGTCAACTCTTTCTTCTTTTTATCTTCTTTCTTCTTCCTTCGTTCCCCGGCAGAGGCATCACACACGCCAAACACAAGAGTAAAAAGAAACAATATGTATATGATCTTTTTCATAATTTTCTATTTTATATCTCAATCATTGAAAATATTATCCATCTGACGAACCATTAATTTATAGTATTGTTGCATCTCAGGAGTCCCTACGTTTTGTTTACCCTTAAAAGCGGAATACATTTTCCGTAACAAAGAGTAATTATCCGGTTCCATCGGAAAAGTTTTAAAGAGGAAGAAAGGATCTCCAAATCCGGAAACCTCTGCCGGGTGCTGCATATTCCGTTGTTCACCCCATGTTCTTCTGTTCGTGAAACGTCCCATCACATCCTCACCGATCTCCCCGTATTTCTCCCGGCTCAAAGCTCTCACGCTTTCCGGCACCCGTACAAACGGCGTTTTCAGATTCCACTCGAAAGGTTTCATCCCCATGTCTTTTTTCTGCGCACCGGATGCCTCCAGCAATGCCGCTAACAAACCTTTTTGCAGACTCTGTTCACCCTTCGTGAGTTTCTTCCCTTGCAAGGTCGGAGTCATTACAAAATCATACAGATCGTTCAAATACTCTTCTCTACTGAAAGGTTTCTTTTCGTCGGAAAAGGTTTGTGTCATCGCAACCTTATGGATAATCATAAGAAGACCGCGAAGTATGTCTTTTTGAAACTCTTCCGCAACTTCCCGTCCCAAAGGCAATCCCTTCCTATCATCCAACCAGGAAAGATCCCGGGTCTGCTCCAATACAAAACGCAAGGCATTCTTTTGTCTTTCCCGGGATACCACACCGTAAGCCGGGACCTTATCGTTTTCATATCTTTCGTTCAAATAAAGACCACCCAAATTACACATCACATGGTTCAAATAACGGGCAAACTGATAACGTGCTTCATTCAACATATTCTTACGGAACTTATAATCCTTATCCTCATCCTTTACCCATTTATCCATATGTTCCAACACATATTTTAAGTTTTTCACTCCATAAGTGGCGGACTTCACGGGATCATCCCCTAAATCTTCTTCCATGGCACGGGGATCGTAATACTCCCTGAATTGTTGTTTTCCGTAACGATAAACAGGATTGTCAGACCTCTCCGTAATAAACTGATCCAGAACGGGAATCTCTTCTCTGGCAGACCTTATATCCAGCAGGGGCTTATACAACCACTCGATAACATAATAATCATACAATCCCAAACGAGGGGGTGTCATTTTCACGCCACGAGCGGCATCTCCAGGCTGGGCCACATAGTTATTGCGGGCATAATCCATAATGGAATAGGTTGTTCCGTATTTCCGCGTGAACGACGGAGAACGCAAAGAGTCCGTCGGAATAGCCGCCGAAGCAGACATATTATGCATCAAACCCAACGTATGTCCGACCTCGTGAGCCAATACATAACGCAAACAGTCACCGAAATCCTTGTCATCCAACCGGATTTTTCTGACGGAGGGATCTGCGGCGGCAGTCTGTAAAAAACGCCAATCCTGAACCAGCTCCACCAAATTATGATACACGTACACGGAAGCATTTAAAATCTCTCCCGTACGAGGGTCCGTCCAGGAGGGTCCCATGGCATTCGCAACAATGGAAGGAGAGTAACGGATACATGAATATTTCAGGTTATCCGGATCAAAATCAGGATCGTTTGTCGGAAAATCTTCCGCACGCATTACATTCTTAAACCCTATTTTCTCAAAAGCGGCATTCCATTCGCATATACCTTCTTTGATGTATTTTTTCCACTGATCGGGAAAGGCATTATCCACGTAAAAAACAATCGGCTTCTTAGGTTCCACCAACTCGCCCCTCCGGTAAGCTTCCTCATCGGTAGGCTCCAATCTCCAACGGGTGGCATAATACAAAACATCTATCCCTTTTTTCGGATCTCCCATTTCATACATTCCCTGGTAGAATACGCCTATGCGCGGATCTGCATAACGGGGACGTGCGGGTATCTCCGGCAAAAGAATAAAATTACGGGTCATGATCTGCGTGACCGGTTTGTCCGAACAATAACGGAAATACGAAGTTTCAGCAGATAAACGGAATGCCAATTGGGATTGAACCGTTACATTATCCTCGAAAGCTTTTATCTTCAATACCTGAGACTCTTCCCGCATAAAATTCTTATTCAGAGGGCTCCCCCACATCATAGATAAGATCGGAGACCAGGGAGAAAAAGAGGGTAACGTCTCGTTATCGCTCAATAAAAAATCCGTCATATCGACAACAACTGCCGTACTATCCGGAGTATAAGCCTTAATTTCGAAATTTTTAATGACTGCCGGAATATTTCCCCGGTTCATACGATCCTTCAATGTTTCATTCTGAGTCATGTAAGTCGTCTGAATCAAACCCAAGCTGACCAAAGTCGAATCTTTCTGAGTAAAGGTTACCAACAAAGGATCTGAAGGGCGTTCTCCTATACTACCGAACATATTATCCGTGGTTCCCGAAATCGTGGATCCCAATAACATTTCCCGATTCATCAATTTCGTGGGAATTTCAAAATAGATCTTGCCGTCTACCTTATGCAAAGTAAGCAAGCCTTTCACCGTTTCGCAGGCCTTATCTCTGAATAGTTCCTCGTAACGGTTGTCTTTTCTTTCCGTTACTGCCTCTTTCGGATTCTCCTTTTTCTTCCGAGCATGCGCCATACAAGGCAGTAACAAAACAATTACCAATAAATATATTATTCTGCTTCTCATTTGTTCATTTATTTAAACATTTTACCCGTTAACTATTTCTTCTCTAAAGATTTCTTAATCTTATAGAGTAAGTAATCATAATGCTGTTTTGTCTCTCCCGAACTTTTTACGCTCGCCTTTTTCAATAAGTCTTGTACCTGCAAAACCATAGCATAAAATTCATGAGAAGTCGGGTAATCCGAAACACGAATCCACCAAGGCAGCCAATAAGCCCCTACTTCACGGACCGGACTTTCCATTTCGAATCTATTTTTATGAATAGGACTATTTCCTTTCATCCTTATCTCGTTTTTCAAACTGGTATTCCAGGCCAACCGATTTGTTGTAAATAACCTATCGCCTGAAGCTTGCAAGGTTGCAGCCGATTCGCCCAAAGTCGAATTCTTCAATGCCATCGCCAAATAAGAAGTTTGTAATTTCATCTCCTCTTTTGTCAAAGTACGATTCTTTAAAGTCCCTTCCCAAACGAATTGATAAATATCCTTTAAAAGTTCATTCGAGGTATACGCATTCGCAAACTTGGCTTCACATAGTTTCAAACGTCCCATTTTAGAATAGAGAAGACCAAAAACGGTACTATGCATAGCATCTACCATAGAACCGCGCCCCGGTCCCATTTGACGGATCAGATCCAGGTCCTCCAGCCAGGAAAGATCTTTAGAGAAATTTAATAAATAGTGAACCATCTTCCGTTGTTCTTCTTTCGGAAGCATTTCGTATTTCTTCACATCTTCATCCGCATTGGCCTCGATCATCCGGATTCCACCTATAAAATTGGATAATTGAACCAGTTGATTTCCACCTAAATTCGAACACAAACCTTCATAAATACCTGCCCGTTTCGACATATCTCTGTCATCTTCTTTATACCACTCGTAAAAATGAGCCAGCGCCCCTTTCATATTCTGAAGAAAATACTCGAACGCCTTAATCTGGTCGTCTCCCAAATCGGAAAGGAACACGGAAGGATCAAAAGCACCGTAATATTCAAACAAACGATAACGGCAATTCGGATTATTCCTGGACTCTTTGATCCAACGGTCCAAAGTAACCTTTTCGTCTTGAGGGGTCCGGGCTCCTTCTATCGGTTTATACAACCATTTAATAGCATATTCATCGTATTCGCCGATACCTTTATTCGTCATCCTTACCCCCTTCTCGACATCTTCCGGTTGAGCGATATAATTACTCGGAACGATATCCATAACGGAGGGACTCAACCCGTACTTTTGCGTAAACGAAGCCGAACGTAAAGAGTCGACAGGATAGACGGCGGAGGCCGCACAATTGTATATTAAACCGAGATTAAATCCCATGGTAGAAGCCATCTCCAAACGAATCATCTCCCCCAACTGCTCTTCGGTCAGCTTCGCCCGACGCACGGAAGGATCCGCATTCATCGTGGAAAGAACCCGTTCTCCGTACAAACCACCGATAAAATTATCAGGAATACAAATAGACATACTTAAAATTTCTCCCGTACGGGGATCCACCACCCTATGGTTCATTGCCATAAACCAATTGACGGGAACATAACGAATCACAGAATATTCAATATTAAGCGGATCAAAATCCGGATCGTCTTTTGGGAAGTCCCGAACCTCTATCACGTTTTTAAACCCGATTTTTTCAAAAGCACCGTTCCACTCTTCCAATCCCGCTTTGATGTATTTTTTCCATGCTTGAGGCATAATCGTATCCATATAAAATACAATCGGTTTCGTAGGTTCTACCAATTCGCCTCTTTTGTAAGCCTCCGGATCGGAAGGCTGAATCCGCCAACGACTGGTATAATACACCCTTTCCAATCCCTTCATAGGACTGGTAAAATCATTACTCATCACGTAATTCACACCGATACGGGAGTCCGAAAGGCGAGGCATCATGGGTTCTTCCGGCAATAACATCAATATTTTGTTACTAATTACCGAAATCTTCACGTCCTGTGCCAGATAACCACCGAAAAATCCCAAATAATCCACATCGTATCCCTGTTCGCATTTTACCACAATATTGCTGTCATAGGCTTTAATCCCTTTCAAATGCGTACGGTTCTCCTGCAACTTATGTCTCCGCCCGATAAAACCGAACATCGCATTCGGTGCATAGGGAGGAAACGGATTGGTATAAATGGAATGTTTCGTAAACAAAGGGGTCAATTCGATAACCACGGCCGAACTATCCGGAGTCCAGGCCTCAATTTTATACGTACCAAAGACTCCCGGTAAGGAGGATTGCTCCAAGGCTTTCTCTATAGCCGGATCTTTACTGCTATTGGAAGGAGCTACCGGTAAAAAATCCGTTTCAACAGCCATCCGTGCCTGAATAACGGAATCCCGACGGATAAAACGCAGGGTAAAACCTCCTCCGACAAATTCTCCCACGGAACCTTCGCCGTTATCGGTAATCTTGTCTATAGTGGAAGCCAATAACATATCTTTCTCCAACAAGCGAAGAGGAAATTCCACGTACACCTTTTTATCAACCTGGTGTACGGTCATCAATCCTTTCACGGTAGTTACTTTCTTATCTTTAAATAATTTCTGGTATGGAGTCAATTCCTCTACCTGCTCTTTATTTTTCTTCTCTTTTTTCTTTTTACGGTTACTCGCGTCGACTTCCATTGAAAACGCAAAAAGAAGAGCAAAAAGAGATATGACATATATAACTTTTCTCATAATTTCTACTTATTTTATTCACTTTATTTTTCGCATTCATCCGAAAAATCAAACTCTGCTGAATCTATTCGATGATTATCTGCCTAAAGCTTGTTCTACTTTATGAATCAGTAACTCGTAATGTTGCCGGGTCTCTTTTGAACCTGTATTCGCTCTGTCTTTCAATAAACTTAACGTTTGTTGCAAAGTCGACAAATAAAGAGGTTCCATTGAATAGTTCTCTATAGGCAGTTGTACCCAAAAACTGAATCCATTTATTCCCACCTGAGGAGTATCGAACCGATTCTGCAACTCATTTTTTACCATGAAACGATTCCGCAGCAATCCCGAATCATACTCCCCTGTAAATCCATAGGTATCTCTGCTCTTCGCAAGTATAGTTTCCGGAACGATGATCAGATTCTGATCCCGGAATCCTATGCCTCCACCGGATCCTAATTGAGTGCTTGTTGCTCCGGATCCCTTGATCAATTCCGACAACAACGCCATTTGAAGTTTCCGTTCCGCCCCGGTCAAATCTTTACCTGCTTTTGTCGGGGCAAAAACAAATTCATAAATATCATTGAAATACTCTTCAGGAGTATAGGGTTCAATCTCTTTCGTATACTTCGTCCCGAAAGCCACGATTCCAGTACGATTCAAAACGGCAGGCAATACGATATCCTGAATGGTCTGCGTAAAAGTCCCCATAATCGGCATCCCCGCCTGAAAATCCTTATCGTCAATCCATTCCATATCCCTTACTTGTTCGAGCATGAAACGAAGGGCTTGTTTTTGTCTCTCCTTCGCCACGATAGCAAAACTCGGACGCAGGTCTCCGTCATAACGTTCGTTCAAATACACTCCACCGATATTGGCCAATACATGATTCATGTAACGGATATATTGATACAACAACTCGTTGTACATATTTTGCCGGAAACTGAAATCCTTATCGTCGGCAGCCGTCCATTCATTCAAATGTTTTAGGATATACTTCAAATTTTGCACACCATAAGTAGCCGATTTAACCGGATCCTCACCCAAGTCTTCTTCGAAGGAACTCGGATCATAATGCGCTAAAATCTGTTGTTTCCCGTAACGATAAACAGGATCTCCCGATTTTTCAGAAATCCATCTGTCCAGTACAGGAACCTCTTCTTTTGAAGATCGAGCCGAGTATATAGGTGTATACAACCAATGGATCAGGTAATAATCGTAAAGTCCCAATACGGGAGGTGTCATCCGCACGCCGCGGGCGGCATCGCCCGGTTGAGCCACGTAATTGTTACGGGCGTAGTCCATAATAGAATAAGTCGTACCGTATTTTTGCGTGAATGACGGAGAACGCAAAGAGTCCGTCGGAATGGCAGCCGAAGCAGCCATGTTATGCATAAATCCCAAGGTATGCCCCACTTCGTGAGAGATAACATAACGGATGCAATCTCCCAATGTCTCTTCATCCATATCCACCTTTCTGACCGAAGGATCAGCTGCGGCCGTCTGCAAAAAACGCCAATCCTGAACTAACTGGATCAAATTATGGTAAACCGAAATGTTAGCCTGGATGATCTCGCCACTTCTCGGGTCTGTCCAAGAAGGTCCCATAGCATTAGCTATCGGCGAAGGAGAATAACGCACGCAGGAATACTTCAGATTGTCCGGATCGAAATTCGGATCGTCCGTCGGAAAATCTTTGGCTACAATAGCGTTTTTAAAACCGATCTTCTCGAAAGCAGCCTGCCACTCTTCCACTCCTTTTTTCACGTACTTTTTCCAGTTTTCAGGGAAAGCGTTATCCACATAAAAAACAATGGGTTTTATCGGTTCTACCAACTCTCCCCTCTCGTAAGCCTCCCTATCCTTAGGCTCTAATCTCCAACGAGTAGCATAATAATCGATTTGGGTCTGTTCTCCCTCGTCAAAAGCATATTTCCCTCCCACGAAAATACCGATACGAGGATCAGCCGGGCGAGGACGCATCGGAGTCTCCGGTAAAAGCAAAAAACTACGGGTCATAACGACTGAAAAAGGCATCTTGTATAAATAATAAAACCATCTGTCCCGCACACTCATCTCGTAAGTCAACAAAGACTGAACACTAAAATTATCTTCAAAAGATTTAACCTCACCGACACAGGATAGTTGATTTTTATACTGTTTTTCCATCTTCATATCCCGATTCATCATCAAGATCGGACTCCACGGAGTAAAAGGACTGAACTCCCCCTTATCGCTAAGCAGGAATCGCGTCATATCTATGATGACGGCAGAACTGTCAGGAGTATAAGCTTTAACTTCAAAACTCTCCATGGTTGCCGGCATACTTCCTTCGCTCATCAACTTTTTGTACCGCTCGGTATTGGTAGTCTGAATAGAATTAACCTCCCGTAAACTGACGGTGGCCGAATCATCCTTTACAAACACCACATGAAGCGGATCGAAAGGTTTCTCTCCCACACTACCGAATAAATTACTGGTGATCTCCGTGATCGTGGATCCCAGTAACATCTCTCTCCCCAATACCTGTAAAGGAATTTCAAAATAGACCTTATCGTCCATTTTGTGAATAGTAATCACTCCCTTTACCGTCTTGCACTTTTTATCCTTAAATAGCCGTTGGTAAGGAGTCTCTTTTTTAGTCTTTTTGTCTTTTTTACTACCTGCCATACCGATACAGGGCAATAAAAATGCAACGATCAGAAAAAAAATCGTCTTGTTCCTCATACTTTTTTGTTTAATAATTTTAACAGTTAATTCCAGTTCTATTACCAGAAAATCGATTCACATAACATACGCACACCCGATATTGAAATAGGGAAAGAGCGAAAGCTCTCTCCCTTCTATTTTTACCACTGATTACTACTTGTTCTTAATTTTCTTATAAACTGAATATCTCCGAAATCTTGAGGATAAAAATCAATGTAATCCTCTGTAACACCATTGATAAAAGCATCGGCTGCAATACCCATTTCACACAATTTCCCGTTCGACAAACCAATTCCCATGTACACGGCCCGACTCGATAGGTCAGTTATCTCAATACTTTTAATCGTGGCTCCTTTAAAGTCATAAAGCAATCTCGCGTTGGCTACACCACCCTCGTCTCCCGCAAACATATAACCATACAACTTATCATGCTGATCACCTCCCGAAA
Source organism: Sanguibacteroides justesenii (assembly GCF_003204205.1). Classification (NCBI taxonomy): domain Bacteria; kingdom Pseudomonadati; phylum Bacteroidota; class Bacteroidia; order Bacteroidales; family Porphyromonadaceae; genus Sanguibacteroides; species Sanguibacteroides justesenii. Next base: position 126,126 of record NZ_QJPL01000004.1, read on the forward strand.
ACAGGAAATATTGTTTCTCTCGAGGAGAAATTGCGAATACATTCTTTCCATCTAACAACTCGCTACTCGGGAAAACTTTTTCTATCAACGGAATTACTTCCCACAATCCGGTTTCCCAATCTCTATGATACTTGAATATCATATAGTAATATTTTCCATCCTTTCCCGGATTGTTATTTTTATACATAACGAAATATCTCAAGTCGTCCCCATCTTTATAACTACCGTAATAAAGCATCTCCACATCACCCATATTATTCATCATGGTAAACTCCTCGGACGGTGCCTGATACACCTGAGAAATCACACCGCCCTCAACAGCTCCGTCATAATATTCGAAACGATCCTGTAACATCAGGAAACGATTGTTTTTCTTATCGAATGTCAAACCAACCAACTCATCATAGCGATAAGAGGCAAACGGGCCGGCATCCATTCCTTTTTCGATAGCTACAGAAAAATCCGGGAATTTTCCGGTGAAATAAGCATCCGGATCATCTTTTCTTCTCAAATACACTTGTCCGTCATCGGTAAGCAGAATAGTTCCTTTCGGTTTATCGTAAGCCCTGGCAAAATTCACACCCTGCGGTAAACTTGCTCCCACAAATTCATCTGCCAAGGATATACTCTTTTGGAAAGTTGCACCGTCAACATAAACCGGTCCGATACCCCCCTCCTGCAAAATCAAAACCTGGCAAGGCGTCATAAAACCTCGCTCCACGAAGAAACACTCGAGATCCTTTATCTCTCCGCCCAATTCCAATCCCATATTTCGTTCCGCAAAAACATTTTCGATGGTATAAGGTACAACAACATACTCACCTGTTACCGGATCACGACGATGTTCGATATTGGCATAGTCGATCACGTAGTCGCCGTTCCGTTTAGTTACAATCATCCATCCGCCCGTCAAATCATCCGACCGAATGTACAACTGCAATCCTGCATTTGCATCATTGGAATATATACCGGACACGAATTCCAAACCGCTCACGCTATCCTGGATAATAAGATAACAGTCTCTCCCAGAAAACCATCCGGCCGTATCGGCAATCCACACCAACTCTCTCTCCCTGCTAACCACTTCACCAAACAAAACCCATTGAAAGCCCAAACGCACATTCTCTTCATCCAATGCAAATGTCAATTCGGGAGAGACTTTTACCGTAGAACCGATCGAGTATCCCCCTTCGGAATCGTAATCCGATTCATTCGTTATAAAACTCGTTATTTGAACTTCATTGATGGCCTTGTAATTATAATTCCCTTTATCTTCATAACAGCTATAAAGAGAAACAAAAAGGAATAAGGCTAATAATATTCTTATTTTCATATCATATCAATTTATAATTAACCCAAAACAGGAACTGTCATCTCTACATTTCCTTCATCCATAACCGGCTTACCCGTCTCATTCTTGATATTAATCAAATAATATTTGAACTTCAATGAATAATACCTCTTGTCACTTGCACTCATGTTCTCCATGCTGCTTATACCTGTCGCCTTGATAAACTCGGCATATTTAGTCTCCGTATATCTGCCCAAATAAGAAGAACTGATACGCTCGTCCCACCAGGTAGGTGTAATGGCCATCGAGGTAAAATTAACGATCAACCTCGTATTCGCGAGAGGACCGACATTAAAATCATCACTTGCAACAATCTTCAAAACCAAACGTACGCGTTTATTGTCCAAATTAGGAGTCTTGTTTAACGTAAGTACGAGGGTATCCTTATCCTTCCCGGCCTCCCAGACTTGATCATTGCTGAAACTATAGTCATTTGCAGCCGCAGTCGTCAAATCCTGATCTACTTCTATCCGATACTTGCAATTACCCGTAATCTCTTTCCCGGCATAACCGATCTCTATCTTTACCTCTCGACTGTTTGCCCCGGGATAAAAGAAAAACGATTCCACAATACTATCGGCGGAAGTATTGGAAAAATAAACGTACCGTTCCGCATCGTATGTATCCAATTTATCTTCACTACAGGAATAAAAAACGGAAAACAGTATTGTTAATATGAATATATATCTCATAATACTATATTTTAATTTATTAATTAACGTCATAATAATACGTTTTCACTATCAGGTATCGGTAAATAGCTCCGCCCTGTCAGATCTATCGAACTGGCACCGTCCCACAAGGAACGATTCAATCGCTTGTACATAAAGAAAGACTGTCCCTCACCCATAAACTCTCTCCGGGCATCGATCAACATAAAGTCCATGAACTCCGTGGCGTTATTGATATCCGGCCAAAGGGTGATATCATTCCGCCGCTCTTTAATTTCTTGAAGCAATTCACAAGCACCTTCAACATCTCCGTGCGATGCCAAATACTCGCCCATGATATAATACAATTCGGCTTTACGAATGACCGGAATAGCTTCCACATCGGTAGTTCCTTGTCTGTTTTTCACGGAAACACGGCCGCCGTCCCGATAATTCATGGTCAGATAGAGATAACGCACGTCACTTCCCAATGCATCTCCGCTGAACAATCCATTCAGGTTTCTATAATAAAGAGGGGACGTGCTCAGGTAAGGTTTAAAATTATCCGCATTTTTCTCATTATAAAATGCCATGATGACATCACCTAATAACTTTTTATTTCCATTTTCACTTGTTCCATCTATATCCCATTCGTAATTAAAGTCAAAGGGTTTCGACCAGCTACTCTCTTTCAGGTTACACACGGCATAGGCTTCGTCATAGGCCTCTTTTTGCAATCCCATATAGGAATAAACCCGGGCTAAAATAGCTCTTGCAGCAGCATAATGCATACGATATCCCGGGCGTTTCTCAAAGTAAGAAACAACCTTCGTCTCGTATTCGTTCCAAAATAACGTAAACCTGGTATCTCTTAAAACCTTAACTATACGCATAACAGACCGATCATCTTCTATTACATAGGATGAATCCCATTGTACCAACAAAGGCTGGGCCTCCTTCAAATCGTTCACGATTCTTTCCAACGTTTGATTCACGGTTAACGGTATATTTATCGTACCGTTAATATCCGTCACATAAGGAATGTATCTTTTACCGTCATCTTTAGCGGGAGCAAACAAACGCAACAAATCGAAATGCACGAACGCCCTCATGGCTAAAGCTTCTCCGTAAATTTTTGCCTTCTCTATCTCTCCGAATTCAAAAGCACTCGCACTCTCTTTGGATACATGGTCGATCAAGTCATTACAATCGGCTATCACGTGATACATTCTACTCCATATCGTACTGGCGAGTCCTTTTACGACATTTCCTTTGTAAAGGAAATTATTGATATCTTTCTGATCATCCGTCAGACACTCTTCCGTATAGTATTGTCCTAAAATATCCATAAACCCCCAGCTCAGGTTTTCGCCATACAAAGAAGTTTCTGACAACCCCATATAGATACCATTCAACTGCATTCGATAACCGCTGCCCGTTGAATACAGATCATCACTACTCACCTGATTGTCAGGTTTTACATCGAACCAATCTTCACATGACATGAAGGTGATGATACCTATAAAAAATAATGTATATTTTATTCTTTTCATATTTTGTAACTTTTAATCCATCGATCAGAAACCAATATTTAAAGTGAAGTTCACCGAATTCGCGTAAGGATAATTCGTTCCCCGCTCTGTCTTCACCGTAGAGAGTCTCCAAATATCTGTCGTTCCCACAGAGAACCGCAACATATTGATACCATATTTCTGCAATTTTTCTCCCGAGAAATCATACTCCAATGTCAAGGAATTCCATTTCAATTCATTATCACGCTGCATAAAACGAGAAGTAGGTTTCGTATCGACTTCACGATCTTTTATATCCTTATACATGGTGATATCACCGGGATTTTGCCAACGCAATTCCATGGCTCGCTTATCCACATTCTTTCTGAAATCGGCATTTTCGACTTTCGATATCAAAGTAGTATTGTAAAAATCTCCTCCGAACTTATAAGTAAAGGCCGTAAACAAAGAGAAGCCTTTATACCGGAAGTTAAGACCGAACGAACCGTCCGCTTTCGGCGTTTTGTCTCCGATAACACTCATCTCCGTGGCTTTCCACTCGTACCCCACAGTTCCGTCTTTGTAAACATAAAGTTCTTTACCCGTCGCCGGATCGATACCCAATGATTTCATTCCGTAAACGGCCGTCGTGGATTGTCCCTCTTCATATTTGGTCAATACACGCGTTACATCGTTCTCCTGATCCGAATAGTATTCGTTTACCTTATCATTATAAGCCTTCAAAGCATCCGAGATCTTCTTAATCTTATTCGTCACATGAGCCAAATTGGCAAATACGGCCAAATAGAGATCTTGACGATTAATGATGTTACTTCTCAATTCTATCTCGAAACCTTTATTCTCGGTTTTACCCACATTACTGGTGTAAGTACTGAAACCGGTTGAAGAAGGTAGCGTAACATTATCCACCAATCCATTGGTAATCTTTATATAGTAAGAAGGATGGATGTAAATAAGATCATTTAAAATTCCCAATTCGAGACCGACATCAAACAATTTTGTTTTTTGCCACTCCAAGTCCGTGTTACCTCTCGTGCTCATCAAAGACGCTCCAGGACCTGTTGCATACCAACGAGAAATATCGATCTCGTGCATCGGAATCGCCGCATATGAAGGGAAGTTCAAGGATCCCTCGGTTCCGTAAGATCCGCGAAGTTTCAACTTAGAAATAACGGAATTTTTCATAAACGGATAATTGTGAATATTGATACCGGCACCGAATGCCCAGAAAGGCGCAAAACGACGATCGGAACCGTATTCGGAAGAACCGTCCATCTTAACAGAGACATCCCCCAGATAGATATCATTATAAGAATAATTAAACATCAAGGTAAAACCGAGCGTTCTTCTCTTTTCATCGCTTGAAGTCGGCTTATCCACCACCTCTTTAGCAAAACTGATAGAGGTAAATTCCCCGGAAGGGAATCCCCTGTAAACAGCTGCATTGTTCTCCCTTTTGGAAGTTGAAACGTCCATTGCGGCGGAAAGATTCATATTATGTTTACCTACCAACTCATTATAAGTAAAAGAAACACGCCCCTGCCATGAAACATCATCGCCGTCGGTACGACTTAATTGCCCTTGCAAAGACATATCGCCCCCCGCCTCTCTTTCGCTGTACAAAGACTCAGGATGGGTGAACTTATCTCCCCTGTCTCTCCTCTGATTTATCTGCAATCTTCCTTCCAATTGAAGTGTAGGATAGATATACCATCTGATACTGAATTGTTCGGTCAACTCGTTGTATTTAGACTTGTCATAGTTTCCTATATTCGCTTCGTACAAAGGATTCGGATTAAAACGATCTGAATGTAAGTCAAAATCCTTCAATGACTTCACATACTTTCCGTCAGCATCTTTATATTCAAGATAGGGTAGTAAGGTTGTATATTCGGAAAAATTTCCATAAGGAGATTCATGACTCTTCACGACACCATACCTGATTAAATTGGAGACCTGTACCTTTTCCGTCAAATAGCGGAAATCAAAAGAGACGTCGAGCCCTTGTCTGTAAGAACCCTTCATTGCCCCCTTCTGATCGTCAAAAGCAAAATTAAGTCCGTATCTCATCTCTTTGGAACCGCCTTCCACCGTCAAACTATGAGTATGGTTGAAATTGTTTCTTAAAGGCTTACTCAACCAATAGGTATCAACGCCGCGGGCTAAAAGTTTCATTTTCTCGTTATACAAAGTTCGAGAAACGGGATCCGTAAAGTCATACAAACCAGCAGCTTTTTCAGCCTCCACTTTTTCTTCGGCGTTCATCAGATTATAACCGTGCAAATTAGGCATTTCCAAAATACCCGTCATATTATAGGTAAATTGAACTTCTCCGGCTTTAGGAGCTACCGTCGTGATAACGACAACACCGTTAGCGGCTTCAGCTCCGTATCGCGCCGTGGCTGCCGCATCTTTCAAAATAGTCATACTTTCGATACGGTTCGGATCCATATCGTATACGCGCTCGATCGATACCTTAAATCCATCCATGATGAAAAGAGGCAGATTCGGGTTATTACGCAATACCGATTTGGATACGCTACTCCGATCCAAATCTTTCACACCGATACTGGCCTGGCCGCGGAGCCGTACTTCGGGCAAGGCATTCGGATCCGAACCCCACAAATTATTGTCTATGATACGGAAAGAGGGATCGAAAACCTGCAAAGCTGCAACGGCATTCGTCTTGGAAACCTTCAAAAGCTCCTCGCGAGTCACACTCACCGCATTTCCCGTAAAAGCGGATCTCCGAATATTACCGTACCCGGTAACAATAACTTCTTCCACCTGTTTTACCTCGAGCTCCATCTTAACTATAACCTCTTTTTGAAAATCCGTAACGGTTACCTCTTTGGTAATCATTCCCACGAAACTTACCAACAGACGAACCGTATCCTTCCTGGGAAGAGATAAACTAAAATTTCCATCTACATCGGAGGTTACCCCCAAATGGGTTCCTTTGACAACAATCGCAGCTCCGGGCAGAGGCAGATCTTTCTCGTCGAAAATCTTTCCACGAATCGTAACCTGTTCCAAAACGGCAGCTTTCGACTGTCTTTTTTGAATAACAATCACGTTTCGAGTAATAACGAAAGTGTATTCCGTATCCTTTAAACACACTTCGAGAATTTCAGAAACCGGGGCATTCTCAAAAGAATGCGTAATCAAAGGAATCTTTTTCATCTCCTCATTATTACACATGTAATCGTAATCGGTGTTTTCTTTAATGTAATCCAACACCTGCATAAATGTTGACTTCTCGAATTCCACGGTTAACTTAGGCTCTGTCGGAGACTGTGCCCGACAAATTGCGAACCCGAACACTTGAAGCAAGATAAAAAGAGATAAGATCCTACTTATCTTTTTCCCCATCATCAATAAGTTTGACTTCTTTTTTTTCATGTAGATTAGTTTTAAATTACTAAAAATGAAACCCGCATTCCATTCGTTTGCCTCCTTTTACGCGGGTTTCACCGCTGTTTGTAGATTGGTTGTAGAATTTGCTGAAAATTGATATTAGACTATTTTTAATGAAATATTATATATATTTATTTTGTGATATAAATTTTAATTAAATAAACTACAATTTAGAATGTAAATTCCCCTTTTAGATATCTTCCGACTCTATCAATTAACTAATTACTAAAAAATTTAAATATGCTTTAACTCTTTTACACTAATCACACCGTTATGTAATGTAAATTCTATATCCGTAGTATAATTTAAAAATTCATCCAATAACTCCTGTAACGAAATATTATTCGGAGGAGTCCCCGTAAAACGCGATTCCCGTAAAGAAGGCTTCTCAAACAGTACTTCCACGTCATACCATCGACAAATCTTTCTCATAATCATTTCCAAGGTCTCTCCTTCGAAATTGAACTTACGATCCATCCATGATATCACATTTTTTGTATTTACACGACGTACATTTATCTCGTTGGCAACAGAAAGAGAGAGCTGTTCCCCGGGTGTTAATTGCCAAACGGTATCTTCGGTACACATCCTTACTTTACCGGACAGTAAGGTTACCCGCGATTCGTGTTCATTCTCATAATTCATTACATCAAATGAAGTTCCCAACACCTCCACGAAGAAATTATTTCCTTTTACGATAAAAGGTCTCTCCTCATCTCTGCTAACCTCGAAATAGGCTTCCCCCTCTATATAGACTTCCCGCCTATTTCCAGCAAAAAACCTCGGGTATTTTATCACGGTTTCCGCGTTCAGATACACTTTCGTACTGTCCTCCAAAACGATGTTGAATACACACCCCTTCGGAACGATTAAAGTATGATAGGTCATAGAATCGACCAACGTATCCCGCTTCACCCGCGTATAATCTAAAGTCTGTATACCCGTCATGAAAGAAACTCCTAACGTATCCAATTTTTTAGCTTCTGCTTCTCCCGATAAAGCAATCATGGAATCATTGTCTAAAATCAAACGGATACTATTCCGGTCTATGGGTTCCATCGGCGAAACTTTTGCGATGCTTTCGTCAACCGGTAATAATTCTTGATGAATAAATATCCACGAAGCCATGATCAAACACGCGAAACAAGCCGCACAAGCAAACATTCGGGACATAGACCTCTGTTTTTTCGTCGTTTTTTTATTCTTGCGTACCCGCTCCAAAAACAACAAAAAATCTCCTGCCGTATCGTATTTTTCATACTCCTTGAAACGCCCCATTAAAACGCGGTCATTCTCCAACTCCCTCTTCAATTCCGCCCACTCTTCCTTTTCCAACAACTTCTCCACTTCTCGTTTTTCCGCTAACGTTAGTGTTCCTGCCCAGGACTTAATAATTAATTCAATATATCGCTTTTCTTCCTTCATATCGATTATGAAATACCTAAACCTTCACTCGGTATTACTTTTTTTTAAAAAAAATCAGAGTTCGTATTCCGTTTTCACATTTATTAAACAATCACGTAAATACTTTATACTTCTATTTTTCTGGACCTTCACCGTATTAATACTAATACCCAACTTACTCGCGATCTCTTTTCCCGAAAAACCATTTATACTCAACTCAACAATCTTTCTTCGCATCCGAGGTAAAGTTCTTATATGCATATACAACAATCTCGTAACTTCCTCCCGCACGACTCTGATTGAAAAATCATGATCATCCTCCTCTTCTTCGTTCTTTGTCAATTTATCTAAAATCCGTTCCCGCGTTTTTTTATTCCTTATGTAGATCAAAGAATTATTGTGTAGAGACTTATACAAATAGCTTAATAACTCTGCCGAGGTTGAGAAATGAGCATCCGAATTCCATATGCCCACCATCAACTCCTGCACAATATCTTTAGCCGTATCCATATCGGACACGAAGGATTCCGTATAGGTACACAAAGCCGCATAACAGGCTGCATACAATTGCTCCCAGCTACGTTCATCCTTCCTGTTAATCCCTTCCAAAATGCTTTCTAATCTTATCATTGTTGGAATTCACCCTTTTAGTTTCTTTATTTGTATACTACACATCAACAATTTAAATCAGCGTAATCTTCCCCCTATCCATATCAAAAAACCAACGATTTTTGATGACATGGAACAAAAGATTATAAAAGCTATAAATTATTGATTCTTTGAATCAAATACTTTAAAAAAAAGAACAATCGAGATCAGTTACGAATTAGTATTAATCGTTCGTTTATTAATACTAAAATCAGCACAAACCGACACTCATTTGACCTTTACTGAATATAGAATACATGAATACACTTTTGGTATTATCCGATTTCTTGTTTTTTTAAATGCTCTCGATACGCATAATCTCCTCCGCTATAATGATTACTATTAAACAATATATTCATAAAATATTATAGTTCCATGCCCTATTTTTATTTATTATGGTTTTTTACTAATTAAAAAAAACATGGTGTCGCAAAACGACACCATGAAAATATAAGAAACTAAACCTACCGGCTCCTTCTCCTGATCCAGACCAAAAGAGCTAACAGTAATATCAATCCGGGGATTACCCAGGTGAAAGCAACTTTAGTAATCTTAGCACCTTCCTTTCCCAAAAAGATATCGTTATCTATGGGAAGAGGACGGCGAACATCAACCGGAGCTTCCCCATCCGATAACCAGTGGAAAGATCCTAAAATAATATAATAATTCTCAGCACGTATCTCCTCTCTTCTCTTAAATAACTCTATGTTACTGATACAATCAGCATCTCCCAACACGACAATCTTTTGTTCCTTTTCCCCGATCTTCCGGGATAGGGCTAAAGCCGTTACATAACGTTGCTCTCTCTCCCCGACCGCCGGATTCAATTTTACCGTATCATCTATAAAATTAGTCGTTTCCAATTCATTCCATACGCCTGTTGAATCGGTCACTAAAAGAGGTGTTACCGTAAACCCTTTATCGGTCACATATTCCAGTCCCATACATCCCGGCATCGTGGCACAGGAATTCCATTTGGCCATCCCTTTAAAATAATAAGACAACTCCCATGATTCCGGAGTCGGTCTGCTCAACACCATATCCGGAGAATAATTTTCCGAGGGTTGTACCAATACTCCGTTCACGAAAGAAACTCCCAGAGGTTCGACCAACGAATTCATATACTTTTGATATCCGTTCTCCCCGATAAGTACCAGATTCCCACCCCTCTCGATATAACGATCCAACTTTTCTTTCTCCTCATCCGTCAACTCTTTCCTCATATCGGCAATCACCAAGATCTTAATAACGGCAGGTATTTCTCCGGTAAGTTCGACCTCTTGCACATCGAATCCCTGATTAACCAAAGCCTGACGGAACCATTTATCCTGAGCGAAACGAATATAATCCCGGTCTCCTTCCCGATTAATATTCCGTTCCCCATGTCCCGTTAAAAATCCCACGGTAGGCAACTCCATTACCATACGTTTGAATGCGGCAGAAATCTCCGCTTCGCCTGGATCCCGGAACATATCATTGTAAAGGCGTAAAAACATTTTTTCTCCGCTCTCCCGCTCTATTTGCCGAACAAAATAGTTACCCTCCGGACGTAAATCGATCACGCTTCTGATCTGTTCGGGCGATAAATACCGGGAGAATTTCAACTTATGAATTCCTGCAAACCTTCTGGCACGATCTTCAAAAGAGAGTTCCGGGTAAAAGTTTTCCATCTGTTTATTTACAACCGTATCATAATAATAGACGTATTTCAATTTAATCTCCGGCTTGAAACGTATGTATCTCCAGAAAGAGTATTTATCGGAATTCACGTACTGGGGCAATGCCTTCATGTAATCCCGGTCCATCAGATTATTATAAGTGGTAATCGTCAATCCCCCTTTCAAAAGTTTCACGATCTCCTGACTATGGGGAGTCAGCGTATTGCCCTTCTCCCGGGAAACATCCACGAACCCCATCAAACGGGGACGAGAACTTAAATACCCCACGCAAGCAATAATTAAAAATACTCCCGCGTATTTCATGGCATTTTTTCCCCACGACACGTGTTTAACCCGGGAAGAGAGATGTATGATCGCAAAAGTGACGAACATGGCAGGAACCATAATAAAGTAGATAAGGTCTTCGCTACAAATTAATCCCCCGATAAGCCCCCCTGTCCGACCGCGAATAGACAACCAGAAAGTCACATCCCGCACAAATGCAATCTCTTGCCACATCTGGTTGATATAATTCAGGAAAGACAAGATGGTCAGCGTACCGATAGCAGCGATAATCTGGTAGGAAGAGACAGACGACATAAAAAGTCCGATAGCCGCATAAGTACATATCAATAAATAAATGCCAAAAATTCCCGAAAGAATGGTCAACACATCGACATTCTCGACAAAACACAAAAGAAAAAGCAGGTAGACTAAAAAAATACCAACCAATACCAAAGCAAATATCATCATAGAAAGATATTTTCCTAAAATAATCTGAGCGTTGGTCATGGGAGAAGAGTGCAATAATTTCATTGTTCCGCCAGCCAGATCACGACTCACCAATCCCATGGTCAAAATAGGAATATAAAGGAAAAGATATTCCTGCATCGAATAAAGTACCCGAACGAAAATATTCGTACTGACGCCCATTAATTTCCACCCCATCGTCTTTTCCAGAACCATCCGCGAAACTCCCTCGGAAAAGACCAAACCCGATTGAAAGGTAAAAATTATAAGAATCAACCAGGCTACAGGCGAGTAAAATAACATCTGCAACTCGGTTTTCGCGATTTTCATTATCATTTTCATCACATCAAAACATAAATAATTAACAAATTACCGGCCTTTCCGGCGTATCCAAATAATCATACCGGCCATAGCCAACAATGCCGGTAATATTCCCATGAATAGAACGCTCAAAAACTCCATGCCGTCTTCACTCACGAAAAGGTAATCATCGATCAACTCCGGATAAGTTATTCTCACCGGCACCTCTTCATAGGAAAGCCAATAAAAGGCTGACCGCACTAAAGTATAATTCATGGCGGGGACGCCTTTTCGCCCCGAAGCGAACTCTCCGTTGCTGATACAATCGGAATCACCCACGATAACCACCCGCTGCTCTTTATCGTTCACCTGGCGGGTTAAAGCCATTGCCGTAATAAAGGGTCCCATCCTATCCCCGGATAAGGAATCATAAGTAATCGTCCCTTCAATAAAATTTTTCGTTCCGACTTCATTCCAACACCCGACCGTATCGCTGACCAAAATAGGAGTCATGGAGTACCCCTTATCCGGCGTATAAATCAACCCGGCACTCCCGGGCATCGCCACACACCCCTCCCTCTCTCTCATGTACGCCAACCCATCCCACAAAGCGATTCCGGCATCCGTAGGAATACTTTGAATTAAATCCGCTTGATAAACCTCTGACGGTCGTACCAATCTTCCGGACATAAACTGAACTCCAAAAGATTCCGCAACAGGATTCATCCGATCTTGTGCTGTCGGCTCTCCCAAAATCAACAAATTTCCCCCTCTTTCGATATAACGATCCAGATAGGCCTTTTCCGCCGAAGTCAAAGCCGACCTCAACTCTGAAATAACCAAAATATCTATTTCGGCCGGAATCTCTTTTTCCAACGTTACCTCTTCTACGTCAAATCCTTGATTTATCAAAGCCGACATAAAACTCTTATCACTCGAGAAACGCTTGTACTCCCTGTCTCCCTCCTTATATATACTTCGCTCCCCGTGTCCTTTCAGAAATCCGACATGAGGCAATCTCATGACCAAGCGTTTGATAGCAGCAGAAATCTCAGCTTCCCCGGGTCCCATCCTGAAACCGCCGAAATCGTAAAAACGCAAAAAAGTTTTTTGTCCGTTTTCCCGTTCCACGACCCGTACGGTCCGATTCCCCTCTTCGCTCAAATCCTCTATATCCTGCATCTCTTCAGGTGAACGAAATTTCGAAAAATTCAACTCCAACTGATCACACAACCTTTCCGCTCTCTCTTTATCATTCAAATCCGGAAAACGCTGATCCAACTCCTCATTATTCGCATCAGCATAGAAATAAACGTATTTCAACTTCATTTCCGGCTTGAAACGAACAAACTCGCGGAATTCCCGTTTGTCGCTATTTATTCTTCCGGGTAAAGTCGACCAGAAATCCTTATCCAAAATATTCGTATAAGTCGTAATCGTGAGTCCGCCTTCCGCTCTGGCAACGATATCCTGACTGGCAACCGATAACGAATTTCGTTTAGTCCGGGTAGCATCGTAATAAGACATTAATTTCGGCCGGGAACTGAGGTAACCTACCAGCATGACAAAAACCAACGCCCCGACATAGGCTCCCCAACGTACGGACCAACGACTCCTTTGTACCCGGTAACGTATATGAAGGGTAGCCCAAGTGAGGAATAAAGCGATAACGACTAAAAAGTAAATCACATCCTCACTGCATATCAATCCCCGTATAAATTCCTCCGTCCGTCCCCTAATAGATAACCAGTAAGTAAGATCCCGTATAAATTCCATATCCTGCCATACCATACCCACATAATTCAACACGGATAAAACGCCTAACGTGCCCAAAGCCGCCACGACCTGATAGGAAGTAATACTGGACATGAAAACACCGATAGCCGCGTAAGCGCCCAACAACAAGAACAACCCCAATAATCCGGACAACACGTAAGGAAGATCCATCAAATGGATCGTACAAAGTCCCAAAACGGTATAAAACACCAACACTCCCATCATAGCCAGACCAAAGACCATTACTCCCAAGTATTTACCCAATATGATCTGACTGTTACGCAATGGAGATGAGTGTAACAATTTAATCGTGCCGCCCCCCAAATCCCGGCTTACGACTCCCATCGTCAACAAAGGGATGTAGAGATAAAGATAACTTTGCACGACAGTGAATATTTTCCCGAATAAAAAAGTTTTACCTCCGCCGGTATAGCCCATGGCTTGATAACGGACCGTCTCCTCAAACAAAGCAGAAGCAATCATACCGACCTGAAAAGTAAAAATAACCAGTATCAACCAAGCCACAGGAGAATAAAACAAAGACTGCAATTCCGTCTTGGCTATTTTAAATATCATCTTCATACGCAATCTCTTTATTTTTTACTTTTGGTAGATAATTCGGCAAAAATATTATCCAACGAACTCTTTTCCATTCGGATTTCCAATAATTGCCAATCATTAGCCACACTGGCTTGGACGACATGAGAAATGGCCTCTCTCGCATCCGTAAATTGAATACGATAATTGATACCTCCCAAATGCTCCGCACTGATCACTCCCGGAAGAGACTTCAAATCCTCCACGTCGGGCGCAGAAGCCAAAGAAGCAAATATACTGCTGGGAACGATATAATTATCAAACTCTTCCACGGTTCCGGCAAAGACCACTTGCCCCTCCTCTATCATCCGTATATAGTCACAGGTAGCCTGTACCTCGGGTAGAATATGAGTAGAAAGAATAATCGTTCTGTCTTCCGCTATCTCTTTTATCAAATGGCGAATCTCCACGATTTGATTCGGATCCAACCCGTTGGTAGGCTCATCCAATACGACAAATGCAGGATCATGAATGATAGCTTGTGCAATACCTATTCTCTGTTGATAACCGCCGGAAAGATTACGGATCAAACGCTTACTGAAATGAGTCAATCCGCAACGCCCCATTACACTCTTCACCGCCGCAGCCACTTCACTGGCCGGAATTCTTCGGATATTAGCCGTAAACGTCAAAAACTCCTCTACTGTCAAATCATTATATAACGGAGGTTTCTGAGGTAGGAATCCGATATATCTCTTCGCCTCTACCGGATTTTCCCGCATACTTATCCCTTTAATGTAGATCTCTCCCTCCGTCTGTTTCAAAACCCCACACATAATATTCATCGTGGTAGACTTTCCGGCTCCGTTAGAACCCAACAAACCGTAAATACCATTACGGGTTATCTCGAAATTAATGTCTCGAATAGCCCATTGCACACTATAACGATGGGACAAATGTTCCACCTTCACAATTGATTCTTCCATATAAACATAGTTTTGAATAAATGACTTTATCTTTTAACCACGTATATAGAATACTCAAAATCGTCGTTGGTACTATTGTTCCTAAATAATTTTTAAAATAAGCTACAAAGATTCGCTCTCCCTAAACATCGAGGTTCCTAAGCTGAATTTAGTCGCGATAAAAATTTCCCGTAGCCCGTACAGGTATAAACGAATTGTTATAAAAATTAAAGGCGAGACCGTTTTATCAAAGGTATTTCAAAAACAGCTCCATCCTTGGAAAGTTCGGTATCAGGAAAAACGATACGGGCTTGTTCCAATAAAGGAGAAGGATCAATGTAACGGGATGAAAAATGTCCTAACAAAAGTCGTTTGGTCCCGGCCAACACGGCCATTCGAGCTGCCTGGGTTGCCGTACTGTGGTAAGTCGCCTTCGCCAGGTCCGCGAACTCGTCTCCATACGTGGCATCGTGATAGAGAAGATCGACACCTCGCACGTATTCGGCAAAAGATTCCCGGAAAAGAGTATCCGTCATATAGGCATACGAACGAGGTGCCGGCGGAGACGCCGTAAGCCGTTCGTTAGGAATAATCTCTCCTTCAGAAGTTATAAAATCCTCTCCCTCTTTTAACCGATGCATAAAAGCCACCGGAACCTGAAAAGCCTCTGCCATCTCCCGGCAGATACTTCTCGGCCTCTCTTTCTCGGCAAACAGAAAACCGTTTGCCGGAGCTTCATACCGATGTTTTAATGGAAAAGAACGAACGGTAACCAACTTGTCCTCGTATATCAATTCCGGCTCCCGTCCCAAATGATGAAAGATCAAGGGATAATTTAAGCGGGAGTTCATGAGTTTCAATTGAAATTCAATTATCTCCTGTAATCGCTTGTCGGCATAGACATGTAACTCGCCCCTGCGGTTTTGCATGGAAAAAGTAGATAACAGCCCAATCAGACCGAAAAAATGATCCCCGTGCAAATGAGAAATAAAAATACGATTGATCTTATTGTAAGGCACCTTAAAACGCCGGAGCTGGTGTTGGGTACCCTCACCGCAATCTATAAGAAAGTACCGCTCAAGCACATTAAGTACTTGAGCGGCAGCATTTCTTTGAAGAGTGGGCACGGCAGAACCGCACCCCAATATGGTTAATTCAAATTTCACGAATCAATTACGCCTCTTCGTTTTTAGCTTCTTCTTCAGCTTGCGCCTCCATTTGATCTTTCAAAGCAGCCAACTCGGTGATATCTCCCAAAGTCGTTTTTTCCAACTTCTCTTTCACTTTCTTAACGGCTTTTTTCGTGGTTTGAGCTTCGTCTTTTCTCTTGGCTGATTCTACGGCTTTTTGCTCATCCTCAAAAATACGGGAATGAGAGAGAATAATCCGTTTGGCACCCTTGTTGAACTCAATTACTTTGAACGGCAATTTTTCATCTACCTGAGCCTGAGATCCGTCTTCTTTTACTAAATGACGTGGAGTGGCGAAACCTTCCACACCGTAAGGCAATGCGATAACCGCTCCCTTATCGAAAATTTCAGTAATCGTTCCTTCATGAATGGAATCAACGGTAAAGATAGTCTCGAATACATCCCAAGGATTCTCTTCCAATTGTTTGTGTCCCAAACTCAATCTTCTGTTCTCCTTGTCTATTTCAAGAACAACCACATCGATTTCAGCTCCGATCTGAGTAAATTCTGCCGGATGTTTCACTTTCTTCGTCCAAGAAAGATCAGAGATATGGATTAATCCGTCAACACCCTCTTCGATTTCTACGAATACCCCGAAGTTAGTGAAGTTACGAACAATAGCTTTATGTTTTGTTCCCACGGCATACTTCTCTTCGATATTTTGCCAAGGATCGTTTTTCAACTGTTTGATACCCAAAGACATCTTTCTCTCATCACGATCCAAGGTAAGAATAACAGCTTCTACCTCGTCACCCACTTTCATGAAATCTTGAGCAGAACGCAGATGTTGAGACCAAGACATTTCCGATACGTGAATCAAACCTTCTACACCCGCGGCAATCTCTACGAAAGCTCCGTAATCCGCCATAACAACGACCTTACCCTTCACGCGGTCACCGACCTTCAAGTCCGCACTCAAAGCATCCCACGGATGAGGAGTCAATTGTTTCAAACCTAAGGCAATACGTTTCTTCTCATCATCGAAGTCAAGGATAACCACATTCAACTTCTGATCCAATTGAACGATTTCGTTCGGATGGTTTACGCGCCCCCAAGAAAGGTCCGTAATATGGATCAATCCGTCTACACCGCCCAAGTCGATGAATACTCCGTAAGAGGTAATATTCTTAACAGTACCTTCAAGTACCTGTCCTTTTTCCAATTTAGAAATAATATCCTTCTTCTGTTGTTCCAACTCAGCCTCAATAAGAGCTTTATGAGAAACAACAACGTTTTTGAATTCCTGATTGATTTTAACCACTTTGAATTCCATGGTCTTACCAACGTATACATCGTAATCGCGAATCGGTTTCACGTCGATCTGAGATCCCGGCAAGAAAGCCTCGATACCGAATACATCCACGATCATACCACCCTTCGTACGACATTTTACAAAGCCCTTGATCACCTCATCGTTATCCAATGCCGAGTTCACGCGATCCCAGCTACGTAAAGCTCTCGCTTTTTTATGAGACAAGGTCAATTGGCCTTTTTTATCTTCCTGAGTTTCAACGTATACCTCTACCTTGTCACCCACCTTCAATTCCGGATTGTAACGGAATTCATTCAACGAAATAATACCGTCCGACTTGTAACCGATGTTTACTACAACCTCTCTCTTGTTCATAGAGATAACCGTACCCTCAACTACCTCTTTTTCTACCACGGAAGAAAGAGTGTCGGCGTATTTTTTTGCTAATTCTTCTTTTTCTGATGCAGAAATCACATCATCATTCGCATAAGCCTCCCAATCAAAATCCTCGTCAGCCTCAGCAGTTGCCACTGCCGGCGCCGTTTTTTTTACTTCTTCTTTTGCAAGTTCTACTTGCATTTCTTTTTGTTCTTCTGTCATGATTAATTCTTTCTCTGCTAATAAATTAGACATTATGTTTTCTAATAACGGGCGCAAAAATACAAATAAATCTTTAGCTTACAATGAATTTTACAAAAAAGTGGTACTCAAAAACACGATTTTATCTATTCTCAACCGTACTGTTTCAAATTTGCAATTTAAATATTATTCACTATATTCGAAAAAAATTTAGAATCGCTGACCTTAATTATTAACTAAAAATCAAACCACCATGAAAACAATTTTAATGATTTTTTTAACGGCATTTATCTATCTTCCAAGTTTAGCCGGTAGTGTTAAAGTCGTAATTAAAGCCCCAAACGGAGAAGCAATTGAAGGAGCCTCCGTAGAATTGATAGATGTCAAAACAGGAAATACAGTTGCAGCAGCAAGTACAGCCGCGGACGGTACATGCGAATTTAACATACCCGTTATGGGGAAAGAGTATAAACTGAGAATCTCATACATCGGCTATAAAACGACAGAAACAGCCATATTCGTACCCAACGCCGGTAGTGCCACGTTCACCATCACCCTACGTGAAGATACGACAGAAAATACCGATTTAGTTGCTAATTTTCCGGGAACAAATTCAATACACATTCCAGCGAAAAGAACTGATACCCCTTCATTTTTATTAAAAGCTTGTTAATTGACAGGGACATGTTCTGTTCATGATAAACACCCGGCATATCCGGTCCGTGACTCGAATTAAATTTAAAACGACTTGGTGAGATCTTATTTTTAAATTTCAGTAATCGTAATACTGATAGGAATCATATATTTATTGTTTGTGACCACTCCTTTACGGTAACATGTCTTTTTATTTTTATAATCGTTTATCGTTATTTCATTGTTGTAGGGGATACCCAAACAGACAGATCGATTCACTGGAGACTATTTGTCCCGCCCTATACAATAACGGAATCTTTTCGGGAATAGCGTCGGAATCATGATACGTACATTTCATTAAGCCTGATAGCTATAATCATCGGGCTATTTATTTATCGGCCAGCGATTCTTCATTTCAACTCGTTATCCATTCTGTTTTTTCACGCCAACCTTACACCCGTTTTCCTTTTCAGGTTCATTATAACGATAAAACCCTCGATACAGACGAAGTGGATTTACTCGGAAGACTCATCTTCCCCCAGCAAATCCGGACGCAATAACCTGGTTCTCTCGTATGCCTGCTCTTCCTGCCATTCGTCGATTAACGCGTGATTACCGGAAAGCAAGACCTCCGGAACCTTCCATCCGTTAAAATCCGCCGGACGGGTATAAACAGGAGGTGCCAATAAATTGTCCTGAAACGAATCGCTCAATGCCGAACTCTCGTCATTCATAGCCCCGGGAATCAAACGAACAATGGCATCGGTCATGATACAGGCAGGTAACTCCCCACCCGTCAACACATAGTCCCCGACAGATATTTCCCTGGTAATCAAATAATCCCGGATTCGTTGATCCACCCCTTTATAATGTCCGCAAAGAATCATAATATTCTCCTTCAACGACAATTCATTAGCCATTCGTTGATTAAATGTCGGAGCATCGGGAGCCGTATAGATAATTTCGTCATACCGACGTTGGGAAGTCAACTCCCGAATGCAATCAAAAACCGGTTGAATCATCATAACCAATCCCGCGTCTCCCCCGAACGAATAATCATCCACCTTCCGATGTTTGTCTCTCGACCAATCCCGGATATTATGGATAAAAATTTCCACAATTCCCTTCTCTTTCGCCCGCTTAATAATGGAATGATTTAACGGACTCTCCAATAATTCCGGTATTACACTTAAAATATCTATACGCATACATTAAAATATTGAACGTTGAAAACAGCTTTCCATTTCGAGGCAAATATACGGATAAAGTCATAGACTCTAATGAACCTATTCCAACAAATAGCCTCCTCAAAAAAAAATCGCTCCATAAGTTACCATCGTCCTCCCCCTGAATATTGACAGGAAACTACTCCCTACAAAAATTTCAATTCCGACATCGAAGCCATTAGTACCCGAAGAAACAGAAAAAATAAACTACTAAATGTAATTACATACCTTCGAGATACCACCTGCGTCAAAATATCGCATACCGTCAACTTCCTATAACGGGACTTTCCACGCGGACCGATTTCTTGATAAAAAAAACAGGAGCCGCCATCTGGGCTCCTGTTCCGTATTTTATTTCAAATAATCTTCAAAATAATTCGTCACTTTTTGCATCAAATGAATCCGGTCCCGACCCCGTACATTGTGCTCGGCACACGGGTAAGGAAAATAATCCACCTGTACGTTATTTTTAATACACTCCCGGATAAAGCTTAAACTATGCTCCCACACAACTACCGGATCGACCGCTCCTTGGCAAATCAATAATTTTCCCTTTAAATCTTTCGCTTTATGAATAAGGCTTACTTTCTCATATCCTTGCGGATTCTCTTGAGGGCTATCCATATAACGTTCTCCGTACATCACTTCATACCACTTCCAATCGATAACGGGACCTCCGGCCACGGCTACCTTATAGATATCCGGATAATTGGTAATCAACGATATGGTCATAAATCCTCCGTAACTCCATCCGTGAACACCGATACGATCCGTATCTACCCACGGCTGAGAAGTCAGGAATTTAATTCCCTCTATCTGATCGGCCATCTCTTGTTGTCCGCATTGCCGATGGATGATATCCTCAAACGCTTTTCCCCGGTTAGGTGTTCCGTGATTATCCAATATAAACACCACGTATCCCCGCTGGGCCATATACATCTCCCACATACTCAAAGAGGCATTCCAGGAATTCTTAACCAGCTGCAGATGCGGGCCTCCATACACATAATGGATCACCGGATATCTCTTATTCGGATCGAAATCGATCGGTTTGATCAAACGATAGTACAGATCACTCCCGTCAGCCGCTTTTATTTTGCCCAAAGTAATATCTCCGAATTTATAGTCCTTCACCGGATTTTCGGCCGTCAAAATACGACGCACCTGTTTCCCGTTATTAGCTACCAAATCAATGACCCGGGGAACATATTGGCTGCTGTAATTATCCACGAAATAGGAGCAGTCGCTACTCATGTTAATCATGTGCCATCCTTCGGCGGAAGTCAAACGACTTCTTTTTCCGCTTTTCAAATCCACCCGGAAAAGCTGTTTCTCAACCGGGGAGATCTCGGACGAAAGATAGTATGCATATTTACCCGCCTTATCCATAGCGACAAACTCTACATCAGCTTCCACCGGAGTCAAACGTTTAAGTAATTTTCCGTCCCCGTCATGCAGATAAAGATTAAAATAACCGTCCCGGTTATTCGTCCGGAAAATAAAACGATCCGAACCGTTGACAAAATGCAATTTATCCTGCGGTTCCACGTAAGTATCCGATTTTTCCTCGAACAGAGTCGCTATCAATTTACCTGTTGACGCATCGTATTTATTCAAACGCATATGATTCTGTCCCCGATTCAAGACCTGCACGTAAATGGCATCCCCTCGGGGGCTCCATGTAATATTAGTCAGGTATTGTTCCCTACCAAAATCATCCGCATTCAAAAACACGATACGTTGGGAAGCCATATCGTATATACCTAAACTTACCTGCTCCGATTTCATTCCGGCCATCGGGTATTTAATCTCACGTAACGTACCCGTACGGCTCTCGATATCCAACAAGGGAAAAGAGGTTACTTCACTCTCGTCTTTACGGTAAAAAGCCATTTTTTTTCCGTCAGGAGCCCAAAATATCCCCTCGTTAATATTAAATTCATTTCTGCTCACGAACTGCCCGTTCACGATATTCTTATCCTCATCCTCCGTCACGGCAAAACTATTTCCTCGCTTATCGACATAATAAAGATTATTATCCACCGTGTAGGCATAAGCCTCAGCCGGAGCACAATAAGTTATATTAGCAGCACCCTTGGGAAACACGATGGTATTTTTCAACCTTTTACCGACCACATCGATTTGGAACTCTTTACCTTGACGTCGAACAGCCAATGTCTGTTCATCCAACCAGGAGAACTGAGGAAATCCCTTCAATTCCGTTCCTAAAATCCGATTCAACTCTTCCGTTGTCAATACGACCCTTTTTTCTCCCGTGGCCGCATTTTCACTTATCAAATTTTTATCAGAAAGATAAGTATAATTATTACTCTCTCCCTGCCACGCGATATATTTCGACTGCGGATAGAGGTGATACCCCACGATAGCCTCTTCCATTGTCAAAATTTTCTCCTGCGCAGCCAAACTTAACATCATACACAATCCCATTAAGGTTAACCCAATTTTTTTCATTTCTTACATTTTTAATAGCTTCGAATACAAAATCCGTTGCCGTTAACTGTTATTACTACTTATGATCTACAATACACGCGAAATTACTACTATTTCTGAATAATAAACCTATCTCGGTCTTCCAGTACGGGAAATCTCTTCCGAAATTCCCGTAAACCGACCAAATCGATATCCATCTGACGAATATCATCTTCGTAAACCTCACATCGCACCAGCACCTCTCCCTTGGGAGAAACAATCGCAGAATCACCGGAATACTCCAATTCGTTCCCGTCTTTCCCGACACAATTTACACCTATTACATAACATTGATTCTCTATCGCTCTCGCCCGCAACAGTATTTGCCACGCTTCCCGCCGGACGGCAGGCCAATTGGCCACGTAAACAGCCATATCGTACATTTCCGTATTGCGGCTCCACACCGGAAAACGCAAATCATAACATATGAAAGGTGCTATTTTCACCCCTTCGTATTCAATGAGCAATTTTTTATTTCCGGACGTAAAATGTTTGTCTTCTCCCCCCATGGTGAAACAATGACGCTTATCATACCACTCTACCTTCCCATCCGGAAAAACAGCCAATAAGCGATTATAAAAACGCTCCTCCTGGCGAAAGATAACCGATCCCATAATCAAAGCTTTCTTCCGGGAAGCCCATTCCAACAATTTCGAATAAGTCTCCTCGTAAAAAGGAGCTATTTTCTCCTTACCCTGCATGGTAAAACCGGAAGAAAACATCTCCGGCAAAACAATTACCTCCGCCCCTGTCACATGCTCTATCCGCTCGTCAAAACGCCTTAAATTTTCAGGAACGTTTTCCCACGCTAACCGGGCTTGTATAATAGCTATATTTAATTTCCCTTTCATAATCAATCACCGGTAGAAAAATTCTCTGGATGACGAGGATGAGCATCCTTATAAGTCGACATGATGTAACGCAAATCGGCATCCGGATCATCCGACGGTTCAAAACGGGTTCCCCACGTGCAATACTTGTATTTGTAATCGATACGTCCTAAATAAACCGGAACTCCGGCTTGCTTGGCAATTACTAAAAAACCCTTTTTCCATTTCTTCCTTTTTTTCCGACTTCCTTCCGGAGTAATCGTCAAATACATGGTATCTCGTTTCTTAAACTCCTCCACCATCTGCTCCACCAAATGATTATCCTTATTTCCCCGGTCAACCGGTATCACATGCATCGCACGCAATATCATTCCCAACGGAAAAAAGAAAAACTCTTTCTTCATCAATATAAATGTGGGTATTCCCTTACTCATAAAAGTCAACTTTCCCCAAATAAAATCCATTATAGAAGTATGGGGAACGGAAATAACCACAGCTTTCTTATCTTTCGGTAACTCTCCGACCATCTTCCAACCGAAAAGTTTCATGATAAAACGAGCAATATATTTCATATCATTACCAATTAACAAAACCAATCCCATGCAAAAATAAAACAAATCCCGGAGATAAAATCGATTTCCCCGGGATATAATCATTTTCAACACAAATCTTACTCTACCTTAACCCATTTTACCGCATCGGCAGCCAACACCTCCCCGGGTAAAAGTCCCTTGTCCTGAAGCATGAGCTTCACATTGCCCGGAGAAAGCTCATACCTTCCCGAAAAAATCCATCCATAAAAAAAATCAGAACCTCTCCCCTCTTTTCTTCCCTCCAACTCGATCTCTTCTTGCTCCCCGTTTGCCCGATGTAATTTAACCGTTAATATATTATCTTTCCAATACTGATCAGTAATGAAAACTATTTTATCTTCTACATTATCATGAAAGAAAGAGTATTCCACCGATGGAGCATCCTTCCATTTCCGAGAATTTCCATCAATAGAAACATGTTTGATAAACAACTCGTACGTACCCGCTTCCTGAATCGAGGCATTCCACTCTACCTGAGACTTACCTCTACCGCTACCCTTACTGTAAAAACTTCTTACCACATCCCCATAAGCATCGTACGAAGCAAAAAGTGTCCAACGCCATTCGGATTGCTTCGGAGGATAAGAATTGTATTTTTTATCCTTAGCCGGCTTTTCGAAATAAGACGACCGCTCTTCCCGGATCACAAATCCCTCGTCCTCGTTATCCACGATAATTTCATTAGCAGGGGGCATAAAACAAGTCGTGTCGATCTCTCGAATCGTATCTCGATCTACCCACACTTTTCCCTCATCCCAAATGACAAACTCTTCCGGTAAATTCTTAGATAAACCGAGGTAAATTGAAAACTGCGAAAATCCATCTTTAAACGGGACGGCTAACGCAACCTCCAGACAAGCACGAGGAGCAATCGTGATGTATTTTAACGCAGAGGTTTTTGCAAACTGATAATTCACGGAAACCATTCCCTCTACCTCACTTTTATTCCAAACTTTAAAATAAACTGTAGCCAGCTCTTTTTCCTTATCCCCATTTATTTCTATATCCCGAACCACGAAAGAAGGAATCCCTTTCCCCGTGTACCATCTATTCAATACAGGATAAATATCTATATCAAAACGACGATTCAACTCGCTACAAAACAGGTCAAAATCGACCTCTTTGTGTTTATAACGTTCCGTAAAGCTATCGACAAAGCGATTCAACGAATCTCCCACCAAACTTAGTAAACGATTTCTCAACTCTTTTCCTTTCACGTCTACAATACTCTTTATTTCAGGAACCACCTCTCCCGGTTGAAACGCTTGTTCCAAGCTCTTCTCCGAAAGAAATTCAATTGCCTTCATATCCCTTACTATTTTGAACCATATATTACTCGCAAGTGACTCATCCGTCTTCATCACGTTAAACAGTGAATTAATCATGGGATACCGGAAAGAACTCAACAAGACAGTACCCTCTTTTCCCAAAAAAGAACAATCGTATTTATTCCAGGAAGATGCCGTGATAGAAGAACGATCCTCGTTTTTTTTCATAAAAGACAACCAGGAAAAAAAATTCTTTTCTCGTTCCGCTCTATAAAACAAATTAAAATTTTTTACAATTAGGTCAGATTCAACTTCAGCCAACGGCATAGCTTTCACCGCATCCCATAACATATCTTTCATGTCTTCAGTGATTTGCGCCAAATCTCTCTGTATCTTTTTTTCTAAGATGTCTTTGTAATCCGTCAATCGGCTGGTTCGCCGTTCCGATACAAAAAAGAGCTCCGGGTGGACGTAATCGGTTCCCTCTCTCCACCGGCGAATAAAAGTATGAAAAGAAACAGGAACTTCTACAAGCTGCACCTTCCCGTACGGATACTTATAATAAGTTGTAAATAACCATTTGATTCTTTCTACGGATTGTGTTTTTCCTTCCTCTGAAGCCAAAAATGCCCCTTGACAGGGGATCTCTCCCCGGGGATAGTAATATTCACTTAAAAAATCCAGAGCTCGAAACTGTTCTTTATCCATGTCGCCCATCACTAACGTTATTCCAAAAAGATTCTGCTTGTTATCGAAACGGATCGTATCCTCCTTTACGGACATCTCTCCCTGCGAAAGAACTGTTTTTTGAACGGGATCTACCACGGTCAACCGGTATAACGTGTAATCACGACGGGACATCCAGGGAAAACCGATGTTAGTAACCGGTATCGTCGTGGGATACCAGATCGTTTCAGGAGTCAACAAGGTAAAAGCGTCCGTCAAAAAGAAAAAACGATGACCTAAACATAACATGTTGTTAAAATCCATCTCGTTAAACTCTTTATTCTCGATATCGGGATAACAAATAAAAGGATCGATCTTTCCCGAATAACTCATGGTTACCGATAAACTATCACCCGGCTGCAACCCATACGGAATAATTATTACCTGCTCCTCTCGCTCGAAGGACATCTCCCTTCCGTCTATTGTCAAGCCGGAAAGCTCCAACCCCGGGTTCAGGTAAAACAGTAGCGTATCTATCGCCGTGAGGTTCCGATTTTCGATCATGAGCTTACTGGTCGAAGATAAACGTTCTCCTTCCTGACGAAACGTGATCTCGTGTTTATTCGTGTTCACCTTGGGAGTATTATCGTACCGTTCGTAAATAGACCGATAATGATCCCGAAGTTCATTATGACGTTCAAAAGGGAAAAGATAACAACAAGCGGTGACTATACCTGCCCAAAAACAAACGGGTATAATCCATCCGACGTACTTCCGCTTTTCGGATAATCGTTTGAAACCGACAACGGAAAGAGCGAATAACCCCAGGGCAAACCAAACAAACACCAAGCGCTGCAAAAGATAACTTCCTATTCCGGGATGTCCCGCTATGGGCGAAAATACATTCGGTATACGCGAAGCCGTAAAATCACCTATCCCGTGAGCTAAAAACGGAAGTAGCATTAAAGTTCCCCACAAACATAACAATAACAACAACAGAGCAAAAACCCGTGACCGCACGAAAATCTTTATACATACAATCCATGCCGTGGTAAAAAAAATGGCCGGTAGTGTTAAGGTAAAGAAATAAAACAGATACAATAAAGGAGAAAATACCGCATCCGTCGCAGAAACGTGAAGGATCGATGTTAACACCATTAACACGATATCCAGCACAATCAAAATTTTCACAACAGCTAATCCCTTTCCCAACACGTATTCCACATTAGTGACAGAACGTGTCAATAAAGCTTCATTCGTGTTTTTTTGCGGTTCCCTTCTTATAAAATCACCCGCTATAAATATAGATAGAAAGGCTTGAAAAATGCAAAATAAATAAGCATTCGTGTAGGGGATGGCAGAAGGAATATCCAATCTAAAGGCGTAAGAAGCAATACGCCAGTCACTATGCGCAAACACGTGAAAACTTAAAATTCCCCCGATTAGCAAAAACGCCAGAAAAACGAAAATACCGCTTCTCCTTACGATTCTTTCCTCGTACTTGGCTACCAGATCGATATGATTAAAATTCATTATCCCCATCTTTACAATTTAGAAAACAAATACAACATTTTAAGCGAAAGTAAAACGTCAAGATCTTCAAATAAGACGACAATACAGCTATTAAATATATATATATTTTTATAAATAAAACAATGACAAATCACCATCATTGATTTTTCCAGCGAAAAGATTGCTATTCAAAAAACTATTATTACCTTTGCCGAGCGAAAATTTAACCTCAGGGGTATGAAAAGCGGAATCATCCCACCCCATGGTATTAACTTTAATAATAAAAAACAATGTACGCTATTGTAGAAATCGCAGGACAGCAGTTCAAAGTAGAAAAAGACCGTAAAGTCTATGTACACAGACTGGAAGCAGAAGAAGGCTCACAAGTAGAATTTGACAAAGTATACTTGGTGGAAAACGAAGGTCAGGTAAAAGTCGGAACTCCTATTGTAGAGGGAGCAAAGGTTACGGCCAAAGTACTATCCCACTTAAAAGGGGACAAGGTAATCGTTTTCAAAAAGAAAAGAAGAAAAGGTTACGCTAAGAAACAAGGTCATCGTCAATATTTGACTCAGCTTCAAATTGAAGAGATCAACGCTTAATTTATTTTGTAACTTCTAAAATTTTAATACGATATGGCACATAAAAAAGGAGTAGGTAGCTCTAAGAACGGTCGTGAATCTGAAAGTAAACGATTAGGAGTGAAGGTTTTTGGCGGACAGTTTGCCAAAGCCGGTAATATTATCGTTCGTCAAAGAGGAACCCAACATCACCCGGGATTAAACGTGGGCATGGGTAGAGATCATACTTTATTTGCTTTGATTGACGGAAACGTTGTTTTCACCAGAAAACAAGGAGATAAATCTTACGTCTCCATAGAACCTATTGCAGAATAAATAGAAAAATGCAAAATATTTAAACTCCTGCCTCTTAAAGACAGGAGTTTTTTTTATTTTTACAACCGCAAACAAGAGTTTCGGATCGACAACTTAATGACCGGAATCCAACGTAAATCATAAATCGAAATCGATATGTTGAATTTAAAATTTATTCAAGAGAACAAAGAGACGGTTATTCGAAAATTAGCCGTCAAGAACTTTGATGCAAAGGAATTGGTGGAAAAAATCATATATCTCGATGATGCGAGAAAAAATCTTCAAAAAGAATCGGACGACAAGCTGGCAGAAATGAACACGATCTCCAAACAGATCGGGTTATTCATGAAAGAGGGGAAAAAAGCCGAAGCCGAGACGGCTAAAGCACAAACCACCCGCTTAAAGGAAGAGATTGCCGCTTTAACGACGAGACACAGTGACACCTTAGCAGAATTGAACGAACTAATCGTCAGACTCCCGAATCTTCCGCACGATTGTGTTCCTCCCGGTAAAAGTGCAGCAGACAACGTGATCGTAAAGATCAGCGATAATATTCCGGTCCACGAGGAAGGCCAATTAGCCCATTGGGATCTGGCAAAAAAATATCAATTGATAGATTTCGAGGTGGGCGTAAAAATCACGGGAGCCGGATTTCCTGTATACAAGGGATTAGGGGCCCGTTTACAAAGAGCATTAATCTATTTCTTTCTCGAAGAAAATACAAAAGCAGGATACGAAGAGGTCATGCCTCCTTTGGTCGTCAATGAAGATTCCGGCTTCGGAACCGGACAATTGCCGGACAAAGAGGGACAGATGTATTACGTTAACGAGGACCGACTCTATCTTATCCCGACTGCGGAGGTTCCCGTTACCAACCTGTACCGTGACGTGATTCTGGATGCGGAACAATTGCCGATTAAAAATACCGCCTATACGGCTTGTTTCCGGCGGGAAGCCGGTTCTTACGGAAAGGACGTGCGCGGTCTGAACCGCCTGCACCAATTCGATAAGGTGGAAATCGTCCAGATTACCCGTCCGGAAGTATCCTACGAAGCCTTGGACGGTATGGTTAAACACGTGGAAAGTTTATTGATCCAATTAGGCCTTCCCTATCGGATCGTTCGTCTTTGTGGCGGAGATATGAGCTTTACCTCTGCTTTAACCTATGACTTCGAAGTTTATTCGAAAGCACAAGACCGTTGGTTAGAGGTAAGCTCCGTATCCAACTTCGAAGAGTTCCAAGCCAACCGTTTGAAATTACGGTTTAAAAACAAAGGAGACAAAAAGACAACGCTGGCGCATACTCTGAACGGCAGTTCGTTAGCCCTTCCCCGTATCGTGGCCGCTTTGTTGGAAAACAACCAAAGTCCCGAAGGCATTCGCGTGCCGGAAGTATTGCAGCCGTTTATGAAAACCGATTTGATAAAATAATAACCATTACCTCTGAAAGCCGAATTGTTTATAATCGGGCTTTTAGAGGTAAACAGTTCATTCCCATATTATCCATGCGCTACGTTTACAACACCACCTTCCACGTGGAAAACGACACAGAAGCTTCCTTGATCAACTGGATGCAAAATCATCACCTTCCCGCTATTCGGGAGAAAGGATTATGTAGCGATATACTGTTCACCCGGATAAAAACACAAGAACCGCAAGGCAAATCGTTCTCCTTGCAATTGATCTTTCCGGCAGAAAAAGATTATCAGGCTTTCCTCGAAAAACATCAGGAGGAGTTATTGAAAAAGCTACTCGATCAATTCGGTCGACAAGTTCTCTATTTCAGCACCTTATTGGAGGAAATATAACATGGAAAAACTCATAATGGGAATCGACCCGGGCACTAATTTTATGGGGTATGCCATCATTCGGACTACCGGGAAAAATTGCAGGCCGGAACTTGTCGTTTCCGGAGTCGTCGATATGAAAAAAGTAGAAGATCCTTATCTTAAACTACAACGTATTTTTCAACGTACCCTACAAGTCATCGATAGTTATCACCCGGATGAATTAGCCATTGAATCCCAATTCTACGGGAAAAATATTCAATCCATGCTAAAATTGGGTCGCGCGCAAGGGGTTGCCATTGCTGCGGCCCTACAACGTAATATTCCCATATTCGAGTACGCTCCTAAAAAAATTAAAATGAGCATCACGGGAACCGGAGAAGCTTCTAAAGAACAAATCGCCTTGCTTTTAGGCAAATTCATGGTCATGCCGGATACGATCTCCACGTTGGACGAAACGGACGCTATTGCCATCGCCTATTGTCACCATTTGCAAGGCTCCCTACCCACAACCGGAGGTTCCAAATGCAAGGATTGGGATGATTTCATCAAGCAGAATCCGGATAAACTGATTTGACAGCTTTTAAACGAACGTAAAAGAGGGAAACATGAACATAATCGGATTTTTAAGTGCTTCCATTCTATTGACCTTAATGCCGGGACCGGATATATTGTTCGTGATCACGCAAAGTATCCTCCGGGGAAAAAAAGCGGGAATCATATTCGCCACGGGATTGTGTACCGGATTGATCGTCCACACGGCAGCCGTAAGTTTAGGACTCTCCCTCTTGTTATACCAATCTCCGATAGCATTCATCATACTGAAATTCATGGGAGCCGCCTACCTGATTTACCTGAGCGTCCAATCTTTCCTTCACAGGAATTCGGACACACTTGCCATGTCCCGGCATCAGCAGGCAGAACAAAAATTATACAAGAAAGGGATATTAATGAATATTTTGAATCCGAAAGTGCTCCTTTTCTTTATAGCCTTCTTTCCTCAATTCGTAAATCCGACAAAAACGAACGTCTCGGGGGAACTTCTCCTCCTCGGCGTCCTATTCATGCTCCAGGCCTGGTTCGTATTCTCGTTTGTGGCTATCCTCTCAGACAGACTATCCCGTCGCCTGATGCAACAGAAACACTTCTCCTTAGCCATGCATTACATCGAATCTCTCGTCTATTTAACCATCGGCATCAGTCTCATATTCGTCGGCATCTCATACTAAAAACGTCTTAAACGCAATATTCTCGGAATGTAGGTTGAAATATGGCGAGCCTTTTTCGTTTCGTAAACATCCTCGATTTTAATGATAATCGCCGTCTCTTCCACCCCTCCGAATGTCGGGTTAATGGCCGTACCGAAAGTCCTCATGGAAGGAGAGAGACTCATGTAAGCGTTCACCAAAGGCGGGATATTCTCTCCGTGCTCCCGAACGCATTTGGATAAGATCTTATAATCCTCCTCGTAATTGGCACCGATCAGAATCCGGCTGAATTTTTTCTCGTCAATATGAATCTCTAAAGGACGAATCGGTTCTACAAGTCTTTCCCGGTCTCTAAAATATTTCCTCATAAAGTAAAGTATAAGATCCCGGGCCTCCCGGTTAAAACTCGTGTACATCGTCACTTTGCCGAAAAAATATTTCATCTCGGGATTTTCAACGGTTAAAGCTCCCAATCCATCCCACAAATTATCCAAAGCAAACAAAGACTTGCGTCCCATTTTCGTAGATTGATAAAGCGGTTGCACGAAAGAACGCCCTAACTCGATCATCTTCGTCAGGTACTCTTTCTTAAATTTCTCCGACAATCTAAAAAGTTCAGTGGTAGCTAAATTCGGTTCTCCTTCCGCGTTCAAAGAAAGATTATCGCACAATATGTAGCGATACCCTCCCAATATCTCACACTCCTTCGGGTCCCAAACAATCAATTGCTGGTAAGGTGTGCACTCGTCCGTATCAAACTCATCGATATCGACAGCCTTACCGGTTCCTCCTCCTGCCGTACGAAAGGTCAACTCGCGTAAGCGACCTATCTCTTGCATGACACAAGGAGCGTTATGGGCATTCAAAGAGTAAATCTCATTCCCTCCCTTATTCGTCTTGCGAACAAACTTGTCTTCCGTCAACTCGGCGATCAGTTTCGCCTTTTCCACAGGATATATAACCGGTTGCATGGTATCACGATTTATCTACGCACAAAAATAAAAAAAATATAGAGTTTTACCTTTCATTCCAGACTTTTAATTGCCTGTCAAAACGAACCTCTACATCCGATAAACCATATCCCGGATAATCTTTGCCCACTCTTTGGAGGTCTTGCTATTGTCTAAAGTCTGCCACGGTATGGGCTTTCCTATCTTTATCGTAAAGGAGGCTCCTCTTTTTTTAAAGGTCTCTTTCGGTAAAAACATCATCTCTATATTTATTTTTAAACCGATCCTGGTTCGAAAATTCGCCAGATTATAAAAAAAGTTCGAATTTCTTCCGACAACCCGTATCGGCACGATATCCCGATGATGTTTGACCGCTTTACTGACGAAACTCTTTTGCCATTCAGGATCTTGTATCACACCATGATACTTACGACTTACCATACCGGCAGGAAACATGATCACCTGACAATCGGAAGCATACGCCTCATCGATAGCCGCAGCAGCCTCCTTCGCCAACCCTCCGTGCTTGTTAACCGGCAAAAAGATATTGTTCAAATTTTTCAGGTTCATCAACAAATCATTGACCGGAAACTTTAAATTCGGATATTTCTGACCCAAAAAAGAGATCAAAATGATTCCGTCAGGTCCTCCTAAAGGGTGATTGGAGGCAAAAATATATCTCCCGTCAGGATCCGGCAGATTCTCCGCACCCTCTACCTGAAAGGATATATCCAAATATTCTAATATACCGTCGGAAAAATCCAGTCCCTTCCGATCCCCGTATTTAGAGATAAAATCATTTATTTGATCCTGGCAAATAACTCTCTTTAAAAAAGAATACACAAAACCGGGAATCCATCTGGCCAATTTAGGATTCTTACTTTCAAAAAGTTTTTCTATATAGACAGGCTTAACTCTATCTTCCATCATCAATCTATTCAAAAATCAAAATTTCGGACAAAGATAAAAATAAATTTTACAAACCTTATTCATTTAAATTCGTTAGAGTGATTATGAAATAGTGAACAGAAGAATTAAATGAAGAAAATAAGTTAAACTAAAAAAAGAGTATTATGAAAAAACTAACCTTAATAACTAGTAGCGCATTCATTCTTGCACTCTCATTCCTAATGGGAAGCTGTAATTCCATGAAAAAATTGGAAAGAGAAGCCATCGAAACGGCCGTTATAGGACAGGTAAGTCCGGAACAACTCATTTCGGTGGACGGGACTGTAAACTTCAACTACAATATTGCTTTCGCACCGAAACAATTTTATAAAAAATTGACATTAAAAGTGACTCCCAAAATGCAATATCCCGGCGGTGAAGAAGTTTTATCTCCCCTTTACTTCCAGGGAGAAAAAGTAAAAGGTACGAACTATCCGGTGATAGAATACAAAGGGAACACATTCTCCACGCACAACCTGTCCTTCCCGTTTAAAGAAGGGATGCAAAAAGGCGTATTGATGGCAGACATCGAAGCGATGATGGGCGACAAGTCGGTAACCCTGACTCCCGCTATTTTAAACTCCAATGGAGTAAAAGTATGGAAAACATATGCCTATTCCATTCCTTCCGATCCTAACGCAATCCCCCTATTCACGGAAACATTCGTAAAAGATGTCCCGGCTACGGGTGTCGGAGTGGTAAGCGGTTACGTACTTTTCCCCTTAGCGCAATCCGTTATTCCTGATGCACAGAAAAAATCAAACATCATGATGCAGGCAAGCAAACAGATGAAAGCAGTTTTGGCAGATAAAAACGCTCGAATTACCAATATGATCATGTTCGTTTCCAGTTCACCGGAAGGAGCCGAAAGATTAAACAAAAACCTGACGACCAACCGGTTTAAAACGTCAAAAGCCTTCTTCGAAAAGGACTTAGGCTTTACCAATACCCCCATGGCTAAAAATTCCAAATTCATCGTGGCTAATACGGTAAACGAAAACTGGGAAGGTCTTTACTTATTACTCAACGACTCTAACATCAAGGATAAGGAGATGATGGTAAGAGAGATGAAAAATGCCACGACCAATGCCCAACGCGAAGCTCTATTGGAATCGTACATCAAAAAAGTTCCGCAACTGAAAGATGTCATTCTTCCCGTACTCCGCAGAGCTGACTTTTTCGTATTCTACACGGTACCCGCAACCATTCAGGTTGAAAATCAGGTAACGGCTTATTATTTACCACAATTGCAGGAAAATTCCGTACTCTCTTCACAAACGGATGCAAACTTATTAAACGATTTAGCTGCAATGGCCATCCAGAATAAAGAATACGGTAAAGCCAAAAAATTATTGGAATCTGCCCTTGTTATGAAACAACAACCGGAAACATACAATAATTTGGGTATAACCTATATGAAAGAAGGCAACAAAGCAAAAGCAAAAGAGATGTTCGGTAAGGCCTCCGTCAAAAAAGAAGCTAAATACAATATGGGATTAATCCTCATGCAGGAAGGTAATTATAAACAAGCCATCCCCTATTTGAAAGAGATGCCGGATATCAACTTAGCTTATTCCCAATTAATGGCCGGAGATAACCGTGCCGCTTTAGATACGTTCAAAAAATTAAATTTGACAAACGGTTATGAATACTATTTGATGGCCATCGCTGCCGCCAGAGTAAAGGATACCTCTGCTATGGCCATGGCATTACAAAAAGCCATTCAAATGGAGCCTCAATTAAAGGAAAAAGCTACCACCGACAGAGAGTTCTATCCGTACGCTCAAGAGACTGTCTTTATGGACATTGTAGAGTAACAACAGCTTTTATATAATAAAAGAGGTGACCGGAATCCCGGTCACCTCTTTTCTTTATCGATCACGTGACGACAAGTTACAACAAATTACTTGCCACCTCGGCCAAGTAGCTTCTCTCCCCTTTCTCCAAATGCACATGGGCGAAAATATCCTGTCCCTCCATCCGGTCAAACAGATGGGACAAGCCATTGGATTGCCGGTCCAAGTACGGAGAATCGATTTGATCAAGGTCTCCGGTAAATACCATTTTTACCCCTTCTCCGGCACGGGTGATAATCGTTTTAACCTCATGGGGGGTCAAGTTTTGAGCCTCGTCCACGATAAAAAAGACATCGGACAAACTCCTGCCCCGTATAAAAGCCAAGGCAGAAATCACCAACCTCTCATCTTTCAGCATATCGTCTATCATGCGGCTTTCCTGGCTATGCATATTGTAGCGGTGTTTTATCACCCCCAGATTATCGAACAGAGGTTGCATATAAGGACTGACTTTTTCGGTCGCATCTCCGGGCAAATACCCCAAATCCTTATTGGAGAGAGCCACGATAGGACGTGCCAAGTATATTTGTTCGAAATTCTTATTCTGTTGCAAAGCGGCAGCTAAGGCAAGCAACGTCTTTCCGGTACCGGCTTTTCCGCTAAGGGCGACCAAGGATATATCCGGATTGAGTAAAGCATCCATGGCAAAAGCCTGTTCCGAATTTTTCGGGTATATTCCGAAAGCGTTCAATTTTTCCACTTTACGAACTACCTGTTTCACAGGATCATAACAGGCAAGCACCGAATTACTGCCGTTCTTCAGAATATAGTACCGGTTTCCTTTAATCTCCTGTCCCGGAAAAAAAGTAGCAACGGGAATTCCCCCGTTATTTTCATACAGTTTGGCGATCAATTCCGGTGAAAAATCCTCTATCGTAACGACGCTTTTATTCAAAAAAGTGTCTAAGTTCTTTACTTGATCGGTCTTATAGTCTTCAGCCTGAACACCTAAAGATTTAGCCTTCATCCTAAGATTCATGTCTTTCGTGACCAAGATTACCTTCTCGCCCTCTTTCTTTTTACTTAAATATTCAGCCACGGCCAATATTCGGTGATCAGGAATATCATCGCTAAAAGAAATTTTCATCTCGTCAGAAAAAGGGACTCCCGGTTGGATAAACAATCTTCCCATCCCTTTTCCCAAAGAAGCTCCCTTAACGAAAAAATCCTGTCCCGCAATCTGGTCTAATTCGCGAACAAATTCGCGGGCATGGAAATTGATCTGATCGTTTCCCCGTTTAAACTTATCTAACTCCTCCAACACGACAATAGGAATAACGATATCATTATTCTCGAAATTATAAATTGACTTGTAATCATGAAGAATAACATTCGTATCTAATACAAATGTCTTTTTATTATTTTTAGCAGTCATTGTATATGTATTTTTTACACCGACAAAATAATAAATTAAATCGTATTAAAAAAACGGCTGAGCCGTTTTTTAATGAATAAACCGGAACATTCTGTTCCATCGTATCTTACTTAAGAATGATTTATCAGGATCTAAGGACAGCCAGATAAAATACGCCTTTCCGACGATATGATCTTCTGGAACAAATCCCCAATAACGGGAATCCGCCGAATTATGCCTGTTATCTCCCATCATCCAGTAATAATCCATCTTAAATGTATATTGGTCAGTCGGCTGACCATTGATATAAATGACAGAATCCTTCACCTCCAATTTATTCTCCTCGTATGTTCCGATCACTCGTCTGTAAAGAGGTAGATTTTCCAAAGTTAAAGTTACAGTCTCTCCCTTCTTAGGTATGGGAAGAGGGCCGAAATCATCTCTTGTCCATGGATAATCGGAACTATACGGAAATACCTGCTCGCTACTCCGCTCCCTCGTCACAGAAATCACATTCGGAAGAGCCTTTACCTTTTTCAACATCTCTACGGTCAAAGGTACAATGTAAACATCTCCGTAATTCATCCTCAAATCCTCGTAAGAAACCCCCATATCATGCAATTTAGCCAAATCCAATGGACGATTTGTTTTTATGATGTACTTGTATTGCATCCCTTTGCTGTCCTCCGCTTTCTCTCCATTCACGTAAAGTTGAGCATCTCTCATCTCCAACACATCCCCCGGCATTCCGACCGCCCGTTTAATATAATTCTCCCTTTTGTCCACGGGACGAGTTATAACCCGGTATTTTTTCTTCAAAGCATTTCCCGCGTACAAAGCGGCTTCCTCGTCGGACAACATGTATCCTAAACCCGCTCCTGCATTTTTAACCTTTATGGCTTCGTCTCTTACCTGAGAATAATAATCCGGATTCTCCATGCCGAGTACCACGGTATCTCCGGCCGGAAAATTAAACACGACAATATCGTTCCGGCTAACTTTTCCCGTACCGGCAATTCGTTTATAAGGCCATTGTATGGCTTCGGAATACGCCTTGGCAGATGTCGTAAAAGGTAACGTATGATGAGTAAAAGGTACCGACAACGGGGTATTCGGCAATTTAGGACCATAAGCCAATTTGCTCACGAAAAGATAATCTCCGACCATCATCGATTTCTCCATGGAGGAAGTAGGTATGGTATAGGCTTCAAAGAAAAACATACGAATCAAGGTAGCCGCAACAATAGCAAAAATCAAGGCATCGATCCACTCAACCACCTTTGTTTGTTTTTCTACCCCTCTCTTCTTCCAAAACGCCCAATGTATTTTTTTCGTAATATAAATATCAAAAATAACAGGTACGCCTAATAATAGCCACCAGGAACTTACCCAACAAGTCCACAATAAATATACCAATAAAACGATCCCGAATTTAAACCATTTGTTTATTAAGATATCTCTCATATTTTTCTATTTAGATTTACGATCTATTCCTTCTCCGTCCAAACGGAAAAGTGCATACAAACCGCCCATTATTTATTATTGTCCAAATGCAATAAATCTTCCATTCCGTAGACACCCTTTCTGCCGACCAAGAACTCCGCAGCCATTATGGCCCCCAACGCAAAACCCTCTCTTGAAAGAGCCGAATGATAAATCTTGATCTCATCCGCATCGGATTGATACGTTACCGAATGTATACCAGGCACCTCCCCCTCCCGTTTTGCCGTAATAGGGATTTCCCCCTCTCTTACCGGTTCTCCGTCCAACTTCCACGAAGAATATTTCCCGTGCTGTTCCATGATCCCTTCTGCCAAGGCAATGGCCGTTCCGCTCGGAGCATCTAACTTATGAATATGGTGCGTCTCTTCCACGAATACTTTATAACCTTCGAAGCGGGACATCGTCTTGGCTAACCAACGATTCAAATGGAAAAATATATTGACACCGATACTGAAATTAGAAGCATAAAAAAAACTACCCTGCAATTCCTTACACATGCCAATCACTTCCTCCCAACGATTCAACCAACCGGTCGTACCGGAAACCACTGGAATTCGGTTACGAAAACACCAGGTATAGTTATCCACGGCTGCAGCCGGCATCGTAAACTCAATCGCCACATCCGCTTCGCGTAACCGCTCGTCCTGTTCGACAGAACGGTCATGGTCATCCGCGATAAAAACCACTTCATGCCCTCTCTCACAAGCCATACGCTCGATCGCCTTTCCCATTTTACCGTAACCCAATAATGCTATTTTCATCATGTTAAAAATTTTACCTGCCCCCCGGATTCCCCCCTTCCATCGTACCATTGCTTTATTCGGAACTCTACGCCACAAAGTTAACATTTAAAAATAAAAAAAGGCCACCTTACGGCAGCCTTTTTAATCGATATTTCATAATCACTATGCTAACTCTTTCACTTTCGCAACAACAGCTTTGAAAGCTTCCGGTTGATTCATCGCTAAATCAGCCAAAACTTTACGGTTCATATTAATCTCTGCTTTATGAACTAAGCCCATAAATTTGGAATAAGACAAACCCTCCATTCTGACAGCAGCATTAATTCTCTGAATCCACAATGCTCTAAATTCTGATTTTTTCTTCTTTCTGTCACGGTACGCGTATAATAAACCTTTCTCATACGTGTTTTTGGCAACCGTCCAGACGTTCTTTCTTGCTCCAAAGTTTCCTCTGGTCTGTTTTAAAATCTTTTTTCTGCGTGCTCTCGAAGCAACGGCATTTTTAGCTCTTGGCATACTCTTTTGTTTTTTGAATGTTAGCGTTCCAATGGAAACTTCTATTTAAGCTTAACATTCTGGTTAATAACTGTTTAATTTAAAATAATCTTACATGCAAAGCATCTCTTTCACGCCCTTTACATTCGCTTGATCTACAATTGTCGAATGAGTAAGATTTCTCTTTCTTTTTGTGCTCTTTTTCGTCAAAATATGACTCTTAAAAGCATGTTTTCTTTTAATCTTCCCCGTAGCGGTCAAGGTAAACCTTTTTTTCGCGCTACTTACGCTCTTCATCTTTGGCATCTGTTCTAATTTTAATTGTGTTTCAGAAAAATATAATTATAAAATATCGATCAAAATTACTTTTTAGGAGCAATAACCACAATCATCTTTTTCCCTTCCAATTTCGGAGCTGACTCTACCTTCCCGTAATCATCCAATTCACTGATGAAACGCTCTAAAAGATCGGATCCCTGATCCTTAAACAATATAGAACGTCCTTTAAAAAACACGTATGCCCTCACTTTCGCCCCTTCTTCCAAAAAACCTCTGGCGTGCTTTAATTTAAAGTTAAAATCATGCTCATCCGTTTGCGGTCCGAACCGAATCTCTTTTATTACCACTTTAACACTTTTCGCCTTGATCTCTTTCTGCTTCTTTTTTAACTGATACAGAAATTTGCTGTAATCAATCACCCGGCAAACAGGTGGATCCGCGTTAGGAGAAATCTCTACCAGATCGGCTCCCGCAGCCTCCGCTATCGCTAAGGCCTCTTTCAAAGAATAAACCCCCGGTTCTACATTTTCTCCAACGACTCTCACAGAGGCAGCTCTGATCTGCTCGTTTATTCTGTGCTGTGGCTTGTCATTTTGACCTCTAAAGCCCCTACTTTCCATTGTTCGTGCTATAATTAATCCTCCTTTATTAGTAATTATAGATAGAGTCCAGCTGGGATTCTACCTCTTTATTTATCATTGTCGCAAATTCTTCCGGTGTCATAGATCCTTTATCTCCCTCTCCCTGACGTCTCACGGAAACCCTATGCTCGTTCATCTCCTGTTCCCCGACAATCAACATATACGGGATCTTTTTCAACTCGTTATCACGTATCTTCCGACCAATCTTTTCGTTACGATCGTCTAAGACGGTGCGAATATCGTAATTATTTAACAAATTCAAAACATTTTGAGCATATTCGTTGTATTTTTCACTGATCGGAAGAATAACAACCTGCTCCGGAGTCAACCACAAGGGGAATTTCCCCATCGTGTGTTCGATCAAAACAGCAACAAAACGCTCCATACTTCCGAAAGGCGCCCGATGAATCATAACGGGACGATGTTTTTGATTATCGGCTCCGGTATATTCCAATTCGAAACGCTCCGGCAAGTTGTAATCCACCTGAATCGTTCCTAACTGCCATTTCCGGCCGATGGCATCCTTTACCATAAAGTCCAACTTCGGGCCGTAAAAAGCAGCTTCTCCCAACTCTACGGTGGTATTCAACCCTTTCTCCTCGGCAGCCTCTATAATAGCTCGTTCGGCCTTCTCCCAATTCTCATCCGTACCGATATATTTCTCTTTATTGTTCGGATCCCGTAAAGAGATCTGAGCCGTATAATCTTTAAAATCAAGAGCCTTAAATATAATGAAAATAATATCGATTACCTTTTTAAACTCCTCTTTCAACTGATCCGGAGTACAGAAAAGATGCGCGTCATCCTGCGTAAATCCGCGTACCCTCGTCAACCCGTGCAACTCCCCGCTTTGCTCGTAACGATATACCGTACCGAACTCGGCAAAACGCACCGGGAGATCTTTATAGGAACGAGGTTTAAATTTATATATCTCACAATGATGAGGACAGTTCATCGGTTTCAACATGAACTCCTCTCCCTCCTGCGGAGTGGTGATTACTTGAAAACTATCTTTTCCGTACTTCTGAAAATGCCCGGAAGTCTTATACAAATTTACATTACCGATATGAGGCGTAATGACTTGCTCGTATCCATACTTTTTCTGTACTTTCCGCAAGAACGCTTCCAAACGATCCCTGAGCATCGCCCCTTTCGGCAACCACATGGGTAAACCGGAACCCACGGCCTGAGAAAAAGTAAACAACTCCATCTCTTTACCTATTTTCCGGTGATCCCGTAATTTAGCCTCCTCCATCATCTGCACCCACTC
The DNA here is from genome assembly GCF_003204205.1 of Sanguibacteroides justesenii. Lineage (NCBI taxonomy): Bacteria > Pseudomonadati > Bacteroidota > Bacteroidia > Bacteroidales > Porphyromonadaceae > Sanguibacteroides > Sanguibacteroides justesenii. Next base: position 167,262 of record NZ_QJPL01000004.1, read on the forward strand.
CTCCAACATCTTCTGTTTCGGGAAAGTGATTCCGTATACGCGGGTCAACATCTTGTTGTGTTCGTTCCCTCTCCAGTATGCGCCGGCAACGCTGGTTAACTTAATAGCCTTTATATAGGAGGTATTGGGCAGATGCGGTCCGCGACACAAATCCGTAAAATCCCCCTGTCGATAATAGGTGATCGTTCCATCCTCCAGATCATTGATCAATTCGACCTTATAGGTTTCATCCAAAGATGAAAAATGATCCAACGCCTCCCGCTTACTAACATCTATCCTGCAATATTCTTCGTTCTTTCTCGCTAACTCCAACATCTTTTTCTCGATTGCCACAAGATCTTTTTCCTGGATGGATACCCCCTCACCCGGATCTACATCATAATAAAAACCGTTTTCGATCGAAGGGCCTATCCCGAATTTTATTCCCGGATAGAGTTCTTGCAAAGCTTCTGCCATAAGATGTGCAGACGAGTGCCAGAAAGCATGGCGTCCTTCCTCATCATCCCACGTGTTTAGCTTAATCTCGGCATCTGTCGTAATTCCCCGCGTCAAGTCCCACGTGACTCCATTTACGGATATTGACAATACCTCCTTAGCCAACTTAGGACTAATCGACTTCGCTATGTCCAAACCGGTAATCCCGGATTCAAACTCTTTTACATTCCCGTCAGGAAATTTAATCTTTACCATTTACGCTTTCTTTTAGTTACTACTAATGTAATTTACAATTTGCAAAGGTAGCAAAAACCATCGGAATAACAAAAGAAAAAGCCTTCCAATAAACGATCTATATCAACAAAATCAATCCGAAACGATCCTCAGAATTCTCTCCTGTTTTTTTCCGCACCTGAATCAATAATCCCAAAATAATACTTTTACAAGAACAAGGATACGGTGAGAATTGGAAATTAGTAGCATTGCCTTGTTCCGTGCCACTTGTAAACGCGTATCTTTTCTGTGTCGTTCAGTCGTTATTCATTATCATCGTAATAACGGATTTCTCTCGTCGGGAAAATACGGGCGGCAGTTTAGAATCTATTAATGTCCGCCCGATGTATAGCGGGCGCGATATGACTAAATTTCGTACGGTGGTTATTCGTCCGAATCAACGAGTTCTTTTTTCGCAGGGAGTAAAGTTTCGTGGTAAAGATTCTGTCGTTTTTGAACCATCGAGTTACTTATCCGGGTGGTAATTTTACGAGTCGAATATTAGATATAGACAGTTTGAAGTTTTCATTGAACACGTTTCAAGAACCGGATGTATTTTTAGAACACTTTGCCCAGGCCAAACCGAAAGGAATTAAAGCGTATTTCCAAAGTGATTTTTATTTTAATCCGGATTTAAAATTATCCGATTTAAGCTGGCTGAGCATGGAGTAGCTCATGTCCGTTTTATCGAAACCCCGGTATCTTTTTTATTGGAGTTTAATGAAGGAAAATTCATGAGTGGACAAGTGGAACCAGGAATGACATTTTTACCGGAAAAAAGGGTTCGGCATGGAATTGATGGGAATACTGAACATTCCCATTTCCTCAAAAGGAGAAAAAGACAATAGAAGAGTCAGATACATCGGTTCATACGACACGGAAAGTGAATATTTCCACGAGATCGGACAATCCATCGCCTTAAAAATGGCAGTAGAAACAGTAGGAGCCGATGCACAGATCAGTCATCCGTTATTGAAATGGAGAAAAACAGGAAAGTGGAAATACACTCTCTGGAATGCCATGGCGATGTTTTACGACACTCGTTCAAATGTATATTCCGCAAAGTACCCCTTTGCAGATTTTCTGTTTAGAACTTTATATTCCGACAAATCGCATTTTGTATCCGGCCGTCTTGCAAAACCCTTTATTTACAATTTTTCAGGTAGAGACGAGAAACAATTGCAGGCTTACATACGGTATCACAGTTTAGAAAACGCTTTGCAGGACGGGAAGTCGCTCCCAACATTTTATACCATACCGTTCGCGAGAACCTGTTTGAACTAACCAATTACTTGGGTCCAAAGATTTCTTTGGACTCTCTTTTCATGAGATTGGAAGAGGTCTATCACAAGCAACAAGGCATTATCAGCCTCGAGCAATTGGCAAAAGAGCTGAAGATAGAAGGAAACATACGGGATGTGTTTGACAAATGGTTAAGAAGTGGACATAATCAATATTTCGCTGTAAAAGATTTAACACGCAATTTTTACCCCGGAGACGAAGACCATCCGAACGGATGGGTTGAAATAAAAGGGAAAGTAATGAATCGGGGCAAAGAAGGCGGCTTTGTTTTCATGAAGCTAATCACGGGCCGGGGCAAAGAAAATTACGGTTGTTATATTAAACCGGGAGAGGCTAAAGCCTTCAGGTCGATCTCAACAGCAGAAGGATTGTATTATCCGTCGGCTGTTTTAAATACAGGCATGGCCATTAACCGTCCCAATGAATTCTCTTTCATATATAACGAGTTACCCTATTCCGGTAGTAAAGTCGAAAACCCAGCCGGGTGGATCGACATGGACACCTCCGCTTTCCAACCGTCTCACAAAGAAATCATCGTGGACAATTTAGACCCCGATTTCTCGTATGACGACCGAGCCAATCAGACGTTATTTCAAAAATGGTTCGGGGTAAAACGGACAGGGGATTTATACACTAAAAACATGGAAGAACGATTTTGGAATCCTCTTGTCTGTAAAAATTTTTACGGAAAAACAAAAAAAACGGCAATGAAAAGACATTGGTCACTCTTGAGCATGGAGCTTATTAAACAATATGGCCAAATTCGTGTAAATGGTTGTGTTCTGCACGGCAATATGGGAAGGAACTTTTATACGGGCCGGAGTAAAGTTCCATATGGCTTTTATTCCCCAAGCAACCATCAGATCGGCTACTCCCTGGGCACATTCGGCGGGAACCGTAATAATTCCTATGGCCACGTTACATTCGGCAGGCATTCCGCGAAATTGATCGATGTGATAAATTTCAATGTCATTAATCTTCGTTCCGATTTTGGAACGATCCACATCAAATGCCTTCTCTATATTCAACCCGAAATTACGCAGACCTTTATCATGAAGTAACGCACTACCCAAAGAACCTACCCCGACAAGAAAAGCGTTATTGATTTTATTGAACCCTAAGAAATCTTCCAAAATACAGACAAAATTATCCACCTCGTATCCTACTCTCGTCTTGCCCGATATTCCCGTATGAGACAAATCCTTTGTCACTTGCGTCGCATCAATCTCCATGTATTCAGCAATGCGCGTTGAGGAAACATATTTCTCCCCCTGTTTTTGTAAAGTCTTCACAAAAGAAAGATAAGCCGGCATTCGCCTCAATACGGGCACTGGAACTATTTTATTATCACTACTCATAAAGCGTTCAATAATTTCTGCAAAGGTACATCTTTTCGCGAATCATCTGCAAAAAATCATACTATTTCTTTTTTAACATTCCATGCCCATTCCCTCTCCCTCCCATCTCTTACAACATGTTTCTCCTGTAAATAACCCCATCCTTTAAAATTTACAGGAAGCGAAAATAGCACCAGCCGCACGCTGAAATTTCCGATTTCGTATTCTTCTTTACCGTGATTATTGTTACTTTTGCACGCTCAATAAAAAGATTTTGTATCTATCATGAATTACAAAGAAACATTAGAATGGCTTTTTACTCAACTACCGATGTACCAAAGAGAAGGAAAAGCTGCTTATAAAGCTAATTTAGATAATACTTTAAAGTTGGATCAACATTTTGACTCCCCTCATCGTCAATTCAAAACCATACACGTGGCAGGCACGAACGGTAAAGGTTCCGTCTCGCATATGCTGGCCTCCATCCTTCAGGAAGCCGGATATAAAACGGGACTATACACATCTCCCCACTTGAAAGATTTCCGCGAGCGGATCAAAATCAATGGCGAAATGGTCAGTGAAGAATACGTCGTGAATTTTGTAAAAGACAACCGGGATCTTTTTGCCGAGATAAAACCCTCGTTTTTTGAAATGACCGTTGCCATGGCTTTCAAATACTTCGCAGATCAACAAGTAGATATAGCCGTCATCGAGGTCGGGTTAGGCGGCCGGCTCGATTCCACCAATATCATTAAGCCTTTGGCTTCTATCATTACGAACATCTCTTTCGATCACATGGCTCTTCTTGGAGACACGCTCGAGAAAATAGCACGCGAAAAAGCCGGTATCATAAAACCTCAAGTCCCGGTAATTATCGGTACGCGGGATACCGCAACGGATTTCGTTTTCGAGGATAAAGCGGACGAATGCCAATCGCTTCTTGAATTTGCTTCCGACAACTGGGAAGTAAACCGGAATTCTACAAACACCTATACCCTTCACCGTCGAAACGGGATCCTATTCGACAATATCCAACCGGATCTAAAAGGGTTCTACCAACGAAAAAATATTCCGACCGTATTAGAAACCGTTCTAACACTGAAAGAACAAGGGTTGTCTCTCCCGGATCATGCCGTCTACGCCGGGATCGCCCGTACGATACAAAATACCGGTCTGTTAGGACGTTGGCAGGAATTAAAGAAACATCCGTACACGGTATGCGATACCGGACATAATATAGACGGATTGACCGAGGTTGTCGCTCAAATAAATGCTTGTCGATACGAAAAACTACATTTTGTCATCGGTATGGTAAACGATAAAGATGTCGACAGCGTTTTGCATATCCTGCCCAAAGATGCCGCGTACTACTTCTGTAAAGCTTCCATTCCAAGAGCCATGAACGAAAAAATTTTAGCAGAAAAAGCCCGGTCTGTCGGATTAACGGGAGAAACCTTTCCCACGGTAGATGCCGCATATCGAGCCGCACAAAAAGCAGCATCACCCCGAGACATGATTTACATCGGCGGAAGCACTTTTGTCGTTGCCGAAATCGTATAAAAAAACATCCGGCAAATACCGGATGTTTTTTCTATGTACTGAAGAATCAATTGTAAATATTTATTTCAATCACTTTTTCTTTTCTATTTTTTCCGCTTTAAAAACAGCAATCACATTCCCGTCGTTTTTCAAACTCAATTTATCGTTTTTAATTACAAAACGATTCGTTTCGTCCAGCATCTTAAAAAAGGTTACCTCGATATCCATATTAGGACAGGCCATCTTGGTCGCTCCCATCTGACTAAAGGTCAATTTATCCTCCTCCGTGGCATAGGTCCCGAAAAAACGGTTACATCCGGCTTGTCCCGCCACCTTTTTCCCCGCCTTCTCAAAAGTGATACTGACTTGTTGGTTGCTATTTTTCATTTTTAACTCTTTACCGTTCAAACTTTCGGCAACCCAATTCACTCCCGTCAACGGCAAATTTTCCTTAGCCGATTTACACGAGACAGCCCCTAATACCGCCAGACAAAAAAACAAGATTTGTTTCATATTTCTTTTCTCTATTGTTTGGATACTCTTGATTAACCTTTGATTAGTTCTTGTATTTATACAAATTACATGCCAAAACAATCGATAACCCGTTTAAAGGTTCATTTCGTCAAAAAAACAACAAAAAAAAGCTCACGAAAAAAAAAGTAAGTCATCGTAAGAATTAACCTGACAATTACGGATAAAATTCAATAATAGGTTATATATTTGCAGGTATTTTGAAAACGTTTGTTTTACGATAGATTAATAAATAATTATCTACATATCAAAAATATAAAAGAACAATGTCCAAGGTAATAAAACTGAAAAAAGGCCTTGATATCAAGTTAAAAGGAGAGGCGGAAAAAACAGTGGCCTCCGTGGAGGGATGTAACCTATACGCGGTAAAGCCTACCGATTTCCGAGCGCTTACTCCTAAACTAATGGTAAAAGCAGGCAATGAAGTTAAAGCAGGCGACGTATTATTCTCGGATAAATACAGACCTGAAGTCCAGTTTACGGCCCCGGTTAGCGGTATCGTGGATACGGTAAACAGAGGTGAAAGAAGAAAATTATTAGAGATTGTCATAAAAGCGGATGCAGAAATCAGCTACAAAGATTTCGGTAAGGCTGATGTGAACAAATTAAACCGGGAGGAGATCATTTCCAAATTACTTGAAAGCGGAATATGGCCCATGATCAAACAACGTCCTTACGACGTAATTGCAAACCCGGAAACCACACCGAAAGCCATTTTCATCTCAGGCTTTGACTCGGCTCCGTTAGCTCCTGATTTCGAGTTCGCCTTACAAGGAGAAGAAGAGGCATTACAGACGGGTATCGATTGCCTGAAAAAGCTTTGCAATAAAAAGGTATATTTAAATCTCCGAGAAGGAACTCCTTCCCATTCCATTTTTGCAAAACTAAAAAACGTTGAGATCAACTATTTCAGCGGTCCCCACCCAGCCGGGAACGTAGGCATACAAATCCATCATTTGGATCCGATCAATAAAGGAGATATCGTATGGGTTGTCAATATCATGGATGTTGCCATCATAGGTCGGTTATTTTTAACAGGCCATTTCGATGCGCGTAAAATTATTGCCTTAGTAGGTTCCGAGGTGAAAAAACCAGCATACTATAAAACAATCCTCGGCGCAAATATCGGTTGTATCGTTAACAACAAGTTGAAGAACCAAGTACACCAACGGATCATTTCCGGAAATGTTCTCACGGGTTATAAAGTATCCCCGGAGTCGTTCTTGGGTTATTACAACAATATGGTAACCGTCATTCCGGAGGGAGACGAATACGAATTTTTAGGTTGGGCCACCCCCGGATTCAACAAATTCTCCATGTCCAAAACCTTCCCCTCTTTCTTATTTCCCAACAAGAAATACGCGTTGAACGCGAATTATCATGGAGAAGAGAGAGCGTTTGTCGTCACCGGACAATACGAGAAAGTATTACCCATGGACATTCTGCCGGTTTACCTGCTAAAAGCCGTTTTAGCCGAAGACCTGGATAAGATGGAGCAATTGGGTATGTATGAAATTGCACCGGAAGACTTGGCTCTTTGTGAATTTGTTTGCACCTCTAAAACTCCGGTACAACAAATCGTAGAGCAAGGTATTGAACTGATGATGAAAGAACTGAGTTAATTGACGATTTTAGATTTTAGATTTCGGAAATCAAAAATCATAAATCATAAATTCAAAACAATAGAAAATGAACTTTTTACGAAATTATTTAGATAAGCAAAAGCCTAAATTCGAAGAGGGAGGTAAACTGCACAAGTTGCACTCCGTTTTCACGGGTTTCGAGTCTTTTCTTTTTGTGCCCAATCGCACAACGACTTCAGGTTGCAATATCAGGGATGCCGTTGATTTAAAAAGAACCATGATCATCGTGGTCATAGCCCTGATCCCGGCTTTACTGTTCGGTATTTACAATGTAGGTTATCAGCATTTCAAAGCAATCGGTTCATTAGCGGAAACCGGATTCTTCGAACTATTCTTTTACGGTCTATGGAGAGTTCTTCCCATGATCATCGTCTCTTACGTGGTCGGGTTAGGTATAGAATTCGCCGTGGCACAAATCAGAGGGCATGAAATTAACGAAGGCTTTCTTGTATCCGGCTTGTTGATTCCGTTAATCATGCCGGTAAACGCACCGTTATGGATGATTGCCGTGTCTACAGCCTTTGCGGTCATCATCGGAAAGGAAATATTCGGAGGAACCGGGATGAACATTTGGAATCCGGCTCTATTGGCTCGGGCATTTTTCTTTTTCTCCTACCCTTCTATGATCTCCGGCGATAAAGTATGGATCGCAGGAATGCCTGACGGTTTTTCACAGGCTACGCCGTTGGCTCAGGCCGCCCAAGGCACACCTCTAACCGCAGACTTCAGCACCATGTTTTGGGGGTTGATTCCGGGATCCATTGGAGAGACCTCGACCTTCTGTATTTTACTGGGTGCTATTTTATTGATTGCAACAGGAATTGGAAGTTGGAAAATCATGCTATCCACTTTTATCGGAGGATTCTGCATGGCTTACTTGTTAAACCTAACCTTACCCGAAACAAACCCGTATGCAGCCGTAGATGCTATCGATCATTTGGTGATGGGAGGGTTTGCCTTCGGCGCCGTATTCATGGCGACAGATCCGGTAACTTCAGCTCAAACCGAAAAGGGAAAATGGATTTACGGATTTATTCTCGGAGTAATGGCAATTCTAATCAGGACCTTGAATCCGGGGTATCCGGAAGGAATGATGTTAGCCATTTTGTTAATGAACACGTTCGCTCCGCTTATCGACTGGTTTGTTGTGCAAGGCAACATTAAACGCCGGTTGAAAAGGGCAAAAGTCATGGTAGATTGATCTAATTCTAAATCAAAGAGAGATGAATAAACAAGGAAATACATACACCTTTATATATTCCATTATACTGGTAGTCATCGTTGCCGTTCTGCTGTCCGTGATAGCCCTGTGGTTACAGCCTACCCAAAATGAAAATATAGAGAATGAAAAAAGACAGAACATACTGCGTTCTGTGAATATTACCTCCACCCCGGAAAACTCCAAAGAACTATTCGACAAATACATTACCAAACAATTTATTGTCAATTCGAAAGGAGAAGAAGTGGCGGGGAACGCTTTCGCGGGTGATCTCAGCAAGGAAGTGAAAAAATCGTGCGAAGATAGACAGCTTCCGGTCTACGTGGCCAATATCGATGGCGTGATCAAATACATCTTGCCGTTACAAGGAACCGGTCTATGGGGACCCATCTGGGGATATATTTCGCTAAACGAGGATAAAAATACCGTTTACGGAACCGTTTTCGATCACAAAGGTGAAACTCCCGGCCTTGGAGCAGAAATTACTCAAGATCAATTCCGTCGTCAATTTGACGGAAAAACAATCTTTGATAACGGTAATCTGGTCTCCATATTCGTGAAAAAAGGCGGAGGAGCTACCGGCCCGCATGAAGTGGATGCCATCTCCGGGGGAACCATCACCTCCAAAGGAGTAGAAAGCATGCTTAAAAATTACTTAACCTGTTACGAACAATTCTTAAAAAAATAATTCTGATGAGCGAAAAAGAAGCATTATTTTCAGCTAAGAACCTACAATTACTGTTAGGTCCTTTGAGCAAGAATAACCCGATCCTCGTACAGGTTTTGGGAATATGTTCTGCTCTTGCTGTTACGGCAAAATTAGAACCGGCCATCGTTATGGCACTATCTGTTACTGCCGTAACCGCCTTCTCTAACGTGATCCTTTCGCTGTTGAGAAATACCATCCCGACCCGTATCCGTATTATCGTGCAGTTGGTTGTGGTCGCAGCTTTAGTAATCATCGTGGATCAAATATTAAAAGCCTATGCTTACGATGTAAGTAAACAACTATCCGTATTCGTCGGTTTGATTATTACAAACTGTATCATCATGGGCCGAATCGAGGCTTTCGCTTTAGGAAACAAACCGTGGCCTTCCCTCCTCGACGGTATCGGCAATGGTTTGGGATACGGAATCATCCTGGTTATCGTGGCTTTTTTCCGGGAGTTACTCGGCTCAGGAACACTCTTCGGTATCAAAGTGGTACCACAGGCTTTTTACGATATGGGATACATGAATAACGGTTTGATGATTCTTCCTCCGATGGCCCTGATCATTGTGGGAATCATTATCTGGATACACCGTTCCAGGAATAAAGACTTAATCGAACAGAAGTAGTTAACCAAAAGATAAAATGAAGATATGGAAAACCTTTTAAATATATTCATTCGCTCTATATTCATCGACAACATGATTTTCGCATACTTCTTGGGTATGTGTTCTTATCTGGCCGTGTCGAAAACCGTTAAAACTTCTTTCGGTTTGGGTATAGCTGTCGTTTTCGTGTTACTGATTACCGTTCCGGTAAACTATTTGTTGGACAACTACGTGCTAAAAGCCGGAGCATTGACCTGGTTGCTGGGAGAGAGTGCGGCCAACATCGATCTCAGCTTTTTAAGTTTTATTATGTTTATCGCCGTTATCGCCGCGATGGTACAATTAGTGGAGATGGTCGTTGAGAAATTCGCACCGACTTTATACAATCAATTGGGAATATTTTTACCGTTGATTGCCGTTAACTGTGCCATCATGGGAGCATCATTATTCATGCAAGAAAGAGGCTACGCAAACGTAGCGGAAGCCACTGCATTCGGATTAGGGTCCGGTATCGGCTGGTTACTTGCCATCGTGGGAATCGCTGCTATCCGTGAAAAACTAAAATACTCGAATATCCCCGCTCCCCTGCGAGGTATCGGGATTACGTTTATCGTGACAGGATTAATGGCTATTTCATTCATGAGTTTTTTGGGTATCAATCTGTAAAACAATTCAGTGATTTAGAGATTGCCGATTCAGTGACGATTAATCACAGAATCTAAAATCACGGGATCACTTTATCAGTAAATCTAAAATTAATAAGATGACATTATTAGTAATAAATACAGCGATCGTCACGGCAGGAGTAATCGTGTTCCTTATCGTAACACTCATTCTCGTGGGCATGCTCCTGTTTGCCAAAGCAAAACTAACTCCCAAGGGGGAAGTGAAGGTCAGCATCAATCATGGCGAAAAAGAGATAGCAACGGAACCCGGGTCAACCTTATTGGCCACCCTCGGAAATAATAAAATATTTCTTCCTTCGGCTTGCGGAGGAAAAGGCTCCTGCGGCATGTGCCGTTGTCAGGTAGAATCGGGTGCGGGATCCATTCTTCCCACCGAAACGGGCTTCTTCTCCTATAAACAGCAACACGATAACTGGCGTCTGGCCTGCCAGGTAAAAGTGAAAGAAAACATCGAGATGGAAATTCCCGAATCCGTATTGGGTATCAAAAAATGGGAATGTGAAGTCGTTTCCAATAACAACATTTCAACTTTCTTGAAGGAGTTCGTCGTGAAATTGCCGGAAGGGGAAACTTTGAAATTCAAATCGGGAGGTTATATTCAAATAGATGTACCGGCCATCGATGTTGATTTCAAAGATATTGAGGTAAACGAGAAATACCGGGCAGACTGGGAACGCATGAAGATGTTCGATTTGAAAATGCATAATCCGGAAGCCACTTACAGAGCCTACTCCATGGCCAACCACCCGGCAGAAGGGAATATCATCATGTTGAATATCCGTATTGCCACTCCCCCGTTCGACAAAGCAATAGGTGGATTCGCCCATGTAAACCCGGGCATCTGTTCATCTTATATTTTCACTCGCAAACCGGGTGATAAGGTGACCATTTCCGGACCTTATGGAGAATTTTTTCTACGGGATACCAATAACGAGATGATGTTTATCGGTGGAGGTGCCGGTATGGCCCCGATGCGTTCGCACATCTTCAATTTATTTAAAACCATGCACACGAAACGGAAAGTGACCTTCTGGTATGGTGCCCGAGCATTGCAGGAAGCCCCTTACGTGGATCAATTCAATAAGATACAAGAAGAAAACCCGAACTTCAGGTGGACCTTGGCTCTTGATAAACCGGATCCGGTGGCTGATGCGGCTGGAGTAGCTTATAAGCCGGGATTCGTACACCAGGTAATCTACGAACAATACCTCAAGAATCACGAAAATCCGGAAGATATTGAATACTATTTGTGCGGACCTCCTATGATGATTCAGGCCGTCACGAAAATGTTATACGATTTAGGTGTTCCCGACGAAAACGTTATGTACGACAATTTCGGAGGATAACATGAATAAAAAGGCCCTTGTTCCCAAGGGCTTTTTTATTTATTTACCATGTAGGCAAACAAAACATTGTACGGTCTCCGGGGAGATTTTATCGCCGCTTTTATTTCATTTGCCTGTAATTGACCGCGTAAAGGACAATAAACAGCAAGACAAAAAAGCCGGAAGTAAGGAATGAGACCCAGACGATCATCGAAAAACCTGCATAATAAGGAAGTACGAACAAAGCCAAAATCTGAGCTGCCGAATAAATATAAAACCCGACCTTTCTCAAATTAAACATAAAAATAGCCCCGATCAAACTAAACAAAGACAAAAACAAACCGGATAAATTAATCGCTGTTGCATGCAGGGCTGTCACTTGCATAAGATCCATGCTCGAATTCATCCATGCTTTAAGAAAACCGGAACCCGAACTTCCGCTACTTTGATACAACTGCTGTATTTCCATTGCAGAATTCTGAAGCCCCGCTGTAAACAATCCCATTAAATTACTTAAAATTCCCCAGCCACTCCCGATAAAAGTCAGGATACAAAGTACCGTTAAAAAGGCCGAACGTTTCGGTTTACTCGTTTCAAAAGGATTTTCCATAGTATTCAAAATTAAATTTGAAATCAAATATATAAAATATTAGAACTATTTTACCATATATTTATAATTTGCATAATACATCAAAACAAAAGCCGCATTGACCAATAAACCCAATACATTATAAATAAGAAATATCGACACGAATTGCACGGTCGTGTATACAAAAAAACCGAATTTATCCAATCGCCACATCCGATGTGCTCCATAAAGAGAAGCTCCGCTCAACACGAGTGAAATAAAAGAAGCCATCATTACAGTTTGCCCGGAAAGATACTCCTGGGGAACCATTCCATTCATCCAAAACAATTGCTCTATGTAACCGGATATCAATAGACTCACGAAGCTGACTAAAAGAGTGGATCCGCTACCGATAAAGGTCAGAATACAAAGTACGGTTAAAAAAGCAGGTCTTTCCGGTTCCCGGCCTCCTTCCCGGTTATCCGATACATAACTTCGCCCCGTTTCCATCAATTCATACACTTCTTCGGAAGAAGCGCCGCCGGATAATTCTTTTTCTCCTATCTTCATTATTTTACCTTTTATATTTCAATTTCCTTATTCCTTACGAATCTACGGGATAAAGGGTTTTTAGGATTAAAAAAAAACTTGAAATACTTTGTTTACAACGAGTATTAATATAATTTTGGCAAAGATTTTAGAATGTCTATATATTAAAAATTTAAATAATGAAAAGAGATACACAAATTTTTGACCTCATTGATAAGGAGTGTCAACGTCAAAAACAGGGGCTGGAGTTGATTGCCTCTGAGAACTTCGTAAGCGATCAAGTAATGCAAGCCATGGGTTCCTGTTTAACCAACAAATACGCCGAAGGCTACCCCGGAGCGCGTTATTACGGAGGATGTCAAATTGTCGACCAAACGGAACAGCTGGCTATTGATCGCGCATGCCAACTTTTCGGAGCCGAATTCGCCAACGTACAACCCCACTCGGGAGCACAAGCCAACGCTGCCGTGTTCTTTGCTTGCATGAAACCGGGAGATACGTTCTTAGGGTTAGACTTGGCACACGGAGGCCATCTTTCCCACGGTTCACCCGTGAATCTTTCAGGTATCAACTACCATCCGGTAGCTTACCACGTGAAGGAAGAGACCGGTATGGTGGATTATGATGAGATGGAGCGATTAGCCATCGAACACAAACCCAAAATGATCGTATCCGGAGCATCCGCATACTCTCGCGACTGGGACTACAAACGTATGCGTGAGATTGCCGATAAAGTAGGAGCTTTACTGATGTGTGACATGTCTCATCCGGCCGGTTTGATTGCCAAAGGATTACTGAATAACCCGATGGAATATTGTCATATCGTAACTACCACGACCCACAAAACACTTCGCGGTCCCCGCGGCGGTATGATCCTTCTCCCTAAAGATTTCCCAAATCCATGGGGTTTGAAAACACCGAAAGGAGAGATCAAAATGATGTCGCAGGTAATTAATTTCGCCGTTTTCCCCGGACAGCAAGGAGGACCGCTCGAACACGTGATTGCCGCTAAAGCCGTCGCTTTCGGTGAAGCGTTATCCGAAGAGTATACCAATTATGCCAAACAGATGTTAGCAAACTCCAAAGCCATGGCAAAAGCGTTCATGGACAAAGGATACAAAGTAATCTCCGGAGGTACTGACAATCACTCCATGTTAATCGATTTAAGAACCAAATTCCCGGATTTAACCGGTAAAAAAGCCGAAAATACATTGGTATTGGCAGACATCACGATCAATAAAAATATGGTACCGTTCGATACGCGTACCCCGTTCTCCACATCCGGTTTGCGGGTAGGTACTCCTGCCATTACGACCCGCGGCTTGAAAGAAGAACATATGCCTGTCATCGTGGATATGATCGACCGGGTATTAAGCAACGTCGATAACGCCGATGTAATTGCACAAGTAAGAAAAGAGGTAAACGCCATGATGAGCGACAGACCGATGTTCGCTTGGTAATATTATCGAATACGAATAAAAAAGCTGCTTTTGAAGCAGCTTTTTTATTCGTATTTTTGACAACCGGGACAGTAATATATACTACCTCCCATATAATTTTCTTTCAATATCATTTCGCCACAGCGTAAACAATTGCTTCCCAGCGTAGCCTTCGACAAATGAGAAATATATCCTCCCGGTTTTCCGAACAAATCGGTTTCGGTGCTTCTACCCCCGAAACAATACATCTCACTTAATACCACCTTAATAGCTTCAAACAACCCCTCCTTTTGCGTAAAAGATAAGGAAGAGACCTTACTCCTCGGATGGATCCTCGCGTGATAAAGGATATCCTGCAATACCCCATTCCCCAAACCGGGAATCGTTTGCCCCGTTGCCAAGAAAGCCTTAATACTCTTTTTTCCCTGCTCCTCTCCTTTAAGCAACTCCATAAAATAAGATATATCGAAAGTATCCGTCATTACTTGAGGTTTATATTTCGCACTCTCGTAATAAGGTTTTAAAGAGCCTTCAAAATCTCCGGTCGGAAAGCACCAGATTCCACCGTACATCCGGACAGAAGCAATTATACAACTTTGATCTTCAAAACCAACTAACAATTGATGTTTGGAAGGAAGTCTCTCCCCCGGCCCATAATAACGAAGATTTACCCCATCAGTATAGACTAAACGAATATCTTCGGCACATATCTCAACCATACCCCCGAAAGCACACGCTCTTCTCACGGTCTTCCCGAACAAACGCTTTTCATATTCGTCCGTATCCCCATAAAAAAAAGTAAACCGATGCGGCGTATTCTTCACAATTAAATCCGTAACACGCTTTCCTTTGATCGTCCGGTTTAATTGTTCGGCCAAACATAAAGCTTCCGGTGCCTCTATCATCCTATTTTTTATTTTTGAATTGCAATTTAAAACATCGAAAGGAACTACTTCCCCGTAATACCCTTCTTCTGTTTCAGCTTTAAGTGCCTATTGAAAACAAATCAGATCTTCAGTCGTAATATTCGTGGGCAAAAATTTGGTAGCATCTCCTCCGTTCATAACAATATCCCGCACGATGGTCGAACTGATAAAGGTATGTTCCGGAGAAGTTAACAAAAATACGGTTTCAACGGAAGAATCCATAGCTTTATTTATCTGCCCCACAGCTCTTTCATATTCAAAATCAGCAGCCGTTCTCAAGCCCCGAATGATAAAACCGGCTTCTATCCGGTTACAATAATCAACCGTTAAGCCGGAATAACTCTCCACCCGAACCCGTTCTATACCCTTAAATACTTTCTGTATGATGGCAATACGAGTATCTATATCCAAAAATTCCCTTTTGACGGCATTGATACCTACAGCCACAATAATACGGTCGAATATCTTCAATCCTCTTTTGACGATCTCCTCGTGTCCCACGGTAAAAGGATCGAATGAACCCGGAAATACGGCAATTTTTTCCATTACAATTCATTTATGATTAAAAACAAACCCTAATTTTCTCATTTGCACACACATAGAATACAATACACAAGCAACTTCCCCCACATATTACAAATTAAAACTATTTTTCTGAATTAACAAAGGAATTGTTATTATTTCTCCTCGATTTCATTGAAAATTATTAGGATAAAAAAATAACTTTAGATATATTTGTGAAATAGTAAAATACAACACATAACAATTAATTCTTATAAAACATGGCACAAAAATTACTAATCAGAGACTTAACTCTTAGAGATGGTCAACAATCTGCTTTTGCGACACGAATGAAACAAGAACAGGTAGACCGGGTATTACCTTACTACAAGGATGCAAACTTCTATGCAATGGAAGTTTGGGGTGGTGCCGTTCCCGACTCTGTAATGCGTTACTTGAATGAAAATCCCTGGGATCGTTTGGAAAAAATCAAAGCCGGTATCGGAGACGTTTCAAAATTAACCGCTTTGTCGAGAGGTCGTAATCTTTTCGGTTATGCTCCATACACGGATGAAATCATCGAAGGTTTCTGTAAAAATGCTATCGAATCCGGACTTGGGATCATGCGTATATTCGATGCGTTGAATGATGTCAATAACGTAAAATCGACCATTAAATACGTGAAGAAATACGGCGGTATAGCTGACTGTGCAGTTTGCTACACCATTGATCCGAAGTATCCGAAACTCAGTTTAATGGATAAATTGAAGGGAAAGAAAAACCCGGAACCGGTGTTCACCAACGCTTATTTTTTAAACAAAGCCAAAGAGATGGAAGCTCTCGGGGCTGATATGATCACTATTAAGGATATGAGTGGTCTGATCAACCCGGCCCGGATTGCAGAGTTAATTCCGTTATTTAAACAAAATCTGAAAATTCCCGTCGATTTCCATACGCACTGCACTCCCGGATACGGGTTGGGAGCTGTATTGATGGCTATCGTCAAAGGAACCGATATCGTAGATACCAATATATGGAACTTCGCAGGCGGTCCTGCCGCTCCCGCTATCGAATTGATTTACATCTTCTGTCAGAAGTTAGGTATAGAAATGGATGTAAACATGGAGGCTGTAGCTAAAATCAATAAAGAACTTTACACGATCCGTAAAGAACTGGAAGCTTTCGACGCTGTTAAACAATTCCCGAAACCGTTCAATCCGCTCACGGACAAATTACCGGCGGAAGTGGATAAAGAGTTTGACAAAGCCATCGAAGCCGCAAAACAGAATAACGAAGAGGCATTGTTGAATGCCTGTCATGCCATCGAGGCTTATTTCAATTTCCCGAAACCGAACGAATTGGTTAAGAAAGCTGAAGTTCCCGGAGGTATGTACACCAATATGGTCGCTCAATTGAAGCAATTGAATGCCATGGATATATTGGAAGATGCCATGAAGTTGATCCCGACGGTTCGTTTAGCTGCCGGTCTTCCTCCTTTGGTTACGCCAACAAGCCAAATTGTCGGAGCACAAGCCGTAAACTGTGCTTTGGATATCAAAAACGGCAAACCCATGTATTCTAATGTATCCAACCAATTCGTTGCTCTTGTCAAAGGTGAATACGGAAAAACTCCGGTTCCCGTCGATCCCGCTTTTCGTCTGAAAATTGCCGGAACACGGGAAGAAACACCGTATGATACTTCAAAATACCAAATGCAGGAGAATCCCGTGTTGACGGCATTCGGAGGTGTTAAATTAGCGGAAAATGAAAAAGAAGTACTTCTGCTCGAACTCTTCCCGGCTGTCGCTAAAACGTTCCTAACCAAACAAAAAGAGGCTCGTTATATGGCTACTCATAAACAAGAGGAGACCCAATCCGCAGTCGAGGAGAAAAAAGAGGAACCGATTACAGGAAAAGTAGTTGAAGCTCCCATGCCAGGAAGCATTTTCAAGATTTTGGTAAAACCGGGAGATATCGTGGCTAAAGGACAAAACGTACTCATACTCGAGGCAATGAAAATGGAAAACAGCATTGCCACGGATTATGCCGGCAAGGTTAAACGAATCTTAACAAAAGAGGGAACAACCGTTGCAGCAGGCAGTAAACTAATCGAGATCGAGGTGTAAGCCTTCATTAAATAATTTTGAAAAGAGTGGCTTCCTTTAAGGGAAGTCACTTTTTATTATTACTTTTGCCGCAAATAACAAGGCGCCATGAATAAAACCAACCATCCCCGAAGACACAAACCTCAGATACGTCAATTTACGGTCGGAGAGGAAATTGAACTTTTGTCCTATCTATTCAAACAATTCCCGGAAAAGAGCAGAACAACCGTAAAATCCATATTGAGCAACCGACAGGTCAACGTGAACGGCCAAGTTACGACACAATTCAACGAGCCGTTAAAACCGGGGGATTATATTTCCATAAACATGGAAAAAGGAAACGTTGAATTTTCCAGTCCGCATATGGACATGGTGTATGAAGACTCCGACCTTATTGTTATCAATAAAAAGAGCGGTCTACTCTCCATGGCTACCCAAAATGAAAAAAAGAAAACAGCCTATCATATTTTAAGTGACTACGTCAAATCCATTGATCCACAGAATCGTATATTTATCATCCACAGATTAGACAGGGAAACCTCCGGTTTAATGATGTTCGCCAAAAATCAGCAAACACAGGAAAGAATGCAACAACACTGGAACGAAATGCTTCTTGAAAGGAAATACGTGGCCATTATTGAGGGGGAACCGGAAAAAGCGGAAGATCAGGTATCGACCTATCTTCAAGAAAATGAAGCCATGAATGTTTATACCTCCGACCGGGGAAAATGGGCCGTTACCCACTATAAAGTAATTAAATCCAATCGTCAGTACTCATTGGTTGAACTGGAATTGGAAACCGGACGCAAGAATCAGATCCGCATTCACATGGCAGAAATAGGACATCCCGTAACCGGAGACACCAAATACGGCGCACGCAATAACCCGATTAACCGTTTAGCCTTACATGCCCGTCAATTGAAATTCATTCACCCCTCAACCGGTCAGGTTATGAATTTTAGAACAGATGTTCCGAAACGTTTTAGTCTGCTCGTAAAGAACCGAACAGGTAATTAACGAAGTACCTGTTCAATTCGTATCTACGGTTAAATCCGCTTTAATCACTCTACCCGCTGATATTCCGAATCCTCTCGGTCTCCAGGAAGATTAAAGATCAAAAAGTGCAACTTTTCATTAAGTCTGACGATACAAGAGAGTATGAAACTTCGGGTAAAAACTATCTTAACCCGTATTAAACCGGGTTCGGCTATCGCAAAAGGCATCGTGGTACTACTCTCTTGTCTGCTGGGAGCATACATCACGGGAAGGTTCCATGAAGGTTCCAAATATATGGGAGCAATGCTTGCCGCCATTTCCGGAATTGTGGTGCTTCAAGATGATTTCAAGACATCCATCCACCAGGGATGGTTGCGAGTTGCAGGCACGTTTATCGGAAGTTGTATCGCTTACGCCTATCTTACCTGGTTTCCTTTTACCATTACAGGAATGGTGATCTCCGTACTCATTCTCGATTTGTTATGTATGGCGATCGGACTTCCTGACGGCAGCAAAATGGCCGCCATTACCTTAGTAGTAATCATGATTGTCTCTATCATGTCACCGGATATTTCTCCCCTGCTAAACGGTCTGTTGAGATTTACGGAAGCGACCGTCGGGGCCCTGATTGGAATTACCCTGGCCTGGATATTGCAACGTATCCCTGCTAAAAAAGGCTCCTGATCTCATTTATTACTCATTTTGAATTATCTTTGTAAAAATCCCATATCCATGCATGCAGAATTATATTATCAAGATAAAATAGCAGAAGCGACCTCACAGGTAAAGAAATTGAAAGCAACGCGTAACTACATTACATTTACCAAGATCATACTCTTTTTACTGATCATCTACTTTTTATATTCCCTGCTTACGACGGGAAACCTTTTTGCATTATACACCGGAATTCTTTCCATAATACTCTTCGTCTATATCAATTATACGGAAACCAAATTGTTACAAAAAATAACCTACTATACCGAATTACGTCATGGTGCAAAAATAGAGGTAGAGTACTTGGCGGGAGATTCGACGCACCTGCCTAAGGGAGACAAATTCAAAGATCTATCGCATGCCTACTCTCACGATTTGGATCTATTCGGAGAAAACTCGCTTTTTCAATCCGTCAACCGGACGGTTACCCCTAACGGGACTCAAAAACTCTCCGAGTGGCTGTGTTCCCCTCTAAAATCTAAAGAAAGAGTGCTACAAAGACAACAAGCCGTTCAGGAGTTAAGCGAAGATCCGGACTGGTGTCACAGTTTCAGAGCTATCGGTGTCAGCCATAAATTATCCGGTATCGCCATAAAAGAGATTCGGGAATGGTCCGAAGAACAATTACGACTCCCTACCGCCATGCTCCAACTATCCTACTATCTTCCGATAGTGACAATAGCAGGCTGGAGCTTATGTCTGTTTTCAATCATACCCTTTTCTTTACCGCTTTTATTATCGTTTATTCAATTAACGATCGTTCTCTCTTCCGCGAAAAAAATAAACCGGGTCCAACACCAACTGGATCAATTTATCCATTCGTTCAGCAATCTTCACCGATTGATGCAACACGTTCGATCCAAACAGGTAGATTCGGAGCGACTGAAAGAGATATATTATAAACTATACGAGCAAAAATACAACGCAGAAGAAGCATTCCGTTCGCTTCACAAAACATCGGAAAGTTTTGACCAGCGGGGCAATATATTAGCCGCCATACTGTTGAACGGACTTTTCATGAAAGATGTTCATCTTATCCGCCGATTAACTAAATGGAAGGAAAAATATGCCTCCTTCATCCCGGAATGGTTAGAATCAATAGGAGAATTGGATGTATTCGTGAGTCTCGCCAATTACCGCTTCAACCATCCCGATTACATCTTTCCCATTCCCGACGACGAGGTTATCTTACGCGGAGAAGCAATAGGTCATCCGATGCTCCCGGCATCGCAACGGATTGTCAACGATTTCCAGGTAGCACGTTTGCATGAATTCTATATCGTCACGGGAGCCAACATGGCAGGAAAGAGCACGTTTTTACGCACAATAGGCACTAACCTGATTTTGGCTAATTGCGGTTGCGTCGTATGTGCCAAAACCTTCCGTTTTCAGCCCATAGCTATCTTTTCAAGCATGAGAACTGCCGATAATCTGGCTAAAGGAACCTCCTATTTCCACGCAGAGTTATTGCGTCTGAAGCAATTGGTCGAAACTGCCGAAAAAGAAGATAAACTCTTTATTATTTTAGACGAAATTTTAAAAGGAACTAACTCGGTCGACAAATTGAACGGCTCGCGCCTTTTCCTACAAAAATTGCTATCTCTTCCTGTTTCCGGCTTAATTGC
The DNA here is from genome assembly GCF_003204205.1 of Sanguibacteroides justesenii. Taxonomy (NCBI): domain Bacteria; kingdom Pseudomonadati; phylum Bacteroidota; class Bacteroidia; order Bacteroidales; family Porphyromonadaceae; genus Sanguibacteroides; species Sanguibacteroides justesenii. The sequence continues at coordinate 188,292 of NZ_QJPL01000004.1, forward strand.
AACCCACGATTTAGAATTAGGAAAGTTGGCGGATGTATTTCCTCGGCACTTTATCAATAACTGCTTTGAGATCGCACATTCCGGAACGGAAATAAGTTACGATTACAAATTAAAGCCGGGAATCAGCCAAACAATGAATGCCTCCATTCTTTTAAAGAAAATGGGACTGGTATAACTTTATTTTTGTCATTCCGTTATACCCAGAAAACGAAATGATATGAATACAATACAAATCGTAAGCATTTGCTTCATCACCCTTTTTTTGTCGGGTTGCAAACCACAGAAAACGAAAGAAGAAGAACAGCCGAAGCATACTACTTTTCCGGCACAAACAGAATTATCCATACCACATTATTTTAACGGAGAGTTTTCGCTCATACGGGAACATCCGGTTCTCACGGACTGTGCCACAGGAAACCGATTAACAATCACCATGGACAGCATCGCGAAAGAGGTTATCGAAAAATACCGAAAAATTCAAAAGGGTACAAACACAAGTCTATTAGGGGTGTTCGAAGGTTCACTCTCTTTCTCGAACGATATCGAAAAGAATCAAACACTCCAATTGACACTGACCGATTTTATTCGTTTCGATACGGTAAACGATTGCGATCCGCAAAGAAAGATTACCGGTGAATACGTGGCATTAATTCCTAATCGACAACAACCGACAGATAAATTTACCCTGAACCTTCATCCGGATTATACTTATACCTTCACCATTTTCAACATGTTGTCTAACTCTACCCGGAAAGCAAAAGGGTATTGGTATCAGTTATCCGAAGATATGATCGCTTTAGAAATAACACCCCTTACCAATTACCGGAACAAAGCGTATATCAATTACAGTACAAAAGAGCTTACCTTTATCAACAGCAAACGAGTATATCACCATCAAGAAGAGTAGATCCGCTCCACGGGAACATATACTTGATCCGACAAATCGATCATGGCATTGATCAAAAATACCCCTTGATAACGGGTGAGATCCGCAACACGAATCTCTCTTTCACGGACAATCCCTTCCCGCAACAGACGCTGACGCCGGGTTCCGTTCAACAAGAAAGCGGAAGGAGTATAGAGACCGTCGCAGGCTCGAAAGACAACATTTGAAAATGAAGTGTCTGTTATCTGCCCTTGTTTCACGATCAAAACCTCATCACGATCTCCCCGACGATCAGACAATCTCTTTAAAGCATCCCGGTCCGTAGACTTAAAAGGGTAAACAATCTCGTTGTCCTCCACTAATTTCAAACTGGCAATTTTCCGAATATGATAAGGAATAAATTCCACTTCCCGAATAACATAATCGTAAATAATCCGACACTTTACAACCCCCTCCCGTAAATCTTCGGGAACTATCAATTCATCCGGTATGAAAACGATTTCCCGTCTGAAAAAAACAACAGAGGTCTCTTTCATTCGAGCCACATGGAATGAAAAATTACAAAATTCACCGTCAATCACTTGTATGGTCTCAATAAATGCAGACATCCGTTTCCCGTTAAAAAGGTAAATACACTTTTTCCAATACCTCCTCGTATTCACTTCGGCAAGAACTATTGATCGTTATTCCTCCTCCGCTACGAAAATAACGTTTCCTTCCCTTCTCCTCTATAAAACGAATCATCACGGCCGTATCCAAACGCTTCCCGTCGTACAAGCCAAAAACTCCCGTATAAAATCCCCGCTTTTCTCCCTCGGCACGAGATATAATACGTAACGTAGCAGGTTTGGGTGCTCCCGATATGGAACCGGCCGGTAATAAGTCAAACACGATATCTCCCAAGAAAGTTTCATAATGTTCCGGCAAACGGCCCGTAATCTCCGAACTGACCTGCAGGATATCCCCATTACTGGTATGTAAGCGATCCACGTATCGAAAACGTTCCAGTCTTACTTGTTCCGACACCCGATTCAAATCATTACGGATCAAATCCACTATCGTATTGTGTTCCGAACGCTCTTTATAGTCGGATAATATCACCTCTTCGGCAAAAGGAACAGAAGCATCGATAGTCCCTTTCATCGGGTTGGAAGAGATCCTGCCCTCCTCTATCAACACGAAACGTTCCGGGGAGAAACAAACAAAATTCTCCGGTATACATAACCGGTACAAAGCGTGACTTTGATGAAATATCTCCACCAAAGACCAACAGGTCTCGACCTCTGTTGCCACCGTCAGGTTCGATAAAAAGGAATCCCCCCGCAACAATCCTTTCCTTACCTCCCTGAATTTACGTTCGTACTCCTCGAAAGCAATCGGATTTTTCACTAATGCTTTTTGCTCACCGTTTATCTTAGCACGCTCCACGTTAGAAACTCCCCGTACATCAAAAAGAATATTTTGTTGTTCCAAGGGACTCTCGATAAAAAAACCGCGAGTCAATTCAAAATCAACCCCGAAAAGAAAAGAGGATCCGGATGCTCCGGCCCGATTCATTAATTCTTTGACTTTATTCGCTGATTCCATCATATTTTTGGGGGTCTGCTCCCTTTATATGTTCCGGTAATTTACGTTTTAAAGCGGGAGAATAAAAAAAATGCTTCAAAAACAGGACCGGCTCCGGCCCTTCCGCATTATAAAAACTCTCCAAATAACGATTGAACTCCTGACGACTCACTGCCGCTCTCCCGCATCCCGCATCGGTAATATCATAAAAACTGATCGTAACATCCCTTCGCGGCAAAAAAAACAGGCCATTAGCCAAAACATAAAAAATTCCCTTCAAATAAGTCCATAAAAAGTTAGGAGATTCCCCGTTCCAAGCCTTGGACCACATGCTACCCCATAATCCCCGAATACGGACGCCGATGATACGGGTATTCTCCGGCAATTGCCGGCATACTTGCCAGGCACTCTGTTTATTATAAATCCGTTCATACCCTTGACCGGCCAATTGGCCCGCCGGATAAATCAACATACTATGACCATGGGCGAGAGCCTCAAGTACGTTTTTATAAAGATTGGCAACCACCTCTATCCCTTTCCGGCTTTTTTCCAGATCCGGAACGGATACGACGCCCATCAAACGAAATATCGGCTTCAATATCCAAACTTTACAATAAGCTTCCGTCACCAAAGGGGAAGCTTTCGTGTATTTATATAAATGAGCAAAAATCAATTGAGGATCAACCGTTGCCTGATGATTTGGCAAAAACAATTTCGTTGAAGAAGAAGTTAAATGTTCGGTTCCCTCCAATTTCACTCTATACCTCAATGCCAGCAGATAACGATATATAGCAGCAAACACTCTTACCATTATTTCCGTATTTTTAAATTCTTAAATCTCCCTCTCATCTCTTTCACCTGCTTATACAAAACAAAAGTCATGAAAAATGTCAACGTAGCTAAAAACAAAAATATATATTTGGTATCCCATAACATCTCCATCGTTCCGAAACAACCCGAGGCAACAAGCATGAATAAAAAGGTGATCAGATTGGAATAAGCCAACATGTCTCCCAACTCCCTTCCTTTCACATTCGCTTGTATCCAGGCATCCAAAGGCACTTTATACATCCCGCTGCAAAAAGCAGCTGAAAATACCAACAAGGCAAAAGCAATTCCTTGCAGATCAAACAAGAAAATAATGGCAAAAGCAATTCCTGTCATCATCCCACCCCACGGAACCAATCCCAATTCTACCTCCCCGTGAGAAAACACTCCCGCCAGATAACACCCCGCTCCGATCCCGATAGCAGCCAACGACATGACCATACCGGTTTCTGAATCGCTCATTCCCAACTCTCCCCGACAATAAACGATCAAGGTCATCTGAATCATCGAACCGATAAACCAGAATACAGCCAATCCCACGACAATCAGATTCAACCCTTTAAAATCACTCGCACGGATATACATATCCCGAACGAATTTAACCGGATTCAATGTTTCATGACTCTCTTTCAACGGTTCGCTCTCCCGGACCCGAATCGTTAAACTACAGCCCCATCCCAAAAAGGCAATCACAAACAACAACCCGCATAACCCTAAAATACTCACATTCTCGGAAAGAAAAGCAGCCAAGAGAGTCCCCGATAGTATTCCGACAAAAGCAAACATCTCCATAGCCCCCGATCCGAAAGATATACCTTTTTCACCTCCGATATCCCGAATCAACCCGTACTTGGAAGGAGAAAATAGCGCACTCTGCAACCCCATCAGCAAAATAGCAATCAATACAACAGAAGTAGATGTCATCAATAACCCCAGACTTGCCACAGCCATAATCCATAATTCGGCAAATTTCGCCCACACGACAATTTTGTGCTTCTTATAAATCTTGGCCAACCGACCGGCCAAAGGGGAAAACAGCAAATAGGGAATCACCAAGGCGGCGGATGCTGAAGTAACGACCATCGACTCATGCTCCTTTCCGACCCAAGCAATACATATAAAACACGCCAAAGTCTTCAGGAAATTATCATTCAATACCCCCAAATAGTTTGTAAAAAAGAGAGGTAACCAATTTTTATTTTTACTCATAATCCGAATTTATCGCATCATTTACCTTTATCACCCCCGCGTTTCGGGCCAAAGGTATTTAATTTTATCATTCAAACCGATGAAAAAAACTAAAAATAGCCCTGTTTTCTCTATTTTTGTCTCCCGTAAAAGGGAGCTTCAAGCATGAAAAATATATTGGTAATCGACAATTACGACTCATTCGTGTATAATCTGGTCCAACTCCTGAAAGAAAACGGGAAATGCAGATTCGATATCGTTCGAAACGATCGCATTGATTTCACTCGACTAAGCCGATACGACGGCTTACTGCTTTCTCCCGGCCCGGGAATACCCGCTGAAGCCGGGGATCTGCTTCGTGTCGTCAATCAGTGCAAAACGACTCATTCGATTTTAGGAATCTGTCTGGGACACCAGGCCATTGCGGAAAGTTTCGGTGCAAAATTAGAACGATTGCCCTTCCCCAAACACGGACACGAAAGCCCTTTAATCATTCAAGATACCGAAGATCCGATTTATCGTAATCTTCCGCCCCAGGCTGTTATCGGGCGCTATCACTCCTGGACGGTAACCCCTTCTACCCTCCCTCCTCCTCTTAAAGTCAGCGCTATCGATGAAGAGGGACATATCATGTCCTTTTATCACCCGGTCCTCCCCATTCATGGTTTGCAATTTCATCCCGAATCCATCATTACCAACATCGGCTCTCTCCTTATTAACAATTGGATAAACAGAATAAAAATCCAATGTAATCCTACACAAAGATACCTTTCTTTCTAAAACTAATTTCTGGCTATAAAGAGCGGTTTGGATTGTGACTTGCTCCTGTCAAATCCGAACCAGTACGTTTCGGTTTCAAAGGGGAGACGATAAAGACGCATGACCTCCGTCCACTCCCCTTCCAACACCTCCAAGTTTTCCGGCAAACGGCTATCCCATGCTTCTAAACGTCTGCTCGGCTCTTTGGTAAAAGGTATTCCGGCCGCAATCCATGCCACTGCTATCTTCGGTAAATAAGAGGGATATGCCCCACTACAAAATCGATACAACAACACACCCCGTTTTTCCAGACTTAAAGGTTGTTCTAAAAGTTCCTGATCTTCAAGCCAAGAAAGAAACTCTTCCAAAAAACAAGGATGATCGGTGACGAGCTGACGAATCACTTTTTGCCAAGCCAGAGCGTTATAAAAACCGTCTATCAAACGGGAAAGCAGGCGAGCTCGTCTCAAGTCGCCAACAGACATGACCGGCGTTTGTAAAACTTCATAAGGAGGATCCGGCGAATAGATTATTCCCCACTCTTCAGCTCGTTCTCGCATCACCGTTCCCGGTAACAATTTCAATAATTCCAACTGGATCTCGCTTGTCCCGAAAGAGACCAAGGTTCTCACGTCTTCAACTATTTCCCTAAGGGAATATAAAGGTAAACCCGCTATCAAATCCGCATGTACCACGAGATTAGAAAGAGAGGACAAATAACGCAAACCTTCCAAAGCGGCTTCTATATTCCCAATCCTCTGACACGTCTTCAATACCTTTTCCCGTAAACTCTGTATTCCGGCTTCCAAATGCAACAAATCTTCCGGCATCTCCCGGAGCAAGTTCATTACCTCTTCGGAAAGCAATGCCGGATGAATTTCCAGATGAAAATGCATTTTTCCGGCATATTCCCGGAACAAAGACAGAAGTTCTACGGCACGTCGGGAACTCCCGTTAAAAGTACGGTCCAGCAACCGGATGTCCCGGATACCCCTTTTCCGAATAAGATCCAACCTCTCCCGGATACGCTCGACAGGTAAGGTACGTACCGGCTTCTCTCCTCCGCTCACGCAAAAAGTACAGGTATTAAAACACCCTCTGGTCGTTTCCAACTGCACGAAAGGTTTAGTCCAATCAAAAAAAGTACTTTGCTCCGGCAAAGCCAAACTGTCAAAAGCTTTAATCTTAGCGATACCATTATCCCGATACACCCCTGCTTCATTCAACCAACACAATCCGATAATCTCCTCCCATCTATCCGGTCGCTTATACACGGCTAACCATTCGTGAAACCCTACTTCTCCCTCCCCCCGAAACACGCAATCGATAAACGGATAGGTTCGCAAATAAGCCTCGTTATCACCCAACATCTCCGGTCCTCCCAATATAACAATACAATCCGGCAACAAAGCCTTTACCCGAATAATAATTTTACGCAATACTTCGTGAGTAAATAGCCAAGCCGTGGCCGCTAAAACTTGCGGAGCATACCCGACGATTTCCGTCACAACACTCCCCACGTTCGAATTGATCGTAGCCGAAACCCGACACCACTCCACATCAATCTCCGTCCCCGGTTGCTGAGCGTGAATCGCCGGTAAAGCCAATGAAGAATGAGCGTACGAAGAGTTTAAATCCAACCAGAGTAATCGCATAATCCTGTTTTATTCTTTCACAAAGATAGACGATCTAAAGAAAAAACACGATCTATTGCCTCACAAAAAAGTCATTCGTTTTGACGAATGGCTTTTTGATTATAAATTGTAAATTAATAACCTCTCAACCTGCAAGTCGTTTTATTTCGTTCCATGCACGTGAACATCCATCTGCGGGAACGGAATATTCAGGTTCTCCCGAGCGAACGTTTTATAAACTTTCTCATTCATATCAAAAAATACCCCCCAATAATCGGCGGCATTTACCCACGCCCGTACAACGATATTGACGGAACTGTCACCCAAAGAGGTAAGAGCTATAAAATAAGCAGGGGTCTTCAATACCCGAGAGTCCTCATCCAACAATCTGCCTATAACCTCTTTGGCCTTATCGTAATTATCCCCGTATGCAATACCGAACTGCCAATCCACACGCCGGGTCTCCTCTTTAGAATAGTTTTTCATGATACCGGTAGAAAGTCCCCCGTTGGGAATAATAATGATCTTATTATCTGCAGTCGTTACAATGGTATTGAATATCTGAATCTCCTTTACCGTACCGCTTTGTCCCTGAGCTTCGATAAAATCTCCTACCTTAAAAGGTTTAAATAACAAAATCATTACTCCGCCCGCAAAATTTTGCAATGTACCGCTCAATGCCATACCGATAGCGACACCGGCAGATGCAAACAAGGCTATGAATGAACTGGTCTCTATTCCCAACACCCCGATCACGATAATGATCAACAATAAATTTAACGTGATACTTACCAAACTTTTCACAAAAGAAGATAAAGAAGCTTCTACCTTTCTTTTCTCTAGAATAGTAACCAGTAATCGATTCAATTTTTTTACAATCCAACGTCCTACAAGAAAAACGACCAATGCAATCAATAACTTTGATCCTAAGGACACTCCCAAATCAATCACTTTAGTTAAAAAAACATCCCATGACATAGCTGATGTCGAACCCAAAAACTCATTCATAATTTAATTTTTACTTCATTAAACTTTTCAATATTTCACAAATATATAAACCTTTATTTAAAACAACAAAATAAGATTATCTTGTCGCCTTGTTTAATATACAATCCTTATAACTATCAAAAAAAGTAACAGCCGAATCATTGAATACCGTATACCGATCCTTTACAAAAATAACGGCTTTATCCGGATCCACGACGAAGTTTCTGTATTTTGTCATAATAGACAACGATTCCCGTATTCCGTTTAAAGACCCGTAACGACACAACCGATTCGTGATTACAAAATGCCATAAGAATCCTTTTATCCGGGGAGGAAGTATCGCGTAATGTCTTATTAAATTCCAATAAAATCCCCATGCAAAACGTTGTAGAGACTTAGAGGTATATCTTTCAAAATTAACAGCCAAGAAATGGTCAAAAAAGATATCCGTCAACACTCCGGAATAACGTCCGAAATCAGGTCTCAATAATAAAACTGCTTCCCGAACCGCAGGATGCCCATCCGCGTATTGATCCATTCTACGATGCAAGGCGATACCTTCGCGTATACGTTCCGGATAGTGATCGTAACTTCCTTTCACCGCATCTCCGATAAAATTTCCAAGCTGAATGTCTTTATCTTCCCCGGAAAAAAGTATATGGGCCAAATAATTCATCTACTCGTCGATTTCCATGTAACGACAACAATTCTCCAACACTTTCCGGGAAAGCCGTTCCATGCATTGAGCAGAGTGTCCGGAAACCCGATCGGTAAATAATACATTTTCCAAAGGTAATAGAGAATTTTTTAAATTTCCCATTCCTACTTGATCGCACACGTAAAAATTACCTGTCCCTGCCAACCACTCGACCAAAGCCTCTCCATCGAAAGTGGGGCCCACCGATGTATTAAAAAATATCTTTCCTTCTCCAAGAGCAGCAAAGTCATCTCTTCCCAAAACAAAAGTATTTCTCGGCAAACAAGTCCCCAAAATATCCACCTGTCGTAACAACTCGTTCAATGGCAAATACATTATCCCTTCCCGTTCTGCCTCCTGTTTACGACGACGATTATAGTAATACACCTCCGCTCCTAAAAACTTCAATCCTTTGGCAATCATACTCCCCGTTCGTCCCAAACCAATTATCCCGACTTTCAACCCGGTCAGCTCGTAAGCCTCGTCTCTCCACCGTTGTTTTCCGAAACCATGCAACAGCCGAACCAATTCGCTAATCACGTATTCGACAACCCCTTCATCCCCATAATCGCAAATTCCGGTCACCATAATTCCATGCTCCCGGGCCGCCACCACATCGACATTCGCACTCTGTTCACTATATAAAGTACAACACATCCCTATATATCGAATAGAAGGACATGCTTCTATCACCTCCCTGCCAATCCGGGTATTGTAGGATACCAATACCCCCTCGGCATCAGCAATACGCTTTACGAGAACCTTATTATTCTCCGGTATATCCCCGTATACATCGACCTGACGGGCAAACTTTCTCAAACCCTGTATAGCCCAGGGTCTCAATCCGGTAGAATCTACTATCACGATCTTCTCAAACATACTTTTTACATTAACAAGGCAAAATTACAAAAATCCTTGCTGAAAGAGGATCGTTTTTAAGAATGAAATTTATTACATTTGTCCTAAAGTTGCGATCAAATCATGAGATACATACTATTTATTGGATTTCTATTCATATGGGCCACTTTTTCTTCTTGCGGTACAAACCGGCAATTAGCCTTCAATAAGCAACAAACGGCACAACTGTCCCGGAAACTCGGATTCACCGTGAATCGGAAAGACGACCTACCTCTACTCGAAGAGGTTACCACCTGGTTAAGAGTACCTTATCGATACGGGGGAACTACTCGGACCGGAGTTGATTGTTCCGGTTTTGTCGGGGCCGTTTATAAAAATGTATATCACAAAAAATTAGAAAGGACCGTTGCGCATATTTTCCAAAAAGACTGTAGGCGTATCGGAAAACATAAACTAAAATCCGGAGATCTGCTTTTCTTTACCCTTTCGAAGAAAAAGAAAAAAAGACTGACACATATGGGTATCTTCCTAAAAAACGGTTATTTTGCCCATGCCAGCGTATCCAAAGGAGTCATCATCAGTCACCTGAGTGACCCTTATTACAAAAAAGGTTGGAAAAAATCCGGACGGGTATGGTAATTTATCCCTCGTTTTCCTGTCGATACGAATAGAAAACAAATCTACTAATGAGCGGTGACTCCTGGTATACATTCCATTCCGCTTCCACTGAAAGATCAAACACCAAATTCATCTCCCATCGACCTCCGGAATATTCCGTGTTAACCATAGCAGTCGGTTCCGTTATGGTTTTCTCTTTTAATATATTCTCCAACCAAAACTTTCACTACCTTTGGATATATAAAAACAAGAATTACTTCATGAACGGATTATTTATAGGCTTATCAACCATAGATCTGATTTATTACGTTGAAAGAACCGTATATGCTAACGAAAAGATAAACGCAAAAGAGATTGTATTATCCGGCGGCGGACCAGCCTATAATGCCGCCGTCACATTTTCGGCATTAGGAAACAAAAGTCTCTTGATTAGTGGAATAGGCCCTTCTTCTCTTTCAACTATTATTCATAAAGAACTAAAAGATTTCCACATCTCTTGTATCGATGGTTTTAAAGATTCTTCCCAGACACTCCCCGTATCCTCCATACAAATCACTCCTGACGGAGAACGTGCCGTATTAACCAATTCCGGTCCGCGTTCTTTACAGCCGGAACAACTACCCGGAGATATCCCTCCCGATACCCGTATCTTGTTGACTGACGGACATTATTTAGAATCGGCCATACATTTTTCCCAAATAGCTTATCAGCAAAAAATTCCTACCATTTTAGACGGGGGAAGCTGGAAAAAAGGAATGGAAAAATTATTACCATGGATCAACGTCATCATCTGTTCCGATACGTTTCGTATTCCTTCCGTTGCAGATAACTATTTGGAAAAAAAGGCTTATTTGTTTCATACTGGCCCCCAAAAAGTAGCTTTTACACGTGGAGCAAACTCCGTTCTGGCTTTCGAGAACGATCTGCAAACAGAGATTACCGTTCCCGACTTCCCCGTTGTCGATACCTTAGGTGCGGGAGATATTTTCCATGGAGCCTTTTGTCATTACTATATAGAGCATTTCAACTTTTTAAAAGCTTTAAAACAAGCCTCCGAAATAGCCAGTCTCTCTTGTAAATATAAAGGAACCAAAGCTTGGATCGATCAGTTAAACAAATAAACAGGTCAAGACGAGATCGTTTTGACCTGCTCCCTCATTAAATGAATAAATTCACGTTCGCCTCCTCCGCCCTCTCTAAATAAGTCGCCACACCTCCCACATTCACTCCCTCCAACAACTCTTCCGGCCCTATTCCCATGACCTCCATCGACATCTGACAAGCAATGAATTCCACTCCACTTTGTCGGGCCTGTTGAATTAAACTCTCCAGAGAATCGATCTTTTTACTCTTCATGATCCTTCTCATCATCCAACTTCCCATACCGCCCATATTCATTTTAGACAAAGACAGCTTCTTACTATTCGAGGGAAGCATCCAACCGAACAACTTTCCGACCCAATCCTTTTCCGTCCTTCCCGGATGCTCTTTTTTGATCACGTTCAATCCCCAAAAAGTAAAGAACATCGTCACTTTACGTCCCGTCGATACCGCTCCGTTAGCAATGACGAACGATGCAATGGCCTTGTCCAAATCGTCACTAAAAACAATCAATGTTTTATTATCAGCCAGCAACCTCTCTTTCTGCCGGAAAGAATCGCCTTTCTCAACAACAGCCGTAATAATACCTTTTTCCCGTTGCAAACTTACCACCTGATTTCCGGTCATCTTGGCCCACGAAACCACATCCCGATAAAAACCATTATCCGTTGCGGTTATCTTCATCCGCTCTCCAACCTTGAGATGCTCAATTTCTCCCTTCAATTTCATCACAGGCCCCGGACACTGCAATCCGCAAGCATCAATCGATACAGTTTGAGGCTCTTTCGCTTCTTTTTTCTCTTCCGTATTTGTTTCTGGCTTCGCCTGAACACTACTACCTTGTTCCTGTATAGCCATCCTGTAGGTTTTCAAACCTCCGTTTAAATTCATAACCCGAAAACCTCTTTGTGAAAGAATCCGGGCGGCAATGTAACCCCTGAGTCCGACGGCACAAAAAACGACAATCGGCCGATCGGGGGTAATAGAATCGATCTCCTGCCTCAAACGATCCAATGGAATATTTATAGCTCCGGGAATACTTCCTAATACATATTCATCCGGCGTGCGAACATCAAGCAAAATAAACTCCCCTTTCCGGACCTCTTTTAAGTTACGCCACTCTATGGTTTGTACCTTACCGCTCCACAAATTATCTGCCGCAAATCCAGCCATGTTTACCGGATCTTTAGCGGAAGAAAACGGCGGTGCATAAGCCTGCTCCAATTCCGCCAAATCGAACACGCTACCTCCACCACGTATGACCGAAGCCAACATCTCCAGTCGTTTATCCACCCCCTCATACCCCACAACCTGTCCTCCCAGCAAACGTCCTCCCTCCGGAGAGAAGTTAATTTTGATCATCAAGGGCATAGCTCCCGGATAATACCCGGCATGGGAAGAAGCATGGATGATCACATTCTGATAAGGAATACTATTTTTCTCCAACAATTTAGCCGCAACCCCGGTACTGCCGACCGTCATATCGAACACCTTGGCAATAGCCGTATTAATAGCACCTTTATAGGAATACCGATTCCCGTATACCATATTGTCAGCGCATATCCTTCCCTGTTTATTCGTCGGACCGGCTAAAAAAGACAACGAAGGACGCCCAGTAACGGGATTCGGAAACTCAATGGCATCTCCGACAGCATAAATATCCGGATCAGAAGTTTGTAAATACTCGTTTACCCATATCCCGCCGGTCTCTCCAACCCTCAAACCCGCCATCGAGGCCAACCGATGATCGGGACGCACACCAATGGAAAGCAAAACCAACTCCGTTTTTAATCTATCCCCGCTACGCAACGCGACCAAAATAGTTTCTTCCTCTTTCTCGAAAGAGACCACAGCCTCTTCCAACCGCAAATTTACTCCCTGATCCTTCAACTCCTGATGAACAAACGTAGCCACTTCGTAATCTACAGGCGTCATAACCTGATTTGCCATCTCTACGACAGTCACTTCGATCCCCTGTCTTTTAAGATTCTCGGCCATTTCCAAACCGATAAAGCCAGCCCCGACAATCAAGGCCCGTTTCACGCGATGTTCCCCTATAAACGTTTTTATCCGGTCCGTGTCGGCTACGTTACGAAGGGTAAATATACCCGGATGCTTAATACCATCCAACGGAGGAAGAACCGGTTCCGCTCCCGGAGAAAGAACCAGTTTATCATAAGTCTCTTCATATTCTCTTCCTGTTTCAATATCCTTTACAACCACCTTCTTAGCATCCGGCAAGACATCCGTAACCTCCGACTTCACCCGCACACCTACCCGAAAACGGGCAGCAAAACTCCGAGGTGTTTGCACGAATAACTTCGAACGCTCGTCTATCACATCCCCGATGTAATAGGGCAAACCACAATTAGCATAGGAGATATATTCCCCCTTTTCCAATAGAATAATTTCCGCCTCTTCATCCAACCGACGCAACCGAGCCGCAGTCGACGCTCCACCGGCAACACCCCCGATAATAATATATTTCATAACTCTCTTCCCTATTTATAATTTTCTTACAAGTACTTCTCGATAATCTGCTGTAACTGGTTGGCCGGAACTACACCGCTATTATTCCATAGTACCCGTCCTTGCTTAAAAAGCATTAGTGTCGGCACCGATTGTATATGATAAGTATAAACAGGCTGACGATTGGCAGGAACGTCAACATCCACCTTTACGATTGTTATCTTGTCGCCCAAGCGCTTTTTTAAATCCTCCAAAACAGGATGCATCATTTTGCAAGGACCGCACCAGGTCGCATAAAAATCAACCAATACCAATTTATCTCCTTGAATCAACTCGTTAAACTTTTCCATAATCTTATCTAATTTAAATTTATAATATCAAATACATAAACATACATTTATATAATAAGGTAAAAATTATTCCGAACACTTCATCATACACCGCATGGCGTTCGTGATACGGTCATCTGCCAATCGATAGTAGGCATTCCGTCCTTCCCGACGAATTAACAATATCCCTTTAGCCAGCATATCCGTCAAATGATGCGAAACCAATGCCTGACTACACTCCATCTTTTCACAAATTTCAGAAACACTCAACTCGGCATTTCTCGAAAGCAGGCATATGATATTCAATCGATTCGGATGAGCGACAGCTTTCAATACATAAGCCATCTTCTCTAATTCTTCCCTCGTTAAACAATGTTCCATCTGTATATTCTTTCATTTAATAATACAAATATATAAACATATATTTGAATATACAAGTAAACGCAAAAAAAAATTTTACGCGATTATACCTCAACGAAAGCATCCAATTGAAAATTAAGATGCTCATCGTATTTCACGTAGCCCAATTGATTACATAATAATTTCGTTCCCTCTATATCGACTTCCGGCATATTGGAATGGGAGTGCCCGTATATCCAATAATCAATCGGATATTTTTTTATAAAATCCTTCAACTCCACGACAAAAGCCGAAGTTAAAACGCCATCTTTAAACTGGGGAGGATTACAATAATAGGTCGGTACATGATGAGAAACTACGACTCTTTTATTCGCCGTACTTTTCTCTAACGCTTTGTTTAAAAAACATAAACACTTCTCGTGTACTTTATCATAATCGACAGCAGCAAAGGGGCGACCGGAATAACAGATCCGTTGACAGTCCATCATACCGTATTCGACATCCCACAACATCTCTTCCGGAACGGGTGACCATAAGGTGGTAAAAAAAAGTTCCGCCTTCCCGATCCGTACACTCCGATTATTAATCCACCTTACATTCGAACGAACTTCCATGACAAAACCTTCCAGTACATTCGCCAAGTCGTATCCCCCGTAAAATTCATGATTCCCCGGTACGACATACACCTGTTCATAATGCTCGGAAGCCCAATCCCAAAAAGGATGACGATTCAAACGCCGATCTTTGATGTAGCTAACATCCCCGGCTAAAACAAGCATATCTCCTCTAACGATCAAAGGGATCTCCTCCAGAAACTTTGTATTCTGACTGAATTCCAAATGTAAATCAGACGCGTATTGAATTTTTATACCCTCTTCTTTCATACTTTAAAGATATGAAAATTATCCGTATGGAGAGCTTTTCATCCCTTTTATAAGGCTTGTTTCAATCATCAACGTTAGTTTATACACGGAGCGAACCGGAAATTTATCTCAATAAAAAACTGCTCCAAAAATCATTTTGAAGCAGCTTTTTATCTATTTGTTAAATCAATCAAGAAATAACGATCCGTCTGCATAAATCTCGACAAACATATTCAGACTTCCGTTTTTTTGTAACTCTATCCTGTATACGTCATCCCCCGATGCGTATTCCCTGAATTCGGCTCCGATCAGAGTATACCCTACAAAAGCATTTCCTTTCAAAGTATTAAGGACAGGCTGAGGTAACTCCGTCAACAGTACTTTCCATTGAGTCTGAAGCCACGAGTTGTCCGATGCGAATAAAACCTCTTTTACCCGTCCCTCATCCAAAATAGTGACAATCTTACGCCCATCGATCAGGAAATCGGAATCAACGATGACGGACTGTGGATAATCCTTCTGAATAAAACTGACCATTGCCGTCGGTAAATCCGTAGTACTGTTGTCATCGGCCTCCCGCCTCAAATTTCCTTCCTCATCATAATAAAGCGTTCTTTCCTGTTGTCCTTGTTCCACCTCTATCCGATAGGATAAAGGCATATTCAACCGTTCCAGCATCTCGACATCTTCTACTTTCCAGGTGGAGTAAGCTCCGGCTTCAAATCCTGTCTTAACGGCTGAAGGCAATTGATTATACGACAAATCCGTTTCCGTCAATAACCATTTACCGGATTGAGAGAACCATGCTTCACAACTTTTTCCTTCAAACGTAAAATCCGCCCGGGCATACCCGTTATCCATCTTCCATTCCACATTCGAGGCCGTCGCGTATTTTGCCTGAAACGCTTCAATAACCTGTTTTCCGGGAGTATTTTTCCCTCCGTTATGATCGTCATCGCTACAAGCCGCAAAAAAAGCGAAAAAACCGATAACGACCGCCAAAATTCCATTTTTCATCATCTTCATATAGTTTATTAAATTTCTATCCGACGAAAGATAAAGCTGTCTGAAAAATACAAACAGCTCCTCTTTTGCCTGTCGTAATACTGTTTTGATCCTCTTTTTCTACAGCTCCATATCATTACGACAGCCATAAGGTATAACGAAACGGTCTGAAAAAAGTTTCTTCATACACATCATTCCTGCGACCAATATTCACTATCATCCGTCACGAGGGCGCCTTACGATAAGATTTCGAAAAAAGAGTGGTATCAAATAAAATATCGGTTATGAGAGATCTCCATTGCTTGCGAAGGATAGATAAGTACAAAACTGTTTTCCTGGAAATATTTATTCAGGTATCCCGGAACACGCCCCATATTAGCATGATAAGAAGGCCCTTCCCTGCGACTTAACACGATCCATAAATCATCATCCTTACGGATATCCCGGAACACAATTAAAAAATCTTCCCAATCTCCGAATTCTACGAATTCGGCCGCAATAGGACGTTTGGCATAAATCTCCTTCAATGCCGACAAGGTCTGTCCGGAAGCGTAAAATACGATCTTAGCTCCCGTATTGTTGGCCACCTGCCAGATCTTTGCCACCCATAAAGTAAAACCGACCTCTTTTTCCGCTTTATCCGGGACGACAACCAAATGCCGTTTTATGGTTGCCAAAGGTTGAGCCGGTTTATAAATCAAGGTCGTGGTATGACTTTGACTCAATAAACCTTCCGTTATTTTACCTAAAAACGAAGTCGAAATACCCTTCTCTTTATGCAATCCAAGTACCAGATCGGTGATGTTCCTCTCCTTAATCACCCCGATGATGGCATTTACAATACTCAAGTCATAACGAATCAAATCCTGTACATGATTATCTGCCGCAGAAGCCGTCACAACGGCCTGATTCAAAATCTTCTTCGCCCGCTTAAGTACCTTTTCGTCTGTTTCCCGACTATCCACTACATTCAAAGCATACAAACCGCTTTTATTCTTTTTTGATTTTATGACCGTACTCAAATTAACCAATTCATCCACGTTATGTTCATAGCTTACCGGAATCAATATTCGTTCAACCTCAACGCTATTATCCGAATCCGTATCGGACATATCGGCCAAAGCCAGATTCTGAGCTCCTTTCTGAGCAGAAAAAGAGGCCATCGTACAGGTTACCAATATCATTAAAATCGTACCGTTCAGTACGCTTTCATTTAACAATCGTACCGGTTCTCCCGTATCGGTATGCCCCAATATCACATTATACCCGACCATCACCGCCGCCAGGGTTGCCGCCGCCTGTGCATTACTCAAGCCGAAAATAACCCGTCGTTGGTCTACCGACATTCGAAATGTTTTCTGAGTAAGCCATGCCGCCGCGTATTTAGCGACAGTAGCCACGACTATCATCACGACACCGACCTCTATCGTTTCCCAACTATTAAAAAAAGCACGATAATTAATCAACATCCCGACCCCGATCAGGAAAAAGGGAATGAAAATAGCATTACCGACAAATACGACCCGATTCATCAATGGAGAGGTTCTAGGAATCAAACGGTTCAAAGCCATTCCGGCCAAGAAAGCACCTATAATAGACTCGATGCCCGCTACCTCCGCCAAAAAGGCTCCCAAAAATACCATGACCAATACAAAAATATACTGGGACACGCTATCCTCACAGCGCTTAAAAAACCAACGTCCGATCCATGGAAACACCAACATGACGAACAAACCGAACACCATCACGGCTATCGCCAAACGATACCAGAACATATCGTCCACACTATCCGTCGACATTCCGACGACGACCGTCAATACAAGTAAAGCCAAGGTATCCGTGATCATGGTCCCACCCACGGTCAGATTAACAGCCAGATTCTTGCTGACACCTAATTTACTGATAATAGGATAGGCTATTAACGTATGCGAAGCAAACATACTGGCCAATAAAATGGAAGTCAGCCAGGAAAAATTCAACACGTAAAGACCGACAACGGTTCCCAAGACCATCGGAATAAGAAAAGTATACATTCCGAAAATCAAACTTTTCCCGCTATTCTTTTTAAAATCTTCCAAGTCAATCTCCAAACCCGCTAAAAACATAATATAGAGTAGTCCCGCCGTACCGGAAAGAATAATGCTGCTATCCCGCAGAACCAAATTAAAACCGTTCGGACCGATAATCGCCCCCGCGATAATTAACCCCAAGAGATGAGGTATTCTCAATTTGTTCAATAGCAGCGGTGCCGCCAGAATAATAATCAAAATCAACAAGAACTTCAGAACAGGGTCTTCCAGAGGGAGCGAAAAATCCGTAATTGCCAATAATAATACATTCATCATTTTAACCTAAATATTAAATTCTTACAAACATTTACTTTCCTCGGAACCGAACAACACAAAAGTAATAAAAACCAGCTTTATAGCAGACTTTTACCCGATCAATTTTTCAAGCGGAAAAAGGCACCGGAAAAGGGACATCGAGCAGAGAAACTACGTATATTTGTACCCGCGTTTTGATCAAACTGACATGTACATGAAATCCAAAGATTATCTGCAACAAAAAATGACAAAAGACATTGTTATTTCAGTATGTGTATTCCTATCGGGATTTTCCTGCTTCGCCCAACTCTATTATTTTCAACCGCTTCTTCCCGATCTGGCCAAAGAGTTTTCCTTAACCGCCAGCCATAGCAGTTTGGCCATATCTTTCTCCACGTTAGGTATGGTTATAGGGTTATTTACCGCCATGTTTATCGCTGATCGTATTCCAAGAAAACAATTAATCAGTTGGGCTTTGCTCTCTTCTTCCATTTTTTCCGTCATTTCATCTTTTTCAACATCCTTTTTTTTCCTTGTACTATTAAGTGCCGCTAAAGGTTTCCTGCTTTCCGGAGCCACTTCCGTCTCCTTAGCCTATATTTCGGAAGAAGTCTTACCGCAAAACAAGGGAAAAATCACCGGATTATATATTGCCGGGAATGCTTTAGGAGGTATGGCGGGACGGGTCATCTCTTCTTATATCAGTGAAGAATACTCCTGGAGAATAGCCTCCGTATCCATCGGAATACTATGTGCATTTTTCGCTCTGTTATTTCTCTTTTTCAGTCCTATGTCGACCAATTTTATACCTAAAAAAGAGAATTTCAAATCCTTGATCACGGAAAATATAAAATTTATCACGGTCAAAGAGTTGGTTCCGTTCTATATCATCGGTTCCCTCATGTTAGGCATATTCGTAAGTTTATATAACTACCTGGGATTTTATTTGGTAAAAGAACCTTTTAACTTTTCTCCCAACCTGATCCATTACATCTATCTGATGTATTTGTTCGGTATTTTCGGTTCCGTCGCCACGGCAAAACTAACTTACTATTTCAATCCCGTACAGGTGTTGAAAACGACCATTCTCATCTCCATTCCCGGCATCGGGTTAATGTATATCACTGATTTTTGGATTGTCACGTTAGGATTAGCCATCCTTACCTTCGATTTTTTCGTCATACACGTCATCTGCAATCGTATCGTCAGCGAATACAACGTGATGAAACGTTCCGTCACGATCTCCATTTACCTTTTAGCCTACTACCTCGGTTCCAGTTTCTGGGGATCGGCCACGGGTATCGTATTAGACAAATGGGGATGGCAATACTTTTTAGCAGGACTTATCGTTTTACTGCTTATTCTTTATCTTTTCGCCAAACAGGGAGAAAAAGTCACGCGAAAAAAGAGGCTATCTTAAAATAAACTTTCGAATCAGACGCTATTACACCCTGTTTGTAGCTGCTCCCATTCACGATCAAAAAGAGGGAAGCAAACAATACCCGATAACCCATTTTGAGATCTTCTAATAGGCATCATAACCCTATCCTCCCATTATTAAGTCAAACATTCATATTCTTCTGAATGGGGTTTTACCGCGAGCTCAAATGCATGAAAAGATAATTCAACTTATGTGCCAAATCCGGTACGACAGCCAAAAGCCTACCCGCACTCGTATCTATGTCATTCTCGCATCATAATATAGACATACTATCTCTATTATCAAGTAGATATAGTACTATTTCATTTCGTTTCTTAAACCCGTTACATAATCGGGCACGCTCTTCAAAATAATATCCCGACCTGCTATCCGGCTACCGAAGAAATTTTTATAACGGTCGACTTCGGCCTTCACCCTATTTCCATACGGGTATATGACGACCTCGATTTTTGCATCCGGACGAATCATACGAGCCAAAAGCTGACGGATCTCAAAATCGGCAGAGGGAAGAGAGTAACCGATAAAAACAATTCTTGTCGCTTCAGAAAGTTCGATGGCTGCATTCTGCCATACCAACTTAATCTGTATGTTACTCAAATTCTTCAGGTAAGTAGGCAATAATAAATTACTCCTTAATTTAATCGAACTGATCTCCCCCATCCCGTAATTCTTGCGACAATGACGGCAATAAGCCGCTTCCATCATCTCTATCTCCTCCCCGAATCTCACGTACATCCGTTGACACATGGGACAATGAAACCAATTCATCGAACCGTGCAATTTCAAATACTTGATATTGTAACCGCCGTAACCAATCGCCAGCAAACCGGGCTTCACCGTATCGTCATTGGCTTCCCAGGAACTCACGTAACAACAATAGTCCACAACACTCAATTTTTCCGGATGCCCGTTATCAATGGCTCGCTTCAAGGCATGATCGAAAAGGACGTCCCAATTCGTGGTAATCAATGCGACCCGATCCTCCCCGTCCTCCATCCTTTTCTTGGCCATCCCGTCAATATACTCGGCAAATTGATCCACGTAATCCCCGCAACTTCTATTCTTTTTAAAACTATAATTCACCGCCGCTGCCATCAGGGCATGAAACTCCTCCCTCAATTCGACCAAACCCTTTGCACTGTAACGACCGATAGAAAGTCCATCCCAAATGCAACGATCTATGGGGGTAAATACATCCTCAAGAGCTACATTACAATAATGATCCTCGTATATATGCAACTCCTCTTTCAAAAAGTCGATAAAATGATCTCTCGCCCGGATCAACTTTTTATTATCACCGGTAAACTTCTCGTCCAAAATCGTCCGGATTATCTCATTCTGAACCAACCCTCCCGCTTCTTTCGAAAATCCTGAACCTAAAAAATACACCGTCTTTTCCATCATTTCCCCATTTGAATTTAGACAAAAGTAATGTTTAATTGTTACATATCCATCTCTTATTAAACAATCTAACCGTACATTTTATCCCCCCATGGAGAATTAGATTTCTCTCAGAACAAAAAAATAAGGATCGGAATAAAATATTCCGATCCTTCCGAGCCAATTTGGGGACTCGAACCCCAGACCTACGCATTACGAATGCGTTGCTCTACCAGCTGAGCTAAATTGGCAATTACGGCTGCAAATGTAGTACAAATTTTCAAACATAAAAACGATAAATCAAAAAAATTCCCGTATCATTTCTCATTTTTTCGTATGTTTGTCCCGACTTTTTAATTATCAGAAAGATGAATGACCGCAAATTTTCAATAAAAGCTAGAATACGCAGTTTCAAATACGCCTTTCAAGGAATTAAAATACTAATTACCCATGAACATAACGCCCGTATTCACCTTTTTGCAGCGGTATGTGTCTCTATTGCCGGATTCTTACTTGATATTTCAAATAACGAATGGATCGCCGTCATTTTCGCCATCGGATTGGTTTTCTCCGCAGAAGCTTTTAATTCGGCTATCGAATATTTAGCAGATCTGGTATCGCCTGACTATAACGAACTAATCCGTAAATCCAAAGATGTGGCCGCCGGAGGCGTATTATTTACCGCTATCGTCGCCGCTATTATCGGATTACTTGTTTTCATCCCTCGATTAATCACTTTATTTCAATAAAAATGATGCGCTATCTTTTCATATCGATAACCCTATTGGGACTCTTTTTTATACACCCCCTACAAGCCCAGCGCAAAGCTATCCGTACAACGGGAGACGCCCTTCTCTTCGTCGCTCCCGTAACGGCCTTTACCATGACCCTATTCAAGAAAGATTACGAGGGAACCAAACAATTGGTACTTTCGGGTGCCACGGCTGTCGGATTGACCTATATTCTTAAATACAGTATCAGCAAGGAACGCCCCGATAAAAGCGACGATCACTCCTTTCCGTCCGCCCATAGCTCCATCTCTTTCACGGGAGCCTCTTTCCTGCAACGGCGTTACGGATGGAAATTCGGGATACCCGCCTATCTACTCTCTACCTACGTGGCCTGGAGTCGTGTATACGGGAAAAAACACGATTGGTGGGATGTACTAGCAGGAACGGCCATAGGTGTAGGCAGTACCTATATCTTCACCAAACCTTTCGGCAGAACGGCCATTAGCATCACTCCCGCCGTCCTGGACAACTACCCCGGTATCCACGCATCTATTGTCTTCTAAATTTAAAAACTCGCACCTAAACTCCGGGCCCTTTCCAAATAATCCATATGTCGGACCTCACCTTTTTCCCAAACGTCACAGGCATACATCTCTCCCCGATTCTTCCACCCCATGTACTCCGTCATAATCCGGTAAGTTTCCTGAATACCTTTCAATTCCGCCATCTGATCGGTAGCAGCCGCCAATATCAAAGCACTCTCTTTTCCCTTCAACTTAACAGGAGAACGATCGAGATAATAAGGATACAAACGATCTATAACGGCTTTCAATTGGGTTGACCAGGTAAAGAAATAGAGAGGAGACACCCAAACAACGGCATCAGCCTGTTCTATCTCCGGATATATTTTTTCCATGTCATCCGATTGTACGCAAGGTTTTCCCATATTCCAACACATACTGCAGGCAAAACAGCCGTTTACCCGGTAACAGGATACCTTTATAATGCTGACCTCGTGTCCCTGGCCTCCGGCTCCCTCGGCAAAAGCTTCCGCTAACATATCGCTATTCCCATCCATCCTGGGACTTCCTTCCAACACTAAAATATTTTTTCCCATAACCGCAAATTAAATCCACTCCTATAGCAATCGCTGACCGTTTATGACCAGTTCAAAACGAATATTCAAAAACTCTGCCGCTTTTCTGCTCAACAACATTCTGCCCAAAAAGATCTCAAAATAATCCATAACGGCAGAAATTTTGGTATCAATTGTCAAATCGAGAATAACAGCACTTCTATCTTCGTTAAAATAGATTTCGGATTCTTCTACGGCATAATTTACCCGATCGTGAATATCAAAATTAGCGAAATCCCGGTTCCGGACACGACTACGCCTCACATCCGTCTTATCTCCCAAAATCAATGCCGCTGCAATCGGATTTACCGGAGCGGCCGTACTTTCATCATGGTTGCCGATAGCACTTATCACCTGGGCAATCTCATCCGCTTCCATCCCCATTCTATCTAACAATCGAAAAGCCATTACTGCTCCGCTCTGGGCATGATCCACCCGATTCACGATGTTGCCGATATCATGCATATATCCGGCTATTTTGGCCAATTCGGCTATCCTCTCCGGATAACCCAAAGTCTGTAATATCATCTCCGCCGTATTGGCCGCTTTCACCACATGAGGAAACGAATGTTCCGTATAGCCCAACGTTATCAACACGTTATCCGCTTGAGCTATATAACTTTTTATTCCCTCGTCTTTTCTTATATCTTCATAAGTCACCAACATATTTTTCCCTTCTGTTATTCTATGTCTTCATAATCGCAATATACCCAAACACAAATCAATCTCCCGAGGATCTCCGGTATGTTTACCCTCCACATCGGAAAGCTTTACCACTGGCAAAAAATCCGCCCCTCCTTTGGGCCTGCACTCAAACAATTTTATCACCATGTTTAAAGGTTTTACACCCACGTCATTCGTCAAATAAGTACCGATCCCGTATACATCATGAATCCGGCCGTTTACAAACGCTTTGATCTTCTTTACCCCTTCCAGATCCAAGGCATCGCTATAAACAATTGTTTTGGTCGTCGGATCAATCCGATGCTCCCGGTAATGTTTCAACGCTCTCTCCGTAAACTCATACGGATCACCGCTATCCCATCGCAGACCGTCAAACAATTTGGCGTATTTGGTATTGAAATTTCGAAAAAAATCTGCCGACGTATAAGTATCCGCAAGTGCTATTCCCAAGTACCCGTCATATACTTCCACCCAATTAGCCATAGCGATCTCGTTGGCCGAACGATAGCCGTAGTGAGCCCCATGATACATAAACCACTCGTGCGGATGTGTTCCCATAGGAATCAAATCATACTTCATGGCAAGATACACGTTGCTGCTTCCGTTAAGAAAACGTCCCATATGCTCTTTCAATATACCGACCACCCGATCCTGCACTTCGTAAGAGTAACGCCTCCGGGTTCCAAATTCCGAAATCTCTGCTTTTAAGCGCACAAACTCTTTAGCTTTACAGACGGCATTTTTCTCCTCATCCCGAGCCTCTAATCCCATCATTTTAAAGTACAATTCAGAGATAATAGCCATTAAAGGAACCTCCCAAAGTACCGTACGATACCACAACCCGCGAATTTCCACGTTTAACTCTCCCCCCTCCTGTGAAATTTCAACCTCCTTAGGATCAAACCGAAAACCTTTTAACAAATCAAAAAATACGGAATCAAAATAATAACACTTTGCACGCATAAAACGTTCGTCCTCTTCCGTCAACACCAAACTTTCCATTCGATCGACCTCTTCCCGCAAAACAGTTGCGAATCCCGGCGGAAATGAGGTTTTTCCCCGATTCACGAAACGATAAACCACTTCCGCATCCGGAAACTTCTTTTGAATAGCATTCATCGTCGTGAATTTATACAAGTCGTTATCTATAAAACTTTTTATAACCATATCCCCTATTCTTTTTCTTTTTTCAACAATCCGATCTCCTCCATCATTTTCCGGTAATACAAAGCTTTCTCCTCCACCGGTTTGGGATAGGCCCTCGAAGAGGAAGGCATCCGATACAATCTTATCACCCGCCCCTGAAAACAAAATTCAGAAAATCCTCCTACCGGCGGCTGCTCCGTTCCAGTTAACGCGATCAGCGTATCCGTCGCCTTTTGTCCTGTGGTTACAATCGCTTTACATGCAGCAAGTCGTTGTAAAACGACTTGCAAGTCCAAAGACTCCACCACTTCTAAAAACTTATCCGAAGCATTATCTTTATGGCGGATAATTTTGGTGGCCGTATCGCTTAAGGCTATTCCCTTTTCAATCAAAAATGCCCGTATCTTCTCCTCGTAAAAATGTTTTCCGTCCTCCGTCAGAAAATAGTTTTTATCCTGAAAAAAGACAATCCCCAGAATCCTCCACATATCGTTTTGAAAATTAGGGTAGTAAAAGTCCATGGACCAACGGGACCGGGGCGGGGGAAAACTCCCCAACATCAACAATCTCGCCCCTTCCGGTAAGAACGGCTCTAAAGGATGAATCTCTATTGCCTTATTATTATCAATCATTTACGCTTCAAAATATCTATATTTTCCAGATACAAATGTACGAAAAAAATACGAACATCATACCACCGAAATCTCCGGTATTTATCCTTTCTTATTTTACATTTTTCGCCTCTTTTACTTTTATTATTTATTGGAAAACATAGACTGTATAAAAAAGAAAACCATAATTCCATTTAAAATAGCCACAATCCAGGAACAAAAAGAACACAGTTTAGATACATTTATTAAAAATAGATGATTTATTTTTGTCAAAATAAAATATCATTATTCTTAATGACATAAATAAATAACAAGACGCTATTATTCCTTGCAATATCAAAATGTGTAACTAAAAAAGTAAAATCATGAAAACATTAAAAATCTTTTTAACACTATGCGTGTTATCGATCAGTTCTTCTTTGTTTGCACAAGATACTAAAGTGGTCTTAAATCTTATTGCCGACAATACAGACATAAAAGACGTCACGCTAACAATTATTGAATATCGGGAAATATCAGAATCAAGATGGACCCTCCATGCAAAAATTCCTGCATTTACTCCAACAATTGTGATTAAAGGTTTACGCGAGGGGAAACAATATCAATTCAGAGTCATATTGGCATCAAAATATGGGGAAGGAAGACCGGCTGATAGTAAATTTTACGAGATAATGAGTCCGCTATGGGAACTCTCCATTAGTATATGGTGTTACCCACCGATCTTGGCTTATGCATGGACTCCAACAAGCAAGGCCAACATGAACTATTCCAACATAAACGGTATATTGAACAAGAAAACCACAAAAGTTCCCCTTAGACCTAAAGAATAAATAAAAATAATACGATAAGAAATAGGAATAATAGGAAAATCGAAACAGTAGATTGAAGTAAATGTAAGTTTTCAATCTACTGTTTTTTATTTCCCAAGATACGATCTCTAAGCAATTACGGTTGCCACAAGCCGACGTGCTCCCCCCTGTTCCCTAAACTCGCAAAGGTATATTCCCTGCCAGGTACCCAGATTCAATTTTCCGCCCGAGATCGGGATCGTAAGCGTTACCCCGGCAATGACTGTTTTAGCATGAGCCGGCATATCGTCATCCCCCTCCAACACATGGCGGTAATAGGGTTCCCGTTCTTTTACCAAACGATTAAAAATACGTTCGAGATCCCCCCGGACTTCGGGATCTGCATTCTCATTCAACGTCAGAGCAGCAGAAGTATGTTTTATAAACAAATTCAATATACCCGTTTCCGGCAAAAGAGGTAAATGGCAGATAACTTCATCCGTAATCACATGAACACCTCTCGGTTTTTCCCGAAGTGCAAATTCTATTTGTACGACCATGTCAGCCTATATTTTCCCAATCCTCCACATGAAAACCTACCCACACCCGGTCTTTTCCTATCAGCAAAGGACGTTTTACCAGTTTTCCGTCAGAAGCCAAGAGCTTCAACTGCTCCTCTTCACTCAACAAGGGTAATTTATCTTTCAATTGAAGTGCCCGGTATAATTGCCCGCTTGTATTAAAAAAACTCCTGACAGGCAATCCGCTCCGGATTATCCACTCTTTTAACTCTTTAAATGTCGGCTTATTCACAACGATATCTCTGTCCTCATATAAAACACGATGTTGATCCAACCACTTTCTGGCATTCCGGCAAGTACTGCATTTGGGGTATTCTAAAAATAAATAGCTCATAATATTTCCATTTCATGTATACACTTCCGTTTTCGAACGCTTACAAAAGTATACAAATATCACCGGTTTGAAAAACGAAACAAACAGGAAAGATTGTCTTTACAAAAGATCCGTCAGACAACTATATCACTATATATCAAAACAATACACTTCAACTTATCTCTTATACCACATCTGTTTTTATTCAAAGTTTTCTAATTTATTCTAACGGAAAAGGAGAAAATTAATCTTTTTTAAAGAAAGAAGGCTAACCCTCTTTCCATCCCTCACGTATATGCCATAGAATTTCAATATTCTACTCCTTATGGATAGAGACTAGCATCACAAGAGGAGTATCGAATGGGATAAATTCGTTAAACTAAACTACATAAAAAAATAAAAAAGAGACGCTATGAAAAGATTACTTTTTTTATTGGCAATGGCTACATTCTTGTTTTACGATTTCAGTCTTCAAGCACAAACCAAAACAAAACAAGAGATAAAAGCGGAGAGAAAAGCACACAGACAAGCGATGAGGGCACATAATAAAATGGTTCGCCAGTTACAAAACGAAATCGCTTACCAAAATGCACTACAAGCGTTAAAGAACAATAGTTGGGCATTACAGGCAAATACCTTGTATAATAATTACGGCATGCCGATGTCCGTAACCAACAACACGAACTTTATCGCGATGGATCGTAATCGGGTTTCCTTACAATTAGCCTTCAACGGCTTCAATCCCGGTCCTAACGGACTCGGAGGGATCACGGTTACCGGTTGGCCATCCAGTATACATCAAAGAATAGACAAGAAAGGGAATGTTACTTACACGTTCAATGTCATGGGTGCTGCTATTTTTGCACAAGTTACGGTACAACTCTCGTACGGAAGTAACTACGCGACGGCAACGGTAACCGGCAACACGAACGGAAGACAATTGACTTTCTCCGGTATACTGCTACCTTACAGTCAATCTAATATTTTTGAAAGTGGGTTCAGTTTTTAAGTGAAAAACTTTACGACACAACTCATTTAATATTCAATTACTCAATTTTCGCACATGAAAAAACCGGGTTGGCTCACACCAACCCGGTTTTCATATTCTACTCCCCAAAATTTACTTGGCAGGTTCCAACTCCACGGTAAAGTGACGCATAATCGGGAACTCTTTGGTAATCACGTAACCGCGATTAATTGATTCTCTCCGGTCATATACATTCTTCAACGCTGCTGCAATCACATCCATATGATTGTTGGTGTATGTTCTACGCGGGATAGCCAAACGTAACAACTCCAATTTCGGATAACGATTTTCGCGGGTAACCGGATCACGGTCAGCTAAGATCGAACCGATCTCTACACCGCGGATACCGGCTTCCAAATAAAGCTCAATACCTAAAGTTTGAGCAATGAATTCTTCTTTCGGAACATGAGTCAGGATCTTCTTGGCATCCACAAAAATAGCGTGTCCACCGGCAGGACGTTGATACGGAATACCGTATTCATCCAATTTAGCCCCCAGATATTCAACTTGTTTGATACGGGTTTCCAGGTAATCGAACTCAGTCCCCTCATCCAAACCTTGAGCCAAAGCGTTCATATCACGACCGGACATACCTCCGTAAGTGATAAACCCTTCGTTCATGATACAGAACATCTGGCATTTCTTCCATAGTTCCTCATTTTTGAACGCTACAAATCCGCCCATATTCACGATAGCGTCTTTTTTAGAGGACATCGTCATAATATCGGCATAGGAGAACATCTCTTTTACGATCTCCTTGATAGTTTTATTCTCATAACCCTTCTCCCGGGTTTTGATAAAGTACGCATTTTCAGCAAAACGAGCGGAATCAATTTGCAGATTAACACCGTATTTCTTACAGATAGCGGAAACCTCACGTATATTAGCCATAGAAACCGGTTGTCCTCCGGCCGTGTTATTGGTGACCGTCAAAACGACTGCCGGAATTTTCTCCTTCGGGTATTTCTTTAATACGGCTTCCAGCTTAGCCGGATCCATATTCCCTTTGAACGGAATTTCCAATTGCGTATCGGCAGCTTCGTCTATCGTACAATCAATGGCTAAAGCCTTACGAAATTCAATATGTCCTTTTGTCGTATCGAAATGAGAATTACCTGGAAGTACATCTCCTTCTTTAATAATGGTTGAGTAAAGAACATTTTCGGCAGCACGTCCTTGGTGGGTAGGCAAGAAATAATCAAAACCTAAAATATTTTTAATCGCGTTCTTCATGTTATAGTAAGAACGAGCCCCGGCGTAACTCTCATCACCCAACATCAATTCCGACCATTGCTTATCACTCATGGCTCCGGTTCCGGAATCCGTTAACAAGTCGATGAACACATAATCGCTCTTCAGGTTAAACAGGTTATACTTCGCCTCTTTAATCCATTGTTCGCGTTCTTCACGCGTACTTTTACGGATGGTTTCCACCATCTTAATTCTATACGATTCTGAAAATGGCAATTCCATAATCCTAAAATTTAAATTGGTAAATAATATAAGTTATTTTATTTGATTCTTTTCACAAATAATCAGACCCAGCGGTCTTTTGCATAGGAAAGTCCGTGAAAAAACTTCACGCCAAGACAAGAAACGCATCCCGCTTCTTAATATTCAGAAAAAGCTGATTGATCAATATGACGTTTCTTACTTTCATGCAGGCAAATTTGAGAAAATAAAAAAAAAGATCAAAATAATTTTGATCTTTTTTATATCTCTATCTTTTCTTACGATGTGCCATCCTTTTGGCCTTTACGTTTCTACGATTGTCATCCGTCGTATAACTGTTCTTTTGCTTCCGTGTATGAAAAGCCCCTCCCCCTTGCGGTTTTCCTCTCTGGTAAACGATATTATTGGTCTGTATCCGCTCTTCATCCAATAAAAGTTGAGACACTTCCAAATCTTCAGGTAAATCCGCCAATTTCACTTTTTGCGAGATCAGTTTTTCTATATCGTCAAAACGCTCTTCCTCTTTCTCGGAAACAAAGCTTATAGCCGTTCCCGTTTTCCCGGCTCGGGCCGTTCTCCCGATACGGTGTACATACTCTTCCGCAAGAGAAGGAATATCAAAATTTATAACATGCGTAATATCCTGTACGTCGATACCGCGTGCCGCCACATCGGAGGCAACCATGATTCGAGTCGTTCCCTCTTTAAAAGCGTTTAAGGCTTTCAAGCGGGTATTCTGTGCCTTATTCGAATGAATTACACTTAATTCATTTCTCCAATAGTCCGCCAATCGCTCCACGATACGATCCGCGTTCTTTTTGGTTTCCGTAAATATCATAACCTTTTTAAAACTTTCTTTATCAGCTAATAACGACTTCAACAAATTA
Source organism: Sanguibacteroides justesenii (assembly GCF_003204205.1). Lineage (NCBI taxonomy): Bacteria > Pseudomonadati > Bacteroidota > Bacteroidia > Bacteroidales > Porphyromonadaceae > Sanguibacteroides > Sanguibacteroides justesenii. The sequence goes on from NZ_QJPL01000004.1 coordinate 218,940, forward strand.
ATCTTCGTCATGATATTGGGCACGTCATACCGTATCTGTTCGATATGTTCCACCGGGGTCGCCTGCCGATCGACCTCCACTCTTACCGGATCACGCAAAAAATCACTTGCCAGCATATTCACGGCCTCCGAAAAAGTGGCGGAAAACAACAAGGTTTGGTGTTTCTCGGGAATAACCTCCAGAATACTTTTCAATTGAGGTAAAAATCCCAAATCCATCAACCGGTCCGCTTCATCTATAACAACCGTTTTGATCAATTTGGTCCGAATAATACCATTATAATAAATATCCATAAATCGCCCGGGAGTCGCCACCAGCAAGTCCACGCCTTCATACACCTTATCCTGTTGCGTACGAATATTAGTTCCTCCGTATATTCCGACACAGCGAATATCCATATACTCTGCCAAAAGCTCTACACTTTCACATACTTGAACCACCAATTCCCGGGTCGGAACGACAACCAAGGCCCGCGGATAAACATCCTGAGCGTAATGCAATTTCATCAATATCGGTATCAGGTAAGCCAATGTCTTCCCTGTTCCCGTCTGTGCTATTCCAATCACATCCATTCCGGAACGAACGACAGGAAATACCTCTCTTTGAATAGGTGTAGGCGTCTCGAATCCGGCTTCTTCCAAAGCCATCAATATCTGCTTACTTATATTTAAATCCTGAAAACTCATGCTTTAAAATAGATTTATAATTTAGATCTTCTTTCATAAATAGTCTCATCTAACAACCGGACTATTCATCTTAATACTCAATAATCGAGTGTACAAAGGTATAAAAAGCATCTCTCCTGAAAAATAAAAAACCTATTTAATTACAAGAAAACTCTTTCGCTTCTCCGTCCTTCCGGCTGTCTACAAGAAAGATATCGGTCGTACGCGTTGATTCTCCATAACAAAGGCGATACGAGGCAACCGCCATAAAATATAATGTATCTAAATACAATAAATATATTCTCTCATAATAAAAGAGTTATCCAAATCCATGTTTCAGACCGGCTACAAATTAGAGTCGGAGAACAGAATATTTTATTTGCTTTTCTCAAAATAAAGTTCTACATTTATTGCAGGTAATAATTCTAAAACTACTACGTTATGACTTATACTATTACATTCAACGAATTAAGAAGAATTAAAGATATGTTGCCACACGGTAGCATGCAAAAAATTGCGGATGAATTGGGAATCAGTACCGATACCGTAAGAAACTACTTCGGAGGGGATAATTATGAAGAGGGTAGTTCTGCCGGTATTCATTTAGAACAAGGTCCAAACGGTGGAATCGTTGTTTTAGACGACACGACAATCCTTGAAAAAGCAAAAGAAATGCTGGAAGTGTAAACAAAGAAATTGAATGCCGGGAAACGATGAAAACAGTTCCCGGTATTTTTTTATCCGTTTTTTAGCTACTTTTGCGCCGGAAAAATCGATATCGCACAGGTGATAGACAAATAAAATTATGAACAAAATAATATTAAAAGCCGGTAAAGAACGCTCTCTTTTCCGTTTGCATCCATGGATATTTTCCGGTGCCATAGCTAAAATGCCGCGTGATCTCCAGGAAGGCGATGTGGTCGAAGTATACAACTACGATGAAGAATTTATGTGTATCGGACATTACCAGATCGGAAGCATCGCCGTTCGGGTTCTCTGCTTTGAACAAAGAGAGATCGATTATGCGTTTTGGAAAGAACGTATCCAACAAGCATACGATACCAGGATAACGATCGGACTGGCAAAATCCCACGACTCCAATGTATATCGTTTGATACACGGAGAAGGGGATGATCTTCCCGGTTTAATCGTCGATTTTTATGCCGGTGTCGCCGTCGTTCAATTCCATTCGGTCGGTATGTATAAAGTTCGTCAGGAAATAGCCAAAGCAATCGTAGAGGTTATGGGAGATCAGTTATCAGCCATATACGATAAATCGGAAGGAACCCTCCCTTTTAAAGCGGGATTAAATCCCCGTAACGAATATTTATACGGAGCATCTGAAAACTTCATTGCCATAGAAAACGGTTTAAAATTCAACGTCGATTGGCTCGAAGGACAAAAAACCGGATTTTTTGTTGACCAAAGGGAGAATCGCAGTTTGTTAGAAAAATACGCGAAAGATAAAAACGTATTGAACATGTTTTGCTACACGGGAGGTTTCTCCTTTTACGCTATGCGTGGAGGAGCACGCCTGGTACACTCCGTTGACGCTTCGGCCCGGGCCATCGAGCTCACGAACCGAAATGTAGATTTAAATTTCCCGGGAGATTCAAGACACGAAGCTTTCGTTGAAGACGCCTTCAAGTTCTTGGAAAAATCCAAATACACATACGACCTCATCATCCTCGACCCCCCAGCTTTCGCCAAACACCAGAATGTACTGGAAAACGCCATTCAAGGATACAAGAAACTCAATCGCAAAGGAATCGAAGTCGTAAAACCCGGTGGTCTCATTTTCACTTTCTCTTGTTCCCAGGTGATGACCAAAGAACTTTTCAGGCAAACCGTTTTCACGGCAGCAGCCAACACGGGAAGAAAAGTAAAGATTTTACATCAGCTGACACAACCGGCCGATCATCCGATCAACATCTACCACCCGGAAGGAGAGTACTTAAAAGGACTGGTTTTATACGTGGAATAATAAAAAAATCGGCACTTGCCGATTTTTTTATCCGATTAAACTCCGGGCTACTTGTATAACTTCATCAGCTAATCGATTGGCGGAATTCTCGTCTTTTGCTTCCGAATAGATCCGGATAATGGGCTCCGTATTTGATTTTCTCAAATGTACCCACCCCTCTGCAAAATCAATTTTCACTCCATCTATATCCGTTATCTCCTCCGAGGCATATTTTTGTTTTAATCCGGTCAGGATCTTATCCACATCCGTACTCGGGGACAGGGTCAATTTATTTTTTGAAATAAAATACCGCGGATAGGCTGCTTTCAACTCCGTCATTTTTTTCCCTTCTGCAACATAATGGGAAAGGAAAAGCCCTACTCCGACTAAAGCATCCCGACCGTAATGACTCTCCGGGTAAATAACTCCCCCGTTTCCTTCTCCCCCGATTACGGTCCGCGTCTCTTTCATTTTGGCAACGACATTGACTTCTCCGACTGCCGCTGCATAATAAGAGTGTCCGTATCCGAGGGTTATATCCTTCAAGGCCCTGGAAGAAGAGAGATTAGAAACCGTGTTTCCCGGAGTATGTTTTAAAACGTAATCGGCAACAGCAACTAAGGTATACTCCTCCACGAACATTTCGCCATTCTCACAAACCAACGCCAAACGATCGACATCCGGATCTACCACAATTCCCAAATCGGCACCGCATGCTTTTATTTTTTCTGATATTTGCGTTAAATTTTCAGGAATAGGTTCCGGATTATGACTGAAATGTCCGGTCGGCTCACAATTCAATGGAATGATCTCTTTTACTCCCAAAGCCTTCAATAGAGCAGGAATGACAACTCCACCCACGGAATTCACGGCATCCACGACAACCTTTAGATTGGCCTTGGCTATAGCCTCCCGATTTACCAATTTTAAATCCAAAACTTGCTGAATATGATAATCGGTATAATCCTTATACGTGATCATCCCTAATCCATCCACATCAGCATATTCGAAACACTCCTCTTCTGCCATTTCCAACACTTTACCCCCTTCTTCGGCAGAAAGGAATTCTCCTTCAGCATTCAGCAGTTTTAAAGCATTCCATTGCTTGGGATTATGACTCGCCGTCAGAATAATACCGCCATCGGCCTTCTCCGCCGTAACCGCAACCTCGGTTGTCGGAGTCGTCGCTAACCCGATATTCACGACATCATGCCCCAAAGCGGAAAGTGTCGCTTCTACCAATTTGGCATACATATCACCGGATACTCTTGCATCCCGTCCCAATACAATCTTTGCCTTTTGCTTTCCAGCTTTCTCTTTCAGCCAAGTCGCGTAAGCAGAAACAAACTTAACAATATCCAAAGGAGTAAGATTTTCACCCGGCCTCCCTCCGACCGTTCCACGAATTCCTGAAATAGATTTTATTAGTGTCATAATTGTTTATACAAAAAAAAAGACTGTACCTCCACTCAAGAATAAAGGTACAGTCTCTACCATCCATAATATGTTTAAATCAACGCTTTATAGGCATCAGCACTAAGCAATCCGTCCAATTGAGCTTCATCGTCTATTTTGACCTTGATGATCCAACCTTCTCCATAAGGATCCTTGTTTACCAAATCCGGTTGATCTTCCAATGCAGCATTGAATTCAATCACCTCACCGGCAACCGGCATATAAAGATCCGATACGGTCTTCACGGCTTCAATCGTTCCGAAAGTATCTCCAGCCTCCAAACTATCTCCTTCGGTTTCGACCTCTACAAATACGATATCACCTAATTGACTTTGCGCATAATCCGTTATACCGATAAATGCTTCTTCACTCTCAACACGAATCCATTCGTGTTCTTTAGTGTACTTTAATTCTGCTGGTACGTTCATTATCTTATTAATTAAATTAAATTTGACGTATATTAATGCCACAAATATACTCAAAAAATTAAACTCCAAAACAGTAATCAAATATTTTACATCTCTATTTTATTTCTCCGTATATTTAACATTTTAATACTCAAAAGGTATCTTTTCAGAAGAGAATAACGGGAATCATTTTTTTCTTACTTGTCTCCCCTTTTTTAAATAACTTTTTTTCATTTTTCTTCCTACGGGTATTGCAGAATAAGAAAAAGTCTATATCTTTGCACCGCAATTGGGAATAACAGCGGTTATTCTATACAAAAAGGTTCGGTAGTTCAGCTGGTTAGAATACATGCCTGTCACGCATGGGGTCGCGGGTTCGAGTCCCGTCCGAACCGCTTTTTTGAAATATTTTGGTGTGGTAGTTCAGCTGGTTAGAATACATGCCTGTCACGCATGGGGTCGCGGGTTCGAGTCCCGTCCGCACCGCTAAGATATAAAGCTCTGAAAACAAATCTTTCAGGGCTTTTTCATTTAAAAATAATCTCGCCACAACTTCGCTCAGGAGGAGTAGCTCATAAACCACCGGGTAACTTTCTCACTATAGGTTTTTGAAATCGGAATATCCGGAACCTTATCCACTCCCAATTCTAAATATATCCCGTCTTTTCCGCGTCGAATGACTTTGACCTGCTCGAAGTTCACCATATAGGAACGATGACAACGCAATACGGTCGTATTGATAAAATGTTTTTCTATGTTCTTCAACGTATTACGCAACATAAACCGGGTCACGATCCCCTTGTTCAAGTACCAGATAAAAACATAATTGTCTGCCGACTCCATGTATAACAGATTATTCCGCTTTACGGATAAACGCAGCTCTTCTTTCTCGTCATAAAACGAAAGAACGGTTCCCTTCCCGCCGACATCCGCCCTTCCCTCTTCCAGTCTCCTTAATTGACGTTCTTTTTCCTGTTTGGAAAAATAAAGCACAAGAATAGCGTAAGGAAGGAGCAATACCAAACTCGTGTTCTTCATGGAATCTTCAAAAACATCCAACACCTCCTTTTCTTCTTTTAACGAGAGCGTATATATCGTGTAAAAAAGAGCCATCAAAAATATTTCTCCCAAAATCCAAAGCCCGTATTGACCGTATGAAATAAAATGAGACTTTACATAATGATACATTATGATACGACTGATGACCACCACCAATACCCCCGTCAAAATGATCAAACTCGAAAAGAGAAAAAATTTGAATTCGGAAACAGGATACCAGTAAGAAGAACTGAAAGGTTTATATATATTAATAAATACAAGAGCAAAAAGAGCTGTAAACAAGACCAAACGAACCAAGTTCGATTTCTCGTACATGTAAACCGGTATTTTACGATTCAACAATCCCATTTTTCCATGTTTTTAAACAAAGATACATTATTTTTTCTCAGAATTTTCACCACGCATAAATGAATTTTACCCCATTATATCGGTTTTTATCCCTTTCCGGAAAGCACTGAAACTTTTTTTTGGAAAATAGAGTATTCTCTTTTTTGTTTGTATATAAAAACACGCTAAGTCATGAAAATTTCGTTACGCACCCAACAACTGAAAACTATTTTTTCTTACGAAAAAAAGACGACTATCGAAGACAGACCTTTGGAAATTCGTCCCTATCGTTTTATACAACGCATCGGGGAAAACGAAATCAATTGTTTCCAAGAGTCTATCCCCACCACGGAATTTTGCCCGATACGCGATAACGGTATCGAAGAAAATAAAAATTTCAAATACACGATTTTCGTTCCCAAAGGAACACGGAAAACCGACCAGGCGATTCTGTTTTTACACGGATTAAACGAACGAAGCTGGGAAAAATACCTGACCTGGGCAGAATTTCTCTCTTTGGCAACCGGAAAAGCCGTTATCCTTTTTCCCATTGCCTTTCACATGAACAGGACTCCCAGTAACTGGTACAACCCAAGAGCTATCCTGCCTTGGGTAACCAAACGCAAACAACAGATCAACGACCTGCAAAATTCGACCTTTGTTAACGTGGCTCTGAGCAGTCGACTATCCGAAAGTCCCATCCGTTTTTATACTTCAGGAAGGGAATCCGTTTTCAATCTATGGCAACTATTATCTGAAATCAAACACGGCGAACATCCGCTTTTCAAAGAAGATTCGTCTGTAAACATATTCGCTTACTCGATAGGTGCGTTTCTTGCTCAGATTTTATTGTTAGCCAATCCGGATCACTTGGTTCAAAACAGCCGCTTATTCATGTTCTGCGGCGGTTCCATATTCAGTCGAATGAACGGAAACGCAAGGGATATCATGGACCAGGAAGCCTATGAACGCGTACGTCAGTATTTTCTCCATAACTTTTTAGAGAACAACGAGCATCACCGGCTGCTACCTGCGGTATGTAAAGAAGATTTCCTGGAAAAAGCTTTTAAGGCCATGCTTGTTCCCGAAACCTGCAAAGAATACAGGGAAGCTTTCTTTGAAAAGAACAGAGAACGGATCAGAATCCTCACGTTGAAGAAAGATGTCGTTATGCCGACGTCCGGCGTCATCGAAGCCCTGGGTGAATCTAACGCCACCACGATGTTAAAGGAATGGGATTTCCCGTATGATTACAACCATCAGAATCCGTTCCCTTCCCATACGCACATCGCCCCCGAATTACTTTACCAATCATTCGAGGGTCTCTTTAATAAAGCAGCTTCTTTTCTTTAACTCTATCTTTCCCGTAAACAAAATAAAGCCGTAAACGTACAACGAATAAACCAATTGACAGGAAAATGAAATTGCACGTATATTCTTCGCCTCGAAAAACGGCTCACGCATTATGTCGGAAACTGATGGAAAAGATGAAAGAAAAAGAGGGGACTTTCCATTTAGCCATACCTGGCGGCAATACCCCCATCCCGTTTTATAATGCCTTAGCGGGAAAATACAGAAAAGATATTCCATGGGAGCGTGTCTGCCTCTACTGGGTAGACGAAATCTGCGTACCACCGACCCATCCGGCAAGTAATTACGGATTGGTAAAACGGCTGCTTTTAGACCGTATTCCTCTATCCGCATCTCAAATCTTCCGTATCCGCGGGGAAGCCGACCCGGAAGAAGAAGCCTGCCGCTATTCGCAATTGGTAAAAGACCAATTACCGTCCAAAGACGGTATCCCCGTTTTCGATATGGTTATAGTCGGTGTTGGTAATGACGGACATACTTCCTCCGTCTTTCCGGGAGAAGAACCCGTTCTCCATTGTCAAGAAAATTACGCCGTAGCTTTTCAACCGGAAACCGGACAAAAACGAATAGCCTTAACCGGTAACCCCACGCTTCATGCCCGTGATATCAGCCTATATATCACCGGAGCGGAAAAAGCCCCCATCGTAAAAGAAATATTAATCGATTCCAATTTAGTCGATGATTACGCGGCCAAATTCATTCTACAGGAAGATAACGCTCACTTGGATCTCTTTTTAGATCGCTCGGCTCTTTCGTTAACCAAAGACTGGCAGATATCAACCTTGATCGATGCGGATTATCCGGAACATATCCCAAAATCACTCTACGACGCCTCCGGCAATATCCAATAGTTCTGTCGTTATCCCTTGTTGTCGAAGTTTGTTGTATTCCAACTGCAAATTTCCCAGTAACTTAATCGCATTATCATTAGCCATTTGCATGGAAAGAATTCGGGCCGCCTGCTCGGACGTCTGGTTCTCCAAAAAAGCCCGATACAAAGCGGATCGAATCGTCAACGGGTAGACCGTATCCAAAATGGAAACGCAATCCGGCTCATAAATATATATTCTATTTTGTTCCGTGACCGAAAGTTTTTCAAGCTCTTTCCCTTTCCAGGGTAAAAGCTGAAAGCAAGTCATTTCCTGGGAACCGATACTCTTGTAATGAGCGTATATGATATCCACCCGATCAACTTCCTTCTTCAGGAAACGATACATCAGTTCATCGGCTAAAGACAACATAACGTTCGAATGCTCTTTCTGCACTGTCAATTCGGGAATCTCTTTTATTTCGATACCTGCCGTACGTTTCACTTCCGTCAAAATCTTTTTCCCGACAGGGTACACCTCTACCTTTTTTCCCTTCTCCCTATCCAATAATTCTTCCTGCAATTTTTTATACAACATGAGGTTAAAGGAACCACAAAGTCCCTCGTCCGACCCGAAAACGACAACGGCAACTTTTTCCACGGACCGTTCAATACTCCATGGAGAAATGTAATCGCACGTACCCGCAATGCGATCCAAAAGACGTTGCAATTGTTCTAAATAGGGGCGAGTATTATACAAAGCATTTTCTGCTTTCCGTAACCTCGCCGATGAGATCATTTTCATCGCCCCCGTTATTTTTTGAGAAGAATGTACAGAATTAATTCTTCCTTTTAATTCTCGCGTCGTCGCCATGTCGTTTATTCCTTAAATTTTTGAGCTACATCCGTTGCAACCTCTTTCAGCAAAACAGTAACAGAATCGTCCAAAATACCGTCTCGTAATTTATCCAGTACTTCTCTCCGGTATCTGGATCGCAAAATTTCCAAAAAGAATTTCTCGAACTCAGCTATATTCTTCAAGGGAACCCCCTTCAACAAAGCTTGCGTACCACAAAATATGACAGCCACTTCTTCCTCCACGGGCATAGGAGAATAAGCAGGCTGTATCAACAGTTGTGCATTTTTACGTCCCTTGTCGATAACCATAGCCGTCACCGAATCCATATCCCCGCCAAATTTAGCAAAAGCCTCTAACTCCCGGTACTGGGCCTGATCGATTTTCAATGTCCCCGCTATTTTTTTCATAGATTTTATTTGTGCATTCCCCCCCACGCGGGAAACAGAAACCCCCACATTGATAGCTGGTCGCACTCCTTCATTAAATAAACCGGACTCTAAAAATATTTGTCCGTCCGTTATCGAAATCACATTCGTAGGAATATAAGCGGAGACATCACCGGCCTGAGTTTCGATAATGGGCAAGGCCGTCAAAGACCCACCTCCCTTAATATGAGGTTTCAACGCATCCGGCAAATCATTCATAGTGGCAGCCACCTCATCATTCGAAATAATTCGTGCGGCCCGCTCCAATAGCCTGGAATGCAAATAAAAAATATCACCAGGATAAGCCTCCCGTCCGGAAGGACGGCGTAAAATCAACGAGATCTCACGATAAGCCACAGCCTGTTTGGAAAGATCATCATACACGACAAGAGCATGACGGCCACTATCCCGGAAAAACTCTCCGATAGTCGCCCCCGCGAAAGGAGCGTAATAACGCATCGCCGCCGAATCCGATGCATTGGCAGCTAATACGATCGTATACTCCAAGGCTCCGCGTTCCCGTAACGTATTTACCAACATGGCAACAGAAGAAGCCTTCTGTCCGACCGCCACATAGATACAATAGACAGGATCTCCCTTATCGAAATTCTTTCGTTGATTCAATATGGTATCTATTGCTATCGTTGTCTTTCCTGTCTGCCTATCGCCTATTATCAACTCCCGTTGTCCTCGACCGATGGGAACCATGGAGTCGACCGCTTTAATCCCGGTTTGCAGAGGTTCCTTCACCGGCTGACGATAAATAACCCCCGGGGCTTTCCGCTCCAAAGGCAGTTGGACTAAATCACCCTGAATTGGGCCGGCCCCGTCGATCGGTTCGCCTAACGTATTCACCACTCGCCCTAACAATCCCTCTCCTACCTTGATAGAGGCTATATTACCGGTACGCTTTACCGTGAAATTCTCTTTTACCTTATCTCCCGCATCCATCAGTATGACCCCGACATTATCCTCTTCCAGATTCATAGCCACTCCCAGTACCCCGTTTTCAAACTCGATCAGCTCGTTGGAACGCACGTTATCCAATCCGAACACGTGAGCAACTCCGTCACCGACCTCCATTACCGTCCCCACCTCTTCAAAAGCCATTCTGGTGTCCACCTCCTTAAGTTGCATCTCTAATATATCTGAAATTTCATCCGCTTTAATCATAACTTTTCACTTAAAAATTAATTTCTATTTCAAAAGTCCCAAACGAATATCCTTTAATTCCCTGAGCAATGAAGCATCCAACTGACGGGTTCCGATTACTAATATAAATCCCCCTATAATGGCCGGATCTATTTTATGCACGAACTCGATCGTTTTATCCGTATGTTTTCTCACAAATGCCTTGATTCTCTCCAATCCTTCTTCCTTCAGATCGGTTGCAGTAACCACTTTTACCCGTATTATACCGTAAGCCTCTCTATAAAGTTTCTGATACATCAGACAAATCGATCTCATATACATCTCCCGGTGATTTTTGATCAGCAACCGAATGGCCCTCAAATAAGCTTGTCCCGGCTCTATCCCGATCGCTGTCGACAAAAGTTGTATCTTATCATCAACCGATAACATCGGATTCAGCAAAGCCTTTTGCAAATCCGGATGAGAGATATAGTTTGCCTGAAATAATTTCATCTTATCATAGACCAACTCTTCCACTCCTAAACTTTGCGCGTACCGGAATAGGGCCTTCGCATATCTACGTGCAATCAATCCTTCATCCATGCTTTTTACTCTTTATTCTCTAACTCGTTCAATAACTTATCGATGATTTCCATCTGAGCCTTATCGGTAGACAAATCTCTTCGTACCAACTTTTCCGCAATCTGAAGAGAAAGTATCCCCACTTGCCTTCGCATTTGCAATTCAGCTTCCCGCTTCGATTGTTCTACAGCCAATTTTGCCGCCTCCACCACCCGACGAGCCTCCTTATCCGCTTCTTGACGAGCCTCTTCTATTTTTTCCCGTTTCAGTCGTTCTGTTTGCTGTAACACCTCCAATTGCTGCTTTTGCGCTTCGGCAAGCAACTTTTGGGCATCGACTTTCGCCTGTTCCCTGTCCTTTTGAGCTTCCCGGGTGAACTCCACGCCTTTATCAATAAAAGCAGCCCGTTCCTCCATGTTTTTTATGATCACCGGCCAAGCGAACTTTCCGAGAATACCCAACAGGATCAAAAAAACAACCAGCATCCAAAACGCCAACCCGAATTCCGGTGTAAATAACGACATAATCTAACGTTTATACAAATAAAGCCAATAAACAAACAATAATCGCAAATAGGGCAACTCCCTCCACCAAAGCGGCAATAACAATCATATTGGTTCTGATCTTATTGGTTGATTCCGGTTGACGAGCGATGGCATCCATGGCAGAAGAACCTATTTTTCCAATTCCTATACCGGCCCCTATTGCCGCAATACCCGCTCCAATTGCTGCTCCGATCTTTGCCAAACCAACGCTGGCTACTGCTTCTAATAAAATCATACTTAACATAACCTTTTCATTTTTAATTTATTCTTAATTTCATCTATCGTTTCACAACCCCATAACTGTTTTCATTCGATCATTCGTCACTGCTCTTTTTTACCCGGGCTAATCCTATAAACAAGGCTGAAAGCATCATAAACACATAAGCCTGAATAAAAGCGATCAACACGTGAATCAAATCCATAAACACGGCAAAAAAAACGGATAAAACTGTCGTCGTACCCACCACAAGGCTTCCCATGGCCCCGAACAGGAATATCAACGATATCAAAATAATGATAATCAAATGCCCTCCCAGCATATTGGCGAAAAGCCGGATCATCAGAGCGGCCGGTTTCGTGAATACCCCGAATATTTCAATCAAAGGCATGATCGGAAGAGGAAACTTCAGCCAAGTCGGTACATCCGGCCAAAAAACGTCTTTCCAATACCTCCTCGTTCCCGATACATTCACGATAACAAAAGTACATAAAGCCAATACCAACGTAATCGAGAGATTTCCGGTCACATTAGCTCCCCCGGGAAAAACGGCAATCATCCCCACTATATTGGCTATGAAAATAAAGAAAAATACGGTCAACAAATAAGAGGCATAACGCTTAGCTTCTTCTCCCAGTATCCCGACAATAACTTCCCGATACAGCATCTCAATAATCATCTCAATGAATCCCAATATCTTACGAGGAGCTTTCCATCTCTTTCGTTTATAAAAACGAACCAAAGCAAAAGCCATCCACAGGGTTAAAAGGGCTGTCAGAATAATCGACATCACATTTCTCGTGATAGAAAAATCCATCGGCCGATACAAATTACCCGAAACGTCCTCGCCTACTACCTTATTCTCGTATTTTCCTTCTCCGGCAACATAAAAGCCCTCGTGTTTTTTTCCCTTCTCAATATGCTTCGAACTGAATACATGCCATTTACCCGTATCATCTCTTACAATAACAGGCAAAGGTAATTTCAGATTGCTGGCAATTTCCCACCCGTACGTATCTCCCAAATGCTCAAAAATAACCTTTTTAGGCTGGAAAACATCTTTCTTTCCTTCCTGATCGATCTCATCGCCCGTACTCATTCTTGATGCGATTCCCAAAGTATCGTTCGGTACTTCCGGATTCTCGCGGGCATATACCTTCATACCCCCTGCAAACAAAAACAGCATCACGAAATATGTAATCCATTTTTTCATAACCTTAACCGATACAAATAATCACTTCGTTATCTCGCACTTCCACCACTCCGCTTTCGATCTCCATCTCTTTCTCTCCTTCTGCTTCTAAATAAACAATTTTTCCTTCAACCAACGAGGAGACCAAGGGAGCATGATCCTTTAAAACGGTAAAAAATCCCAGACTTCCCGGCAAAGAGACCCGTTCCACCTCGCCTTTATATACTACTTTTTCCGGAGAAATAATTTTCAATTTCATAATACCCTCCTTTCTACTCGACAAAACCTCTACTTCTCGGCCGCTGCCATCATCTCTTTTCCTTTCTTTATCACATCATCGATAGTTCCCACATTCATAAATGCTTGTTCCGGATATTCATCCATATCACCGTCCAGAATCATCTTAAAGCCTCGAATGGTTTCCTCCAGGGGAACCATCACTCCCGGTATTCCCGTAAATTGTTCCGCAACGTGGAATGGCTGAGAAAGAAACCTTTGTGCCCGCCTCGCCCGGTTGACAACAATTTTATCCGAATCCGAAAGTTCGTCCACGCCCAAAATAGCAATAATATCCTGTAATTCATTGTAATGCTGCAACAACTCTATTACCCGCTGAGCCACATTATAATGTTCTTCACCTACAATATTCGGATCCAAAATACGAGAACTGGACTCCAAGGGATCAACAGCAGGGTAAATACCCAATTCCGTAATCTTACGACTTAATACGGTCGTGGCATCCAAAAAATTAAACGTAGTTGCCGGGGCCGGATCCGTTAAATCGTCCGCGGGAACGTAAATAGCCTGAATGGAAGTGATCGATCCGTTTTTTGTAGATGTAATCCGCTCTTGCAATTTACCCATCTCGGAAGCCAACGTCGGCTGATACCCCACGGCAGAGGGCATCCGCCCCAACAAGGCCGAAACCTCGGACCCTGCTTGAGTAAAACGAAATATATTGTCAATGAAAAATAAGATTTCACGTCCTCCCTCGTTTGAATCCCTAAACATTTCCGCTACCGTCAATCCGGAGAGAGCTACCCTTAAACGAGCTCCGGGAGGTTCATTCATTTGTCCGAAAACCAAAGTCGCCTGAGAATGATTCACTTTTTCCATATCCACACTCTTCAGATCCCATTTCCCCTCCTCCATCTCATTCTTAAACTTTTCGCCATAGTCAATAACTCCCGATGCTATCATTTCCCGTAACAGATCGTTTCCCTCCCGCGTTCGTTCCCCAACTCCCGCAAAAACAGAATAACCATTATGTCCCTTCGCTATATTATTGATCATCTCCATGATTAATACCGTTTTTCCCACACCCGCTCCGCCGAACAATCCGATCTTTCCCCCTTTAGCGTAAGGTTCCAACAAATCAATAACCTTAATGCCCGTAAACAAAAATTCTTCCTTAATCGATAAATCTTCAAATTTAGGAGCCTCTCTATGGATAGAAAGCGTTTCCGAATAGTCTAAAGGAGCCAAGTAATCAATGGCATCACCCGTGACATTCAGCAAACGTCCTTTTATTTGTCGCCCTACAGGCATCGTTAAAGTCCTACCCAAATCAATAGCTTTCATTCCCCGGTACAAACCGTCCGTCGTATCCATAGCAACACAACGTACGGTATTTTCTCCGACGTGTTGTTCAACCTCCACGATCAACTTATGCCCGTTATCTCTTTCAATCTCCAACGCTTCATAAATCGGTGGTAATTCGCCTTCTTTATTTTCGAAGATAACATCGACAACAGGTCCGATTACCTGTGTAACATACCCAATTTTCTGTATCATAACATCAATTTAAAATCTCTAAACTTCAGAACAATATGTTAACGTATTTCAACTAAAAAAGTTATTATTCTAATACCGTTAACATTACAAGGCAGGAATATCCTCTATTTAATAGGCTCAAATAGAACTAAATAATCATTTTACTCAACATATAGATATAAAATCCTTGTATATGCCGCTCGAATAAATACCCCCCTATCTTCCGGTAACTGTCGGTACATCTCAAAAAAGCGATCATCGTTTGACGGTTACTCCTCGCAAAAGGATCAGACCGTTTGCCCTTTTGAAACTCGGATTCAGCAGGCAAATCAACAGTAGGCGTCAAAACAAACGAATTTCCTATCCAATCGTAAACATTCATTAATTTATCAACTGTTACAGGCAAAGAAAAACTCGTCTGACAATCCTCGGAAACAATTGAAATTTCCTCCTCTCCCTCATAAATAGCTTTCTGGAAAGGTTTTGCCCCGACACTCAGGGACACCGATAAAATCAATATAATCCAAATCAATCTTTGCATAACTACTCATACACTATCAAAGATAATGCCAATTTTGAATTATTACAACATATTTCAAATAAAAAGCCATATCTTCCAACGCAACCCACCACAGGCCGCGTAGAATCGGAAAACGGAGGCAATCTTTAGATCAGGAGAAAAAGACATCTTTTATTGCCTACCGTTTTCCTGGCAGGATTCTACTTGATCTGTTCCAATGCTTGCTTGGCAACCTCATCCGAAGGATCGAGCCCGATCACTTTATAAAAATAGGATTTTGCAGTATCATATTCCGTTTTAGCCGGTAAGGGATTGCCATTATTCTTAGCCGTAACGGCATCCGCTTGCAAATAATAATAGTACCCCAAATATTTATAACTCTCTATCAGCTCTTTTTTATTACGTTCCGGCTGTCCCAAAGCAATTTCAATTACTTTTTCATAATAAGGACGGGCCAAACCTTTTGCCGTCTCCGGATCTAACATGGAATTCGCCCGGGCACGCCAAAAATAGCCGACATAACTTTGCGGCACCTCTTCGCTCACGATATGGAATAAAGAATCAGCTACCATCAACTCTCTATTTCGAGATTCCGCAACGGAGTCCCGACATGCCACGTCATAAAAACATTTTCCCAATCGCAACACATCCCCGGGTTCGCAGTTATCCGTCGTTTCCGTATATTTTCGGTAATAACGAATGGCCCGATCCGGTTGCCTTGTTTTTATACATATATCCATCATCTCCCGGTAAAGCTCTCTTTTCGTCTCATCCTTAAGCAATGCTTTTTCGTAATAAGAGAGAGCATCATCATAACGTTCTACTGATGCTAATTGCTCGGCATAGCACAAAAAATCCTGCGCGATACATTCATTTTCGGAAGTCGTTTCCATAAAATGCCGGATAGCATCTATCCCGTTGGCATCCGTCTCCAGTTTCGATAGACAATAAGCATACAACCTCTTGGCCACTTTATTATCCGGCAACTCTTTTAAGACCGAATTGATTACCGGAAACATCTCTTCGTATTGTTTGTTAAAATAAAGGATTCCCGCATAACGTAACCTATGACCCGAATCGCTATACCCGCAACGAATAAATTCGCCATAATACTTCGCCGCATTACTATAGTCGCCGGACATCTCATACAGCTCGCCAAGCAGACCATACGTTCCGCAAAAGTCAGGAGCCATCTCCTTCACGTGATTCAAGTTTTCCTTTGAAAGCGATGAATTGGCCGTCATATATAACCGAGCCAATTTGAGGTAAGCTCCTATGCAATCCGGAGAAAAATAAAGAACCATGTCGTATTTTGCACAAGCCTCTCCGATACGGCCCTCTTTTGTCAAAATATCTCCCTCCAATAAATAGGGTAATCCGCTTTCAGCATCATACTCCTTGGCTTGTTGTATATATTCCATCGCTTTTTCCCTATTACCGGCATAATAATAAGCCCGGGCCAACGCCACCTGTAAACGGACATCTTTTTTATATCCTTTGGTTTTAAGAACTTCTTTAAAAATATCCTCCGCCTCTTCCTCCGCCTCTTTCAATTTTAACATGCCAATCCCTATACGATTATAAGGATATTCCGGTTGAATTTCCATCCCCTTTTCGAAATAAATTCGCGCGGAATCGATTTGCCCTAACATCACGTAATTTTCACCCAAATAATAATACGCCTCCATCTTTTGTTCCGGAACTATGGTTTCCAAATTTTTCAAAAAATAGATTTTAGAGACATCATACATCCCTGATTGATATAACTCAATACCCTCTTTATTGTCCGCCGCCTTTCCGCATAATCCGGCAAATAACAAACCTATACATCCTATCAATTTTATCGAGTCCATGACTTTACATTTTTTTATCCATCAATTTCACAATTCACTTCTTATATCCACGATATTCACAGGCATCGTGGCCGGTAACAATCCGGCCTTCAAAATAATTCTCTGGCCCTGAGCTCCCGTAATGAAGGAGGTCAATCCGGTCGGTAAAACCCCCTTGGGATCATTCAACAAAATATAGATATCTCTTCTCAACGGATATTGACCGGTATAGAGATAATACTGGTAAGGTTGATAACTGTTTTGACAAGAAGGTTGTCGAGAACGACTAACACGCATAACCTGAATATCCTTCCTAAAATCTTTGCAAAGAGAGTCCTGGTCTTCGCTAATCCAATTAACCCCGATTACCCCTAAAGCACCCGGTGTACGTGCGACATAATCTATGACTCGCTGATTCGTCCCGACTGCCCGGCAACGACCGGACAACGGTTCTCCCCGGCATATGGAATCGATCACGTATCGAACCGTACTGGAATTCGGGTGATCAAATACGACCTGGATCTCTCCCGATGCGGAACGGGAAGGGAGCTCTTTCCAATCCGTCACTTTTCCTGAAAAGATCTGTTGTAACATATCCAAATTGACAATCGAATCGGCATTTTGTCTATGTACGATCAAGGCAATCCCGTCCGTGGCGATTTTTATCGATCGCGGGAAAAATTTACGGCTATGAAACGATTCCGTTTCCTCCCCCGATAAAGGACGGGTTGCTATAACAAAACGCACGCTATCCTTCAATAAAAGATTGATCGCTTCTACTTCATTCGTATATTCAGGTAGTATTCCCGCGTATTGGTATCGCGATTCGAAAACGGCTATCTCCTCCTCCGCAAGCGGAGCAAGAGTTTGGTCGACAGCTATGGACATTACGCCGCTAAACAAGGTTTCCTGTCCCGCCGACGAGTTGCCTTTACAGGCAACCATCAGCAGCAAAACAAAAACGAACCCGGTATAGTTACTCCATTTTTTCATAAATCACCGTTGAATTTTAAACGTGATCGGCAACGTGAATCGTACAGAAACAGGCACACCTTGTTGTTTTCCGGGAATCCATTTCGGCATTTTCTTAACTACCCGTATGGCTTCCTTATCCAAATCTGCATCCACGGAACGCAACACCTCGACATCCCTGACACTCCCGTCCTTTCCGATCACGAACTGAACGATTACCTTACCGGAAATTCCCATCTCTTCTGCTACCGGCGGATAATGAATCTCTTTACCGAGCCATTTCAACAAAGCTTTCATCCCACCGGGAAATGTCGGACTCTGTTCGACCACCTGGAAAACAGCATCTTCATCATTCACGACTAATTTATGATCCTCCAAATCGGCAATATCCTTTCCGGACTCCTCATCGTTTCCCTTTACGTCCGCTATCGAGATCGCCATCTTCGCCTGAGTTACTTCCTCCTGAGTTTTCAACTCGTCTTCCTCCCTCACCTCTTCATCTTTTTTAATTACCGGAGCCGTAAATTTTATCGTGCTCTTCAACGTGGGAGGAGGCGGGACATTTACCGCAACCACCTTATTTTCTTCCTTTACCTCCGGTAATTCCATCTTCAAATTCGACAACTCAGTTACCGTAACCATTTTCTCCTGAGCCTTCACCGGTGTTAAAAAACGAATAAAAATCGGCAATACCATAAACAACACGATCAACCCGATAATAATCAGGTATGCCGTAATATGGCGTCTGGAAGAACTCTTACGAAGCACGTAAGCCCCGTACTCTTTATTTTTTCCTTCGAAGATCAGATCACACCATTCTCCGCAGGTTACATCCAAATCTTTCGCCATAACCTATTGTTTTAATTCTACATAACGAACAACTTCTTTCAAATCTTCCGCATACCCATCATGCGTCAAATCCTGCAATAAACGCAAATCGCCGGGAGTAATATCCATAATAGCGTAACGCCCTATATTGCAAATCTGCATCTCGTCCAAAGCATCTATCAGATTCTTATAACTGGCAAAATCTGTCGCTTTAATCAATACCACGGGAGAATCTTTATCTTTCCGGATCTCTGAAGACTGCTTCATATACTCTTCATTCGTAATCTCCAGGTTGGCTCTTTTCTGTTTCAGCTCCCGAATCTTTTGAACCACGAACCGATTACGTCCCAACAATAAAGCACGTAATCCGTTGGAAGAAAAATCCGTCTCTTTCAACAAATCGGGATCATCATAATTCGGCTCCCCCACGTAATAATATACCTTACCCTCTTTCCCTAATAAAATCGTTATGGCCTTAGAAGCTTTCACTTTATTTTGCTCCTGTTCATTCAATAAATCCTTCCGAGGCATACTGATTTCCATTGTCTGAGGTTTACTCATGGAGGTACATAGCATGAAAAAAGTAATCAGTAACATATTCATATCCACCATGGGTGTAAAATCCACATGAATGTTGAACTTTTTCTGTTTACCCTTTTTTCTGCCACCCTCCTCTTTTTGTTGAATCTCTGCCATAATTTTTTATTTTAAAATTGCTCAGACTTCAGGTGCATTCTTCAAATTGGTAATCAAATTATACCGATTCTCTCTTAGATCCTGAAGGGTATTCATGATATCTTTAATCAAAGGATAAGGAGTACTTTGATCCGCCTTAATCGCAATGACTAACTCTTTATTTACTTCCCGCACGCATTGCATCCAGGTCTTAAATTGATTATCCGTACTGTCACACGGTATGCCGTAATTCATGATCAGCTTATCCTGCTCTTCCGGAGATAACGCAAGAAATTGTTTCATTCCTTGAATAGGAACCCCAAAAGAAGTATTCAAACTAAATTTTTTCAACTCCTGATCAGTAAAAGCG
Organism: Sanguibacteroides justesenii; assembly: GCF_003204205.1. Taxonomy (NCBI): domain Bacteria; kingdom Pseudomonadati; phylum Bacteroidota; class Bacteroidia; order Bacteroidales; family Porphyromonadaceae; genus Sanguibacteroides; species Sanguibacteroides justesenii. The sequence goes on from NZ_QJPL01000004.1 coordinate 238,916, forward strand.
ATATGATAATTTTCTCCCATTTTCTTTAAAACTTCCATCCGATCCTGAGGTTTATCCAAACCCATAAATACCTTTCCATTCGATTCGATCAATATGGATACAATATTGTTTTCCGGTATCTTTATTTCCGATACGGACTGCGGAGGAGCAACCTTCACGGGCTCCTTCTGGATAAAAGTGGATGTCAGCATAAAGAATGTCAACAATAAGACCGTCACATCGCTCATGGCCGTCATATCGATAAGTGTCGATTTCTTTTTTATTTTCTGACTCATCACCCATTCATTTTAACGGTTTTCGTATTCATTTATGCTAAAAGCGGATCGGTCGTCGGAGCGACCCGATTTCCCGTCTTTTTCAAAACGTTCACTTGCGATTCGCGAACGGCAAAAGTTTGCACGATATAAGCCCCTATTTCATCAATACTATGCGTAATGCCATCTATTTTACTCGTGTAAAAGTTATAAGCGATAACCGCACAAGCTCCCGTGGCTATACCAAAAGCCGTATTTACCAAAGCTTCCGAGATACCTGTTGAAAGCGCAATGGAATCCGTTCCCCCGGCAGACGATAAAGCCGCAAACGATTTGATCATGCCGATGACGGTTCCCAACAACCCCATCAAGGTCCCTAACGTGGTTATCGTCGCGATAACGGGTAAATTCTGTTCCATGGTAGGTAACTCCAGCATCGTCGCCTCTTCCAGGTCTTTTCTCACGGCCAACTGTTTCTCCTCCTTAAGCATTTTATCGTTCGCCTTCACATCGGCATAAGTGACCAAGGATGCCCGTATTACGTTAGCAACGGCTCCTTTCTGTTCATCACACAATGATTTTACCCCCTCGATATCTCCATCCGCCAGAGATTGCTTCACTCTTATTACAAACTGTTTCAAATCATTTTTACCCCTTGCCTTGCGCAAAGCAAAAAAACGTTCCACACTTAATGTCAATACGGTAAATAATAGAGTCTGAATCACAGGAACGATTATACCTCCTTTATAAATAGTTCCTAACAAATTTCCAGGTAAGGGATGATTATTCGGATCATTGTTCACAAAATTTGCAGGATTACCGAACACGAAATGATAGATGACCAAAGCCAAAGCAAAACAAAGAACAATAATCGGAAACGCGGATATTCCAAAATTCCTTTTTCCTTTATTTATATTTTCACTCTTTTTCATAATTTCAAATTTTATATATTACAATGCCAGATATAACGCTAAAAAAACCAACCCAAAGACAACTCCCATCACGAGAAACGGATATAACTTTTGCAGGACCAATTCCCTGCGTAACTTCTTCTTTTCCATGGTATAATTACTTATTAAAAAACATAAAACAGTTACCCTTCGTGAAATACAGAAACGGGACCCTCCGTTTTCTCTCCAATACACGAAATGCCAATTACAATTACCCACAAGCATAGGGGATACAATTTGATACCCGGATGAGGTATCAATGCCCGGGGAAACCTGTTCCGGAATGAACCTTATCAACCCATCCATTCATTACCCTTTACACCTGACCCTCTAAATGCAAATCGGTCAGAACAGAGAAATAACGGTAGGCTAAATTATTATTTTACAAAGCTGATAGACATAGAAACCTTCTTGGTGTCGTAGTTCAAGAAGAGTATTAAAATTCTCTTGTGAAAGAATTTTCTCCGATAAAGCTACATCTATTTTTAAAGAAGAAAGTTGAATATTCCGATAGTATAATAGAGATATATGTTCCCGATTACCACTAAAAGAAATTTCTTGTTGAGAAAAAACGAGAGATCGCTCTATGGCCCAACCGTGGTCTATTTCTGCGGTCGAAAGCGTTGAATCATCCTTCTCCCCTTCTACACATACTTCATTCCCCACGACACCCCGACTATCGGACTCCAAACCGAATAGTTCCGTGCCAAACAGGAAGAGAAGCATGAACAGCGAGACATATTTCAACAATATCTTTCTCATTTTTTCATATTAATTACATTCAAAATTAAGAAATATTATTCTCAAAAAAAATCTTTTTGACAAATAAATTTTGAATTTGACAATGATTCACATTAATCGATGTTCTTTTGTTTATATATCATATTTTAATTTTCTTATACGATTGATAAATCAAAAAGTTAACGTTACCAACCTACTATTTCCATTCGGCAACAGGTCATTTTAATGCATAAAGATGTAACAACCCTTGTTTTAATCACGAATAAAACATAACTTGCATTACTCAAATCATGTAAATAAATCGTATTGAACATGAAAATAGAAACTTTAACTACAGCTGAAGAGGCCTTACGTTCACTGAGTGAAAAACTCATCTCTATCATCGGACAAAGCCGGGTAAATCCGTTTCATATCGCGTTATCCGGCGGCAAAACGGCACAAACATTATTCAAAATATGGACAAAAGAATACAAAGAACGTATTCCCTGGGATATTCTTCGTTTCTATTGGGTAGACGAGAGATGCGTGGCCCCGGATGATGATGAAAGTAACTTCAAGCACGCCGAACAACTTCTTTTCCATCCTTTGGAAATTCCCATAGACCACATTCACCGTATTTGGGGAGAACAAGATCCCAATATCGAGGCGGAACGTTACTCGGAAATGGTTAAGTGGGAACTCCCCGGATATTCCGATCTTCCCCGTTTCAACTGTATCATTCTCGGTGTCGGTACGGACGGCCATACGGCTTCCATCTTCCCGGAGTCGTCCAACTTGTTGACGGACCGCCGTTGTTATGCGGTATCCCAGCATCCTGCCACCGGACAAAAACGAATTAGCATGACCGGCCCTCTCATTTTGCAAGGAAAACATATTTTAGTTCCTATCCTCGACCCCGAAAAAAAGGAGATCATGGAACATATTGTCCGTGGAGAAGGAGATTTTCCGGCTCTTTACCTCCTTTCAAAAGCTCATAATGCTTGTATATACACGGATCAAATCATATAATATACGACAGGAAGAATTTGGGAAAATCATATGAACCGGAAAAATAATTTGTCGGTTAAAAATCATGCTGTTTTCAGTAATCCCGCATCATTTAAGTAGAACAAAATAAAACATACATACGATATACATGAATAACATCTAAAAACAAAACGAAATGAAAAAAGTATTACAAGAATTCAAAGCTTTTGCCATGCGTGGAAATGTGGTGGATATGGCTGTCGGTATCATCATCGGAGGTGCCTTTGGCAAAATAGTATCCTCGTTGGTCGGCGATATTTTAATGCCTGCCATCGGATTGGCATTGGGAGGGGTCAACTTTTCCCATTTGAAGATAGTCTTAAAACAGGCTGTCATCGATAACGGGCAAATGATCTCCCCGGAAGTAGCCTTAACTTACGGCAATTTTATACAGGTAGTCATAGACTTTATAATCATTGCCTTTTCTATATTTATCCTTATAAAGGTAATCAGCAAGCTATCTCAAAAGAAAGAAGAAGCTCCCGCAACACCTCCCGCTCCTCCTGCCGATATCCAGTTATTAACAGAAATCCGGGACCTTTTAAAAGAAAAAGAGATAAAGTAACTTTCCGTCCTACCATTACAATAAAATACTGATCTTTATAAACAAGGTCAGTATTTTTATTCGTTCTTTAGAACCTACTAAAGAAATGACAGAAAGAGATATAGCAATTTTCTGGTTAAACCTGGATATTGAATTTATCAAGCAGAACAGCAGTTATGACGTGAAACCTATGTTCAGCGGAAAAACAATGTTTATTTCCTCTCGGAAATACCCGATCGTTCACGATATTTTAACCGACGTGTCACGTGGAGATTTCAAAGACAATAATTCATCCCCGATGGACGATTACCTGGCCACAGAGTACCTAAACGGCAAGAGTTTAAAAGATGCCCTGCTCGATGTGCGGGATGTACGGATCATGAAGATCACAGAAACAGCCCCCCTATAGTTTGTATAGCTTCAAGGTATTTAACTGGAGTGAGGTGCCCGGACTAATCAAGACGGGAGAACACAAAGGGTGGATTATCCTACCACACGAGGGAAGGGAAATACGGGCCCGGGGACAGCAATATAATGGACACATCCCGCAAAAACCTTTGGCTCAAAACATTACCGCTACTGTACGTTTCAAAACAAAAGACATGGGAAACGCCAACGTGGACACGACCACCGGGGTCTTTAAATTAGACGCATCGATGTTCCCCGCTGACAAGAACGCAAATGAAATTATCGTGGATAACGAAGATCCAGGGTTCAAGGTGGTAAAACCGGAGAGTTTTATCACCTCTTTATTCCGAAAAGAAAAAAACGGGAAAAATATCATGAATTTTTCATGGAAGATACTTGGTTGCCTACTAACCATTTTTATGGCGTCCCCGTGAAAAGTGCATACTTTAAAAGTGTGAGTTCCGGAAAACAAAAAGTGGTGTGGAACGTCACCTTCCCGCAAAAGGGAAAACACGAGGTATTCTTTTACTACACGGAATTCGGTGACTTAGATTCTTTTACCATTGGTGTACCAGAAAATCTAAAGATATTACGTTCCTATACCGTTTTCGACGGTAAAAAAGAGCAAGAAGTTATCATCTCTTTGAGCAAAAAGGAAAAAGGAACTTGGGTATCCTTGGGCATATTCGATTTTTCAATAAATGCCCGGGTAACCCTGAGCGACAAGGCTATCAATAAAGACTACCGGCAAGGACTCGTGACCGATGCCGTAAAATGGGTAAAAATAATTTCCAGTGATGTCTTTTGAGGTCCATTTCGAACCTCAACACCATTTCCGGCACGATAACCCGTCAACTTATCTCCGAATTTCCACACGTATCGATATACTATAAAATCGGTTATCGGATGGATGCTAAACATGATCCGATAACCGAAAATAAAAAAACAAGATCTACTCCAGTAAAGGATTTTTTAAAACCGGAGGCTTTCTTTTCCGGACATTCATGACAGTTATATCCGCATTATCCAAAAGAAAGGATGCGGGGTAGATCATCGATACGACGGCTCCTTTATCGAGTATAAAATTATTTACCCTCTCCGAGGAGCAAATCGCCCTGATATTTTTCAACTTAGCCATGTTCACGGGGGAAACTTTCCCGAATCGGACCTGGGTCTCTTTTCCTGTTTTCACATCCACCCGATACAACAAGGAAGCGTTACCGGACAAGCGACGCACGATATAAGCGTAATCCATTTTCTCTTCCTTTGCCACTTTAAGTAAGGCTTTTTTCATGGCTTCGGGTTTTAACCCGTCGTTCGCTTTCACATGGAGCGTTCCGGGAGCAGTCACGTAGATCACGTCACCGCGGGCGGGAATAAATCGGGCACTTCCGGTGGAATAACGCACTTTATTCGTCGGAATCTTCCCGTTCAGCTCTTTTTTCAAAACACCTTTATCCACGAGCAGCATCTCTTCTTCAGGAACCACTCCCTCGGCATCCACGACATAGCTTCCCAATAGGGGTACACTCATATATTCCGTCATAGAACTGTAATTCACTACACTCAACCGGGAATCGAGCAATTTTTTCCCGATCTTATCTTCGAAAGAGGTTGTCGCCTCCCTCTCCCCCAACGGCATCCGGTAAGTACATAGACCACCGTTATTCCCCAACAGATTCTCTGTAAAAATCTGCCGTACGGCTTCGTTTTCAAAAAGAATCGGCCCACTGTACTCCTCTCGAAACACCTCTGCGTTTTTCAGATCCATCAGACGCCGGGCAAAACCAGCCACGATTTGTTTGAGCTCATCGAGCGCAGGTAAGGCTGTAAACGAGGGGGCAAGCAAAATATAGGAATCTCGTATATATTCCCCAGTTGCCGTCATAACGGCTGCCTCCATATACAACTCCACGAAATCCAGCGGTTGTTTGATCGCTACCTGCTCCGTAGTCAACTTATAAAAAGTCATCTCGTTGCCCTGCAATATCACTTTCGATCCGATAATCTCCTTGTAATGACCGAACACGGCCGATAATTCCCGTGCCATCGTTTCCACCTCCGAAATACCGGAAATATAAGGTTGTTTTGCCTGAACCATCTTCTCTACCGAAGGGGTCGGCAACAGATCGGGAAGCCCCTGAGGAACCTCGTAAGGATTAGCTTCCAGGTAAGCTTTCTTGGCTGAAAATTCCTGCAATGCTATCTTGTACGCCTGATCGGAAGCTAACCAAAAACCGAAACGAATCGCATTATAATCGATTTCTCCCCCTAAATCCACTCTTAAAAATTGTCCCACGTGGCGTAAATCATTCGTTCGATTGTAGTCGCCGATCAATACCTGCGCTGTTCCCATCAGGTGAAGAGGCAAAAGAACCGAGTTCAACACGGAACCCAAAGTAGCTTCTACCGAATACTGACGGGAGAGAGAAACAGCATAAGAAACATAAAAGGGCTTACTCATCATCGGAAGAGCTAAACGCTCTTTCGTTCTCACCTGTTCATCACCCATCGCCGTAAAGATAATCAACTCTTCCGGAGTCTGGGCATGCAAGACACCCGAGAGCAAAATCAACGTTAACAGTACTCTATATTTCATTATTTTTCCATTTTTATCCATAACTCCATTTTTTCATTGAACTATTTCTGAGGTAAATGCACTCTCGGGAGAATAGGAGGCAGAATACTGGACTTAGCCGTGCGCTGCGTCTCTATTTTGCTAACCAAAATAGTCGGAGATATGGCCGTAACCTGAACATTTCCGGACTCTGCCCCACAAATACCGACAAACACGTCTGGATCGTCTCCCGCACACACGATGTTCGAAAACATCGACAAGGGGGTCCCGATCAATATCACTCCCCGAACCAATTCATCCGGACGACCATCCGTGTAAATCCGATAGACTACCAAGGGGGTCACGTTAAACGAATTGGTACTGCCCTTACCCGTGTAAGTCAGACCGCTCGTCACCTCCTTAAAGAAATAACCGTACTCCTTTTTCTGCTTTTTCACCTCTTCGACTAACATACGGCGCAGCTCTTCTTTCGTCTTCGGGGATTTCGTTTCGATACAGAGATTGGATTGCCGGGATACCGGATCGAATCCATCACTGGCACGAGCATGCCCGTTGGTCATGGGAAATCCGTCTATCGGTACCCGGGTCATCAAAAAATCGCGTAATTTACCGTCGACAACTACGTCAACCCGTTTGGAACGGATCCCCTGATCATCAAACTTATAATAACCGTTCAAAGCCTTTCCGGCATAACGGGTTAAGGTCGGATCGTCGAACACCTGAAAATCGGGAGCCAATACACTCTCCCCCACCATCTGTTTAAATGTCTGCCCGTCTTCATCCGTTTTCATACGTTGTCCTTCCAGCCGATGCCCGAATATCTCGTGAAAAAACACCCCGCTGGCAGCTCCCGATAACAAAGCCGGTCCGGTATAAGGTTCGGCAACCGGAGCCTCCCGTAAGGCAGCTAACATTTTTACCATCTCACGGGTATCCGCAATCATTTGCTCATCCGTGGGCAAATCCGCCGGATCGTAAGCAAAATAGGAAAGCAACAAAGGAAGTTCCATACCGTCCAAAGCCGTAACACTCCCCTGAATCATAATCCGGGCATAGGGCAGATTCTCCGCCACGTTCCGACCTTCCGTATCGACGAAATAACGGCGCTCGACCTCATACGTCAAGATCGCATCCCCCCGCGTCATATACATGTTCTCGTTGAATAAATCGGATATTTTTTTCAACCGGACAATCCAGGCGTGCGTATCGACCTTCAACCGGTCAGCCGGGAAAGGAGGTTCGTAATAAGACTCCACGGGAGCGAAAGAGAAATAAGGAGCTTTGTCCTCGTTCTTGACGTTCACCTTACTTTGTGCCTTCGAACGCTCGTATATATCCGAGGCAAATGCGTACCGGGAAGAAGACTCCATCCAGATCGCCTGACGGATGGCTTTCTCGTTATTCTCGTCATCGATAGGCAATACCGCATATGAAATTCCTCTCTCGGAGACTTCCGCTCCCATCGGGTAATAGCTGAAATTATCCAGAAGAGAATCCCCGATCCGGATATGCGGAATCATGATCCGGGTATGCCTGGACTGATTGTCCCTCAATACCCCGAACGAGGCCGCAATCGTCGTACTCCAAGTATCGATAATCCTGTAATTCATATAATAGGGGGGAAATTTTTCCCCCTGCAATTCCCGGTAATGTTCATTCAATTCACCGGAAAGCATGATCAGCAATTTATCTTCCGATTGCGCGAATGCTCCGGGAATACCTATTATTCCAAGGACACAATATAAATAAATAAACTTTACTCTTTTCATCTATTTCATTTTAAGATAAATGTAAAAGCATCTTTCACCACTTGACTATATCCCGGGCCTGTCAAACGAACCGATACCGTATAGCGTCCGGCCGGAGACTTCCCCTCGAAAGGATAACGTAAAATACCCCCGCCTAAAATAGATACCTCTTTCATAAAGGAGGTAACAGCCACCTCTCCGGCTGTTGAGGAAACAGATTCCACTGTAAAATCAATACGTTCCGTTCCCTCGTACCCTTGCATCGCCAGTGATTGCCAAGGAGATTTATACTCTATCCGCACGGCATCCAGTTCCGGATCCGGAACAAGACGAACAACCATCGTGTCGGGTTCATAAACGGCATTTTCCGTCCTCAAATACCCCTCCTTTTCTTCGCAAGCGACAAGACAGAGGCAGACAATCGGTAATATAAACATGATCCATTTCATAACATTCTGTTTTTTATATTTTATAAATCACCCAATGTAAATTGGTAGGTTAAAGAGTGCACCACGCAATTATCCGGTTCGATATTCGAAGAAGCAATCGAAAAATCGCGAAATGCATTTTGGGAATATACATTCAGAGAAACCGCACCTACATCGGGAATTCCCTGCAAGGTTTCCTGATGCGTATACAACCAGATCGAATTTCCTCCCAAAGTGACATACCAATCCCCGCCATCACCCGGCTCAGCTTCATCCTCATCGTACTTTCCTCTCGGAACATCATCCCGGTAAATCTTCCCATCGATGATGCAATTAAGCAATAGCATCTCACACACTTCAGGTTCTATATCCGAAATTCGTTCGTAACCTTCAAACAGCATATACCTACGAATGGAATGGTTTGTCGGTCCCAAAAAAGTAATTTCAGGGTGCTCAGGATCCTTCCCCTCGAATAAACGGATCATATCCGGTCCGGCCTGTTCTACTAATCTGGCTGTCGAATCCCAATCGTAAGAGTGCCCTGAAGCTTTTAAATACTCCAGTAAACTACCTTCAAAACGGCCGTTATGCAGCCCCGTTTTGACAAAATTATCCTTCGTACAGGCTCCCGTAGCTACAACAAAACCTACAAGGGCCACTATAAATATATGTTTCATCATCTTATTGTACTTTTGTGTTCCAGTAAACATTTTGTAAAACCAAATCGTTGTTTTCCATCGCCCCAGCGTTCACGGGATAATACAAGGCCCCGTTTCGGATATCAGCGTCGGTCAAACGTCCGAAAGCCTCCGGCAATTCCCGCCGTACATACTCTAACCCGTTTCGCACGGCATCATAATAGCGGGTGTCCTCGAACAACAGCTCCCTTTCCCGCTCCCTGAATATTGCTAACTGAACGTCTCCGCCAAAGTCATCCGTCAGGTCGGGTCCCGATAATCCCGCACGTTGACGTACGGCGACCACGTCCTCCATGGGATCGGGCAATCCGGCACGGAAACGACATTCTGCTCTTAACAACATGATATCCGGCAAGCGCCAAACCACCTTATTCATCTCCATTCCCAAATACCGTTTCGAACTTTCATTATCCTTAATATTATAAAATGGAAAACGGAATACATTAGCAAAAGCTTTTTCCATTTCCGTGTAATCGTAAACCTTTATCACCTCCACCATTTGTCCCGTCAGCCAATCGTATTGCATAACCTTCACATGGAATTCGGTCGAATCAATACCATAGAAATAACTTTTTCTTCGCAGGTCCTCAAACGGATAAAGCTCATTGACCGTCTCCTTCGTAAACTCCAATACATCCGGATAAGCAAAGCTCACGTCCATATCCGTTCTGACCGGCCAGCCGATAAACTCCTCGCTGACAAAAGCACGTTCGGTAAACTCTCCCGGCGTTATCCACGTTCTGTAAATTTCCCAAATACTCTCCTCGCTTCCCCCTTTTAATACCCGGGTACATACCTCTTCCGGATCAGCGACCAAACCATAGGCACCGGCCTTGTTCTCGATAATCATCGTACAGTATTTCTCCGCTTCCTCCCAATACTCTTTTTTATTTTCCAAATTGGCCCGCCAGGCATAGATATTAGCCAACAGGGCCGCAGCAGCACCTTTACTCGCGTATTGTTTGATCGTTCTGGACTTTCCGGCATAATCCTTTAAATCTTCGTAATTCGGTAAATCGATAGCCAACAAAGCCCATTTCGTCGCCTCTTCCAAGACCTGCTTTACACTGCTTTTTCCTAATTTCTCCGTAACGGACTCGCTGTTGGGAACGATCGGAGCTTCACCCCAGGCCCGTCCGAGCCAAAAATAACAGACCCCTTTCACGAAATAAGCCTGTAAACGATAGATATCCACGATCTCTTTCGACATCGGGAAACGGTAAGCGTTATCCAAAAGCAGATCGGCATCATGGATGGCGGCATAATACAATTGCCAACTCGCCTGAAAATAGGTTCGCGGAGCCAATTGCCGGGCACGCCTTATGCTGTTCCCCCGGTAATCCTGAGCCACGTTATCCACCTTCATCCCGGCCCACGCGTGCACCTGATCCTGATTCTCCGCGAAACGCAGATTCGACATCATGGAGTTGAGCAGTGCTTCCGCATCTTTTCCCGAACGAAAATAGTTATTGAACGTCGTTGAATTCTCCGGTCTCACGTCCAAAAAATCGGTACACGCAACAGACAGGAGTCCCATGATCATATATATATAAAACCTTTTCATCGCTATTAAAAATTAAGGGTTATACCAAAAGTCCATTTTTCAGGCAAAGGGTATGCTTTGCCCCAATCAATACCACTATCCATATCCACCACTTCGGGATCCGTACCGGAATAATTGGTCCAAGTCCAGATATTCTCTCCCGTGATAAACAAACGGATGCCGCTGAAATAAAATTTCCTATTGAATTTTTCCGGCAGGTTATATCCCAATGTCAATTGTTTCAACCGGAGCATATTGACCCTTTCCACGTTCGAACGCAATTCCGGAAAAACGAAGGAAGCCCCCATGCGCGGCAAATCCGTCAGATCCCCCTCTTTTTCCCAGAAAGTCGTCTTTCTCAAATCCCTGAACATAGGCCCGTCGATGTTCATCGGAGTCCCGTATCGTGCGGCATTTATCATTCTCCGTCCTAAAGAATAATTGAAAAGGATATTCAAGTCAAAATTATTCCAGGTAATCTCGTTTGCCCATCCCCCGTAAGCCAACGGCAAAGCACTACCGATGTAATACAAATCTCCGTTACCGATCTCCCCGTTGCCGTCCACGTCCTCTATTTTCACCTCCCCTACGACTCCACTCGTCTCCCCGTATACCTTATTGATATAAATCGGGAAACCCTCGTTATTGTAATAAACGGGAACCTCTTTCTCGTTTTGGTAATACCCCTGATCGTTAAACACGTATATACCGAACAAACCCCGTTTCAGCACGTTACCCATCATATCCTTACCGTCAAAGGTTTTTTCCAATTTGTTCCAGTTCCGGGATATATTCAACCGGCTTCTCCATTTTATCCTCGTATTCCTGAGTATATCGGCTTTTAATTCCAATTCGATTCCCTCGTTTGAGATCTCTCCTGCGTTTTTCTTGTAAGAATCCATCACCTGCACATCACCGAAAGTAGGTACGTCCGTAATCAAAGAGTAGGTCAGTTTATTATAGTAATCAAATTTCACATTCAAACGATAATCGAATAATTCCAGATCCAAACCGACGTTATACTGTTTGGTCTTTTCCCAGGTTAAATCGGGTGCAACGGCATTATAGCTGGTCATCCCCGGATTCCCGTGAAATATACCGTTTTTGGACATCAACCCGTAAGCCATGTACGGATCAAGAAATACCTGACCGGACTTTCCCCAGCTTAAACGCAACTTCCCGCTGTTTAACCACGCCACATTTTCCAGAAAGGCTTCGTCCGCAAAATTCCATCCCACCGCAACCGAGGGAAAATTGGCCCAACGTACATTTCTTCCGAAAGTAGAAGAACCGTCTCGGCGATAAGCAAATTCCACGATATAACGTTTTTTGAAATTATAACTCAAGCGACCGAAAAAACTCAACATGACCTTTTCGTTAAAGTTCGATCGGTAATCCGTTCGGGGTCTTGGAGTTAATTTATCCGATTCCGTATAATAAATACCTCCCGGTCCCTGATAATAATACACATTATCGCTTGCACCTCCGTTACCGGATCCCCAATTCTCGAATCCCTGTTCTTTAGAGATACTCATCCCCAATAAAGCCTCTAAGGTGTGTATATTACCCTCTATCCTGTATTTCAACAAATTTTCATTCATCAGCGAAATATCCCTGGATATCTGCCCCATGGAAAGATTTTGACCCTGAGTCGCATCCAAGTTACTCGGAATAAATTCGTTCACGTTGAACTGAGCGTAATCGACCGCCCCCATTCCAGAAAGAGTCAATCCTTTAGCCAATTGAAACTCCAAGCCCAAGCTGGCGATTAAACGGTAATTGTCATTCCGGGTCACCGTCTGGTTGATCTTTTCCAAAAACTTATCTTCTATTTTTCCATGCCCGGGAAATAGCGTGGATTGCGAAGCTGGATCGACCGTCATTCCCTCGATTCCGCGATTTCCTCCCTTGTTATTCAGATTTCGGCTTTTATCCATATACCCCAAATAAAGTTGGGTCGTTGCCGTTAAAATAGGAGCAGGTCTGGCCGAGAGGTTCACCATTAAGTTTGCTCGAGAGTAATTACTGCTCAACATAATACCTTTTTCGTCGTAATACCCGGCCCCGATCATATATTGTATCTTATCGGTTCCCCCGGATGCCTGAATATTGGCATTGATCACCTTACCCGTCCGGAAACTATATTTATACCAGTTTGTCTGGTTGTTATAGAAGGGATTCAGACTATCCTGGAGAACTTTATTTTCTCCCGCTGAATCGGGAAACCCGTTTCCCCACCATCCGTCATATCCTCCGTCACCCCTATTGAATGCATCTTCATAAGAAGTCGGGTAAAAATAGAGCCCGTTCATATAATCATATCCCGTTTTCAGGCTATTCCGCATATGGTATATCTTGGTCATTCTCTCCAAACTCCCTCCCGTCTGCTCGGGTGTAACAGGTAAAAAAGAAGCCGTATAGGAAAAATTCACGGAAAATTTGGTTTTCCCAGCCTGTCCTTTTTTAGTCGTAATCAAGACTACCCCGTTTCCCGCCCGGGACCCGTAGATTGCGGCAGCAGCGGCATCTTTCAATATCTCCACGGAAGCAATCATGGAAGGATCCAAATCCGATAACGTATTCGTCCCCGTTACCGGAGAGGTAAAGGAAAACATGGGAACCCCGTCGACCACGTACAAAGGCTGTCCGTCGGTCGCCCCCTCCTGCATCAAGGAGTTATATCCCCGAACGGCAACCCGGTTCCCCCCGGAACCCGGAGCTCCCGACTGGTTCACGATATCCACGCCGGCCAAACGCCCCTGTAACATACTCAAAATACTGTGCGAAGGAAGCTCTTTCATCTCATCGGCCTTTATCGAAGTAATCGAACTGACCATCTCTTTTTTATTCTGCGTACCGTAAGCCCGAATCACCACCTCGTCCAGATCCGTCACTTCTTCCTCCATCTTTACCGACACAGCCTTATCCGCTTCATAAGCCACTTTTTGCGATTTATACCCGACAAACGAGAGTAGCAAGCTCCCCTTTTCCCGGGTTACTGACATCTCGAATTTACCCTCCGAATCGGTAGCCGTTCCGATATTCGTTCCTTCCAGCAACACGGTAACCCCCGGCAAAGGCACACCCTTTTCATCCGTCACTTTCCCTTTCACGACAAACCGTTTTACATCCGCTTCCTTACGTCGGATCATGATATAGATACCCTCCTGTTTATAGGAAAAAGGCTTATCCCGAAAAACCGTATCCAAAATCTGGAATACCGTTTTTTCTTTCACGTCGAATGTTACCTTATACGGTTTCGTATCTTCGTAATTAAACACGAATTTGTAGACATCCGCTTTTTCCAAGGCATTGAATACATCCGACAAAGGCACATTTTCCCATTTGAAACTCAGTTTCTTTTGCTGACCGAAAACAACCGAGGCCATACAAAAGAAGCTTAAAAACAAAATCAAGCGAATACACGTGATGTTTTGCACCCGATTCTTCGTTTTTCGCTCCTCAAAATGAGGTGAAATCGATTTTTTTTCCATAGATTTGTAGTTAAGAATTAAACATGTTCATCCGTCCGATGAACCAAATTCATGTTAAGGGGATAGGTCTCAACTATCCCTTTCTTATTTGGTCCTCGTTCACTTTATCTTTTATATAAAAACGATTACCGTTTTTCCCGTTACCTCAATCCGCAATTTACCCGTCTCATTCAAACGTCCGATCACCTGTTCCACCGTATCCTTCCGGTTAGCCCAAAACTTAAAGCGAAAATCCTTGGCTTCCGGATTCCGGTAAAACACGGTAAAATCGAACCACCTGCCCAACTCGTCGAGTATGTCTTCTAAACGTATGTTATTATAATAGAAAAATCCCTCTTTCCAAGAGGTATACTCTAACACGTCAACCTCCTCTACGTGTAATAAACCGTCACGCAACGAGACATTCTCTCCCGGTTTCAACACGACCTCATGATCCGCACCCGTTCCCTCTTCCTTCACGGAGACAACTCCCTTTATAAGTGTGATATTCTCCACCCCGTTCTCGTATGACTGCACGTTAAATTCCGTACCTAATACGTTGACCTCGGTTCGGGTTGTCGCCACGACAAAAGGACGATCCTCCTCCCGTTTCACGTCGAAATAAGCCTCTCCTTTCAAAAAAACCTCCCGCTTCGCCCCGCTAAACGCCAAAGGATATCTCAATTCGGAATCGGAATTGATCCATACCCGGGTCCCGTCATCCAAAATCAGAATATACTCGCCCCCGCGAGGTACTTTTATCGTGTGAAACTCTTCCGGCCGACAATCATCCCGCAATACTCTCATGTATTTCATTCCTCCCACCGAATCGATAACCACCCCTCGTATGTTTAAAGAATCTTCAGCACCCGTACCGGAAGCCAAAAAGTACTTTTTTCCGCCTTCGGTGATCAACGTTACCGTATTCTTCTCCGTATTCCGGGTTAACTCCATCGGTTGGATAAATTGTCTTTCTCTCTGTTGATAGTAAACAGCCATCGTCACGGAAATCAACACTAAAACCGAAGCCACGAACTTCATCATCCTACGACGGATCCGTATTTTACTCGCCCGTAAAGTTATTCTCTCGTCCAACAAAAACCATTGATACTCCTCGTCCACCTCCATCCCTCCCTTTTCACGCATACCGGCTTCCCGGTAACGCCGTAATCCTTCCAACAGATCCCGATGCTCCTTCACCTCCAACCAAGCTCGAACCTTCGGCTCAGCTAATAATTTCTGATGATGTAAAATATATAATGCGAATTCTATATCCTCGCAATTAAAATCGTTTTGCATGTTTTCGTCTCCTGTTTTTAAGAACACGCACTACGTTTCAAAAAGGGTGATGTCTTGGAATACTTTTTTATTTGTTTTTCGTAAAAAAAATACCAGCAACCAAAGTGCATCATTCGAATACTCTTCCCGGAGGATACGTAAAGCCTTACTTATATGCGTCTTAACCGTATTGATAGAGATAGCCAATTCATCTGCTGCTTCTCGATATTTTCTTCCCTCGAGAAAACATTTCCTGAATACGGTCTTCGTTTGTCCTGGTAAATTTCCGACGGAATCGCGCAAACGCTCGATTAAAAGTTCATATTCCATGCAGTCCTCGTTAATTGTCTCCTTCTTTAACGACCATTCGAAGGCAAAACGCTCCTTTGCCTTCCGACGCCGAAGCTGACTCACGCAATGATTACGTACCAAAGTATACAATAACGGTAGAAGAGATTGGGATCGTTCGATCTTTTCAAAATTCCTCCAAACCTTTTCAAACACGTCATTGACCGTATCTTTCGCCGTCTCCTCATCATTCAAAAAGCTAAGGGCATGATAATACAAACGGACATAATTCTCCCGGAACAACTGTTCAAAAACCTCTTTATGGTCAATAAATTTAATCATATAATACCCTGTATCCGGTACAAATATACAATATCAAAATTAGATTAATAAAATAAAAATAGATATTTAATGACATTAAAACAATATCATTATTTTACCAACACTTCCAATATCCATTCATTATAAATATAATACTTTAGCATTAAAGGTATTACCGAAAGAAGAGATAAAAAGCAAAAACTGTAAACAATACGGGTTTAAGACTTCTTGTCATTTGACAAATAGGGTGTATGATCAATTCACTGTTCTCATGATAACACCCCTGCTTACTACCAACCGTAGATTTTTCAGACATAAATAAACCATTCTATACATAATTATTATTCAGTCTGTTATATGACAAATATAATTGCATATGTAAAAAATATCCCTATATTTGTGTAGAACGATTAAAAATTACAGCTTATGAAACGCCTTATCGCCTTGCTTGCGGTTCAGCTATTATTCTGGGGTTCCTTATCGGCACAGAGGATAACAGAATTTTCGGAATATGATTTTTTGTTTGAAAAAAGACCATTTGGCAGATTATTTTCAGATACCCTAAAAAAAACAAATTTCGATAACGCATTTACCTTAAGCAATCCACTCCAACCAGATCCGAAAAAAAAGATTTTGACCAGAAACGATTCGATCTATTTCAAGAAACTACCTCTTAAAGAACCGAATGCAAAGAGGGATGGGTTATCCAACGTTGATTTCAAACACAAATTACCTGCAAAACCCTTGTTTTATATCTCGTTATGGGATTATTCCCCCAAACCCATGCCGGATAAAAGATCTCTTTTCTATAACCCGCTTGAAAGAAAATCGAGAGATTTACAAAACTTACGATACTTATGGTCCGGAGATATTACCCACTTTAGAGAAATCGGTTATTCCGGTAATTATCCCGGCCAACAAAAACCAGTATATAAAATTTATATCGTAAGAAACGGAAAAAAAATCAAAGGGTTTGGAATCGAATTGTTAGATGACGAGTAACGAGATGTACACGCGAGAAGTAGGCATAAAAACAGAAAAATCAAAGAATTTACAAAATCCATATCAGATAAGAGAGAGAAAAAAAATCGTAAAATCGAATTATAACATAACAAGTATCGATAATTAAATTAAAATCAGTCATCAAAAAAACCAAATCGTCTATGATCGATTTGGTCTCTAAAGTATTGTGATCCAGCTGGGATTCGAACCCAGGACCCCAACATTAAAAGTGTTGTGCTCTACCGGCTGAGCTACTGAATCGTCAATTGTTTTTTTACAATTGCGGTGCAAAGGTATATATTTTTGCATCCCACACAAATTTATTTTCGTTTATTTTCCGGACTTTTTTACACTTCTTTCTTGGAAAAACATTAAATAGTTGATAAACAAAATCTCCATAGTGCATAGCCCTTCTCTTTGATATTTCAAAAAAATATCATAACTTATAACCATTTATAAAATCACAATAAATATGCCGCTTAGATCGTCAGAGAAAAAAGGAATTATCGTACTATCTTTTCTGCTAACAGGCTTCTTCGTATTTCCTCTTCTAATCGAGGAAGACGACACCCCTTTTTTCCTGCTCACGCAAGCCGAGATTCCCGATTCCATGGTACAGCTCTCGACTCATCCGGCCTCTCCGGTAAAACGGTTTGAATTGAACTCGGTCGACAGTGTTTCTTTAACCAAGATAAAAGGCATCGGTCCCTACTACGCTTCCAAGATACTAAAATACAGAAAACGCCTCGGTGGTTTTCATACTCCCCTACAATTGAAAGAAATCTCCTTCAAATACCTCTCCGTAGACTCTTTGCTGGATCACTTTTATGCCGATCCCAAACACATTACAAAAAAAGAGATGGATACCATGAGCTTTAAAAGCATATTGAGCCATCCTTATTTGGAATACGGGGAAGTGCAACTGATCTTTAAAGCGAAGAAAGAGTGGGGAACAATCACCTACTCCCTGTTGGAGCAGAAAAAAATATTGGCACCCCACAAACTCAAAAAGATAAAACCTTACTTCAAATAATTTACATAACTTTGTAGGGACTCATTATTGATTAGAAACATAAAACAACTAAATATGAAGAAAGTATTCATTATTATCCTCGGTATTTTTATACTGTTCATTATCGCACTGATAACGATTCCGGTATTCTTTAAAAGCGACATTCTCCGGCTTATAGAAGAACAGTCCTCAAAGTATATGAAGGCCGACTTAAAAATCGGAGACGTAAACTTAAGCATGTTCAAAAATTTTCCGGATTTAAGCGTTACATTAACGGATGTCATGTTATCCGAGAACCGGGAAACGGTAAAAGACACCTTAATTCGTATTCCTGAATTTGAAGCATCCGTTAATCTAAAATCTCTTATTTCGGGAAACGAGATCATCATCAACCGTATTTTATTAAAAGATTGCCGTTTGATGCCGCAAGTAACGGCCTCCGGTCGGGAGAACTGGGACATTATGATCGCATCGGACAGTACGGGAACCGCCACTCCACAAGATAGTATTCAGACAAAAACAGACGCCTCCGGAAAATCGGTCAGATTCAATCACATCGAGATCCGGGACCTTTATTTAGATTACAAAGATTTTCAATCTTCCACCTATTTCAGCATCGATAAAATCAACCTGGAATTGCAAGGAAATCTTTCCGAAACAAATACGCTTCTACAAATTTTACTCCATTTGGAAAATATCTGTTTCCGTCAAGGCAACAGCGTATGGGTCAACAACACGAATTTCAACTGGCAAGCCGATATCGAAGCCAATCTGAAGGAGATGCTGTTCCATATTAAGAAAAACGACATGTCGTTGAACGACCTGAAATTAGATTTGACAGGCAATGTTGGTATAGGAAAAGAAAAATACGATATGGATCTGAAGCTAAACGCTCCCGATACCCAATTCGAAAGTCTTTTGGCTATGGTTCCGAAAGAATTCCAAAAAGAGATTGAAGGAGTAAAAACTTCCGGAGGTTTTCAGCTTAATGCCACGGCGAAAGGAGAATATTACGAAAATCATCTCCCGCAATTCGATATCCAATTCAATATATTGGATGCCAGTTTAAAATATCCGGAGCTTCCTGAATCCATCGAAAAGATCAATCTTAAGTTAAGTATTACTAATCCGGGAGGAACTCCCTCCCTAACGGTTGCAGATTTACGTACCCTATCCTTTTCCGTGGCAGATAATCCGTTCGACATGAGCTTATTGGTTTCCAACCCGGAAGATCCCACACTAAAAGGAGAAGCCAAAGGCGTCATCAATTTCGAAAGTCTTAAAAAAGCTCTTCCCTTGCAAGACATCACCCTCAACGGAATACTTTCCGTAGATATGGCGTTCAACGGAAAATACCAATACATCGAAAAAGAACAATACGAAAAATTTTCCGCTACCGGAAAAATTTCATTGAAAGATGTTCTGTTCAAAAACAGTGATTTTCCCAAAGGCATCGTCATCCCCTCCGGAGATTTAACCGTAACCCCGGCTCGTTTGAATTTGAAGAATCTATCGATTCAAATCAATTCATCCGATCTCACCTTGGAGGGATACGTGGCCGACTATCTGCCCTATATATTTAAGAACCAAACATTAAAAGGGAATTTTAATTTAAATTCAAAATTATTGAACCTGAATGAATTGATGGCAAATATAGCCACGGATACCACACAAATACAAAAGGATAACGCTTCTTCATCGCCTAACGGAGTATTTGAAGTTCCCAAAAATATCCAACTGGGTTTAAATACCAACGTTAAAACCTTATTGTTCGATCAACTGACCGTCAAGAACATTAACGGGAATGTACAAACAGCAGGAGGCGTGGCTACCCTTAAAAATCTCAGCATGGATATGCTGGAGGGAAAAATACTCATGAACGGATCCTATAACACGACCCATCCGGCTAAACCATTCGTGGACTTCAATCTCCGGATAGACGATTTCGATATCGATGCCGCCTACCATGCGTTTAGCTTTATCAAACAAAGTATTCCCATGGCGATGAATTGTTCCGGAAAAATCTCTACCGTAATGAAATTTTCCGCTAATTTGGATCAGGAGATGAGTCCGATCATGAACACGGTAAACGGAGGAGGAAGTCTTTCCACGGCCGGATTCTTAATAAAAGACAACCCGGCTATGGCGAAATTAGCCACTTTATTAAAAAATGACGAATTAAGCCGAATCAGTATCAGCAAGTTAAAAATAGACTTTAAACTGGATCACGGAAATATTATCATAGAACCCTTTACCACCCATTTAGCAGGAAACCCGACGACAATCTACGGTTCCCAAACTGTAAACGGGGAGATGGACTATACCCTCTCCATGAACATCGACCGGAAATATTTCGGAAAAGATATCAACAACGTACTCTCCGCACTCCCGGGAGCAAGCAATATTAAAGCGTTGGATGTTGACGTAAAGATTGAAGGAACCCTTGATAAACCTATCGTGAAACCAGATTTAACAAAAGCGATAAAAGCCGTAGAGAAAGAAGCGGGCAAAGAAGTTAAAAAGAATATACTGAAAGGACTTGACAAGCTGTTCAAAAAGAAATAACCCTCCTCAATAAAATAAGGCTGCTTTTAAAAGTAGCCTTATTTTATTGATCGAAACCCGGACGACAAAAATTTCGGGCATCCGGAAAGCGATGTTCCAGGTCCCGCAGCATTTGCTCCAAAACGACCAAAATACGTTCTATATCCTGTTGAAAATAAACCACCTTGTTTTTCAACACGGACCAGGCTTGATAAGAAATTTCAATAGCCAACAAGGCTACCTTCGCCGAGCCGTTATAATCATTTTCTTCCTGTTTGGCATTGATTTTATCCGCGTAAATATGAAAGCCGTACAAAGCCCGTTTCATTTTCGCGTGAATCAGATCCAGATACCAGCTGATTTCCACCAATGCTTCATCGACCTCCTTCGTCTTTATTCCATTACCTTTCTCCTCCTCTTCATCCAATTTCTGATATATACTCTCCTGACACTTATCAGCCAAAGTCTCATATATCCGGTTACAGCAGATCATATCTTCCCTCTCCACTTTTCTGGCCAGCTCTTCGTCATCATCGTCCAAATCCTCATAATCTTCGCCCCAGAAACCCTTATCGATATTTTCTGCCCGATATATGTCTTCAATCGCGATTCCCTTCTCCTCAGCCAACTCCCGTAATACCTCATAGGTTGAATCGAAGATACTTTTCAAACGAGAAAGAGCTACATCATCATCATCCGGCAACTCCTCATCGAAATCGACCTTTGCTCTTTCTTTCAATTTTTTCCCCATCGTGAAGCTCATGCAACGGGATTGAAATTTACAGCGTTCACACCAACGATCGCAATAATTATATATACCGGGAACAAAACCAGTATTCACGATATTATTTTCTTTTTTCTTAGGCACGCTTTCTAACCTTAGCCGATTAATTTTTTATAACGTATACGTTTAGGAGTAACATCCCCCAAACGTTTCTTTTTATTTTCCTCGTATTCGGAGTAACTCCCTTCAAAATACACCACCTTAGAATCACCCTCGAATGCCAGAATATGAGTCGCGATACGATCCAAAAACCAACGGTCATGGGAAACCACAACCGCACAACCGGCAAAATTTTCCAAACCTTCTTCCAATGCCCGCAACGTATTCACATCGATATCGTTTGTAGGCTCATCCAATAATAGAACGTTTGCTTCCTCCTTTAACGCCAAAGCCAAATGCAGGCGATTTCTCTCTCCCCCGGACAGGACTCCACACTTTTTTTCCTGGTCGGAACCTGAAAAATTAAATTTAGAAACATACGCCCGGGCGTTTATTTCACGCCCTCCCACGGTTATCAGGTCACTCCCTCCCGAAATAATTTGATACACGGTCTTTTCCGGATCAATGGAAGCATGTTGTTGATCGACATAACCAATCTTCACCGTTGGGCCGACTTCAAACGTCCCGGCATCAGCCTTTTCCAATCCCATTATCATCCTGAAAAGAGTCGTTTTTCCCGCTCCATTCGGTCCGATCACCCCGACAATTCCGGCCGGAGGCAACTGGAACTCCAAATCCTCGAAAAGCAATTTCTCGCCAAATCCTTTCGACACATGCTCCGCTTCAATAACCTTATTCCCGAGACGAGGACCATTCGGTATAAAAATCTCCAATTGTTCTTCTTTCTCCTTTACGTCTTCCTCCATCATTCGATCGTAAGCCTTTAAACGAGCCTTACTTTTTGCCTGACGGGCTTTCGGAGACATTCTCACCCATTCCAATTCTCTTTCCAGCGTCTTTCTTCGTTTACTTGCCTGTTTCTCTTCCTGCTCCATACGTCTCGCTTTTTGCTCCAACCAGGAGGAATAATTTCCCTCCCAAGGAATTCCTTCTCCCCGATCCAACTCTAAAATCCATCCTGCCACGTTATCCAGAAAATAACGGTCGTGAGTCACACATATTACCGTTCCGGGATATTGATGCAAATGTTGTTCCAGCCATTCGACCGATTCGGCATCCAAATGGTTCGTAGGCTCATCCAGTAATAAAATATCGGGTTCCTTTAACAGCAATCTGCATAGAGCAACCCGACGACGTTCTCCCCCGGACAAGTTCTTAACCAAAGCATCCGGTTCCGGACAACGAAGAGCATCCATAGCCCGCTCCAATTTCTGATCGATTTCCCATCCTCCGTTATGTTCTATCAATTCGGTCAATTCTCCCTGACGGACCATCAATTTATCCATCTCCTCATCACTCATCGGTTCACAGAACTTCAGGTTCACCTCCTCGTACTCTTTCAATAAATCCATCACTTCCTGAACTCCTTCCTCAACGACCTCTTTCACTGTTTTCGTATCATCCAACAAAGGCTCCTGGGGAAGATAACCTATCGAATGTTCTTTGGACCAGACAACTTTCCCCTCATAATTGGAATCCAAGCCGGCGATAATTTTTAATAAAGTGGATTTACCCGACCCATTCAATCCAATTACTCCAATCTTCGCACCATAAAAGAAAGAAAGGGATATATCTTTTATTATCTTTCGTTGCGGAGGGATAGTTTTACTTACCCTCATCATTGAAAAAATAATTTTTTTATCGTCTGCCATATGCTTTAACTTGTTCTATTATTATGTTTAAATTATATCTACGACTGATTTCCACTCAAAACGGATACAAAGATAAACCATATCCATCAATAAAAAAAATCGCAATACTTAATAACACTAAGTAAAAATCATTTTATCCCCCTCAAAGAGCTTCAAACAAAAAAACAATTTATCGGCCTATTAAAAATTTCATGACTATTTCTCTCATCCACCTTTTATCTTTTTTTATTTCAATAATACAAGAGACTCGTGCATATTTCACATATTTTATGAATTACAAAAGTCATAAAAGAAGAGATTTATCTATTATTGATCGATATCAAATGAAAAATAGAACACGTTACAACCGAGATAAATTTCATTACTTTTGCCAAAATAAAACGAATAGCTGCTATGATAAAAATAAAACAGTTTATCTATTTATCGTGGATCTTCTGCACCACGTTATGCTTTTCTTGTCGTACACATTCCGAAAAGTTAAACGATGCCTTAAAATTAAGCGGAAAAAATCGACAAGAATTAGAAAAAGTATTAAAGCATTATTCACAAGACCGGGCCGATAGCTTGAAACGGAAAGCGGCTATTTTCCTCATTGAAAATATGCCCGGTCATTTTTCCTACAACGGCCCCTACCTGAGAGAGTTTAAAAATATTGTCGATACGTTGCCGGATTCCTATTGGCTAAAAAAAATCATCTTAATGCAACCCTACCGTTATAAAGAGTACAGAGAACAACTACAAGAAGAGGAGGATATCAAACATATCAAAGCCGACTATTTGATCCATAACATAGACGCAGCTTTTAAGATGCTGGAAACCAAACCTTGGTTGGAATCTTTACCATTCGAGGATTTTTGTGAATATCTATTACCCTACCGTATCGATAACGAGTTACTCGACAATTGGAAGGATTCGATTATTCCCATTTACGAAAATAAAATTACAGAAAAGACGACTTATTGTGACGATCAAAGATATTCTGCGTTCCAATTGGCAAAAGAAACATCTATTGAGTTTTATAGCAGCGAACAAGCCTCTTCCGATATGATTGCCGGTATTCCTTACCAAAAATACGAGTGTATCAACGACAGTCGGTTACGCGTGATAGCAACGCGCAAGGTAGGCATTCCCTGTACTATCGATTTCGTCCCGGCTTGGGCAGACATGAACGGATATCATTATTGGATGGTCGTTGTCGATCCAAAATACAAAACCCTTTCCTCCTATCAGATCGAAGGGAAAACAGCCCCGAAGGTGTACCGGAGAACTTTTTCCATCAACGAAATCCCGCGTGATCCGAAAGGGGAAAATTTTATTCCAGAATTTTTCAAAGATCCTTTTAATAAAGATGTGACTGATATATACCTCAACACTTCCGATGTAAAGGTAAACCTTTTATTCCCTCCTTCCCGCGGTGTCAAATACGCCTATATAGCCATGTTTAACGATTTGACCCTAAAAATCGTGGGGTGGGGCAAAATAACACGCGATCAAGTAACATTCCCAAAATTAGGAAGAGGTATTGTTTATTTTCCGGTCTACTTCTCAGGCAATCAGCTGATGAACGGAAACTTCCCGTTTATTTTAAAAATGAATGGCGAAACCGAATTTTTGATTCCGGATACCACCCGACGTCAAACCATCAGGATTACCCGGAAATTTCCCGTTATCGGTTACAAAACCGTATACGGAGAACTATTAAAAGGGAACTGTTTCAGTGCCTCCAATACCCTTTCGTTTAAAGACTCGACAATCATCCACAAAATTACCGAAAACCCATACATGCATTACACGACATTCAAAGTGGATACGAATTTAAAATACCGGTATTGGAAAATAAGCAATACGCATTACTCTCATATAGCAGAACTTGTTTTCCGTGATGCAAAAGGGAATTATTTATCCTGGAAAACCATTCCTCAGGATAGAAACCGCCAGGAAGAATATTTAGGCGACAACGATCCGTTAACCTAT
The DNA here is from genome assembly GCF_003204205.1 of Sanguibacteroides justesenii. Taxonomy (NCBI): domain Bacteria; kingdom Pseudomonadati; phylum Bacteroidota; class Bacteroidia; order Bacteroidales; family Porphyromonadaceae; genus Sanguibacteroides; species Sanguibacteroides justesenii. Next base: position 264,282 of record NZ_QJPL01000004.1, read on the forward strand.
ACTTACATTTACAGGAATCTCCTTCTGGATTTCGGGGAACCGGTACAAATCTCTTCCGTAGGTTATCTTTCTCAAAACGACGGTAATGGTATATACCCCGGCAACGAGTACGAACTATTCTTTTACGACCGTAACGGTTGGCACTCTCTGGGACGGAAAACAGCGGACGATCATTATATCGAGTACGAATCCGTCCCGGCCGGAGCCTTATACTGGTTAAGAAATCATACGACGGGACGGGAAGAACGTCCTTTTACCTACAAGAACGGAGAAGTACATTTCTGGTAATCTCCTCTTTACGAGATAGCCGGAGGCCGATCATCTTTTTACAGAACTTTCGATATGCTAATTTTCATAATCTCGATAAAAATCGCTATTTTAGTCTATCATTAGAACGATAAAATCATGATAGAGACAATTAATCATTTTCTGGAAGAGCATTCCATCGACAAAAACGCCGGTTTTATCATTGCGGTAAGCGGAGGAGCTGATTCAATAGCCTTATTACATGCATTTAAATACTTAAATATCAAAATATTGGCACTACACTGCAACTTTAATTTGCGTGGAAGAGAATCCAATATGGACGAACAATTCGTCAAGCGATTTTGTGACACTTACGGAATCCCTCATAGCGTCAAAAAATTCGATACGCTCGCTTACGCCAAAAGCAAAGGAATAAGTATTGAAATGGCTGCCAGAGAATTGCGATACAATTGGTTTGAAGAAGTCCGTCAGAAAAAAAACATGGACTATATCGTGGTGGGACATCATGCCGATGACCTGGCTGAAACTATTTTTATCAATTTCTGCCGGGGAACCGGCATTAAAGGACTCACCGGAATCCGTCCGATAAACGGACGGATATTACGTCCTCTATTAAACCGCTCTAAAAATGAAATCATCGATTATATTACTCTCAATAAGTTAGGGTACCGTGTTGACTCAACGAACAACACGTTAGATTACGTACGAAACAAAATCCGCCACCTTATTATTCCAGTATGCAAAGACATCAATCCCTCCTTTTTAAAAACCGTACAGGAAAATTGTCAGGCGATGCGGGAAGTCGAACAAATCTATCTACACGGTATAAAACAGTTGAAACGACAAATCATGTCCGAAGAAAACGGAGAGATACTAATCCATATCCAACAGACGTTAGATTCACCTGCACCTTATACTTTATTATACGAGATATTAAAACCTTACGGATTTAATACCACTCAGGTAAAAGATATATTAGAAAGTAACGATTCCATCCCCGGGAAACAATTTCAAGCGGAAGAGTACTTATTGACCAAAGGACGCACGTACTGGAGATTATTTAATATCCTTGAAAAAGAAGACGAACATACTCTAATGGCCGACAACGGTACTTATTATTTAAATAACGTCACTTTTACGTTGGATGAAACGGAGATCACTCCCGAGTTTGAAATACCCAAAGAAAGCCATATCGCCTGTTTCGATTTAGATAAAATCAATTATCCTCTTATCGTACGTCATTGGGCTACAGGAGACTGGTTTTGTCCATTAGGAATGAAAAGAAGCAAAAAGAAATTGAGTGATTTATTTACCGATTTAAAGTTCAGCGCAAAACAAAAAAAAGAATGCCTTATCATCCAATCCGGAAAAGACATCGTTTGGGTCGTGGGACATCGTTTGGACGATCGTTATAAAATTACTCCCGGCACCAAAAAAGCTTTAATAATAAAAGTCTCAGCCAAACCTCAAGGAGAAAAACAGGCAAAAAATTAAAAAAGAGGCCTCAGCCTCTTTTTAACACACTAACAATAAATTTACTACACTTATAAAAGCAAAAAACATTTCTTAGATTGCGTGGGCAAAGATAGTAATTTAAAACGTTTGCGCAAATTTTTTTAAGAAAAAAAACGTTCGCGTATAACAATTCCAAAACTTCTTTGTTTTTCATTTTTTTATCCATACTTTTGTATGAAAATAAGAGAATGATAAGAATAATAACATCATTATTAACCGATTAATATAATTAGAAATGTCAAAGATTAAAGTTGGTATTAACGGATTCGGACGTATTGGTCGTTTGGTTTTCCGTGCAGCTATGGGTAGAAACGATATTGAAATCGTAGGGATTAATGACCTTATCGACGTGGAGTACATGGCGTATATGCTTAGATACGATACCATGCACGGACGTTTTAATGGAACGATCGAAGTGAAAGACGGCAAATTAGTTGTAAACGGGCAAGCTATTCGCGTTACGGCTGAAAAAGACCCAGCCAATTTAAAATGGAACGAGGTAGGAGCTGAATATGTTGTAGAATCTACCGGATTATTCTTGACAAAAGAAAAAGCCGAAGCTCATTTAAAGGCCGGAGCAAAACGTGTTGTAATGTCAGCACCTTCAAAAGACGATACTCCCATGTTCGTTATGGGTGTAAATCATAAATCTTACTCCGGGCAAACTATCGTATCCAACGCTTCTTGTACGACCAACTGTCTGGCTCCGTTAGCAAAAGTAATCCACGACAAATTCGGCATTGTTGAAGGTTTGATGACTACTGTACACGCCACTACCGCAACTCAAAAGACAGTTGACGGTCCCTCTGTCAAGGATTGGAGAGGCGGACGTGCTGCTGCCGGTAATATCATACCTTCCTCTACAGGAGCAGCTAAAGCCGTGGGCAAAGTAATTCCCGAATTAAACGGCAAGTTGACAGGTATGTCATTTCGGGTTCCGACGCTTGATGTTTCCGTGGTTGATTTAACTTGTCGTTTGGAGAAACCGGCAACTTACGATGAAATTAAGGCTGCCATGAAAGAAGCTTCTGAAAACGAATTAAAAGGAATCTTAGGATACACGGAAGAAGATGTTGTTTCATCCGATTTCTTAGGTGACGCCCGTACTTCCATATTCGACGCAAAAGCAGGTATCGCATTGAATCCCAACTTCGTAAAACTGGTCTCTTGGTATGACAACGAATGGGGGTATTCAAACAAAGTAATCGAATTAATCGCTCATATGGCGACCGTAAAATAAATACGAAAAGAGCCGGTTATAAACCGGCTCTTTTTTTCAACCATTCTCTTTCATTCCCGTATAGTAAATAAGCAACATTATATATTCTATGGATATAATCAAGGAAAAAAGACCCTATCATTTGGGGTTAGTCTTAAGTGGAGGAGGGGCAAGAGGTTTTGCACACTTGGGAGTATACAAGGCCATGCAAGAATTAGGGATCAAACCCGATATTATTTCCGGTACCAGTGCCGGAGCTATTGCCGGAGTCATGATCGCCTCCGGACATACGGCAGAAGAATCGCTTTCGTTCTTTATAGGAACCAAGATGTTAGACTTCGCTCGTCCTGTTGTCTCCAAAATGGGCGTTATGATGATGGGCGGCATGGAAAAACGATTGTCCGAATTCATTCAAGTAGAAACTTTCGACCAACTCCAAATTCCTTTAGTCGTCACGGCGACTAACATGAATTTAGGTGTTCCCGCTCACTTCAATAGCGGCAAGGTCATTCCATCGGTCGTGGCATCTTCATCCGTCCCTATCGTATTCGTACCTACGGTTATCGACAATCAACAATACGTGGACGGCGGTGTTTTTATGAATTTACCGGTACGTCCGATTCGCGATTTATGCGATATCATTATCGGAGTCCATATCGATCCGGTTGAACCCAGTGATCACATTAAAAATTTAGTACATCTCGCAGAGCGCTCCTTCCACATGGGAATCCTTTCCAACATGAATATCGATGCTAAAAGTTGCGATATTCTGATCATGCCCAAACATATCAGTCAATACAGTATGTTCGATCTGAACAATACGGAAAAAATTTTCGACGAAGGCTATAAGGAAGCCATGATTATGTTTAAACGCCCCAAAACAATGGCCACTTTAGGACTAAACTGACCGAATAATCAGTCGTATCTGTTTTAAACCGAAAAGTAAATATTACTTTTGTCGAAAATTCATATCATACTAATGCCACCTATCGACGACACTTTTCGGGATATATTGCAATCGCTCGGAATTGCAACCTTAAACGAGATGCAAATCCAAGCCATCGAAGCTCAACGAAATAACAGGGATATCCTTCTGTTATCCCCGACCGGCTCCGGAAAAACGTTAGCTTTTTTACTTCCTCTTTTAGAAAAATTATCAAGCGACAAAAAGGAGATACAAGCATTGATTCTCACCCCCTCCCGAGAGTTGGCACTCCAAATCGAATCCGTATTTCGCTCTCTAAGAAGTTCCTATCGGGTGGTATGTTGTTACGGCGGACACGATATTCAAGTTGAAGAGAGAAGTCTCGTTTACCCTCCGGCTTTACTCATAGGTACTCCCGGACGACTATTAGACCATATCGATCGGCAAACTATCGATTTAAAAGAGGTACACACGATTATCCTGGATGAATTCGATAAATCGCTTGAATTCGGATTTATTGAAGATATGAGAGAAATATTTGCCTGCTTACACGGAATTCGGCAGCGGATTCTCACTTCTGCTACTTCGGCCGTTGAGATCCCCGTATTTGTCGGGATAAAATCGCCTCACGCGATTAATTTTTTAGAAAAAACACCTTTGGGTAAATTAGAAATAAAAACCGTCTATTCAGGAGATCCGGACAAACTTACTACCCTATACCGATTGTTAGGCGAGTTAAACGGGTCCCCGACCCTTATTTTTTGTAATTACAGAGAACATGCCGAACGGATCAGCACCTATCTTCGGAAACAGGCGGTGGGAAACGAGTTTTTTCACGGCGGACTGGAACAAGCGGAAAGGGAAAGAGTTCTATGCAAGTTCCGGAACGGCAGCACGACCATCCTAATCTCTACCGATTTAGCTGCCAGAGGATTAGATATACCTGAAATAGAATACATCATCCATTATCATTTCCCGGATACGGAAGAGGCCTTTATCCACCGTAACGGACGTACAGCCAGGATGAAAGCTTCGGGAACTGCTTTTGTTCTCATAGGAGAATCGGAAATATTTCCTGCCTATCTCCCGGAAATTCCGGAGGTATATCGTTTATCCGGCAAAAATAAGATTCCCCCGAAACCGGAATGGGATACCTTATACATCGGAAAAGGAAAAAAAGATAAACTGAGCAAAATGGATATCGTCGGTTTCCTCTGTCAAAAAGGGAATTTACATAAAGAGGAGATCGGACGTATCGAAATAAAAGATTTTCATGCTTTTGCGGCCATTAAACGAAACAGGATACGAAAAACCCTCTCCCTTATTCGGAATGAAAAAATCAAAAACATGAAAACAAAATTCGCCATCTCCTTCTAAGAAAAACGAGGAGGCAGGCCTCCTCGTTTTTTCATTTTACATATTCTTGCATTTTTGTAATCAGATGAATGTTTCCGGCCATTATGGCAATTCCCCTGTTTTCCCGAAAAGAACGGATTTCTCCCCCGGCCTCCCGTACGATAAGCTCTCCGGCACACACGTCCCAAGGATGCAGTCCCAATTCCCAATAAGCATCCAAAAATCCGGCAGCCACACAACACAGGTCGTAAGCAGCCGATCCCAATCGCCGGATTCCACGGATACGCGGAAGAATACGAGCTAAATTAGCGGCATTATTATCCGGATTTACATCCTTATCGTATGGAAAACCTGTTCCCAATACACTATGGGCCAAATCCTTCTTGTCCGATACACGAATAGAGATTCCGTTCCTAAAAGCGCCTTTCCCCCGGATCGCCGTATACATTTCATCCAGATAGGGAGCGTATACCACACCTAAAAGGGATTCTCCCTTGTAGGTCAATCCGATAGACACGCAAAAAACAGGAAGCCCCTGACTGTAATTATTTGTTCCATCCAATGGATCCACAATCCACAAGTAATCACTATGAACATCATGCTCTCCGCTCTCCTCCCCCAACACGCCATGAGCCGGAAAAGAGGCATTTATTCGCTCCAACAAAAAGGTTTCACATAACTTATCCACCTTAGTCACCACATCGAAAACATTCGATTTGGTCTCAATTCCCAAATTATCACCTCTAAAATAGGAGCGTTGCGTACTTCCGACCTCTTTCGCCCAGCCAACTACAAGTTCCAGCGTACTTTTCAAATCCAGGTCCATCTCTTTACTTCTTTATTTTTTGGCAATTTTTTCTTTAATTTCCAACTGATAAATAATGGTTGAATAAGGAGGAATCCCTCTAAAAAGTTTATCTTCATAAGCCATACCGTAAGGCACGATAATATCGGCTTTATCACCGACTTTCAATAACGGAAAACTTAATCTCAAACCATCTATTAAATCGCTTACCAACCACTTCACCGACTTATTTCCCTCGAGCTTTATAATTTGTCTTAAGTTATCCCGATCTCTCACTTCATCCAAAAGATAAGCCGCACACACAACGCGCACACTGTCTTTCGCCCCAATGTTTTCTCCCTCCGAATCCAATGTCGTCCGCACAATATAGGTTGTCGTATCGCCACTTTTCACATCCAAAATGTTTTCCCGAGGAATATTCGAATAGACCTCATCCATATACCGTTTAATCATCTCTTTCTCATAGGAGAACAGGTCTTTTCCCACGACTTTCTCCACCTTCATATCATACAGATGGGTAATTCCGTTACTGTACATCACCGGAGAGGGTACAAGTAAATTTCCTTTTTTACCTTCACCGACATATCCGGCTAACAATCCCACGAAACTACCGTCTCCCACCCGGCAATATACCGGCCCCCCGTAAGGAAAAGTAGCGGTAAATCCGCTACCCGCGGCTTTAGCCGGATCCGTCGTATCGAATATATACCCGTTCAAGTTCGTCAGATCATAATTGACCAATACCCACTCTTTATCTTCCGCAACCGTTCCGGTCCGATCGTTATTGAACACATACATATCTGCGATATGCTGGCTTTGTTCCGATACAGGTATTTTTATTATCTCTGTTTTGGCGTTTTTATCAAGATAAGCTTCGATATTCTTTTGTTCTTGAGCAAGAACCTTTTTAATATCGATCGTATCTACACCATCCGAACAACCTGCGAATATACCCATCAGCAAGCCTAAACCCCAAATTAAATTGTTTTTTTTCATTTCCGTTTTTTTAGTTGTTATTAAAATACCATCTGTCATGGTTCATTACCTCTCCCTGTCTCCGGATCTTCCGGAGGAGTAAATATACCTACCCTCTTTACCTTCAACGTGTATACCAAAGTTGAAAAAGAAGGTATTAAAATTTGTCCGCTCGCACTCTTCACCCCTGCACGCCCGTACCCCAGCACATGAGGTACGATTATCGTAGCTTCATCGCCTTCGTGCAAATAAGTCAAAGCCTTCGCATAAACCTCCAATATCGTCCCGTTTCTCGGGGCCAAAGGATGAATCATCGTCACGCTGTCCCAGACTTCATACTGCTTTAATAATCCCTCGGTCAAAACGTATGCCTCATGCGAAATCGAAACCGTATCTCCCTCCTTGATCACAGAGACGCCACTTCCCTGGTGTGTCATCACCAAATAGGCAATCGAATCGTTTCGCCTTATCTCGACAGGCTCGCCGATCTTGTCTTGGATGTGATTGTCTATATAAGATTGAATTAAAGCATCTTCATACCCTTTGAAATCCGGAATAACCCGTTTTATCTGAAGCTTATACAGTAGCGACTTTCCGTTCTGACTACCTAATTTAGAGGGAACGATCATCTCTCCCGTTTTACCCTCTCCGATGTACTTCAACGCCTCCCCGATATAATTGAACTTATTCGCCGTATCGAGCACATTATATACCGGTCCCCCCATCGCATAGGTCCTGACATAAGTTGAATCCAGTTTTTGTTGCGGATCGGTAGAGTCCATGTATTTCCCGTTCAAGTCCAATACGTCATAATCGATCAGGGCGTATTCATCCTCTTTTACCAAAGTCCCCGTCTTATCATTATTAAAAATATAGATAGAATCTATAGGCAAACCTTTTACGGAATAAAAACACACCGTAGTAACGGGAGTCGTAACATTTTCCCTCAAATACTCCCGAATATCAACGGATTCTTTCTCCAGAACATCAATCAGGTCATCCTCTTTTTCTTCGGAACAACTCCAAAAGCTCAGCATCAGCACGCATACCGATAAAATACAATACTTTCCCATACTTGTTTTTATTAAACCGTTATCTCTGTTTCTTCCCAAAATCCTTTTCGTAAATGTACCGTACTCCGAATCCCGGCCTCCCGCAACAACCCAAATACTTCCGCCCTGCCCTGATTGATTTTTTCAGGCTCATGAGCATCGGAATTAACCATCAAGGGTATCTTCAACTCCCTCAATTCTTTAAAATAACGCACGTCCGGGAATAACATTCCTCTCCGCCCATAGGCTTTCGTATTGATCTCCATCATCACTCCCTTCTCTGCAATCACCCTCAAATAATCCATCATCATGTTTCGAAACCAGTTGCTGTCCACTATTTCCGGATCGCAAAGCGAACCGTTCATCGCCACCTTATCCGCATGGGCAACGAAATCGAAGCCGCCCAACTCAACCATCCGCATCGAGGCCTGAAAATAATTCTTTATCAACAGCTTCAAATCTCCGGCGAACACCTTATCCAAATTCCTCCGGAAATCCTCGACTCTTCCATCCATGTCCATCATTTCTCCTCTTTCCGGATTTACCACATAATGAACGGAACCGATACGATAATCCAACGGCAATTGTTGAAAATAAAGGGAAGAAGGTCCGTATTCATCATTCAAATAATCAATTTCCAACCCTACATATACCTCAAGCATTGAGGCATATATTCGTTTAAGCCTTTGCATTTCCCGTAAATAATTCCCCACCTCACTCCGTTTCAAAGACCAGTCGGTCTCAAACGGCAACGGGGAATGGGAAGAGATTCCGTAACTATGAAATCCTGCTTCTATCGCCGCATTTACAAAATCTTCCGCAGATGCTCTTCCGTCACAAAAAGTACAATGACTATGATAATTACATAAATCCATTCTTACTTTTTCATCCAGGCGTTAACAATTTCACCCACGTATATTTTATGAAAATCTTTTTCAGGATAGCTTTCCGTTATCGGCGTTTTCTCCCAAAAAGCATCTTCCTTTAACCAATCCGCGTATATTTTTTTACATTCCAAAACCAATCGGGCCTCTTCAAAAAAAGGATTCCCCAATAGCGTAAATCCGGGAGTCAACCCACTCTTCTCTATCTTATTCGCACACCTACCCGAAATCGAACCGCATACATTCAATGCTTTCCGATTCTCTTTTCCCAAAAAGTCAAGCGTAAAATAGGCATTATTTTCCATAAATTCAAACGTGTAGCGCTGCGGACGTACGAAAACGGTCACGACGGGCTTGTTCCACAAAAAACCCATCATACCCCAACTTGCCGTCATCATATTAAAACGATCGGCATTACCGGCAGCAATCAGCATCCACTCCTCACCGATTAATTTTATGGCATTCTCCTGAATGACCTTAGGATCTATTTTTTGAAGCATACTCATTTCCCTTCCGTTTACATTCTTTCCGGCATTTCGATACCCAACATACCCATAGCGCTTTTTATAGCCTCACTGCATTGCCGGGCCAACAACAATCGGATATTCCGAACAGCCACGTTATCCTCCTTCAAAATAGAGTAATCGTGATAAAACTGATTAAACTCCTTGGCCAGCTCGTACGCGTAATTTCCCAATACGGCAGGACTATAATTGTCTCCGGCCTCTTTTACAACCGAAGGCAATTTAGCTATTAACTTAATCAGATTCTGTTCCTTTTCCGTCAACGGAGTATGGATATCTCCCGGTTCAACCGTAATTCCTGCTTCCGCCGCTTTACGCAATACCGACTTAATCCTCGTATAGGTATATTGAATAAAAGGTCCCGTATTCCCGTTAAAATCAATCGATTCTTTCGGATTGAACATCATCGTCTTCTTGGGATCCACCTTTAAAATAAAATATTTTAAAGCACCTAAAGCAACTTTACGATACACCTCTTCTGCCTCCTCTCTGGAATAACCTTCCAACTTCCCCAACTCCTCCGAGGTTACCCGTGCGGTATGAATCATCTCCGCAATAAGATCATCGGCATCGACCACGGTACCTTCCCTTGATTTCATTTTTCCCTCGGGCAATTCCACCATTCCATAAGAGAGGTGTTTGATTTTATCCGCCCACTCGAAACCTAATTTTTTACAAATCAGTGATAATACTTGGAAATGGTAGTTCTGCTCATTACCCACGACATAGATCTCCTGATCGATATTAAATTCATTAAAACGATCGTAAGCCGTTCCAATATCTTGGGTCATGTAAACGGACGTGCCGTCATCCCGCAACAACAATTTGTGATCCAACCCGTCTCCTGTCAAATCCGCCCAAATGCTTCCCGTCTCTTTCTGATACAAAACTCCGTCAGCCAACCCTTTCAACACAAGATCACGCCCCTTTTTATAAGTTTCCGATTCGAAATAGATCTTATCGAAAGAGATCCCCATCAATTGATAAGTTTCATCAAATCCCTTCAATACCCAATCATTCATCATCCGCCACAAAGCCACAGTCTCATCGTCTCCAGCCTCCCATCTTCGCAACATCTCCTGAGCTTCCAACAAAATCGGAGCATTTTTCTTTGCCTCCTCTTCCGACATTCCTTTTCCCACCAGTTCTTTTATTTGAGCTTTATACTCTTTATCGAAACGTACATAATAATCACCCACGAAATGATCTCCTTTGGTTCCGGTGGATTCCGGTGTTGCTCCATTCGCGAATTTCTTCCAGGCTATCATACTTTTACAAATATGTATTCCCCTATCGTTTACCAAATTAGCCATAATCACCTCATGGCCGTTCGCTTTTTGGATTTCAGACACAGACCACCCCAACAAATTATTTCGTATATGACCCAAATGCAACGGTTTATTCGTATTAGGAGAAGAATACTCTATCATAATCGTCTTCCCGCTCTTCTCTTTTAAGTAGCCGAACCTCTTCTCTTCTGCGACTTCATTCAGCACCTCGAGCCAATAAGCAGAAGAGATCGTAACATTAAGGAAACCTTTAATAACATTGTATTCCTTGACCTCTTCTATATTCTGTTTCAAATACTCTCCCAATTCTTTCGCCGTCTCTTCAGGAGATTTTCGAGAATATCGGGTAAACGGAAAAACCACTACCGTCAAATCTCCGGCAAACTCTTTTCTCGTTTCCTGCAACTGAATATCCTTAGCTGTCAATTCAACCCCGTAACACGCCTTTACGGCCTCCAATACTTGCCGAGTAAGCATTTTTTCTATCGTCATATCGTTCAAACTTTTAAACCATTCACTAACATCCGCAAAAATACAATTTATCAAGATAATATCCGCAATTAATCGGAAAAAACACTTTTTCCCGCGATTATTTCCATTTTTGAACGAATGATCCGAACGAAAAATAAAAATCTTACTTTTCACCCGGTAATTTATCCGATGCTGAATTTATATAATTTATTATATTTGAGCATCCATATGAAAAATATACATTATGAAAGAATTCTTCCTCTTTTCGGTTATCGGACTCATATTACTCTATTCCTGCTCCAAAGATGAAGAATCTGTCTCTCCCCACTACTTTGTATCGGTCATCCAGGAAAAAGAATTTTCCGTTGACGAGATAAAAAACAGGTATCCTGAAATTTTCATTCGTTATTCGTCCTTATCCGTTCTTTTACAAAATATTCATGTCACGGCCATACGTTACCGGACAAAGGACTCCAAGAATCAGGACATTATTGCGTCCGGTGTTATCGCTTATCCTTCCAACAAAAAAATAACGGGAGTTACCAGCGTACAACACTCTTCTCTGTTTTTAAAATCCCAAGCTCCTTCCCGCCAACTTCTCCATTTCGAGCTTGCTCCCGTTCTCTTTAAGCAAGTCGTTTTTATGTCGGACTACATCGGATTCGGAGAAACGGAACATCTATTTCATCCCTTCTTTCACAGCAACAGTACGGCCCAGTCCTGCATTGATATGATCAGGGCCGGCAAAGAGTACCTGCAATCCATTTGTTTTCCCGTCCCTGAAGAGATCTCCCTGATGGGATATTCACAAGGAGGAAACGCCACTCTCGCTTTATTGAAGAAAATCGAAGAAATACCCGATACCGACCTAAAAGTCAAACAAACTTTTGCAGGAGGAGGTGCTTATGATTTGGAAGCTACCTACAACTGTTTTTTGAACCAAAATTATATCTCCCAACCCGCTTTTATACCCTATCTCCTCCTCGGTTTAAACACGGGTAACCATTTGCAGTTAGCTTGGAACGAGATTTTCATCTCTCCCGATCAGGTCATTTCCCTCTTTGACGGAAAACAAGATTTATCGGAAATAAACTCCCGATTAGGTCATCGGTTGGAAAACATTTTATCGCCTGCTTTCTTTTTGCCGGAGAAAAACAACTCCATAAAGAAACTGGAAAGAGCTTTAAAACAAAATTCTCTTGTTGAGTGGACTCCGAACTCTTCCATCACGCTGATGCACTCTCCCGATGATACGTACGTACCCTACCTAAATGCCGAACAGGCCTTTCAATCGTTTCGACGACACGGATGTAAGGTTAATTTTGTCTCCCTTCAAGGAGATCACGGCGATGCCGGAATTCAATTCTATTTACAGGTAGTACTCAAACTATAAAAAACCTTATCCCTATCTTTCTAAGCGTAATACCCTCAAATCCGAAACCGTGAATCTCCGATCCCTAAGTCACTCGTAACCTCCCAATATTTTAACATATTCCGCTAAGGCCACCTTGTACTGATAATTCGCGGAAACCACACTCGTATATGCTTGCAACCAGGTCGCCTGGGATGAAAGCACATCCAATATCGGTAACTTTCCTTCGTTGTAACTAAATGTATTTAACATTAAGTTTTCCCGGGAAATATCCAAGGTGGACTGTGCTATCTCCACTCGTTTGGCCGATTCATTCAACTTCACCCAGGCATTAGCTAACTCCTCTTTAATCTGATCTTCCACTTTACTGATTTCCAATTCCTTATAAACCTCCATGGCTCGATTCTGCTGTACATAGTGACGTTTCTCCCCCCAATTGAATACAGGCATACTCAATTTAGCAAAAGCTACCGTGGTAAAACGCTCTTTGCCGTCTACATTAATCATCGGTGTTCCCCATGCCTCTTTTAAGCCGATACTGAACTGAGGAAGATATTTTGCCCGCACTATTTTTGTTTGTTGTTTCGCCAGATTCAGGTTTTCCATGGCGATCAGAAAATCAGGGCGACGTTTCAAGGCCGTCTCAACAGGCTGTAACGCGGGAACAACCATCGGTTTCTGAATAGAATCAATGACAACAACAGTCTCCTCCAAAGTAACTCCCATCATAATCTTTAGCGATTGCATGGCTGTTTTAAAGTTCATGCCAGCCGTGGACAACTGTAATTCGGCCTCCTTTAACCGTGTCTTTACCATTAATACATCTGTTTTACTTATCGCACCCTCATCGAAACGTTTATTCACGATATCGTATAACTCACGTACAATCAATACAAACTCTTCCGATATCAGATAAAGGGTTTCGTTAGCAGCAACCGACCAATAGCTCAAATCTGCGGCATAAACAATATTATCCCTTGTCAAATCCTCACTCAACCGCGCAATAGCTTCCTGCAATTTCGCTGCATCCCGTTGCTTTTTCACTCCGCTTCCGGAATATATATTCTGGGAAGCCGTTGCGGTGGCGGAATAATTATTATGCTTCATATCAATCCCCTGCATAAACTCCACATCCTCGAATTGATAAGAATAATCTCCTCCTATCTGGACCTTGGGAAAAAAACCTGTCTTGATCGCTTTCAAAGCGGAAACGGCAGTTTTTACAGCTTCTCTCGACTGCTTTACATCTTGATTATACTCCAATACCTTTTGGCGATATTGTTCCAAGGTTAGCGTCAACGCTTGTCCGTTCACCGTAATAGCAGTCAACAGGATCGATATACTCAAAATAAATTGTTTCATATTTTTTTGTTTATGAATTTAGACGGTGGCTCCCGACCCTGAAACCTCAAAAATCGGGATACCACGCCCTATCTTACTTTTATTCTAAAAATCAAACAATAAGTCACCGGCAATACGACTATGGTCAATAAACTGGCTATCAATAATCCGCCCATGATACAAGCGGCCATTCCCCCGAACATGGCATCGAACAACAAGGGCAGCATTCCCAAGATAGTCGTTCCTGAAGCCATCGTCACCGGTACGATCCTGGATTTCGTAGCCTGCAAAACAGCATCCAAAGGAGCCAAACCGTTTTCCTGTTCTATTCCTATCTGATCCACCAGCACAATAGCATTTTTTATATTCATTCCAACCAATCCCAACACGCCTAACAGGGCAAAAAAGTCAAACATTTTTCCCATCACTAACAATCCAAAAACGACACCTATAAAGATTAGCGGAACCATCAGTAAAATGACCGTCGGTTTTCGATAAGTACGGAACAGCAACAAAAGCACGATAAACATCAGTATCAAGGTCAGTGGCATGTTAGCAGCCAAAGCCTGATTTGATTCTTCTTGCGTCTCCTCCTCTCCAAAAACCTTCATCGCATAGCCTTCCGGCAGATCCATCTGCTTCACCTTGCTTAAGACCTTGGCAAAAGCAGCTTTCGTATTTACTCCTCTTTTCGCATCGCATTGGGCCATCATTACCCTATCCCGATTATAACGCTTGATAACATTAAAATTATAATCATAAGCAAAACTATCCACAACCTGAGCCAACGGGACGGTCAAACCTTTCGAAGTAAATACCGGTAAGGTTTTCATATTATCGAGATTCTTGGTATCCAATCCATCCTCTTTCAATAAAATCGGCATAAACAGGTCTTTTTCCCGATAATCCCCAAGCGCTAACCCATTGGTTGCAATCTTCAACGCGTAAGCAACGGATTGTCGAGTAATTCCCACCCGTTGTCCCCTCTCCTGAGAGTAAGCAGGCTCCCAAACCGGCACCTTATTTCCCCAACTGTTCCGCACATCAGTGACCATTCCGGTTTCCCGCATGATTTTCATGGTGCGATTGGTCAAAGCGACCAAGGTATCTATATTGTCCCCGATAAAACCGATTTCAATAGAGGCTTCTACGGCCGGAGAAAGTTTAAACAGAGAAGAACGGATCAATACATCCGGATAATTTTCCCGGACATAAGCATTCAATCTCTCCTCTAAAATAGGAGAATCAGACTTATCGTCCACTTCTATTAACAAATTACCGAAATTCGATTTCGGACCGAAAGAGGTACTGGCCAAATAATAACGTAACGGAGAACTACCCACTGTTAAGGAGACATTTTTCACCTCCTTCTGTTTCATCAAATATCCCTCTATCTCCATCAATATTTTTTCCGATTCCCGAATACTATACCCTTCCGGCAAGAAACAATCTGCACGGAAATAGGGTTTATCCATATTCGGAAAAAAGTTTTGAGGCATGGCCCCCATAATATAAAGCGAAACGAAAAACAATATGATCACGGTAACAAGCGTTAATACCTTATGATGTATCAATTCTCGCAATACAGAGGTGAATTTATTATAAAATTTCGTATCATAAGGATCCTTCACCGCCTCACCGCTTCCTTCTTTCAAGATAAAATTACCGAATACAGTCGTCTGCGTCAATGCCAATATCCAACTCAATGCCAAAGAAACAGCCAACACGATAAACAAAGGCTTTACCATCTCCGCAACTGCCGAAGGAGCGAGATAGAGGGGTAAAAAGGAGAAGATTGCTATCAAGGTCGCCCCCAACAATCCCCACTGAGGAGAGGTCGCTCCTTTTATCAGAGCATCTCGCCGTCTCATTCCCTTTTTTATCAATATCTGGGCATTATCGGTGACGACAATGGCATTATCGACCAACATACCCATGGCAATAATAAAAGCCGCCAAAGAGGTCCTGTTTAATCCTACACCCATGAATTGCATGATTAACATGGTTCCGCCGATGGAAAATAGCAAGGAAGAACCGATCAACACCCCTGCTCGAGTTCCCATAACGAGCAGGATAATCAGAATAACGATCACGACGGACTCTATCAGATTTAAAATAAATCCGTTGTTTGCTTCTCTTGCAATTTCATTCTCCGGATAAAGAGTTACCAATTCGATACCTACCGGCATCATCTCCACCAACTGGCTCAATTTAGCCTTCACCTTCTCTCCGGCCTTTACCACATCCATATCGGGTACCGTAGAGATACCGATTCCTATAGCCCGTTTACCATTCACCCGAATCAAACTGGAGGGCGGATCCAGATACCCCTTTTCCACGATCGTGATATCCCCCAAGCGAACTTGCTGTCCGGTTTCTGTCACAATTAATTGATTCCGGATATCGTCCAAAGTCTTATAAGTTCCATCGGCAAGGATTTTCAATTCAATATTCCCAGCCCTCTTTACCCCCGTGTTGATAAGTGAATTCTGGGATTTTATAGTATTGATCAACGTGTTTAGATTTAACCCGGAATTAGCTAATTTAGACATCGTTATAAAAACGTTTACAACTTCCGTTTGTTCCCCGAACAGCGCCACTTTTTGCACACCATCTATCGTCACCAATTGAGTTTTCAATTTTTGTCCCCACTCTCTCAAATCGTGATAGCTAAATCCCTCGTCAGCCGTCAAACCGTAATATATGCCGAATACATCTCCAAAATCATCCGATACGCTAATTTGAGAAGCTCCCTGAGGCAGACTCGGTTGGATGTTCAATACTTTACGCCTTAATTCATCCCACATCTGAGGCATTTCATCCGGAGGGGTCGCAGGACTCAACTCAATTTTAATTTTAGACATTCCATAAAAAGACTCCGAATTTATTTTATGCACACGCCGCATAGACTGAATTTCCCGTTCTATAGGTTCCGTGATCAGTTGTTCCACTTCAGCGGGTGTCGCTCCCGGATACTGCGTAATAATCACTGCCGTTTTAATTACAAAAGGAGAATCCTCTTTTTTCCCTAATAAATCAAACGACAAAACGCCTCCGATCATCAATATGGCCAGGAAAAAATAGATTACCTTCGTGTTATCCAGCGAATATTTTGCTATATTCATAATTTTTCCTTATTATTTTAATATTTTTACTTTCTGACCTTCCGTGATATAGTTAGCACCCGCTACTACAATGATATTATCGCTATTTAATCCTTTCTCCACGATCACCTTGTCATTACCGATCAATTGTCCGATTTCCACCGCCTGACTCTTTACCGTCTCCGAAGTCGCGTTGTATAACCACACGCATGTTTTACCCGTGTTCAAATCCTTAAAAAGAGCACTCATCGGCACGATATAACTACCTGCTACTGCCGTTTCGATCTTCAAGTTAACTTTACAGGAGAACCCGGGATAAATAGTATGTATATCCCTGGAAAAACGAGAATCGTCAATGGACAATTTTACAGGAATACCCGTCCCGTCAGGAGAAGCATCGATAAACTCTTTTACTCGGGCTTTAAACCAAATCCCTTTATAAGTATCAAACTCAACCGTTACCGTCATCGGTACCCGAGTCAAATCCACACTTGTCTCCGGTAAGGTAAAACTGACAGCTAATTTGCGGGGATTCACCAATTTTATAATAGACTCTCCCGGCATCACTTTCTGATAATTCTCCACGAATTTTTTTTCCACGAACCCGTCGAAAGGAGCTCTCAATTTCGTATCCTCCAATGTATTTTGTGAAGTTTCATAAGCCGATTTTCCTTTAATGTAATTCGCCTCAGCTATCTCATAATCTTGTTTGGAAATGGCTTGCATAGCCAATAATTTCTTATTTCGCTCCAATTGAGATTTGGCCGTCAAATAGGCAGCCTTATTCGCTTCGTATTGTAACCGATAATCCAAGGGATCTACCCGTGCGATGATTTGATTCTTCTTTACTTTCTGTCCCTCTTCCACGTTCATTTCAATTAACGGACCCGATACTTTAAAAGCCAGATTGCTATATTCTTCCGCCTCAACGATCCCCGTATACACCTTATTGATAGCATCTAACGATTCTACTTTTACAACCTTCACTGGACGGATAATATCGGGAGCCGCATTATCCTTTTTCCCTTTACAAGAGATGCCCAGAAGTACGTATAAACCTACAATTGCCCATTTACACCTCATAAAACAAATTATTATTAGTTATTAATCCATTTCTTTACTACAAGGGCTACGTCTTTACAACTTCCATGCCAGAATCCCAATTAACGAAATAAAGCAAAAATTCAGATAAAGATTTCACCCAAATATATACAATACGAAATAAACCATAAAAAGTTCATCTATACACATTTTGAAATAAAAAACGTTCGATAGTGCCATCGAACGTTTTTTACTAATTATACGTATTCTATACTATTCATACGAATCACTTCATTAATCCGGCACTTTTTAATTTAATTTCAGTCAATATTTTTTTCGTATACAATGGAAATTCACTATTCAGCATCCAGGCAAAATACCCCGGTTGCTCTTTCAACACCTGAAGTACGGGAACTCCCTTATTTTTTCCAAAATTAAATACCTCAACCCCATTCTCATCATACACGATAAAACCGGCGAAATCCGCATTATTACTTTGCGACGAAAATTTACTCAAAAAATTAATATCATTTTCCAACTGCCCCTCATAACGTTCCAATTGAGATTGCAATACTTCATAAGTAGCCAAGGTATCCGCCGCAGCGGTATGTGCATCTTCCAAATTCTTATCACAATAAAAACGATAAGCCGCACTCAACGTACGTTGTTCCATCTTATGAAAAATAGTTTGTACATCCACAAATCTGCGTCTCCGCATATCAAAATCCACTCCCACCCTCAAAAACTCTTCTGCAAGCAGAGGAATATCAAAACGATTCGAATTATATCCTCCCAGATCACATCCTTCAATAAAACGGGCCAACTCTTTGGCTACTTCCTTAAAAACAGGACAATCCTTTACATCTTCGTCCTTAATACCGTGAATCGCTGTCGCTTGTTCTGGTATATGCATCTCCGGATTAATCCGGAGGGTCCTCTGTTCCTCTTTCCCATTAGGGTGAATTTTCAAAACAGATATTTCAACAATCTTGTCCTTGGCGATGTTAATACCCGTCGTTTCCAAATCAAAGAAAACGATCGGGCAGGTCAGTTTTAACTTCACAAACTTCCAATTTAAATTTCAAATAAGCTATTATACCATCATCGGCATCAATAGCATCAATAAATCCTCATCCTGATTATCGCTTTCATAAGGCAGGAAGAGACCGGGACGACTCGGATCCGATAACTCCAATACAAAATATTCCGTATTCAAATTAGCTAAGATTTCCAACACGAAAGGAGATTTAAACCCGATTGCCATCTCCTCTCCGTCATATTGGCACGAGATCGTTTCGTGTCCGGACATAGCATAATCCACATCCTGAGCCGAGATAACCATCGAACCTCTTGTCAAATCGAATTTCACCAAATTACTGGCTTGATTAGCCATCACGGAGACCCTTCTCAGGGTATTATACAACTCTTTCTTCTCAATAATAATTTTCTTGGGATTATTTTGAGGAATAACCGAATTATAATTAGGGAAACGTCCCTCCACAAGAGTACATATCATCTTGTAATCTCCGAAAATGAAACAGGCCATTTTTTCATTGAATTGCATTTTCAATTCGCTATCATCTTTCGGTAGAATATTCTTCAATAATAAAGAGGGTTTTTTCGGCAGGATCAAAGCCCGTTGCTCTCCATCCGTGCGAGCATCGAAACGCTTGTATCGTACCAATTTATGAGCGTCAGAAGCGACAAAAGTGAAATTTTCGGCGTTCATCTCAATCAGGATGCAGTTCATCACCGGACGGAGATCGTCGTTCGCCGTTGCAAAAACGGTCTTGGAGATCCCTTCTAACAACATGCCGCAATTGGTTACTAACGCGACCGAATTTTCATCCAAACCGGATTGTACCGGATAATCCTCCGCACTCTCTCCCATCACGGAAAACTCGCCCTTGTCGGAAATAATTGTTACTTTATGAGTCGCCTCATTGATATCAAAAGTCAAGGGTTGTTCCGGAAACTCCTTCAATATATCCAACAATAATTTAGCAGGAATGGTAATACTACCGGGAATCTCCAATTGTTCCAACTCTACACGGGCTTCCATGGTAGTTTCTTTATCGGATGCGGTAACATACAACCTATTGTCTTTAGCCACCAATAAAATATTATCCAGAATCGGCTGAGCAGGCTTTCCGCTAATGACGCGACTCACCGCTTGCAACCGAGAAAGAAAAGTGCTACTTGATATAACAAACTTCATATTATACGATTTTAAATTTACATTTGCATAGTATTTTCGACTTCTTCAACGGTAATCGGAGCACGACGATCTCCCATGCATTCACAACCGTTTTCCGTGATTAGGATATCGTCCTCCAAACGAATACCCCCGAAATCTTTATAAGCTTCGATCTTATCATACACTAAATAATCTTCATGCATGCCTTGTGCTCTCCACTGATCAATCAAAGCCGGAATAAAATAACAACCCGGTTCATCCGTAATAACAAAACCCGGTTGTAACATTCTTCCCATCCGTAAAGAAGAAGCACCGAACTGGTTAATCGGACGGGTAACCTCATCGTATCCTACGTATATCTGCCCCAAATCTTCCATATCATGCACGTCCAACCCCATCATATGACCTAAACCGTGAGGCATGAACAAGGCATGCGCACCGGCAGCAACCGCCTCATTCACATCTCCTTTCATCAATCCGAGATCCTTCAACCCCTGGGCCAATACCTTGCAGGCCTCCAGGTGTACATATTGATAAGTCACTCCCGGACGGGCAATTTCCATGGCCTTATTATTACAAGCCAGTACTATATTATAAATCTCTTTTTGCCTCTGGTTAAATTTTCCTCCGACAGGTACGGTACGCGTAAAATCCGAACAATAATTCATAACCGATTCGGCCCCGGCATCCGTCAGCATCATGCGTCCTTCCGTCAATATCTTACTGTGGTCATGATTATGCAAGGTCTCTCCATTTTGAGATAAAATAACCGGGAAAGAGACCATACTACCGTAAGAAGCGGCAATACCTTCGATCAAGCCGGCAATGTACTGTTCTTTCACTCCCGGTTGAGCGTGTTTCATCGCTGTCACGTGCATTTCGTATCCGATGTTACAAGCCCGGTTAATTTCATCAATCTCACACGGTTCTTTCACGGAACGCAAGGAGATAACAGCCTTAACCAACTCTAACGAAGCATAACTCTTCACCAAAGAGTGATGAATGCCCAGCAAATCCTCCAAAATAATCCTATTTCGATACCGATAAGGAGGTAAGAAATGAATTTTGCGTCCGGCAGCTATCGCCTCCTTCAAACAATCAGCTAATTTGGTAAAAGGTGCCGTATCAGCGACTCCGACACCAGCGGCCATATCTTTCACGGTCGGTTGGGGGCCCATCCAGATAATATCGTCCATATCCACATCGTTCCCGAAAATATACTCTTTACCGGAATCTACATCCAGCACCCCGGCAAAACCGGGCAAATTCAACCCGAAAAAATAAAGAAACGAGCTATCCTGTCTGAACTTATAGGTGTTATCCGTATAATTCGCAGGGGCTTCTCCATTACCGAGAATAAGTATCAAACCGCTACTCATTTTCTCGATAAGTCGCTTTCTTCTACTAACATACACGCTTTTATCAAACATATCTTATTGTTATTTTAATGAATAATTTTCAACGTCAGAAATGAGACGACAAGGTACTGATTTTTTTTAATAGATGAAAAAATTTATTTCCAAAATCACAAATTCCTCTCTTTTTAAACACAACCATTCCGGGATCAGGGAATTGAGTTCTTCTTTAACTCTCCAAGTCCCCCGATCCCGGAATTTATTTATTTTCTTCATTTTTTCCGCTGAAAAAGAAATGCCCCGAAAGGAAGACATATTCCGGCAATGACTACCTGATAAGCGCCATACAAAACCCGTACCTCCTCCGCCATCATCTCCCCGGTCAATGTCGTCGCAGCCCCCTCCTTATCCAAATAAATAACGATAATGCGCCATAACACCACAAAAGCCGCGGCCAAACTGAAACCCGAACCGATGTATACCCAACCCACACCCATATCTTCTCTCAATTTTCCCCTCAGCCCCAATAAAAAAGCGACGGCAAACATAATGAACGTGAACCAACCCGCCGACTGATATCCCATAATCGAACCATAAAGGTTTACTTCGTACCAAGGTAAAAAAGTAGCTATCATTCCGATGATCGCCATAATAAAAACAACTAATTTCTGTCTACTCATGATCTCTTATTTTTTATTTCATTTTTTAAGATTTACGTATTTATCAAGTAAAGAGTTACAGAAGGAAACCATTGATTTTTTGCAGTTTATTTAAAACGATTCTAAACATCGTTTTTTAAGAATAATCAACATCAAATTGTTTGAAAATCGCAATAACAATCAGTAATTTCGCACCTTGTATTTTTAGCAGACAAAAAGTTCTAAAAATATGTGTGGAAAACAAATTAAGATTAAACATAATATCTAATTAATTAAATTTTATCACGATGAAACCAACTCATATCGAGCACATTGGCATTGCCGTTGCCAGTTTGGATGAAGCCATTCCATTTTATGAAAAAGTATTGGGATTAGAATGCTATGCAATTGAAGAAGTAAAAGATCAAAAAGTAAAAACGGCCTTCTTCAAAGTGGGACAGACAAAAATTGAATTACTGGAGTCGACTGATCCGGAAGGCCCTATCGGTAAATTCGTGGAAAAAAACGGAGGCGGTATGCACCACATAGCTTTCGCCGTTGAAGATGTTCAAACCGCATTGAACGATGCACAAGCTGCAGGTTGTCAGCTAATCGACAAAGCACCCCGCGGAGGTGCAGAAGGACTAAGAATCGGATTCCTTCACCCGAAATCAACGTTCAGAGTATTGACGGAACTTTGCGGGACAAAATAATTTTTTCAGATAATCAGCCTATATAAATTTTGATACTATGACCAATCAAGATAAAGTCAAAGAGTTAATCGAATTACGAGCCCAGGCGAGACTTGGCGGAGGGGAAAAGCGAATAGAATCCCAGCACAAGAAAGGGAAATATACCGCCCGAGAAAGAATCGCCATGTTGCTGGATGAAAACAGTTTCGAAGAGTTCGATATGTTCATAACACACCGTTGCTATAATTTCGGCATGGAAAAAACCAAGTTTTTGGGAGACGGCGTGGTGACCGGTCAGGGAACAATTGACGGACGTCTCGTATTTGTTTTCGCTCAAGACTTCACGGTTTTCGGTGGAGCACTTTCCGAAACGTTAGCTCAAAAAATCTGCAAGGTGATGGATAAAGCCATGACCGTGGGAGCTCCTATTATCGGATTGAACGACTCAGGCGGTGCCCGTATTCAAGAAGGTGTTAACTCTTTAGCCGGATACGCCGAAATTTTCGAACGGAACATCCTGGCGTCGGGAGTAATTCCGCAAATCTCCGCCATATTCGGTCCTTGTGCCGGAGGAGCCGTGTATTCTCCCGCGTTGACGGACTTCATTCTGATGACCGATCAATCATCTTATATGTTCGTAACCGGTCCGAAGGTAGTAAAAACCGTAACAGGAGAAGACATCACGACCGAAGAATTAGGAGGTGCGGAAGTTCATTCAACGAAATCCGGTGTTTCTCATTTCCTGGCAGAAAACGAGGAAGAGGGAATCGCTATTATCCGCGATTTGCTCTCTTACCTGCCTTCTAACAACTTGGAAGAAACCCCGATCGTTCCATGCAATGATCCGATCGATCGTTTGGAAGACCAGTTAAACGAGTTGATACCCGATAACCCGAATTTACCGTATAACATGATGGATGTTATCGAAGCCATCGTGGACAACGGAAAATTCCTGGAAGTTCACAAACGTTATGCACGGAATATCATTGTCGGATTCTGCCGCATGGGAGGACGTTCCGTCGGTGTAATCGCTAACCAGCCGAATTTCTACGCCGGAGTACTTGACATCGAAGCCTCCCGCAAAGCAGCCCGCTTCGTGCGTTTCTGCGACTGTTTCAACATTCCCGTGTTAACCTTGGTTGACGTACCGGGATTTTTACCGGGACGCATGCAAGAATACGGCGGTATCATCACCCACGGGGCAAAACTCATGTTTGCTTACGGCGAGGCAACCGTACCGAAAGTAACCATTACTTTACGGAAATCCTACGGTGGTGCTCACGACGTGATGTCGTGTAAACAATTGCGGGGAGATTTCAATTACGCCTGGCCGACGGCACAAATCGCCGTTATGGGAGCCAAGGGTGCCATTGAAGTGTTGTATGGCAAGGAGTTAGCCGCCATCTCCGATCCGGAGGAAAAAGCTAAGTTCGTCGCCACAAAAGAAGAGGAATACAACACGGCCTTCGCAAACCCGTACAAAGCCGCTTCATACGGATACATCGACGATGTCATCGACCCGCGTAATACGCGTTTCCGCATTATCCGCGCTTTCCAGTCTTTACAGACCAAGCGCATCGTTAACCCGATGAAGAAACATTCAAATATACCGTTGTAAGCCATATGATCACATTAGCAATAAACTGGGGTTATGCTCTCCTCATTACAGGTGTGGGAATGCTGACAGTGTTTCTATTATTGGTTCTTTTGATCTGGATCATTAATTTACAGACCAGGATCGCGAATCAAGTGAAAGATCATGCCACCAAAGCGGTTCAAGAACCGGAAAAAACAGTTGTGACGACGGATACCCATCCGACCCCACACGAACAAGCTGCCGTTGCCATGGCTATGCATCTATATTTTAACTCTCATGACGAAGAGCCTCATGTAATCACGATCGAAGAGGTTGAAAAACGTTATTCTCCGTGGAGCTCTAAAATTTATGGCATGAGAAATCTTAATAAGTAAAATAAACAGATTATGAATAAATTCAAAATCACCATAGACGAAAATAACTTCGACGTAACTGTCAATATAACGGACCATAACAAGGCCACGGTTGAGGTGAACGGGATATCTTATGACGTAACTTACGAAAGTAGGAATACGGTTGCTCCTACCGCCGTACCCCGCAAGCCCGCGGCAATACCGACATCGACCACGTACAAGAGTCCGGCGCAAAATACGGCGTCCAACAAAACCAACACGATTAAAGCACCGCTTCCCGGTACGATATCCGCAATCAGTGTTAAAGTCGGCAGTCAGGTGAAACGCGGAGATTGCCTGCTTGTGATGGAAGCCATGAAAATGGAAAATAACATCGTGGCAAGTAGCGACGGCCAAGTGAAAACAATTCATGTTACCGTAGGTCAGAGTGTTTCACAGGACGACCCACTTGTTGAATTGGCTTAATTACCGTAAAACATTTGAAAATGAAACAAGTAAAAAAATACCTGTTAAAGATAGCCTTATTACTCGGAATATTTATCATACCCTTTGCTGCCGGAGCAGAAGAGATCGATATGGGAGAAAAAGTGACCAAATTCTTAAATGACACAGGATTTGCACATCTCTATTCCGGGAACTGGTTATGTCTGGTCATGATAGTCGTAGCTTGCGTACTATTTTATTTAGCCATTGTTAAAAAATTCGAGCCCTTGTTGTTGTTACCCATCGCTTTCGGGATGTTGCTGACGAACTTGCCCGGGGCAGGACTATACCATCCGGAACTCTTTGAAGGAGGACACGTACATTGGGGCAATTTCGCAAACTACAATAATGTAGGTTTGCTGGATTACATTTATTTAGGAGTAAAATTAGGGATTTATCCCTGTATCATTTTTATCGGTGTCGGGGCAATGACGGATTTCGGTCCGCTATTGGCGAATCCTAAAAGTTTTCTGTTAGGTGCGGCAGCCCAACTCGGAATCTTCGCAACATTCTTGGGAGCCCTTGCACTCGGATTCACTTACGCGGAAGCAGGCTCCATAGGTATTATCGGGGGAGCCGACGGCCCTACGGCCATCTACCTGACGTCTAAGCTGGCTCCGGGGTTACTTGGCCCTATCGCGGTAGCGGCTTATTCCTATATGGCCTTGGTTCCCGTGATCCAACCGCCGATCATGAAAGCTCTGACAACCCAGAAAGAACGGGAAATTGTAATGCAACAATTGCGTAAAGTCTCCAAAAAAGAGAAAATCGTATTCCCGATCGTCGTAACCATCTTCGTATCGTTACTCTTACCCTCTGCTGCTCCTCTAATCGGATGTCTGATGCTGGGTAACCTGATGCGCGAATGCGGTGTGGTCGAACGCTTGAGCAAAACGGTTCAAAACGAATTGATGAATATCTGTACGATATTTTTAGGAATTTCCGTCGGAGCGACTACGACTGCCGCCGCTTTCCTGAATTTCCAGACACTGGCTATTCTGGTTATCGGTATTCTGGCTTTCAGTATCGGTAGTGCCGGTGGAGTTTTACTTGCAAAATTCATGAACTTGTTTACCAAAAACAAGATCAATCCGTTGATCGGTTCCGCCGGAGTTTCCGCCGTTCCGATGGCTGCCCGCGTATCACAAAACGTAGGCCAGGAAGCCAACCCGGGTAACTTCCTGCTGATGCATGCCATGGGACCCAACGTCGCCGGAGTTATCGGTTCTGCCGTAGCCGCCGGTATATTATTGTCTTTCTTGGGATAATTCAATATCAGAGACTACCTCAAATCTGTTTTGAGGTAGTCTTTTTATATTCCGTTCGTTCGGATCATTTTCCTTTAACCATTTAATTCAATTTCTATTCATGGGACTTAGAGGTTTCGGTAGTGACAACTTCTCCGGAGTATTACCGGAAGTTTTCAAAGCACTGGAAGAATCGGCTTTCGGACATCAACACTCCTACGGGGAAGACAAATACACGGAGAAAGCCGTTAAAGATTTCAAACAATTGTTCGGAGACGATATAGACGTCTATTTCGTTTACAACGGAACGGGAGCCAATATTTTGAGCCTCTCGGCATTCGCACATTCGTATAATGCCATCATTTGTGCAGAAACAGCCCATATCAACGTGGACGAGTGCGGGGCTATCGAAAAACAGACCGGAAGTAAACTGTTAACCGTTCCGACGTATGACGGGAAACTCACCTTGGGACTGATTCATAACCATATGCATGGATTCGACGATCAACATCACTCCCAACCGAAAATAATCTCTTTAACCCAATGCACGGAACTCGGAACCGTCTACACGCATGAGGAGTTGAAAGAAATTTGCGATTTCGCCCATGCCCACGATATGTATGTCCACATGGACGGAGCCCGATTAGCCAATGCCGTAGCCTATCTGGGATGCACCGCGGCCAGTATAACCAAAGAAGTGGGGATTGACGTGTTAAGTTTCGGTGGAACCAAAAACGGTATGATGTTCGGGGAAGCCGTCATTTTTTTCAATACACGAATGTCGAAAGAGGTTAAGTATATCCGGAAGCAATTGATGCAATTACACTCTAAATCCCGCTTTATTGCCGCCCAGTTCTCCGCCATGTTAAAAGATAATTTATGGTTGAAATCAGCGGCTCATGCCAATGCCATGGCACAAAAACTGGCCAATGCCGCAGAACAGATACCCTCCGTAAACATCACGCAAAAAGTGGAAGCGAATGAAATTTTCGCCATTATTCCGAGAGAAAAAATCTCCAAACTTCAAAATGAATGCTTTTTTTACGTATGGGATGAAGACGCCGCCGAAGTGAGATGGGTTTGTTCGTTCGACACCACGGAAAATGATGTCATCGAATTCGCAAATCTTCTGCGTCAAGAGTTGTGCTAAAGGATGGATAGAGCAATCATCACGACGGAAGACGGCAGCAATACCCTGTATATACCTGATTTGAATGAGCCCTATCATTCTATTCACGGTGCGATACAGGAATCGATTCACGTATTTATTAAAGCCGGAATAGTCCATTACGGTCAAAAGAATATCCGTATCCTGGAAGCCGGATTCGGAACCGGGTTAAACGCTTTTCTGACACTTATGGAGGCCCGTGAAAATCAAAGGAACGTGGTATTCCATACCTTTGAAAAATATCCGCTGACCCCTGACGAAGTGGAACAACTTAATTATCCGGATCATTTCGCTCCGGAAAACGCATCTTTATTCGCACGATTACATAATACCCCCTGGAACGAGGATGTTGTCGTCACGCCCTATTTCACGCTCCATAAACACAAGGCAGATTTTGAAGAAGTCAACTTCCAAGCATATTTCGATATTGTCTTTTTTGACGCCTTTGCCCCCGACGTACAGCCCCGTTTGTGGACGGAAGATATGTTCGCCAAGTTTTACAAAGCATTAAAACCGGAAGGAATTCTTACAACCTATTGTGTGAAAGGAACCGTGAAAAGAGCCCTCCGCAATCTCGGATTTAAACTGAAACGCCTTCCCGGTCCCCCGGGAAAACGGGAGATGCTGAGAGGGGAGAAGATTTAAGTGATTGAGTGATTAAGTGATTGAGCGATTAGGTGATTGAGCGATTAATAAAAACTGAAAATAATTTCAACTATGTCTGCACTTAAACAACTTCTTGACGAGAAATACATTGAGTATTGCAGATCCGATTTTTTTATCGAAACGGATCCCATCCAAATCCCTAAACTTTTTGAGGAAAAGGAAGACATTGAAATTGCCGGATTCATGGCAGCCACATTAGCCTGGGGTCAACGACCGACTATTATCAAAAAATGCAAAGAGTTGATGAAACGAGTGGATTACGCTCCCTACGACTTTGTCCTCCATGCGACGGATGCCGATTACTCCTGTTTATCCGGTTTTAAGCACCGCACTTTCAATGATTACGATTGTATCTACTTTTTCAAATCACTATCCCGCATTTATAAATATTACGGTGGATTAGAGGGTCTGTTTTCCCGAGCTTACCGACAACATCCGGATATGTTCGACGTATTGGCGGAATGGCACGCGATATTTACGTCTTCTCCGGCGGATCCCAGAGTTCTGCGTCATATTGCCAACGTAGAAAAGGGATCTGCAGCCAAGCGGATTAATATGTTCCTGCGCTGGATGGTCCGTCGGGATGAAATTGATTTCGGATTATGGAAGGAGATCCCTACTTCCGCCCTTCTTATTCCATTGGACTTGCATACCGGAAATGTCAGCAGACAATTAGGACTTTTAACTCGATCGCAAAACGATCGACAAGCGGTACTTGAATTAACTTGCCGTCTTCGGGAGTTCGACCCCGTCGATCCGATCCGTTATGATTTTGCCCTCTTCGGTTTGGGAGCATTCGCAAAATAACCTCTATGATTGCTTCTCAAAATCATCCAGAGCAGCAGATTCTTCCCTCAATTCATCCATATAATCAGACATGTTATCCTTCGCATCTTCATCATTGTTCTCCAAAATAGATTCCAGAATCTCATTGTATTCGGCATTCAGGGCATCATCGCTTTTCGAATAACGATTGTCTCGTTCCTCTTCGGGTAACGAATATTTTTTCTTATCTCTTTTCATTATTATCTTATCAAATTCATACCTTATCAAACGTAGAATGAAATAAAAGGTTTAAAATTTTCCATCGAAACAAAACAAGCGGTCGTATCGACCGCTTGTTCCCAACAATATTCAATATAAACGATTCTTCAATCTACAAATTATACGTGTCCCTGGGCACACATGGCTTCTGCGACCTTGATAAAACCTCCGATATTAGCTCCTTTCACATAATTCACCTTATCTCCTTCCCTGCCGTATTTGAGACAGGTATCATGAATATCTTTCATGATCTGTGATAATTTGGCATCTACCTCCTCGGCGGTCCAGCTGTAATGCATGGCATTCTGGCTCATTTCTAAACAGGAAGTTGCCACACCGCCGGCATTAGCCGCCTTTCCGGGAACAAAAGTAATATGTTCATTAGCATAATGTATGGCCTCCGGAGTACATCCCATATTTGAGGTTTCTACAATTAGTCGACAACCGTTAGCAACCAACTGTCTGGCATCCTCTCCATTAAGCTCATTCTGGATCGCACAAGGAAAAGCGATATCACATTTAACCTCCCAAGGTTTTTTACCGGCTTTGAACCGAGCTCCAAATTTTTTCGCATACGGCTCTACGACATCGTTATTACTTGCCCGCAGTTCAAGCAAATAGTTAATTTTCTCCTGGTCCAATCCCTTTTCATCGTAGATATATCCGTCAGGGCCCGAGACCGTAATAACCTTAGCCCCCAACTGAACCAATTTCTGAGCTGCCCCCCAGGCAACATTACCGAAACCGGAAAGAGCAACAACCTTACCGGCAATCTTCTCTCCCTTGGAAGCCAACACATGTTGCGCGAGATAAACCGTACCGTATCCCGTAGACTCCGGACGTACCCGAGAGCCACCGAACTCAAAGGGTTTCCCGGTCAAAACTCCGGTAAATTCGTTACGGATTCTCTTGTATTGCCCGAACATATACCCGACTTCGCGTCCGCCTACGCCAAGATCCCCTGCCGGAACATCCGTATCAGGGCCGATGTATTTACAGAGTTCTGTCATAAAACTTTGACAAAACCGCATCACTTCGTTATCAGATTTTCCTTTCGGGTTAAAGTCCGATCCCCCCTTACCTCCCCCCATGGGAAGAGTTGTCAAAGAGTTTTTAAAAGTCTGCTCGAAACCCAGAAATTTTAACGTACCGAGCGTTACTGCCGGGTGAAAACGAATTCCCCCTTTATAAGGTCCGATTGCACTATTGAATTGAACCCGATAGCCCCGGTTGATTTGTACCTCTCCTTTATCGTCGATCCAGGGCACCCGGAACATAATCACTCTTTCGGGTTCTACCATTTTCTCCAATATTTTATTAGCCTTGTATTTAGGATTAGCCTGATAGGTATCCCATACGGTTTCAATAACCTCTTCTACCGCTTGATGGAATTCGGGTTCTCCCGGAGTCCTTGCCTTTAAGGCGTCCATGAATTCTTGCATTTCTGTTTTCATTTTCATTCCGATTAATCAATTAAAAGATAATCCATCTTTTAATACGTTATTAAATTTTTGACTAAAGTAGACACTTATTCGCACTCTCCCAACTATTCCTCTATGGTCTTTTCTCATACGGTATAACGATTCATCATATTTATATACAACACCTTATAAAATTTCGGTTCTCAACAAGAAGATTCTTGAAAACAAATAACCGGTTCCCTTTTCAGGCAACCGGTTATCCGTTTATAAAATCCGAACTTTATTCCTCCCCTACATATACCCATTTCACTGCGTCGGCATACACGAGGTCCACATCGCATTTATCATTCATCACCAGTCTTACCTCTCCTTTATCGAAAAAGAATGTGCCGGCGGAAACCCATGGAGTACTTATCTCTCTCCGTGCATTAAATTCTATCTCCTCCTTCTTATCCCCGAAATACAATGTATAATATTGTGTTATTCCCTTATTAACACTTATTATATTACTCCCTCCGCTTACATTATAAATAAACAGTTCATACTTTCCCCGTTTAGGAAGGTTCGCTTTCCATTCGACCATGGCCTTTCCATCTCCGGCTTTTTTATAATAAGCACTCGCGATATATTTCCCGTAAAATCCCTGTCTTATAATATAAGTCCAACGATGACCACCCTTCAACTCCTCGTAACCGGTATCCCTCCTATCTCTTTTCTCCGCTATCCGTTTCCCGCTCGAATCAAATAAAGAAAAGCCCTCGTCTTCATTATCTACGACAATGACATTCGGATCGGGCTGGAAAAGCTCCGGACTGATCGGAAATAGTCCCCGCGTAGAATCACGAATTACCTCTAATTCGTCCGGCAACATAATCGTGACCGCTGCCGGCTGATTCAATACTATACTCGGAGTTATCGAAACCAGTCCAGGAACGTCGTCACACGGTATATGTACCTCCAAAGCCTCTCCCGCCGGCAAAACGAATCTTTTCTCCCAATACCCGCGAGCATTTTTGAGCCAATTCGCACTCGCCGTAGCCGAGATCAAAATATCGGACTTTCCAGGATTATACAACTTAAAATGAACCGCATAACCTTCGTACTCCCCTTGTTCTACTTTATACCCCCCGATATCTTTAGTTTCCAGATAAGAACATCCTTTATTCCTGTACCATTCATCAAATACCTCGCCCAACTTATAATCGAACCGCTCTTCGAACTCTTTCATAAACTGTTCGAAGGTAACTTGTTGATAACGATATTTAGTCATAAATTCTTCCATAAAAGCCTGCAATGAACGCTCAGGAATATCCACCATAATCAATTCATACAAGTAATTGCATTTCTTCAGCAACAGTAGTTTAAACATATCCGAAGAGAGGGACGGATCTGTTGCGGCATCCTCCAAACTATGTTCAGAAAGATAATCGAGTACGCGCATCTCGTTTTGTGGCGAGTGGTTAGCGGTATTCGCCGTCTTGTAAGCCGGAGATAACAGTATCTGAAACTCATCGAATATTTGTCCGGCTATAGGGATCTCCTTAGAAAGAACGACACACCTGTTATCCTGAAATAAAGAGGAGAGAATATGCTTATTTCCGACTCCCACCTTCGTCGTTACGGGCGTTCCGCTATAATCCTGTTTTCCTCTTAACAAATCGAAATCGACCTTCACAAATTCAGAACCGGGAAATACAAACACACTTTGTGCACAATCGATAAAACTACGCATTGTCCATTCTTCATCATAAGGAGCTTGTCCTGTATTATTCAAATTCTTTTTTACTCTTTTTATTCTTTCATACATCTTCGCCATTTGATTTGCGATTTCAGGTATAGTTATCCCTCGTTCGGGAACGAATACCATAGCCGGCTGCACGTAATTACTCTTTTTACTCCATCCCCGTATGTAAGTAGCGAACGACACGGGAGCTTCCAAAAGAGAGAGTCTATCATAAAGATAAGGATGCCCCCATTTAGTTGCCATCAACTCACTCGTTTGCTTGACCAAAGAGGGAAGCGAATCCTTAATGCTGACAAAAGGAGCTCTAAAATAGTTTTCCCCGCGATAAAAATAGAGATCTAAGCTTACTGAATCCACGGTCAATGATTTGTGGGTATAATCTCCCATACATAAGCTGATTCCTGTCAATTTATCGCAATTTTCGAAACGGATAGTATCACCGGATACCTTTCGATTTCCTTGCGAAATCACGGTACGTTTATCCCTATGAATTACATTTAAAACATAATTCGTATAATTTTTCCCCGTAGAATAAGGATGCACCCAATGAACAGGAGGTTCTGTTACCGGATACCACAACACTTCAGGCTCCAGCAACGTATAATCCTTCTCTAAAAAAGCGTATCGTTTACCGAAGCAAAAAATATTCGTAATCCAACGGTTATCGTAATATTCCTCATCGGAAATATCCAGATAACATACCCGGTCATCTATCTTTCCCGTGTAATCCACTTGGAGAGAAAACTCTTCTTCCGGTGCCAAGTTTTTTTCCAAAATAACGACTTGACCATCCCGACGATAAGAAATAGCTTCACCGCTCTCTCCCCGAATTTCTTTGATGCGCAAGGCCGGGTTTAAGAATAAAACGATCTCCGATACCGGATGATTCTCCTTATTTTGGACGGTTAATTTACTCTTCACCGACATGGTAGTACCCGATTGCTCGAAAGCAATCTCTGCATCGGATAAATAGAGCCGGTCTCGCGCGCTGTACTTTTCAAAAGTTTCCACCATATGCTTCCGAAAACGCCTGTCGGCCTCTTTCGCCCCGACGAAGATCCCTCCGATTAATATACCCGATAACAGGATAAGTCCGCTGCATAATTTCAATTTTCCTTTTTTTCCATTTGGAATTCGAGGATACGATACAATGGCAAATCCCAGTAATCCCACACCCCAAACGACATAGGTCAAACGTTGTAAAAGATAAGATCCTATTTCGGGATGCCCGGTCAGTTCCGAAAACATATTGGGCATTTCCCGGGCAAAAAGATCAAATATACCATATCCGGCAGAAGGAATAAAAACATAAACCAATCCAACCGCTACCAACAATACCAACAAAGCAAGCATGGCATTTTTTATCCATGAGTAGATCAAAATAGACACTCCCAAGATAAACAGGCAAGAAGGAATGGTTAGGGTAAACAAATAAAAGAAATAGAGCCAAACGTTTACCGGTGCCTCACTGGCAAAAATATTAAGGGACAACGATATCAATATGGAGATGACATTCAATACTACCAATACGGAGAAAATTCCACCTGCCATTCCTATCAAGTAATCCGTATTGCTCACCGGACGCACACGCAGAGATTCGGTCGTATCCACGTGTTTTCCACTTTTAAAGCGGTCCGCCACAATAAAGACCAACAAAAAAACCTGTAACAAATTAAACCAGTATGCATTAAAGAAAGGCATGGAAGAAGGCAGGGCCACCATATAGTGTTCCGTTATACTCCACGAACTCTGAGTCATAATCTGTAAAACGGTTATTCCGACAAATGCCAATAAAGCGAATAAACGCAATAACCAACTTCTTTTTAACACTTTCGCTTCATAGCAAGCTACGGTCAATATAAGATTCAATTTCATAATTTCCAATTTAAATTTCAGTCATATTACCTATCCTTTTTCAACACAAAACATCGGATAGCATTCTTACAAACATATCCATCCCGGCTTTACTCCATCCTTCCAATTACCTTAGCTCTCTTTTCAACCTGTAAAAGAATAACGGACAAACCCTCCCCAAAAGGATCTGCATCATTAATCGGATACGTTCGAAAAGAATTCGACACGTTTACCTTCCCTCTTACCCTAATAAAATACAAGAAAAGGCCACACAATGCATCAGAGAATAGAATACTTACAGATAACCCAATCCTATCATGCCCGGCCTCCTGAAATAAAAACGGAATACAAAAAATTCCTATCAACCAAAATGAGACAAACACCCGAGACAACCAACGCTTCCTTAAAGCATTGATTTTATGCCGGATGAATGTAGAGATGAGACGTAATTTCATGATTTTATTTTTAGTTACACACTTTTCAAATATAAAGTATCTTCATTTGAAATCCAAACTAAAAATCATAGTTAATTTTGCTCGACTACCCTATTTATTCTGAAACCTCCCATCTCTTTATTGTCAACTCACTATATAACAACATTTTTACATACTAAATTCACTTAAAAACAAAAAATAAATTTTCTGTAAATATTTTATTTTTATTATAAATATGCACGAAATACCCATTTTTAATTGATTCCCAATAAATTTGCTCCATCGTACCGTAATAATTCATTCGCAATACAATAACCGATACGTATTCACTCATTCGTTTTCTATTCGAAATTATATACAAAAGGCAGACCCTCTCCCCTACAAAACGTTTTTCCCCTTTGGTTTTTTTGTAAGGTTAAGGCCTGCCTCAGTATACACACTACACAATATTCTTTAGCGCTTTGTTTCTAAACAACAAACAAGTCGATTATAAAAATGAATCAGCGGCTCTTCAGGTAACTCTTCTTCCACAAGGGTAATGAATAAATAATGTCCCTGTGCAGCTAAAAAATCCTTTACTTTTATCTCACGAGTAACATAACCATTACAGATAATCAAAAGCGTTCCTTCCTCTGAAACAATCAACTCGAAATACCCGCTCAAATCCGTGATCGTACTGTTCGTCGTTCCTTTCTCGACGATCTGAACACCTAAAATGACATTCATTTCCGGATCACAAACTTCGCCTTTTACTTTTACCTGGCGATTCTGAGCTATCACGACAGAAGTGAAACCCATAAAAAACATGACGGCTAACGATAGGCCTTTAAAAAGTATTTTTTGTTTCATAACAATTCATTTATAGTTAAGCAATTTAGCCTCTTTTTCTCAAATAATTAATAAAGATCCCGCAAGCGATTAACAATAACGGGAATACCCCCAGAAGAAAGAACTTCACCCAAAAGATGTCCGTGATAGGAAAAACGACCGTTGTATCTTTCGGATCCGCACGAACGATCTCTACCGGGAATTCACCATTTGTCAACCAACGGAAACTCTCCGTAATCAACGAGTAGTTCGAGGCATTGATTCCCTTGCGCATCATCATCAACTCCGCGTTACTGGCACAATCCGCATCCCCGAGAATTATTACCCGTTGCTCCTTGCCTTTCGTCTTCCGGCTTAAACCCAAAGCCGTGACATGAGATCCCTCGAACTCACCGGCAGCAGGATTCAACACCACTTGCTCGTTTATCAGATCACTCGTTTCCAACTCGTTCCAACTACCTTTTTCGATTGTTCGTAAGATGGGAAAAAAGGCATAACCTGCGGTATTGTCATACTCGAGCCCCACAGCTCCAGGCATTGTCACTCGTTCTCCTTTCTTTAACATTCGGGCATATTCACGAGAAATATGAGCTGCCTCTTCCGTCACCTGACATTGTAACAAATCGGCACTAAAATCTGATGTCGGTTGCACCAATACACCGGGCACCGAGCTTACGCCAAACAACGAAAGCAAAGGACGGACCAAATCCACACGATCCGGTTCTACCGCGATCAAAAGGTTACCTCCTCTTTCGATGTAACGGCTAACCTTGGACAACTCGTCCGGGGTAAAAGGACTTTTCATATCGGCAATCACAAGAATATCGTACTCGATAGGAATATCTTCTCCCTCTTTCATCTGGTAAACATAAACGTCAAAACCCTGATTTACTAACGCATAACGAAATGTCAGGTTACTGGCAAAAGAGTAATAATCAGGATCACCGAAACCGCTCGTGCTACGCTCTCCGTGACCTGTCAAACAAGCCACTTTAGGCGCATCAACGGCCAAACGTTTCAACGCTGCCGCCACCTCCGTCTCCGTCGGGAATTGTAGCTGGTCGTTGTACATGCGCAGGAACGTTTTACGTCCGTTTGCTGCCTCCAGCAAACGAACAAAACGATAGCCCTCCGGACGCAAATCGATCTGTTTATTTATCTCTTCGGAAGAGATAAAACCTTTTAACGAAACCTTCGCCATCTTCGCATACTCCTCCGCTACACCGCGTTCGTCCAAACCGGCGAATCGCTTACCATGAAGGGGGGCTGTCTGCAAATAGTAACGCACATAAGACATCTCTATATCCGGTTTGAAACGAACGTAAGGTTTAAAACGGTCCATGTCTCCTTTCTCCGCTCTCGGCAAACCGTAA
Source organism: Sanguibacteroides justesenii (assembly GCF_003204205.1). Lineage (NCBI taxonomy): Bacteria > Pseudomonadati > Bacteroidota > Bacteroidia > Bacteroidales > Porphyromonadaceae > Sanguibacteroides > Sanguibacteroides justesenii. The sequence continues at coordinate 301,516 of NZ_QJPL01000004.1, forward strand.
ATGTAATTTGTTCCCAAGAGATTTACATAAGTCGTAATTTTAATTTCGCCGTCGATCTGCTCCAGAATTTTCTGGGTGGATTCCGTCACCGTCTCCGTCTGGCAAGCCGTCATGTCCTTATACAATTGCAGTGTCGGGCGCGAAGTCAAATACCCCAAACCGACAACCACCGCAACCACCGCCACGTATCTCCCGACAGACACGACCCAACTTCGTTTGGCCCGATGAGATTCGACCTTCATGATGGACAAAGCCAAGAAAAAAAGAATGACCAAAAGAAAATAGAACAAGTCTTCACTACAGATCAAACCGTTAACAAAAACCATAGCCCGCCCTTTAATCGACAGCCAGTAGGTAATCTCTCTAACGAAACCGATATCCTGACCGACACTACCGATAAAATTCAAAACGATCAGTACCGCTAAGGTTCCCATTGCCGCTACAATCTGATAAGAAGTCAAACTCGACATATAAAGACCGATTGCCGCGTAAGCGCAGATCAACAAATACAACCCCAACAAACCCGAAAACGCCATCGAAAGATCGAAATGAGGAATCGTCAGGCAGGAAAACAAGATGTAAACGAACAAAATACCTACCAGAAGTAAACCGTAAAACATCATCGAAAGAAACTTACCCGTGATAATCTGGGTTGCCGTTACCGGTGACGAATATAACAATTTTATGGAACCGCTGCTGTACTCCCGGCTCATCAGGCTCATCGTCAACAAGGGTATGTAAAGGTACAAATATTGTTGCACCACGATAAAAAGACCGCTTAAAGAGACCAGGATCACACCCGTCAAACTACCCTCGCCGGGAGCATCATTCAAAAACTGTGACGTCACGCAAGATTTGAAAAGGTCCATATAGGTAAGACCCGTCTGGATTGTGAAGATCACCAATATAAACCAAGCCACAGGCGAGTAAAAAAGAGCACCTAACTCATTTCCAGCTATTTTTAATACTTTTCTCATATTCTATATTATTTAACCCAACCTTCTTTTCATCCAAACACCCACTCCTCCCAAAACGAACAAGGCAGGGAATATCCATGTCAATAATAAACTCGTCAGCGGCATTCCTTCGCGTGTCAACTCCAGAACCGTGTCTTTAAACGCCGGACGAGTGATCGATAACGGAAACTCACCGTAACTCAACCACCGGAACATACCCGTAATCAAGGAGAAATTAGACGTCTGAACACCGATGCGATTCATCAACAACTCCGAGTTACTGATACAATCGGCATCACCCAACACCACGATCCGTTGTTCTCGATCGCCGACCTGTCGCGTTAAAGCAAGCATCGTCGGGTAAGCACCCTGGACCTCGCCAACCCGGGGGTTAAAGACCGCCTTATCGCCACCTTCGAGCTCGTTCCAACTCCCCTCCCCGGAGGTCGTCAAAACAGGTGCTACCCGGAAACCGCGTGTCGTGTCAAAAGAGAGTGCTGAAGCGCCGGGCATCACGATACCGTAACGGTTTAACAAATTTTTATAAGAGGTCATCACGTTCACGCCCTCTTCATTGAATCGACAAATCAGCAGATTATCATTATAAACTCCCGTCGGTTGGACAAGCTCTCCGGGTATGAATTCTACCCCCAGCATACGCGTAATCGGGTTCATAATCGACTGCTTGGCAGGTTCTCCTGCTATGACCAAATTACCCCCGCGATCGATATAGCGATTCAATTTATCGATATCATCACTCGAGAAAGCCGTGTATGGATCGGGAATAACCAAAACGTCCACCTCCGGCGACACCTCTCCGACTTTCGATAAATCGAGCACTTCCGTATCAAAACCCTTGTTGATCAACGAGTGACGGAAAGTAGGGCTCTGCGCAAAGGTATAATAATCCCGGTCTCCGGCTTTGCGTATATCACGCTCGCCATGCCCCACGACGAAAGCCACCACCGGGACATCTGTCACCAGTCGTTTCATTGCCGTCGAAATCTCCGCCTCATTAGGAAAAACGTAACCGTCATCATAAACACGCAAGAAAGTCTTCCGACCGTTGTCTCGCTCGATCACGCGAACGAAACGATAATTCTCTCCCGATAGATCGATCTGGTGCGAAAGTTCTTCAGGTGTTAAGAACATTTTCATATTCAAGTCATTAGCCACCGCCACCTTCTCCGCTTTCTGGCGCTCCGTCAATCCAGAGAAACGCTCGGTCAGGTAATTATTCGAGTCCTTCACGTCCTTATAATAATAAACGTATTTCATCTTCATCCTGGGCTTGAAACGAGTGTACTCTTTAAAACGATCTTTATCTCCGTTCACTCCCGAGGGGATACCGTAAAGGTAATGACTCTCCAGGAGGTTAACGTAAGTAGTGACCGTCAAACCTCCGTCCATCTTCTCCATCACCTCCCGGCTTGCCTGGGCCAGCGTGTTTAACTTGGTCGCCGAGGCGTCATAATAAAACTTGAAGACGGGACGGGAACTCAGGTAGCCCAAAAATAAAGCCAGAAAAGTCACAACGAAGTATCTGGTCACGATCAAACCTTTATTACGTTTCTTACCCGAGAGAATCTTAATCACGGATAAAGAAAGGAACAAACCGATAACGATCAGAAAATACAAGACGTCCTCGCTCGTGATTAGCCCCTCGATCATCTGCGAGGAACGCCCCTGGATGGACAACCAGTAAGTGATATCCCGAACAAGGGGGATATCCTGCCCCAACCGGCCGACGTAATTTAAAAAAGCCAAGACTGCAAGTGTTGAAACTGCCGCCACCACCTGATAAGAGGTGAGACAGGACATGAAAAGACCGATCGCCGCGTAAGCGCAAACAACAAGGTAAAGCCCTAAAACACCACTCAAAGCCAACGTGTAGTCAAAATTAGGAACATTAAAACCCGTTAAGAACACAAATACCAGCAAAATTCCTCCAAGAATCAAATTATAAAGCATCATCGACAAGTATTTCCCCAAAACGATTTGAGTCGTCGAAACCGGTGACGAATATAATAATTTTATGGAACCGCTGCTGTACTCCCGACTCATCAACCCCATCGTCAATAAAGGGATGTAGAGGTAAAGGTTGCCAAGCATCGTCGGGTAAAGACTGAAACTTCGTGTAAAAAGCTCACGTACGATACTGTACCATAACGGACGGGAAAACTGTTGTGTCAACATGGTATCGATTAAACCCGTGTAAGACATAGCTGCCTGAACGGTGAAAATCACCAGGATCAACCATGCCACCGGGGAATAAAACAGAGTACGTAACTCTGTTATCGCTATCTTGTATATCTTTCTCATGACAAACGACTATTCATCTTTACTTTCCCGGACAGGCGGGCGAATACTTCATCCAACGAGCTACGTTCTACCGTGATCTCGCTTAACTCCCAACCGCGGGAAACACTCAACTCTACCACTTCGCGAGTCACGTCACTATCACGGGTAAACCACATACGGTAACTGTTTTGACTGACTTCTTCAACCCGATCGATTCCCGGTATTTCCCGCAACATCTCGATTGCCGGAGGGTTTTTCATTACCACGACGAAAGTGTTGGGTTGAACATAATTGTTAAACTCTTCCATCGTCCCTGAAAAGACGAGGTTACCCTTCTCTATCATCTTGATATGATCGCAAGTAGCCTGTACCTCCGACAATATGTGAGTCGACAGCAATACCGAACGATCGTAAGCGATCTCTTTAATCAGTTCTCGGATTTCGAGGATCTGATTCGGGTCCAAACCGTTGGTAGGTTCGTCGAGAACCACGAATTTAGGGTTGTGGATGATCGCCTGAGCAATGCCTACGCGTTGTTGATAACCGCCCGACAGGTTCTTCAACAAACGTTTATTGAAATGAGTGATACCACATTTGGCCATAGCCGTGTCTACGGCTGCTTTTATCTTTCTCGGTTCAACGGAACGTAACTCCGCACAATAAGCAAGGTACTCACGAACCGTCAAATCAGTATACAATGGCGGTTTCTGCGGTAAAAAACCGATGTTCATCTTTGCCGCTATCGGATTATCCCGGAAATTGATTCCATTGATGTAAACCTCACCCTCTGTCTGGTTCAAAACTCCGCACATAATGTTCATCGTTGTCGACTTGCCGGCACCGTTCGAACCTAACAAACCGAGAATACCCTTCTGGTATATCTCGAAATTAATGTCCCGGATCGCCCATTGAACGCTGTAACGATGAGACAAATGCTCTACTCTTACTACTGATTCTTCCATAAATTTATTTGAATTACATTATATATTACATCGAATATTCTTTTTATTTCGATTAGCAACTACATGAGGAGCTCTTCAAAAGGGACCGCCACATAACTATCAATTTAACTTCCACGGCCGACACGCCTTGAACGGCACGCAACTCTTCGACGGGAATAGATTCTCCACTTTTACAATGGTTTCTTCCACAAATACTTTTGATTACATACACACCCCGATCATTCTATCATGTACGATTACAATACAAATCATATCCCCGACACACCTTTCCGACAATTATCGGAAACTTCTTTACCCCTACTGCCAACCGGAAAAAAAATATATTTCAAACCTGATTGTGCCGTTATTTCAGGCTATACCCTCCCCTTTCCGCCTTTTATGAAAAAGCAGGCCCAAACGGAACAAAATCTTTAATACACAGCAATTATATACGAAATGAATAAGTAGGTAAGCAGCTACTGCTTACCTACTTATAAAAATTATTTTCCTTGGACAACGATATTTGAGATTATACCGAATCCGTCATAAGTTATTTGTTTTCCTTTATCCAGATTACCCGTTCCCAAATCCTTTTGCGGAACTAAATAAACCTTTCCGGCCTCTCCTGCTTGCGTGGCGATCAATACGGCTTTCGCATTCAAGGGAACCAAAGAGGAAACATCTCCATCAAAATCAGACGGACTCATCGTGTAACGTCCTTGCTGATAGAATTGGACGATAGTGATCTTCTCTCCGTCGGCAACCGTATATTTGGATTCATAAGTCAACGAACCCAATGACATCCTAACGGCATAAACATCCGTTTCCGTTGCCACGTACATAATCGGGTCAACCGAGCTGAAAGTATAAGAAACCGCCGCATCCATGATGCTTTTCAATCCGGCCGGCACCTGATACAGAGCGTAAGGAGTCGGAGCTACCAGATCATAGTTCGAATTCTGCGTTTTAAAAATATATATTTCGTACTCCTGAGTCGTTTTATCCCGCAATACCATAGCCAAACCGTCTCTTTCCATCACGCCTCCCGCTACGGCTTCTTTACCCCGGATATTGGAAGGATCGAACGGGAAAGTTTGGTTATATTCCGAAGAACTGAATAATTGACATTTCGGAGCCGCAAACAAAGAGTTAAAACGGGCAAAACACCCCATTTGAGAATCATACCACACGGCGCCGGCCCGATGTCCGGCAAAGTCTCCGGCAACAGCCGCAAGAATCGCATTATCTACATGATTGGACTCAAGGCCTAACACGTTAGTAACCTTTTCCGGTTTAACGAACATATTGTCGTTTTGACGATTATGTTGATAAACCTGATGATTGGCAACCATAAGAGTAGCTTGTATGGAAGGATAAAAAGCATCTGCTTCAAAAGAGGCATCCGCCATGGGTACAATACTCTTGGTATCCGTGTAGGAGTAATCCTCCACGTCAATCCGGTAAGCTCCTTTTTCTCCCGCTACCCATAAAATATTCCGATAATTTCCATAGGTGGATCCGGAAACGGTGTACATCATATTTTTGATTTTATCCGGGAATACCTCTCCTTTGGAGGCGTAAATATCGGAAATCACCTTCCTCTCTCCGGTAAAATCCTTCGTCAGATTCTCGTCCATCACCAAAGAGAGATCGGAAGTTTGTCCGTCGCGAGAGTGAGCAACCACAAGTCCTTCTCCGAACTCACTCGTCACCACCACCGTAAAGGAAGCAAAATACTGCAAAGTAGTCGCAGAATCCGTTACCGTTAACAAAAGTTTATATCCCCCCGCATTGATCGGCATAGTAGCCGTAACATCCAATATTCTTTCATGAGACAACTCTTCCGTCACGTAATCCAAAGAGGAGGTTCCTAACTGGATCTTCCACAAATATCCCAAATCCGGATGATTTGCCTGCCCGTTTTTTGTAATGGGTATATCTAATTTAAGATTCCCCAAATAATTAACATTCTGGACCTCGGAAATATTTTCCAAGTTAATCTTTATTTCCGGAAGTTTTTCTGTATCGTAAGTACTTTTATCGTCATAACATGACCAAAGGCCACTACTCAATAAAAGTACCAATAGATAAAATATATTTTTCATATGAATAATCTTTGATCTGTTAAATTAAAACTTTCTTGCCTTAACCGGTTGTCCTTTCGCCAATCCTCCGTCATGCAACAAAGGCTCTCCGTGTACTTCCTCGTAAGCCTCCAAATAAGCATTCAGCAAATCGTAATAGGCGTTGGTTTGAGCGGTAGAGTAGAAGGTCAGTCCGAGCGGATCACGGTTATTATATGCCGGCCATTTATCGGATTCCCAAGGCCAGTCCAAAGCTTCCAATATCGCCTTATGAGCATTTTTACTATAATAGTTATAATTAGCTAAATTCATACTCTGACCTGCAGCAATCAAATAGTTGTAAGTACGGCAATAGAATGTTCCGGATCTCGGCATCGGCAACTGGTTATCAAACATAAACTTTGCCCGAATATACTCTTTCGGTCCTTTTGCAAAATCATCCGAAGTTGTCAACACCAGTTCCAGTACACAAGTTTCCGTCTCCAAAGCCGGCAATTTGGTAACCTCGATCGAGATCTTACCGAATGCCTCTCCTGCCGGAACCACCGCCTCCAGAATTTTATAAGAACCCTCTATTAACGTACAACTGTCCAGATCAAGCGTACAATTCACTTTCCGGTCGTAACTCCGTACGTCCCCTATCACTTCCAACGGAATATCGACAATGACTTTCTCCTCGTTCGGGTCCGACCAGAAAGAGTATACTTTCTCAAATTTCTTTGTAGTAGTATTATATCCCGGATAGGTTTTTATTCCTATTCCCGTCCACGGAAAAGTAACCGAAGGAAACTCCTCGTTATAAGTAGGTATTTCCTCTTTGGAACATCCTGCAACAAGCAATCCCAAAGCGAATATACACATCGTATATATAAATCTTAATTTATTCATAACTTTGAATTTATGCTATTAAACTTATTGAACAAGACCCATTCCACTTTCTGCCTCCGGATAGGGCCATACATAAGTCTCATCACTCATCGGAGTAGACAAATTCGGAATATTCACTTCTCCGATACGCTTGTAATAAAGGAAGGTCACACCTTCACACAGGAACTCACGCCTGTATTCGTTCGTCAAACAAGTCAACAACTGGTCCCGGGTATAACCTGAGATATCAATGAAATTAGAACGATTCTCACGCAACGTCGTTAAATATTTGGCCGCTTCGGTTGTGTTAATATCCGTTCCCTTCAAATAAGTTTCCGCCACGATCAGGTACATCTCCGAAATACGTACCAGCGGGATTCTGTTCAAACAATCGGTACCGCTGATAGCCCGGTCCTGAGCTAATTTCAAAGGCACATAATAGCCATTGGAAGCAGGGAACAACATTTTGGATGATCCCCGGAAATCGGCATTACTACCCGCTCCGCTTTCATCAAAAATACTCTGTACTCCCTCCTCTGACAATTTGATCTGCTCATAATCCGTATCCGTAAAATTCAATTTGAAATACCCGGAAATCTTGTCCGACAGGGTCAACACGTTCAAAGAAGCGATATGTTCCGTAGAAAGAATCAAATTCGAGGAAATGTTATCATTCGTCACCCACGTGTAAAGATTGACCTTTTCTCCCTCTTCAATCACCTTTTTAGCTTCCTCCCGGGCCAACAACAAAGAGGCATCGCTACCTTCCCACATGTATACCCTGGCTAACAACGCTTTTACGGCAAAATAATTCAAACGATAGGTACGATCACTATAAAATCCGTCGTCATTCAAATTATCATAATAGTCATCCGTATGCTTTTTCGTGATCGGATCTTCCTCTTCCAACAAATCCAACGCCTCTTTTAAATCGGCCACGATCAAATCTATGGTCTTTTTATAAGACAATTGTTCCGTTGTCTCTTTCTTGTACTCTTTCACATAAGGAATGGTGAGCTTTGTCTCTTTATCCGTACGGGAGGCCAAATCTCCGTAACCGTAAATACGCATCAGGTCGAAGTGTAACATCGCCCGAATAGCCAATAACTCTCCTTTTATCACCTTATAAGAGACCGGATCTAAAACATTCGATCTCTTTTCAATAAATTTCAGGGCGTTATTCGCATTAGCAATGATGTTATACGCGTTCAACCAAACCGCATCGATGATAGGAGTGGCTCTCACATGTTTATATTGATAAGCAGCCATCGGATAAACCTGAGCCGAAGGATACAAATCATATTTTCCGTCCTGTACATCCAGTACGTACCAACTCAGGTTTTTACCGTACAAGGTTTCACTGGCCATTCCGATATAGCAACCGATCAACGCTTGTCGAAATCCGGGCTCATCTTTAAACTGATCCTCTTCTGGGACCTGTGAGGCAGGCGTTACATCCAACCAATCGTTACATGACGTAACAGAAAAGAAGAGGATAAACAAAGTTATATATTGTGTTATTCGTTTCATATCCTATTTATTTAAAATGATCCTATAAGAGAGAATGACATGGTTCTGGCAAACGGATAACTATATCCCCGCTCTACCTTGACAGAAGAGAAGGTAGCAATATCATTCATGTTAAAAGAAATTTTCAATCTACTCATTCTAAGAGATTTAAGAACATCAGGCTGGAATTCATAATAAACATTCAAAGCTCCCCAGGTAAGTAAACTTTCATCTTGTACAAAGCGTGTCGTGGGACGTGTCTTTTCCTGATATGCCTGCGCATCGCCGTCATATTGGAATGTTCCCAAACGTTTGAACTGTGCGACCTGTCCCGGTTCTTTCCAACGACCGTATAAAGCCCGCTTATCCACGTTATAGTTCATATCCACGTTTTCTACCCGTTCTACTAAGGTCGAATTGTATTTCTGGTAGCCGGTAGCATAACGGAAAGTCGTACTTAATCCGAATCCTTTGTATTCGGCATTAAAACCGAAAGTCCCCCTGTATTTTTCCAAAGAGTTTCCGGCCGGTACCTGATCGTTCTCGTCATACGTATAGGTCAATTCCCCGTTGCGTTTCACATAAACCTCGTTTCCCGTTTGAGGATCGATACCCAAAGAACGAACAGCCCATATCGTATTCATGGATTCACCGTCCACATATTTTGTTACCGGTTTATTATTTCCCTTATCGGCTGCCATCTTATCCCGCAATGCATTATACGTTTTCATACTTTCCGACAGGCGGATAATCTTGTTCGTCGTGGTCGTCAAAGAACCGAACAACTGCAAGAAACCCTTATTAGTCTGAAATACGCTATAAGTCAAATAGGCCTCGATACCCTGATTCCGGACCAAACCCAAATTATCTTTCACGGTAGAGAAACCGGTCGATGTAGAGACAGAAACATCCGTCAACATATTCTTGGTATCCGCCCAGTAATAGTCAAAACGAATATTAGCCTTGTAAATAATGGCATCAAATCCCACGTTATAGTCTTTCTTCTGTTCACCCTTCAACTGAGGATTAGCCATACGTGCAACCTGGGCTCCCGTCATTCCCAAATAATTATCCGTCGTGTAATACTCATAGGTTGCAACTGCTTCATTGTTATAGAAATTCTGGTTTCCGGTTACTCCGATAGACGCCCGTAACTTAAACTGTTGAACAATATCGTTTTTGAAAAATTTCTCGTTATGCAGGTTCCAACCTAAAGCCAAAGACCAACCTAAAGCCCAGCGATTGTCATTACCGTATAAAGAAGAAGCATCCTCTCTGGCACTGAAGTCCAATAAATAACGATTATCGAAGTTATACCCGCCGGCAAGTACGAAACTTAAATTCCTATTCCAGGAAGAACTACCGTAAGGACGGGAATCTTTTGCATATTGACGCGCGAAAGTGATATCGGCAATCTGATTATTAGGGAATCCCTCTGCCTGAAATACATAAGCCTGACTTTTATCTTCTCCTATCTCCGTTCTAAAGTTCAAGAAGATATTATGACGATCCGCAAATGTCGCAGAATAAGTCGCATTTATATTAGCAGAAATGGTACTGCTTTTACCCTCATCGATCCGGTAAGAACCTTTACGCAATTGATCTTCGGTAGAAGAGTACTTATTAATATCGGCAAATGAAGAGTGAGTTGCGGGTAAAAATTCATCTCCGTCATTTCTCTTTAGGCCTAACGTAATTCCTCCTCTTAAAATCAAAGCTTGTATAGGTCTCCACTCGATTTCAAAATTATTGACAAACTCAACATAGGATTGCTGGTAAAGCGTTCCGATTTCAGCATCGTACATAGGGTTGGCAACCGAAGCTCCTTGACCGGTATAAGCCCAACGGGCCACTTCTCCCGTGTCCGGATCCTTGGCTCTCCAATAAGGATTCATTTGTGCATATTTACTGAATGCCCCATAAGGAGAATCATTACTCTTATTGCTCGTTATGGAAGCATTATTTCTGAATAACAAATTATCCTTGCGATAAGAAAGATCGATCTCTCCGATAATATTTCTACGATCGGATCCTTTCATGACTCCCTTCACCTGATTGTATGTCAAACTGAACAATGCCTGCAGGTTCTGGTCTCCCAATTGGACCGAAAGATTGTGTTTATGTCCGACGCCCGTGCGTAAAGGTTTGGAAAGCCAATAAGTATCCAAACCGGCGGCAATGAGTTGCTTTCTCTCCTCATACAGTTGAGAATACCTGATCTCCTCGTCCATATTTTTATAATCGTACATACCGTCTATCCTCTCGGCTTCTAATTTTTCCGCAGCATTACATAAATTATAACTGGTCAAGTCCGGCATCTCAATATCGACACTTCCCGTATAGGTTACCAATTGCTGAGTTCCCGTTACGCGTTTAGTCGTTATAACCACTACCCCATTAGCAGCTTTAGAACCGTAAATTGCTTTCGCCGCGGCATCCTTCAATAAAGTAACACTCTCGATCCGGTTCATGTCCATATCCATTACACGTTCTACCGTGGTATTAAATCCGTCCAATATAAATAACGGTTGATTGGGATTGTTCTGGTAGTTACCTTTAAGCTGAATTCCAGTCTCTTCTATCGGAAAACTGGATACACCACGCATTTGCATTTGCGGTAAACTATTCGGATTCGATCCCATATCCAGGTTATCCATAATAAACAAAGCCGGGTCCAGGTTCTTCAAACTTTGAAACAGATTCGAACTACCGGTACGAACGATGTCTTTTGACGTTAGCGTAACGGCAGACCCGGCATAAGTATTTGCTTTACGAGTAAACATACCGGTTACAACCACCTCCTCTACCTCTTTAACATCTTCTTCCAGTACAACGTTAATCACGGTACGGTTACCGATCACTACGCTTTGCGACTTATAACCGATAAATGAATAAATCAAAGATTTTACTGCGCTCGGAACGGTTAAAGTATAAGTCCCGTCAATCGTCGTACTTGTTCCCAAATGCAAAGAATCTCCCGCAACAACAACTGTAGCTCCCGGTAACGGTTGCCCTTCTTTATCTTTCACCGTACCAGTAATTGTAATGGAAACCGGTGCTTTTTTAGGTCCCACCACAACCTTACCGTTCAATTCTCTGCATTCCAAATTTGTGTTTTTGATACAAGCTTGAACAGCCTGAAGAGTAGTAACATTGTTTAAATCTACTGTTACTTTTACCGTTTCCTTCTCCACTTCCTCCTTCTTAAATACAACTGAATTATCGCTCAATCGGTTGATTTCCCGTAGTGCATCCAACACACTAACTTGAGCAAGCTTTAAAGAAAATCGTTTGGAGTTTTGTTGTCCGTAGACCGGTGAACTTGTAAGCGCCGCAGTAATACCTAACAGCAAAATACTGCAAAACAATACTCTACAAGTCACCAAAAGTCTACAGAACCTTTTCGGTTTGTAGTTTTTTTTCATACTTTTGTTACGTTTTAATTAAACACACACCTTGCTATCAACAAGGTTTTTTAAGCCGGAAATGCTCGCCAAAGCATTTCCGGTATTCTATTTCTCTATGATATGCACTGTATTTCCTTCGATCTTAAATTCCGGCCCTCCCGTTAAGGTAAGCATTTTCAATATTTCGTTCAATTTGTCATCTTTACTCATTCGTCCGCTAAAAGTATGGGGACCTTTCCGTTCACCGTCAAAGACAAACTTCACATCGTACCAGCGACTCAGCATCCGAGTAACCACCTCTATATCATCTTCAGCAAACATGAATACGCCATAACGCCAAGCGGTAATCTCTTCCACCCGTACCTTTTCCACGGAAAAATCTCCACTCTCCTTATCTAATTTCAGTTGCATGGCTGGTTTTAATACAACCGGAGAGGCATTTCCCCTCTTGTTCAACATCACCTCTACCTTTCCCGTCAACAAAGTGGTATAAACATTAGGCTCATTTTCATAAGCATTAATATTAAAAGAAGTACCCAACACTCTTGTCTGCATGGAAGTCGTTTTTACAATAAAAGGTTTTTCCGGATCAGGTGCAACCTCAAAATAAGCCTCCCCTTTTAAAAACACTTCTCTCTTATCTCCCAAAAACTCAATCGGATAATCAATTTCAGACTCTGCATTAAGCCACACTTTCGTACCATCACTCAACACTAATTGATAATCTCCGCCAACAGTTGTGACAATTTTATGTATAACTTCCTCGACAGGCAAAGAATCAGCTGTCATTCTATAAGATAGTTTGCCCTTTTCCCCGATCATAGCGACAGAAGAGAGGTGCAAAGTATCCGGTAAAGAATTACTCAAATTAATCTGCTTCCCGTTCTCCAGCACTAACATTACTTTCCCTTTTGCCGGATTGATTTCAACCTTTTCTTGTCCGGCCATAACCGGAGAAGATTCCTTTTGTTGTTTTTCCAATCCAAAAATCAACAGCATACACGCAACGACAACACTGGCCGCAACAACGCTTCCCCCTAATACAAAATATCTCTTCTGTCTTTTCCCGGCGAGAAGTTTTCCGGAGATTTCTTTGTGAACCTCATCGAAACTCGTGGTCCGATTGATTTCATCTTCTAACTTCAATCGCTTTGCGATACTCTCTCCCCGAATAATACTTTTATACAATTGACGATTCTCATCGCTTTCGTCCAACCACTTTCCCAACTCTTCCCTCTCCTCCAAAGAAGCTCTCCGCAATTTAACCCGTATAATAATTTCGGCCAACAGCCTGGCTCTATCTACTACCATAACTTATCTTCTAATTTTATCTTAAGACACCGCAAAGCACAATACGGGATGAATGAAACACGAAAAAAATAATAAAAAAATCATCTTTTCGCCATATATCTAATAATTAACGGACTATTGGATCAATACCGTCCAACTCAGGAACTCTCCTTTTTGTCGTCCCGACAATCGATATGGAAACTCCGATCATTGGTTCATCGAATTCAGCATCAATTTCACTCCCCGTTATAAATTTCGCAGAAACCACCTGGGCGAAAAAATCGATATTCTATCCTATTACAAAAGCACAAAAACACCGTATCAGGCTCATCTTACCCGACAAAATGAAGGTTGTCCAAATTTTCATTTAAAGACAACCCTCGAAACAAATATATATCAACAGAATACAATACTACAGTATAACCATTCTTCTTTTTGTACCCAACACATTCACCTAAAAATTAACACACCTGAGGTTGTATCCTCGTCCTTAAAAACCGGTCATAATCAAAAAAGACGCAATCTTTATAAAAAGTCAGCAATCTTTTTTGAAACGTATCAGTCGACAAAACCATAAAATCATCACGCATAACAACATGAATCACACTAAGCCCTCTAACTCCTACTTCGACTTTCTTCATCCCTATATAAGAAAACACCAACGTATCCCCCGGCATAACGCCAACGATTGTAAAGTTGCCATCAAAATCCGTAATAGTACCTATATTAGTCCGCTTTATTTGCACATTAACCCCTATTAACGGTTCGCCCGCCATATCCGTCACAACACCCGTTATTCTGGAAGATTGCCCGTAAGACACCATATGAAAAGAACAAATAACAAAAAGAAGCATTATCATCTTCTGAAAAAAAATTTTTGTTTTCATAACATTAATTTTAGTAAAACATTTATTATTACTGCAGTAGTGTATTCAATATCAACATAATCAAAGATACCCTTTCTCCTCAAAGATTACTTATAAATCAGGAAAGGCTATTTTTTAACATATTTCCATTTGATGGCATCGGCTACAAGACGCATCTGCTGCCGAGCCCTATCTAACAATACAACACGGTTTTCTCCTTGTGGAAGCCGATACTCTCCGGCATAAACCCAACCTTGTTCCTTCGTTACATTAATATTAAACTCGTCATTCTTTTCTCCATTCTGGACCGCATAATATTGTAAACAGTCCCCATCCAACGAGCCGTTATAAACATAAGCAGGAAGAGCAGGCACATGTATCCATAACTCATACACACCCTCTTGCTGAATTTCTGCTGTCCATACAGCATGATTATTCTCTCCTCCTCCCAATTTCACATAAGCACTACGCACAATATCCCCATAACACCCTTCATCTATTCCGGGAGCCCAGCTCGTAGAGACAATTTTCATCGGCAACTGGTATTCTTTCCTACTCGACATATTCCCCAAAAGTCGATTAGAAGCCGCCGTCTTTACGTTAAATCCGGGATCTTCGTTATCCACTATAATTTCATCGGGAACAGGTAAAAAGTATCTTTTATCGATATCAAAGATTCCTTGCGACGTATCCGAAACAACAGCCGTTTTTATCGTGGGATTGAAAACCCAACGAATGGTCTGAGGAATGTTTTGCGATAAATTGGTATTTACATAGATCAACCTCGGCATCTTCTCGGCAAAAAATCGAATCTCTTTTGCTTCTCCCCTGTTAATCATAAAATGATTTATATATCCACCCCGGACCATAACAGAAAAAACGCCATCTGCTTCTGAAGGATTATACACCCGCATTCGCCCACGATATCCCTTCACCTCTCCGTTCTCTACCTTATCGACCCCTATATCCTTTATTACTAAACCAGCTGCTTGCCGACTTTTATACCATTCGGGCAACCATTGTGAAATATCTACCTTAAACCGATCTGTAAAAGCTTGCTTGAATTGTTTTAAATCAGTCTCTCTAAAAAAATAAGAACTTCTAAAATCATTTAAGAATCGATGCAGATCCGTATAAGGTACAGAGGTAGAGATTCTATTTTTCAAATCCCTGGCCTTTATATTGATTATTTCCGTCATAACCCCTACAGGTAGGGTCTCATCATTCAATGCATCTTCCAAACTATGCGAAGTCAGGTAAGCCATTGCCCGTTGATAATCGTCTATCCCTAAAAAAAGAGGCATTTTCATGATACTTGAAGAAACGTTATCTTCCTGAAATTTTAACATGGTTTGTATGATACGATCCATCACCGGATAATCGACAGAACTCATAAATCCCAGATAATCAGAAAACAAAGGTAAGATTGAATAATCATTAGGAATAGTCGTGGATTGTAAAACACCTATTGTTTCTTGTCTCAAATATAATTTTAAGCGCCGATTCAAATCAAGCTCTCTCAGTACAGCCCATTCCCGTAGAAAGGAGGACTCTAAAAATATACTCAATCGCATAAAATCCACATTAGGTTCTTGAATCATTTCATTTCCGCCCACGAAGTTCATCGCAACACCTTCTTGAAATTGAATATAATCCGACATCGCTAAGATTTTACTCCCCCGCTCGGGATAAAACAGCAATTCCGGTTGGGCATTTTCACTCCCTCCTTTCCAATTTCTCACGTAAGACGTCAACGTAACGGGAGTTTCAACTATTCTCAAATACTGAAACGGATATCCTTTCAAGTGTTTTTGCAAAAACGGCATTAGAAAATCCGAAAGATTCTCAACCTTCTTTATCAGAAGATCGCTCCCTTTAAAATAGTACCATTCCAACAGCACGTTATCCACCTTTACGGATTTCTTACCGTAAGATCCCATAGTCAACGTGATTCCCGTCAATTTATTTTCCGGCGTAAATTTAACGGTATCTCCCACCTCCTCTGCTTTTCCCTGAGAAATCACCATTCGACGATCCGGATTAAACACGCGAAGATCATAGGTTGTAAAATTCTTCTCCGTGGCATACAAAGACTTTAGGTTTACCGGAGGAACAGCTACCGGATACCACAAACACTCCGGAAGTAACAAGGTATATCCATTCTCAACAAAGGCGCTTCGCTTTCCGAACCTCCATTTTTTATCCAGCCAATACGCATGGTCATATTCTTTATCCGAAATATCCAAATAACAAATTCGCTCGTCAATTTTGCCGTCATACTCTATCCTCAGCGTTATATTCTCCCCTGGCTGAAGTTCTTTTTGCACCACTATAACCTGATTTTTCCTATGAAAAACCAAATTTTTTCCATTGTCCCATAATTGACGTACCGACAATCCCGGATTCAGGTAAAAAATAAGTTCCGGCATTCGGCTTACACCGGTATTTCTTACTTGCAATTGAGCGGAAACAAAAATACGATTCCCTTCCTGACGGTAAACGATAGAGGATTTCTCCACCCGCAAATCAAGTTTATCCGCATACTTTACATAAGTATCCGCATACCTCTTTCTGATACTCTTATCATGCAGAAAAGAGTAACAACACCCCAACATACAAATAATCCCGACAGTCAACAGTGTGCAAGACAGAATCCTTAGCCTCTTTAACTCCTTCCCGTCCGTTAACCGGTTGAACCATAGAACAGAAAACATCAGCATCCCCAAACCAATTCCGATGAACGAAACGCGTTGAAGCAGATAAAGAAAAAGTGCCGGATGTCCGGTGACATCAGAAAAAAGATTGGGAATTCCAATCGCAAAAAAATCAAAAGCTCCTCCACAAATCTCCGGCAAATACCAGTAGGCTACACCCCAAAACAACAACAATAGCAACAAAGAAAAAATATGTTCTCTTATCAAACGAGAAATGAAAAAAGAAAAACCGATCATAAAAATCAGGGAGGGGAACGATAAGGTCAAAAAATAAAAAAAGTACAACCAAAGATCAAAAGGGGACAAACTGAAAAAAACATTCATCGAAGCCGCTAATAATAGCGAAATAAAATTCAATCCGATGAAGATGCGGGAGATACCCCACATCTTTCCCAAAATAAGTTCGCTGTTAGAAACCGGATACAGTGTAAACACAATTCCTGAATCGCATTTCCGATCTCTTTTTATTACATCCGTCACGACAAATAGAACCATCAATGACTGTAAGATATTATAAACATAGGTATTGAACCAAGGCAAAGAGGCAGGCATTGCAATTTTAAACCAAGATGAAAATTGAATTTGTTCAATATATTGGAATCCCCATGTTCCCAATAGAGCAATCACAACAAATATCCGGAATCCCCAATTCCGTCTCAGTAACTTAGCCTCGTAACAAGCGATTGTTTTTATCATTCGAAATTTCATAAGTCTTATTTTAGTACGTTAGTTTTTTATAAATTCAATTCACATCGAGATTCTCTGACAGATTTAATCCCTTCTCACCCGAACCCACTTTACCGCATCGGCCATGAGGCGTTGCCCTTCCGTTCCTTTATGTAAAAGAGTTACTCTGTTTTCTCCTTCCGGAAGTTCACATTCATCTAAAAACACCCACCCCGTTTCAGCATATGAATGCCGATCTCCCGTTCTCCACCCTTATCCCGCACTACATAACACGGCATTGCCTCTTCAGCAGAAGAAACAGTCATAGGCATAATCCACGGGATATAAATCCATAATTCGCACCGACCGGCTTCTGGATTAGAAGCAAGCCGGGATACAGTACTTCTCTTTTTCTCCCGCAACCTCACGTAGGCTGTTGCGATATGATCTCCGTAGCAATTATCATCAAAAAACGGATCTTCGTCATCCACGACAATTTCACCTGCCGCAGATAGAAAATAATCCGGATGTTTATCTCTCGCCATAACCTCCCCGATAACCAAAACAAACATAAAAGATTGGGCAATATTGAAGAAATAAGTACTTAACCAAGGTGGCGAAGCGGAAAGCGATACGCGATGTTCCCCCATCCCGATACCTCCTTGCAAAAGATATTGCAAAAAAACGATCAGTAACACTGAAACTACAGCAAATAGCCTAAATTCCCAGCTCCGCCTCATCATAACACCCCTATAACGAGCAACAGAACGCACCTTTTGATTCATCGGTCAACAATTTGATAATGTATTATACAACTAAGACACCACTAAAAATATAAAAGGATTAATACAACCATAATAATTAGAAATAATTAACATTAAACCATCTCATGATTAGAAAACAATATTCCAGAAGATTCCTTGTATAAAGCCTATTCGAAGAAATAGAAAAACAATTGAAAATCGACCCATTCTCCTATTGCAAATGATTCGACATGCAAAAATCATAAAACGAAAAAAACTTACTGGGTTTAAACTTATTTCAAAATTAAAAATAAACGATAACACAAATAATCATATTTTCTTGTAAAATACGCCATTAAAATCATTTTTGGATGATTTTAAAATGGCTTTTCTCGAAAATTATTTCTATACTTGCATATTCGATATAAATTAACCTTCGTTTGTTGAAACGCAAAAACGAAGGGATAAAATCGATAACACGTATTTTTAAATAAACTGATAATGAGAGATATATGACATGATTAATCATATCAGCAGGAATATTGTGTACTATCAACAAACGAAGGTTTAATGAGATATGGGAGAAGTTTTAAAACTTGAAGTTTTTATCCGCAAATACTATACAACACTCTGTACATCAGCACTTCACTATGTCAATTCTCCTGATATCGCCCAAGATATCGCTCAAGAAGTGATCATTAAATTCTGGGAAAACAGAAAAGAACATCAAAACTTAAACTCGATTGAAAATTTTCTTTTTATCATGATCCGGAATGAATCACTAAATTACCTTCGAAGCTGTCAAAGGGAAACAAAACGATACGATAAAATCATCAATGAAGAAAGCGAGGACCCGCATATCCTAAATATGCTGATCGAGGAAGAGACCAATCAGATTTTACTTCATGCTATCAACCAACTTCCCCGACAAATGGCAAGAATCATGCGTCTGGTATTATCCGGCTATGAAAATAAAGAGATTGCAGAACTTCTTGGGGCTTCCGTTAATACCATTAAAACACTTAAATACGCGGCTTTACGAAAGTTACGGGAATACTTTGAAAAACATCAATATAACATCAGATAGCGACTCTCCCGTAAAGAATAAAGCGCCTCGAAGAAGCGCTTTATTCTATTATCCTAAATATGTTTTTAACAATTTACTTCGCGACGAATGACGCAAACGTCTTATCGCTTTTTCTTTGATTTGACGAACCCGTTCGCGTGTTAAGCCAAATTTCTCACCGATCTCCTCCAAGGTCATCTCCTGACAATTGATCCCGAAGAAGAGGCGAATAATATCCCGTTCCCTTTCAGTCAAGGTAGACAAAGCACGCTCGACCTCCGTAGACAAAGATTCGTTGATCAAAGTCTTATCCGCTACTGGCGAATCATCGTTGATCAATACATCCAGCAGACTATTATCCTCACCTTCCACAAAAGGTGCATCTACCGAGATATGACGTCCGGATACTCTTAACGTATCCGCCACTTTCTCGGCCGGCAAATCTAACGTATCCGCCAACTCTTCAGGAGAAGGACGACGTTCATGTTCTTGCTCGAAACGAGAAAAAGCTTTGTTGATCTTATTTAATGAACCGACTTGGTTCAAAGGCAATCGCACGATACGCGACTGTTCAGCTAAAGCTTGCAAAATAGATTGACGAATCCACCATACGGCATAAGAAATAAATTTAAATCCCCTGGTTTCGTCAAACTTTTCAGCAGCTTTAATCAACCCCAAATTCCCCTCGTTGATTAAGTCCGGTAAACTTAATCCTTGATTCTGGTATTGCTTCGCTACAGAAACAACAAAACGTAAATTTGCCCTCGTCAACTTCTCCAAAGCCCTTTGATCTCCTTTCCGAATTCGCTGAGCTAACTCGACCTCCTCCTCCACGGTAATCAAATCCTCCTTACCAATCTCCTGCAAATACTTATCGAGAGATGCACTCTCCCTGTTTGTTATAGATTTTGTTATCTTTAGCTGTCTCATAATTGTTTTTATATTCTCCCCGAAATATGTGGCAAAGGTAGAACATTTTATCCATATACCAATATGTTAAAATCGCCACCTTTGGTTTATTAACTTTTTTTAATCCTGTAACGACAATGCAAAATATTCGATCCGCCCCCTCGGAGAAATAGCGGTAATCAAAACCCCTTCATTCTCTGCTATCTTCAATGCCTTCACCAGATCGTCTTTATCATATATCCAATGGTTATTAATCTTTACAATAATATACCCTTTTTGCAAACCGATACCTTTAAAATGTCCGTTTTTCAATTCGGTAATTTTCACCCCTTTATTGATTCCATAACGATACCTCTCCTCTTTGGACAAGGGCTCAACCACCGCGCCTAAAATGCCGTCATCCTTCATATCCACCAATGCCGTGTCTCCATACATATTTTGCAAAAGTACATCCATATTTCTTCTCTTTCCCTTCCGTTCAACACTTACATTTACCGTTGTTCCCGGATGGTATTTCCCCAGTTGGCCATGGAATGCAGAAACAGTATTAACTTCTATACCATTGATCTCTTTAATAATATCCCCTTCCTTTATACCAGCCTTTGCTGCTGCTCCATTAGCAAGTACCTCTATGACATATATTCCTCCTACATCTTTTAGATTTAATTCTTTAGCTAATTCTGCCGTTACCTCGTTCATGCGAATACCTAAAACGGCCCGTTGCACGGTTCCAAAATTTTTCAAGTCTCCGACTACCTTACGAGCAATATTCGCCGGAACCGCAAAAGCATAACCGGAATAAGATCCCGTAGGCGATTCTATAGCCGTATTGATTCCTATCAGCTCCCCTTTGGCATTTACCAAAGCCCCCCCACTATTACCGGGATTCACAGCCGCATCCGTTTGCAGAAAAGAACTTAAATTCATTTTTCTTCTATCCATGCCCAAATCACGCGCTTTCGCACTAATAATTCCGGCCGTCACGGTCGAAGTCAAATTATACGGATTTCCGACAGCCAACACCCATTCACCCAATTCGACATCATCTGAATTACCATATTCCAAATAGGATAATCCATGTTCTTCTATCTTCAATAAAGCAATATCCGTATTTGCATCTTTCCCGATAACTTTTGCCTTATACTCTTTCTTATTGTTCAAAACGACCGTAATATCATCACTCCCGTCGATCACATGATTATTAGTTACGATATATCCGTCCTCTGAAACTATAACCCCCGAGCCAAATCCCATACGTTGCGGAACTTCCCTCACCTGAGGTGCTCTACCGTAAAAAAATTCCAACAAAGGATTCCCCACTATCTCCCTTCCCATCTGTATCGTTTTGACATGGACTACGGCAGGAACTGTCTTTTTGGCAGCATCCCTTAAGTCCACATTTCCGGCAGGTACATTAATCGCACTACCGTTTACCATGGTTACCGGACGAGCCGCAGCCGGAGAAACGACCTCCAAGGGCTGAGCGGATTTTACCGGTTCCTTTTGTAAAGTACCTGTAACGAAGAATGCAATACATCCTCCTGCCATACCTAATCCGAGGTTTAGTAATGATTTTGTAATTGCCATATCCTTATCTTTTGATTTAACTCAACTTTTCATTTTACTTCTCACAATATTAACAATATCCCTGCCAATCGTTTACTAAGAATTTCTTAATTAATATAACTTAACCTATGATTTTGTAGTTTCACAAAACCGTATACAATCCCCCCTATATCGGGACGTAATGTCAGTATATTATAAAAAAATCTTCCTTTAAAATTTTATCGGAAATTTATCCTTACTTTGTAACTCTCCCATATAAATTGTAACTTTGCCTGCTACAAATTTCAAGCACATGATAACAAGAATCAATCAGAAAAAGAGTACGAAATCAAGCAGTTGGCACAAACCACATATACTACAAGACCCAAGAACACGTGTAATTATGGGATTAATCCTGATTTTATTATCTGTATATCTTCTGCTTTCATTTGTCGGGTTCTTTTTCACAGGAGGAATTGACCAGAGTTTAGTCGACAAGAATTCGATGGAATTAATCACTAATTCCGAAATAGAAGCAGGCAATCCTGCTGGCAAAGTAGGTGCTATACTCTCTGATATTTTCATCAACCAATGGTTTGGAATATCCTCTTTTATATTCTGTTATCTATTCTTTATCGGAGGTCTGCAGGTAATGGGACGCTCTATTTATAGGTTCTCGAGAAAACTATTGATCGGGTTTATTCTTATCATCTGGTGTTCTCTGTTCTTCGGATATCTTTTTAATTTTATCCCAACAGGTTATGTTTTTCCCGGAGGGACACACGGCTATTTTATCAGCAATTGGTTAAACTCACTGGTCGGAAAAGTGGGAACTTTATTTTTACTGTTAATCTCTTTTTCCGTTATTCTCTTTTTCGGATTCGAAAATGCCTTTAATAAATGTGTCGCCATAGTAAAAAATTATTTTATCCGCAGACGAGAGCGTAAGGAAAAACAAGCGCATCTACAAGCTGAAAGAGAAGAAAAAATTCGAGAAGAAGCCGAAACAGAGGCAATGAGGATAGAGGAGGAAGAAAGGGAGAAAGAATCTGTTTGCGGGGAAACATTTCCTCAGGAAGAAGAGGAAGAAAACAGTATATTCGAACATCAATTCGATACTCCAGATACCCCTACTTTTCAAGATTTAGACCAACCCGATTTTGAGATAAACATAAAAAAAGAGGATGAACCTTTTGAGAAAAGGATCGAAGCAGAATCCGACGAACAAACTATAACAGGAGATTCAGGTAAAGACATTGAGCTCACTATAATCGCAGATAAGCTGGAAGAGCAGTTAAACAGGAACTTACGACCCGACGAAGACTACGACCCCACATTGGATCTCTCTAATTATCGCTATCCCACGTTAGAGTTATTGGCAGAACATTCGTCAGGAAATCTCAAGGTAACGGCAGAAGAATTAGAAGCAAATAAAAACACCATCGTCGAAACATTACGATATTATAAGATTGAAATCACCAAAATAAAAGCGACAATCGGTCCGACTGTTACTCTATATGAAATAGTCCCAGCCCCGGGAGTTAAGATAGCCCGGATTAAGAACCTGGAAGACGACATCGCATTAAGCTTGGCAGCCTTGGGTATCCGTATCATCGCCCCTATTCCGGGAGCCGGCACCATTGGCATTGAAGTACCGAACCAGAATCCGGAAATCGTCTCCATGCGAGGAATTATCGCCTCCAAAGCATTCCAGGAATCCAAATACGCCCTTCCGATTGCACTGGGCAGAACGATCTCCAATGAACCTTATACCTTTGATCTGGCCAAAATGCCTCATCTATTAGTAGCCGGAGCAACAGGACAAGGAAAATCCGTAGGTCTAAACGCGATCATTACCTCTCTATTATACAAAAAGCATCCGTCCCAGTTGAAATTCGTGATGGTTGACCCTAAGAAAGTAGAATTAAGTATCTATTCCATTATAGAAAAACATTTTTTAGCCAAATTACCGGAAGAAGAAGATGCGATTATTACGGAGACAAGTAAAGTGGTCGCTACCTTGAATTCACTCTGTATCGAAATGGATAGCCGTTATGATTTATTGAAAATGGCGCAGGTGCGAAACATCAAAGAATACAACGAGAAATTCATCAAACGTCAGTTAAACCCGAACAACGGCCATAGGTATCTTCCATATATCGTAGTGGTTGTAGATGAGTTTGCGGATCTTATCATGACTGCCGGCAAAGAGGTTGAACAACCCATTGCCCGAATCGCACAACTTGCCCGTGCCGTTGGAATTCATATGATTATCGCCACTCAACGACCGTCCACCAACATCATCACCGGCGTCATCAAAGCCAATTTCCCGGCTCGGATCGCTTTCAAAGTCGCCTCCATGATCGACTCCCGTACCATATTAGATTCCCCGGGAGCCAATCAACTGATAGGAAGAGGCGATATGCTCATCTCCGCCGACGGAGATATGGTCCGCGTACAATGTGCATTTGTGGATACTCCCGAAGTCGATGCCGTTACCCATTTCATTGCGGACCAACAGGCCTACCCGTCTGCCTATATGTTGCCTGAATACCAATCGGATACGGAAAACGGATTTAGTTCAGAAACCGATCTCGGTATCAAAGATCCGCTATTCGAAGAGGCGGCACGAATGGTCGTAAATACTCAACAAGGTTCAACTTCCTCCATTCAAAGACGTTTCTCGATAGGCTATAACCGGGCCGGAAGAATCATAGACCAGTTGGAAGCGGCAGGTATCGTGGGACCATACGAAGGAAGCAAGGCCAGACAAGTACTGATTGCCGACGAGTACAGCTTGGAACAATTACTCCGTTCTGTAGGAGAACGATTTTAGTAACCATTCAAACATCAGTTATGTTTTTAGAAAAAGCAACTAAAGGAGAAAACCAATGGTACAGATACGTCCTCACCCTGGCCATTACGTTTATAGCCATACAAATAGCCTCCATTCCCGTCCTGCTTTACAGCACTTATATGAATACGGGTTCTATCCTGCAAAGCAGTAGCTTCCTTGTCCCTAACACGAACCCGGGATTAGCCTTAGTATTATTTCCTTTCGCCGTGGGAGTAATCACCTTATTGATCTGTATAAGATTCATCCATCAAAAAAAGTCCGTAGATATTCTCACGGGCCGAAACCGTTTCGATATCCATCGCTTTCTGTTTGGAGCCGGGATTTGGGGGATCATAACACTTCTCTCCCTGCTTTCGCAATACCTTCTGAGTGACAAGTCTGAACTGCTTTTCCAGTTCGAACCGCTTCCTTTTATCATCATGTGTGTAATTGTCATCACCTTAATTCCTTTTCAAGTTGCTTTTGAAGAGTTTATATTCAGAGGATATCTCATGCAAGGTTTTGCCTTACTCTTCAAGTACAGGTGGATCGCCATTCTGATGACCGGCATTATTTTCGGTTTATTACATTCGAGCAATCCGGAAGTCGAACGCTTCGGCTACTTCAACGCCATGTCACAATATATCCTCATGGGACTTATTTTAGGTTATATTGCCGTAAAAGACGACGGTATCGAATTGGCACTTGGCCTTCATTTTGCCAACAACGCTCTCGCATCCATACTCGTAACGCATGATTCGGCAGCTCTACAAACACATGCTCTATTTAAAGATTTAAATCCGACTTCCTCCTATTGGGATCCGATCATTATTTTAATAGGCGGTATACTCTTCATCTGGATTTGCGACAACAAGTATCGTTTTTTCCCGAAAATCAATATATGGAAAAAAATTTAAATGTTATTTTTTTCTTAAAAAACACTGAATTTAATTTTGATCTTCCGTTTTGAACAAGCAATTTTTTATCTTTGGCGACAGTCTGAACGGAAATAGAATTAATAACATATCATTATTCACACAAATCACATTAAAATGAAGAAGATCAGTTCGTTACTGTTTATTTGTATCTTTGGGCTCTCTCTATTTGCCAACGCCCAAGTAAAAGAAAAAGAAGAAAAGCAAAAACCGGAAGGTTATATTTTCACGGAAATTGTCAGATTACCGACACTCTCGGTGAAAGATCAAAGTCGTGCAGGAACCTGCTGGTCCTGGTCAGCAACTGCATTTTTCGAATCGGAAATGATGCGTATGGGCAAAGATTCGGTTAATCTTTCCGCCATGTATTCGGTAAGACATGCCTATAGCGATAAAGCAGACAAATACGTACGCCTTCATGGTTTTTTGAATTTCGGTGTAGGCGGTTCATTCGGAGATGTTGTGCATACGATTAAAAATTACGGTATTGTTCCTTTAGAAGTATACGAAGGTTTGGAGTACGGAGAATCCAATCATGCTTTCGGTGAAATCGACGCCGTTTTAAAAGCTTACGTGGAAGCGGTTATCACAAACCAAAATAAGAAACTAAGTACGGCTTGGAAAAAAGGATATGAAGGCATTTTAGACGCTTATTTAGGAGCCGAACCTGAAAAATTCCAATACAAAGGAAAAGAATACACCCCCAGGACATTCGCAGACGAAGTTGTAGGTCTAAATATGGACGACTATGTCAGTTTAACCTCTTTCACGCATCACCCTTTCTACACCTCGTTTGCAATTGAGGTTCCGGATAACTGGTTATGGGGAGAATCATACAACTTACCTCTCGATGAGTTCATGGAAGTAATGGACAAAGCCATCGATAAAGGTTATACTTTTGCCTGGGGCGCCGATGTTAGCGAAAAAGGATTTGCTACTGTAAATCCGGGTGTTGCCGTGGTTCCGACAACTGATACCAAAGAGATGAGCGGGGCTGAAATCGCCAAATGGGAGGCTATGCCGAAAAAACAACAAAATCCGGACGCTTTCAAAAGTGGTCCGGCTCCCGAGAAACAGATTACCCAGGAAATGAGACAACGCGAGTTCGATAACTACCAAACAACCGACGATCACGGCATGCAAATTATCGGAAAAGCTAAAGACCAAAACGGAACTCCCTATTTCATCGTGAAAAACTCATGGAATAAATATAACAAATTCGGAGGTTATTTCTATGTTTCTTATCCTTTCATGCAATTAAAAACGATGAATATCCTCATTCACAAGAATGCAATACCTAAAGAGATCAAAAAGAAATTAGGTCTTAAATAAATTTTCTCTATTTCCTGATAGAGAAACTAAATTAAAAAAAGGCTGTCCTTCCTCCGAGAAGACAGTCTTTTTTTTATAATTTTGCGAAGAATTGAAACGTTTAATTAAAAACTTAATCGATATGAATCAAGCAGTAGAAATAAAAAAGGACATTTATTGGGTAGGTGTTAACGACAGAAGAACTCATATATTTGAAAATTATTGGCCTCTTCCCAAAGGTGTAGCCTATAACTCTTATCTCATTATCGATGAAAAAGTAGCCCTGATCGATACCATTGAAAGAAGCAAAATGGAGGATTACGTGGAGAACATCGAACAACTGTTGAACGGACGTAAAGTCGATTATCTGATTGTAAATCACATGGAACCCGATCACACGGGAGCAATCAAAGCTTTACTATGTCATTATCCCGACGTAACAGTGATCGGCAACTCGAAAACTTTTCCCATGTTGAAAAATTTTTACGGTGTATACGATAACCTGCTGGAAGTAAAAGAAGGAGATTCGTTGGATCTGGGAAAACATAAATTGAATTTTTATATGGCTCCCATGCTTCACTGGCCGGAAACCATGGTCACCTTCGAATCCACGGAAGGCATTCTGTTCAGCGGTGATATTTTCGGTGCTTTCGGCACATTGGACGGAGGAGTTTTCGACGATGAAGTGGATTTGGATTATTTGGAAGAAGAGATCAGCCGTTACTATTCGAATATCGTGGGAAAATACGGACAACCGGCACAACAGGCACTAAAGAAATTAGGAGGACTTCCCATACGGATGATTTGTGCCACACATGGCCCCATCCGACGTTCCCATATCGCCGATATCGTCGCGAAATACGATAAATGGAGTAAATACGAAACAGACAAAGGAGTAGTCATCGCTTTTAGTTCCATGTATGGAAATACGGAAAAGATGGCCGATATGATTGCCCGCTTTTTGACTGAAAAAGGTATTAAAAAAATACGAATTCACGATACGTCCAAAACCCATCCTTCTTATATGATTAACGATATCTTCCGTTACAAAGGCGTGATCTTGGGTAGCTGTGCCTACAACGGAGGCATCTTCCCCACCATGGAGACCTTTTTAAACGAATTGGAACATATGGGTGTTAAAAATCATGTTGTAGCCTTTTTCGGAGGTAAAGCTTGGGCGGGAGGAGCCATGCCTCGTTTCAATCAATTTGCCGAAAAAATCAAATGGGAAGTGGTAGCACCTTCCGTTGAAGCTTGTGGTGCACCCAAAGAAGAAGATTTCGAACAATGTCGTCAAATCGCCTACGCGATGGCAGATAAATTGAATGAGATTTGCTAAAAATTGATTATATACATTCAAAAGACGGTTTGCGAAACCTATTCACAAACCGTCTTTTGTTTTACAGTAACTCTCCTGTCTTCCCTCAATCCACAATTTCAAATACCTCCACTAATCAATAATAGGGACAGTTCCGAAACTTTAGCTTGATAAAGAGCTAACAACATTCTATCCACCGCATCCAAATAACTTCGCTGAAATTCACGAAATTCAATACCGGAGAGGGATCCTAATTTATACTTCTCCAACGCGGCATCCAAATTTTTTTCGGCAACATCCGCACTCTCCCGTTCAAAGCCAACCATCAGCAAATTATTTTCATAGGTGTTATACAGTAACGCCAAATCACCTAATGTCTCTTTTTCTACCTCTTTATAGGATAACTCACTATTCTCTTGTTCCAAACGGGCATTTCTGATTTTTGTCCGATTTTGCATGCGACCGAATACCGGAATATTCACGGAAAATCCCCAATAAAACCCGTTTGTCCGGTTCAGTTTCGTATTGGAAGCCGGAGCATCCGTTTTGTTATAATTATATCCGGAACTAAAATCCAATGTCGGGAATAGAACGGCTCTTGCATTTTTCAAATCCAATGCGGATATTTTCTGTTCCTTTTTAGCGATTAACAAAGCCGTATTGCGCACCAACGTGTTTTTCTCCAAAGTCGCCATTTCCAATGGCAGGTCCAATAATATCGTATCCTGCACATAGGCCACTTTCTGTAAATCGACATTCATCAATTTATTTAAATTGATATAAGCACTTTTCACCATCTCTTTCTGTTGCACGAAAGCAGAACTATCCGAATTCAAATCGATTTTTGCTTGTTGAGACTCTAAACCAGCCATATTACCGATCTGATGGCGAACACGCGCTTCATCGTAACGTTCTTTTGACAGATTCAACGAATGCTTAGCCGCTTTTAATCGATGTTGCTGTACCAACACATCGTAATAAGCGGCACTTACCTCCACGATCAAATTCTCCACCGCCATTTTTACGGATAATTCCCCTCTGGACTCCAACTCTTTATAACGTTCATGAGTAGTAAACATTTCCAATCCATCGAACAAACGCCAGTTCAAGGCCACTCCGGCCGAATAATTATCGGTTTTCACGTCAGATAATTTACTGATCTCTCCCGCATTACTCTCCGTCTTCACATCGTTGCGCGTCTGATTCTGTCTGGCATCAATAGCCAAGCTGGGTAAAAAATAAGAATAATCCACACTATTCTTAGCCATGGAGGCCTCGTTGCGAATTATCTTTATAGCATAATTTGACTCCAACGCTTGATTAATACATTCCGGGAGAGTTATTCTCTGTTGGGCAAATCCGTTAAATTCAAAACCCAGAAAAAAAATAAGCATACCGAATGTTTTCCATAATGCGGATTGATATAACACCTCTCTTCTCATAGTTTTCTCTTTTTAAGTCCTTTTTACTCCTTTATCTCCTCTATAATTCTTACTCTTTGAGAAGAAAAATAGGTATAGATAGCGGGAATAACAAACAACGTCAGTAAAGTGGAACAAACCATCCCGCCGACGACAGCGATTCCCATAGCAACACGACTCTCCGATCCGGCTCCCGTTGCGATAGCCATTGGCAAAATACCCAAAACAGTAGACAGACTCGTCATCAGGATCGGACGCAGCCGGGAAACCGATGCCTCTCGAATAGCCTCTGACATAGACAATCCGGCAGCTTTCCGTTGATTGGCAAACTCCACGATCAAAATACCGTTCTTCGAAACCAATCCGACTAACATAATAATTCCGATCTGACTAAAAATATTCATGGTCTGTCCGAAATACCACAAGGAAACCATAGCTCCGATCAATGCCAAAGGAACGGTCAACATAATAATCAAGGGATCCCTGAAACTTTCAAACTGAGCGGATAAGACCAGATATATAAACAATAAGGCCAACAAAAAGGCGAACATTAAACTGGAAGAACTTTCCACAAAATCTTTTGAATTACCGGAAAGAGTCGTTTTAAAATCATCATTCAATACCTCGTCAGCAATCCGATCCATCTCCTTCAATCCTTGCGAAATAGTTACGCCTTTGGACAAACCCGCGGAAACCGTTGCGGAAACAAAACGATCGTAACGATATAGCTGAGGGGGCATAGAACTCTCCCGCATAGAGATCAAATTATCCATAGAAATCAAATTTCCTTCCTGATTCCGGACATAAATTCCTTTCAGATCGGAAGGTTTATTTCGGTCCTCCCGCTCCAGCTGGCTTAATATCTGGTATTGTTTTCCGTTCATAATATAGTACCCTACCCGTTGTTCACTCATCGTCAACTGCAATGTTTGAGCGATATTTTGCACGGTCACCCCCATGGCCGCAGCCTTATCCCTATCGATGTTAATAGTCAACTCCGGTTTAGTAAACTTCAAGTTTAAGTCTGATGCGGAAAACAGAGGGCTTTTATTTACCTCCTCCATGAATTTCGGCAAGATCGATTTCAGATCATCCAGATTTTTAGCCTGAATGACATACTCAATCGGAAGTCCTCCTCGGCGTCCTCCAAAAGTCTGTTGTTGGGAAACCAATGTACGGGCTCCAGTAAATTGACGCACGCTTACAGCCAATTCATCAGCGATTTCTTGTTGCGTCCGGGTTCGATCATCCGGACTCACTAACCATAAATTCAAACTGGAGCGATTGGTCTGTCCTCCCCCCACGAACTCTATCAACTTATCCTGCTCGGGTACAGTCTCTTCGATAAAAGCTGAAAGTTCTTGAGAATAACGATTCGTATATTCAAAAGTAGCCCCTTCCGGCGCCGTCGATGAAATACGAATATTGGAACGATCCTCCAAAGGAGCCATTTCCGATGGAATGGCCAACCATAAAAGATAAATAGCAATTCCGGAGATACCGATGATAATCAATGCCCAATAACGTACCTGAAGAAAACGCTCTAACCAACGGCGATACACACGATTCATCCCTTCAAAGAAGGGCTCCGTTTTTCGATAAAACCAATTTTTAGTCGCATCCTTCGTCAATAACTTCGTCGAAATCATCGGAGTAAAGGTCAAGGCGACAAAAGAAGAAACGATTACCGCACCCGCGATAACCACGCTAAATTCCCGGAACAATCTTCCGGTAGTTCCCTCCAAAAAGACAATAGGGAAAAATACGGCTACCAACACGACCGTTGTCGCTATAACAGCAAAGAAAATCTCGTTGGATCCTTTAAAACCGGCCTCTAAAGGTGTCATTCCCTGCTCTATTTTCGTAAAGATATTCTCCATCACAACAATCGCATCATCCACGACCAAACCAATGGCCAAAACCACGGCTAATAACGTCAATATATTAATGGAAAAACCGGCCATATACATAATGAAAAAAGCCGCAATCAGCGAAATGGGAATTGCCAATACCGGGATCAAGGTCGTTCTCCAGTTACGCAGGAACAGAAAAATAATCAACACGACCAAAACAAAAGCTTCAAGAATCGTATCCTCTACCTCATTAATGGAATCACGAATAAAAACAGTATTATCATAGGCTATTCCGGCTTCAATATCCTCAGGTAAATCCCTCTGCAAATCATCCATAACTTGGTATGCCCTATCCGCAATATCGATGTAATTCGCTCCCGGTTGAGGAATCAACGCACAGATAACCATCGGAACCCTGTTGCGCTTCAATATACTACGCACATTCTCGGCATCCACTTCGGCCACACCGATATCCCGGAAACGAACCAATTTATCCCCATCCCTGGAAATCACCAAATTATTAAAATCTTCGATAGACATCAACCGTCCTAACGTCCGGATGGTTAATTCCGTATTATCACCTTCCACCCGACCGGAGGGCAACTCTATATTTTCATTTTCAATAGCCGCTTTCACATCCATCGGAGTCAGTTTGCGGGCTGCCAACAAAGAAGGATTCATTCGCAAACGAACCGAATAACGTTTCTCACCCCATATTTCCACACTACTTACCCCCGGAATGGTCTGCAAACGCTCTTTATAATAACGCTCGGCGTATCCGCTCAAATCAATCAAAGAGCGTTTATCGCTACGTAAAGAAACTCCGAATATAGGCTGTGCGTCAGCATCTGCCTTATAAACCGTCGGGGGATCTATATCTTGCGGTAAACGTCTTAAGGTTCCGGATACCTTATCCCGTACATCATTAGCAGCCGTTTCCAAATCTACCTCCAACTCAAACTCTATCGTAATCCGGCTCTGACCGTCACGACTCGTACTACTCAAAGAACGAATTCCCTGAATACCGTTGATAGCCGCTTCCAAAGGCTCCGTAATCTGCGTTTCGATAACATCGGCATTAGCACCCACGAAAGAAGTCGATACCGAAATAACCGGGGGATCGACACTGGGATAGTCACGTACACCTAAATAAGAAAGTCCGATTCCCCCCACAATTACTAAAATCAGATTCATCACCGTGGCAAATACCGGACGTTTTATACAGGTCGAAGAAAGACTCATTCCATTTTTATTTTTAGATTTTTAACCCTAATAATATCAAAATTCCATCACCAGATATAAATTGCTATCCTCCATCTTATTCCCCACTTGTCTCTTTGGCAAGAGAAACACTTACTCGCATACCATTCTGTAATTGCATCAGTCCGCCCGTAAGTACCGTATCTCCGGGTTGAATACCGGAAATAACCTCTACATAACGGGAATCCCGACTCTCCGTTTCCACCGGTACACTCAGGGCTTTCCCTTCTTTCACCACCCACAGGCGTTTTCCATTCATCTCCGGAACAACGGCCTCACTGGGAATCATCATAAATGTCCGATTGCTTTCCGTCATCAACTCCCCTTTTACAAACATTCCGGCCACCAAATTCGCCGTATTCCGATAGCGAGCTCTCAGGGTAATCATATGAGTCTGGATATCGGCCTGAGGATCGACAGCATATATTTCCGCTATAATATCTTTTTCTATCCCTTCGGTCCTAAACTTGATCTTTTTCCCGATTAAAGGAACATTTATATATTTTTCGGGAATTGAAAATTCGATTTTCAATACAGAATTATCCACCAGACTGGAAACCCTCGTACTCGGCTGTACATAACTCCCTTCACTCACGTAACGAAATCCCATCTTTCCGTCAAAAGGAGCACGAATCTCCGTTCTGGCAATTTTTACTTTCAACAACTCGATATCGGCCAAAAGCATATTGTATTCGGTTTCCATTTGTTGAAACGATTCATAACTGACAGATTCCCGCTTCAGTAATATACGCTGACGTTCCAGCTTGTCTTCCAATAACTTCTTTTCAAATTCGGCACGCTCCAACTGAGCCTTCAAATCCGAATCATCCACTTTTAAAAGAAGTTTTCCCTTCTTTACATGGTCCCCGTCATTAAAATAAATTTTGTCTACCTTCCCGGCCGTTTCAGAAACCAATTCAACCTCCTCGTTAGGTAATAAAGTCCCGTTAGCCATGATTCCATTATTAGACATCGACAATCCGGCGACACATCCGCTTACAGGCAAAATACCCTGTGACATCCCCCGTCGGCCCTGTCCGCTTCTTTGCCGTTTAGTGAAAGAATCATTTAAACGAGGAACTAAAATAAGGAGTACTATTACAACCGGTATTCCTATCTGCAAAACTCTTTTTACCCTTTTATTCATATTTAGTTTTCCATTATGTCTGCATGTATATAGTTTCTCCGCTTTCACACTTCCTACACCATCCCTTGATTCACCTTATGGACATCAAAAATGGCCAAAAGTTTATTTACAATCCGTTAAGAGTATGTTAAAATATAAAAGGGGTTTAACAAGAAAACCCCTTTTATATTTTAACTCTCCCGTATCAAAACCAATTCCTCCATTTAAATACAATAAATCCGATCGCCGAAAACAGGAGAGATACGACAAGCACGATCAAAAAACCATACGGGTTATTCTCCAGAGAATTAGGTACATTCATCCCGTATAAACTGGCTATTAACGTCGGAAGCATTAAAATAATAGAAATAGAGGTCAATCGTTTCATTACGATATTCAAATTATTAGAGATAACGGAAGCATACGCATCCATCGTACCGCTCAGAATATCACTATATATACGGGCTGAATCCTGTGCCTGCCGCTGCTCGATTTCAACATCCTCAACCAAATCTTCATCAAAATATTTACGCTGGCTTCTTAAATTTTTCACTTTGATCAACAGGTTATCGTTTCCTCTTAAAGATGTTATAAAAAAGACTAATGATTTTTCAATTTTTAACAAGCGTTGTAACTCTTCGTTACGAATTGATTTTTCCAACTCGATCTCAGCCGCGTGCATTTGATTGTTTATTTGCTTCAGGTATTTCAAATACCAAACGGAAGAAGATAAAAACAAACGAAATACCAAATCCCAAGGTTGTTTTACCTCAACCCCCTTACGGTCGGCATATTGAATAAAATCAGGTATCATCTCCGTTTTATAATGACACACCGTAATAATGACATCATCTTTTATAATAAAACCCAAAGGAACTGTAATAAAAGGAATACTTTCGTCCACCTTATACGGAATACGTAAAATCATGAGTATCCACTCATCTTCTATCTCCAAACGAGAACGCTCATCGATATCTTCTATATCTCCGAAAAATGACTGGGGAACCCCCATTTTATCGGTAAGAAAACGAATGTCTTCTTCCGTCGGTGAAACAACATTAATCCAACACTTAGGTTCCCACGCTTTCTTTTCTTCGAACCCAACATTACCCATTAGGAATGTTCTCATAGTTAATCCTCCTTCAATTTATGAACAGAGGTTAACGGAACCCCCGTCCTGATTAATACTGTTGATGATAATCGTCCATATCTTGTTTATGAATTTTTACGCTGCAAAAATAAACGAAAGTATTGAATATAAAAATTTATTTTTTCAAATCGATATAAATCGGTAAATGATCGCTATATCCACCCACGTAATAGGGGCCCCTATAGGTAGGTTTCGGCTTCACCCCGTAATATTTTTTATCTTCTTCAAACAAAAAACCGAATGTTCCCACCGTCAAATGTCGAGAAGCTTGCAAAGGGAACTTGCCATTGAGTAAAACCCCGGACAGGATTAAATGATCGATGGTCTGCCATACGCCCTTGTACCGATAACTCCCGTGATTCTCCCACAACAAATAATACCCGGTATTATACAATCCTTTATCCTTTATTTTACGGGTATCGGAATTTTTCGTTTTCATAGCTTTCTGTGCAATAGTATTGGCCTTACCGTTAAGATCTCCCATTATAACGATCGCAGCTCTCGGGTTTTCGGCCTGAATGGAATCTACTCGTTGACGAATGACCTTAGCGGCACGAACACGTTTCCATTCACTCTGACTCTCACCCCCTCTCATCGAAGGAAAATGAGCCACAAAAAAATGAAGCGTATCTATTTTTCCGATCACTCCTTTGCAGTATAAAACATCTCTCGTATGACCCTCTCCCTCCAAAAATACCGGAAAAAAACAGGCTTTCAACAATTGACAATACGGCTTACGATATAAAAAAGCCACATCTATCCCTCTCGGATCAGGAGAATCCGCATGTACAATACCATACCCGCCATCAGCCAGAACCGTTTTACCAATCAAATCTTCCAGCACTTCCCGATTTTCTACTTCCGCCAACCCGATAAAAACAGGCAATTCCCCCTCTCCGGTCGCACTCAAAACTTCCGAAATATGCCGTATCTTTGAATGGTAACGCTCCTTTCCCCAATGTTGTTTTCCATGGGGAGTAAAATCATCATCTGATGTATTAGGGTCGTCCTTAACGTCAAACAAATTTTCAACATTATAAAATACAATTCGATAACGTTCTTCCTTTACCTGTCCGTAACCCGTTTTAAGAACGAACAGCAATATCAAAACTCCTGCTACTATTTTACGCATCTTTTATCGTTTTATCCGAAAATATCTACCTGCACCGAACCTCTACCTTTCCCCGGAGTTCTCGGAAACGTATTCTCCCAATTCTTCCCAATATTCAAGCGCACGTCTCATATGAGGAATAACAATAGTACCTCCTACAAGATCCGCCACGGCAAAAATCTCGAACAATTGTTCCGTGGTTACCTTTAATTCATGACAACGCTCCAGATGATATTTAATACAATCATCACAACGTAATACCATAGAAGTGGCCAGACCCAACATCTCTTTCACCGTGGCAGAAAGAGCCCCATCCCTATAAGTATTCGTATCCAGATTGTAAATCCGTTTAATCACTCTGTTGTCGGCGGCTAAAATCTTTTCATTCATTTTTGCCCTGTATTCCCTGAACTGCTCAACCGTTTTACCCATAAAAGCATGTCTTAATGAAATAACTTGAGTATATCATTCGTATTGGCCAATACAAGCAGTAACAACAAAAAAATCATTCCTGCTATTTGCGCATTCTCCAAAAATTTCTCATTCGGTTTTCTCCGGGTAATAACCTCATACAACAAGAACACCACGTGGCCACCGTCCAATGCCGGAATCGGCAATAAGTTCATCACCCCTAAAATTATAGATAATAAAGCCGTTAAGCTCCAAAAAGCTTGCCAATCCCAATATCCCGGGAATATATTACCGATAGATAAGAAGCCTCCTACGGATTTCAACGCCTCCGGATTTTTAAACAATTTAAACTGCTTCAAATAGGAACTGATTTGATCGATCCCCATATGGATGCCCGCCGGAATAGCTTCAAAAAAAGAGTAATACTTCACGGCATAATCAAAAGCCGGATCTATTTTAACTCCAACTCCTATTATCCCGTCGGCTCCCACAGGTATAGCCACGGTTAATGTATCCGCACCCCTTAAAATTTCTGCCCGTAAGGTGTCATTTTTATGTGAACGGATGATTTTCGTATATTCGTCGTAAAAAGCAAACGTTTTTCCATTTAATTTCAAAAAACGGTCACTCTCTGTAATACCCGCGTTTTTTGCAGGAGATTCTTTAGCAAAACCAACAATCTCCCCCGAATAAGGATAACGGGGTTCTATCAGCATTTTATGCGCGAATCCCTTGGAGGAGTATGTCAGTAAATTTTTCACTAACGATGAAGGCAAATCAATATTTACTAATTGTCCGTTTCGAAGCACCTGCATCGTTTGGGGACTCTCCAATAAGATGGTCGGAATAATATCGGAAAAACGTTCTAATTTCTGATTATCCAAGGAGATAACAATGTCGCCGGTTTGCACTCCCACATTCGTGAATAAGCTATCACAAACAACCCCGTATTTCACATTCTCTGCCGGCAAATATTTCTCTCCCCAAGCAAATAAAATCATGATATAAATAAAGAAGGCCAAAATAAAATTAACCAAAACTCCTCCCAGCATAATCAACAAACGCTGCCATGCCGGTTTAGCCCTAAATTCATAAGGCTTAGGAGGTTCTTTCATCTGGGCAATATCCATGGATTCATCTATCATTCCGGAAATTTTCACATATCCGCCTAAAGGCAACCACCCCATTCCGTATTCAGTATCTCCCTTCTTAAATTTAAACAGCGAAAACCACGGATTAAAAAAGATATAAAATTTTTCGACTCTGGTCTTAAAGATCTTCGCCATCGTAAAATGTCCGAATTCATGTAACAAGACTAAAATGGAAAGACTCAATATAAACTGTACTACCTTTACAACTATCTCCATATTTCAATTTTAAAATTTTAGCTTCAATAATTTCATCTGTCTAATTTCCTACATTTTCCCGACAAATCCTCCGTATAACTCTATTTTTCAATAATATCCACAGCTATTTTACGTCCTTCCCTATCCGTTTCTATATAATCTTGCAAATCGGGCTTCTGTATAAAACAAACCCTGGAGATGGTCTCTTCTATGATTTCGGGCATACGAGTAAACGAGACTTTCTCTTTCAAAAAGGCATCGACCGCAATCTCATTCGCCGCATTCAATATACAAGGGATGTTCCCCCCTTTTTCCATGGCTTCAAAAGCCAATCCCAAATTACGAAAAGTGACCGGATCCGGTTTCTCGAATGTCAAATTGGAATACCGGCTAAAATCGACACGTTCAAATGAAGAAACGATCCTGTCAGGATAGGTTAGGGCATATTGAATAGGCAAACGCATATCGGGCACTCCCAATTGGGCTTTGATACATCCGTCCGTAAATTGAACCATCGAATGTACGATCGATTGCGGATGAACCAACACTTCTATTTGGGAAGGTTTCAAACCAAATAACCACTTGGCCTCGATTGCTTCAAATCCTTTGTTCATCATGGAAGCGGAGTCGATCGTCACTTTAGCCCCCATCTTCCAATTCGGATGCTTCAAAGCTTGCTCCGGAGTGACCCGCTTCAAGAATTCATAATCCTTACCCCGAAACGGCCCCCCGGAAGCCGTTAACAAAATTTTCTCGACAGGATTATTCATTTCGCCCGTTAAACATTGAAATATAGCAGAATGCTCCGAATCCACGGGTAATAGGGCTACCTTATATTCCGTTACCAGGTCATGAATCAAATCGCCGGCAACGACTAACGTCTCTTTATTGGCCAATGCTATCGTCTTGCCTGCTTTTATCGCCCGGATCGTAGGCAATAAACCGCTGTACCCCACCATAGCCGTGACAACGGTATCGATAATGGAACTCTCCACGACTTGCGCTATCGCCTCGCTCCCTGCGTATACTTTTATATCTTCATCCGCCAATAACTCCTTTAATTGTCCGTATTTCTCCTCGTTAGCAATAACTACCATATTCGGTTTAAAACGAACGGCTTGTTGAGCTAACAATTCGACCTGATTATTGGCAGTCAGCACCTCAACACGAAAACGTCCGGGATTTGCCTCTATCACCTGCAACGTCTGAGTTCCAATCGAACCTGTCGAACCTAATACTGCAATATTTTTCATCATTATCTATCATACGCCGGAAACATACTCTATCCCGAACGTTCTCTTTTATCTATTTAAACTTAATATAATTCTCCGGATTAATCGGCTTTCCAGCCTTCCACAACTCCAAATGCAAATGC
Organism: Sanguibacteroides justesenii; assembly: GCF_003204205.1. Lineage (NCBI taxonomy): Bacteria > Pseudomonadati > Bacteroidota > Bacteroidia > Bacteroidales > Porphyromonadaceae > Sanguibacteroides > Sanguibacteroides justesenii. The sequence continues at coordinate 340,833 of NZ_QJPL01000004.1, forward strand.
AAACCCGTTGTCTCTTCTCCCGTGTTCCCGACAATCGAAATAACTTCTCCGGCCCGGACAAAATCACCCTGCCTCTTCAATAGAACGGAATTATGTTTATAAATGGAAATCAAATTACTACTGTGTTGAATAGCCAGGACAAAACCCGTTTCCACCGTCCAATCCGCAAAAACGACCACTCCGTCCAACACGCTTGCGACATTGGTATTCTGTTTCGTTACCAGATCGATACCGAAATGACGCTTCGCCTCATCAAAGTGATTGGTCACAATCCCTTGCAACGGCGGGAAGAAATGATAAAAATCATCTGGAGAAGAAGAGATCTGTCCCAACGAAAGATTAAAACGTTCTTTCTCCTCTATCATCTCTCTAAAACCATTCTCTTCGGGAGTAGTTCCCATGACAATGGTATCATGATTAATCTTCTCTACAGACGTTGTAACCCTGGCTGTGGTATCTCCGTCCTCCCCCGTCATAACCATGCGGATGGATTGAAAAAATTGGTCTTTTTTATTTAATTCGACCATCAACGAGTCAACTCGTAAAGCATTCAAAGTAATCTGACGCCTCATGGCCCGATCCGGATATCCCGGAATAAATTCCCGCAAATTAGTAAAAGCAATCAATATGATCGTCAACGTAATCAAAACCACCGCTAACGTACTCAATGCCATGAACACATGCAATGGGGACAAACGGAAATGCATAACCTCTTCGTAAGTAGATTCGTTGAAGATGGTCAGCTTATATCTGTTTTTTAGCTTATTCCAAAAATTTTTTTTACGCTTCATTCGACTATTTTTAGCCTCCAAAAATAGTACAAAAATCTAATTATACCAGCTTGTCAACCTAACTTTTCATTTCACCCGGTTCATTTACCAAAATTCGATTCGGATACTGGAATACTTGCAAATTAAAATAGGGAATCACAGCCAACAAGTGGTCGAAAATATCGGATTGTATCTTCTCGTAAGCAACCCATTCCTTATTCTTGGAAAAACAATAAATCTCCAAAGGAATTCCCGTCGGAGTCGGCTGAAGCTGACGTACCATATAGGTCATGTTCAAATTAATATCCGGATTAGCTTTCAAACGCAATACGGCATAATGTCGAAACACTCCTAAATTCGTTAAACGCCTTTCGTCAAGTATATCCTCCTTTCCCTCATTTGCTTTATCTATTTCAGGTAAAATGCTCTCTATATATCCTTTCAAAAACTCGGATTTTCTCAAGACGGCAATCTCATCATCCGATAAAAAATGGACAGAATGCATGTCAATATTAACCCATCTCATAATCCGCCGACCGTCAGACTCCTGCATTCCCCGCCAATTGGTAAAAGAAGCCGAAACCATTTGGTAAGTCGGTATGGTTGTTATCGTCATATCCCAGTTTTGCACTTTCACGGTATAGAGATTGATTTCCAACACCGTTCCGTCAGCATTATTACTGGGCATCACGATCCAATCCCCGATCCTTATCATCTGATTCGCCAATAATTGCACTCCGGCTACAAACCCTAAAATGGAGTCTTTGAAAATTAACATAAGTACCGCGGCAAAAGCACCCAATCCGACCAAGAGATTACGGGGAGATTCTCCGATGAAAATACTGATAATTGTAATAAAAATGGCAGAGAAAACAAAGATCTTAGCCACCTGTATAAATACCTTAATCGGACGGTCTCTGGCAATCGGATAAGATTCATAAATTTTATTGGCCGCATCCATTGCGGTTATCATGATAAATCCCGTCACAATCAATATCCAGACAACGATCAAATGATGGAAAGTATCGATTTTTTCCCAATCCCCGTATACGAACCGGATGGCGAAATCGATAAAAATAGGCGGAATCAAATTAAACAATTTTTCAAAAAAACGCTCTTGAAATAATATGTCGTCCCATTTCGTTTTCGTACGATGAACCATTTGGGCGATCAGTTTAACGATCCATTTCCGGGCAATAAAAGTTAAAAGCCACGCAATAATCACGATAACGATTAACTGAATGACGATTTCAAGCGTAGGAGCTGTCTCCGGATCCGTAATTCCCAAATCAAGCCAGGAAAACCAACGATGCCAATCCATTTTTAATTCCATAATTTTTCTCCGATCTATTTTTCTTTATACGGAAATTCCAAAGAAATGTCACATAATCCCCTTATCTTTTAGCAAAATCAGAGTTGAACATTAAAAATAATTAACAAGAAATCTTGCTATATAAAGAAAAACAGGTTCATTTTTCCCTATTTTTACAATTACCCCCTAAATTAACGTTAAACCGTTAACTTTTCATATCAATTGAAGCAGTGTTTACTATATTTGCAAACACAAACATTAAAACATTAAAAAAACTCGTATGGTAAAAAGACTTTTAATCGTGTGTGCCATCATATCACTAATCAGTGCAAACTTATTCGCACAATATGATATGAAAGCACCGCTTCCCTTAGACCCACAGGTCAGAACAGGGAAATTAGCCAATGGCTTAACTTATTACGTGCGTCATAACGCAGAACCCAAAGAGAGAGCAAGTTTTTATATCATCCAAAACGTGGGGGCGATCTTGGAAAATGACGATCAGGATGGTTTGGCCCACTTTCTGGAACACATGGCATTCAACGGAACCAAACACTTCCCCGGCAGAAAAGGGATCGTAAATATGTTGGAAAAACACGGTGTTGAGTTTGGACGTAACATTAACGCCTATACGGCTCAAGATGAAACGGTTTACAACATCAGCGATGTTCCTACCACCAATGAAGGCTTAATGGATACTTGTCTGCTGGTATTACACGACTGGTCTCACTACCTTATTTTGGAAGGAGATGAAATCGATAGCGAAAGAGGTGTGATTACCGAAGAGTGGAGGACCAGAAGAACCCCCGGTTTCCGGATCAGAGCTCAGGTTATGCCTGTTTTGTTGGAAGGTTCCAAATACGCAGAAAGAGATGTGATCGGAAATTTAGATATCATCAAAAATTTCAAATACCAAACGTTACGGGATTATTATCACAAATGGTACAGACCCGATTTACAAGCTATAGCTGTCGTCGGAGATTTCGACGTGGATCGAATGGAGAAAAAAATCATCGAACTTTTCTCTCAAATTCCGCCGGTAAAAGATGCAGCTGTTAGAGAAGTATACACGGTCCCCGCGCACGAGGATATTCGTTACGTATGCGCTACCGATAAAGAAGTTACCCAATCTTCCGTAGCCGTTTACATTAAATTTCCGACCTCTCCTAAAGAAGAAAAAAATCACCAATACATGAGAAATGAATTGTTGAAATCTTTCTATAATGCTATGTTGAGCCAACGGATCCGTGAATTACTGCAAAAAGGGAATCCTCCTTTCATCAACGGTAGTAGCGGTTTTAGCGGAATGGTCAGAGGAACGGGTATCTATATCATGTCTGCAACAGCCAAACCCAATGAAGAAGCCTTAGCTTTGGAAGCCATCTATCGTGAAAATGAAAGAGTAAAAAGATTCGGCTTTACAGAAGGCGAGTTGGAAAGAGTAAAAACCAACACGTTGGTAAGCTTGGAATCCGCTCTTAAACAAAAGGATAAAATTTCTTCTGAATCCTATATTGAAGAAATCAAACAAAACTTTTTGGAAGGTGAACCTATGGTAGATTTCGACTACTACTACAATTTCATGAAAACGATTATTCCTACCGTTACCGTAGAGGAGATTTCCGCCCTTGCCCAGGAATACATCAAACCTCAAAACATGGTTATCGTAGTACAAGGACCGTCGGAAGGAGCTACTCATATCACAAAAGAAGAAGCTTTAGCCGTTATGGATAAAGTAGACAAATCCGATATCGAACCGTATAAAGACCAAATAGCAGAGTCCTCCTTGATTAACGAAGAGTTACCGGGAGCCAAAATCGTTTCCGTTAAAAAACTTCCGCAATTCGATGCAGAAGAGTGGACTTTAGCCAACGGAGCGAAAGTAGTTTATCGCAAAGCCGACTATGAAAAAGATCAGGTTGTAGTCACTTCTTATAGTAAAGGAGGAACCTCTTTGTATGATTTGGATAAATTAGCTTCCGCACAAGTTACGGCCGACTTAGTAGGAGCGTACGGTCTGGGAGATTATGACAATATTACCTTAGGCAAGCTGCTCACGGGAAAACGAGCCGGTTCAAAAGTAAGCATAGGAAGCCTTTCCGAGTCAGTCGGAGGTAGCTCTATTCCAAAAGATTTCGAAACGCTGATGCAATTGATTTATCTGCGCTTTGAAAAACCCCGTTTCGACAAAGAGGTACACAATACCCTTATGCAAAGACAATACGCGGCTATCGCCAATATGCAAAAGAACCCGCAAAAAATAATGCAGGATTCAATAGATTTGATTACGAGCAATTACAATCCGAGAACTTTACTTGTCAACAAAGAGTTCTTCGACAGAGTAAGTATCGAACAGATTGAAGAGATCTACCGCGACCGTATCAAAGATGCCAGCGATTTCATTTTCTTCATCGTGGGTAACATCGATGCGGAGATTGCAAAAACGATGGCTGAAAAATACATCGGTTCCATTAAATCTTATAACAGAAAAGAGACTTGGAGAGATAACAAGGTTAGAGGTCCGAAAGGCAAAACGGAAAAAGTAATCGAAATAGCCTTGACAACACCGAAAACAACGGTGATTACCCATCACTCCAAAGAGATGAAATATAGCGTTGCAAACAACATCTATAACAATATTCTGAAAGGTATTTTAGATCTTCGCTATACTGAAAATATCCGTGAAAAAGAAGGAGGAACCTATGGCGTGGGCGTTAATGCCGGTTCTTCCAGAGAACCTTATCAAAGTTACAGCATGACCATGAGTTTCGATTGCGACCCGGATAAAGCAGAGCATCTGAAATCACTTCTTTACGTGGAAATCGACAAATTAATGAAAGAAGGACCCACTCAGGAAGAATTGGATAAAGTGGTTACTACAATGAAGAAAAACCGCGAACAAGGTAAAGAACATAATTCTTATTGGTTAAACGCGTTGACAACCTACTTCATCTCCGGTATCAACATCAACGATCCGAAGAATTTCGACAAAATCGTCGATAGTGTAAAACCGAAAGATATTCAGAATTTCGCAAAAAAATTGTTTAAAGGCGCTGACGTGGTAGACCTCATGTTCGTACCCAAGGCTCAAGAATAAAAGATTCTTACAGATAAAAAAAATAGCGTTAAGTAAAATCTTAACGCTATTTTTTATCTCCTTGAAAACGATATCGATCGACTAAGTCCAATAAAACGGCCCCATAACGTTCGATGACCTTTTTCCCTATGCCCGGAATGGACAAAAGCTCTTTCGAATTGGTAGGAAGTACATTAGCGATTCCCAATAATGCTTTTTGATGAAGCACCGTATAAACCGGCAGCTTCAACCGGTCGGCCTCCCGCTTTCTCCAAATCCGAATCTCCTCGTATAACGTCGGATGCAAAATATCCCGAGTAACTTCCTGCTTCTCATCCGCCTTCTTCGATTTCTGTTTTCGCTGAGGGACCTCGATACGAGCCTTGGCTTTAGCGATCAAATAACACTTTATATCAAACCCGTCAGAGATCGATCTTAATGTATCTGTCTTTATATTCAATTCCTCCTGCAGGTTTTTCAAAGCTTTATCTATCGATTTCCGTACCTCTTTATTATCGATTTCCGGTAGAGGCAGGAGCAATAGGGTTCCCAAAATTTTCTCCGTACTCTCTTCAAAATATATTTTTCCTTTTACGATCCGTTCCTCGAGTATTTTGCGAGACGTCTCCCCTTCCAATAACCGTTTCAATTGACCTTTAAACCGCTCGGCTACCTGGTAGAGTTCAACCGCAAATCGTTCATTGGCGTCCCGGTATTTGGCAACAAAATCCGGATAGAAACGACCTAAATTATCATCTAAAAGAAAAAAAAGATAACGTAAACGACGCTGCAATGTACCGTAATCAAACTGTTCCAACAGCAACTCTTTATAATACTCCCGACGAGCCTCTTTCAACAATTGTGATCCGGGTTGATGCTCTTTCAACTCCGTCATAAAGCGATCGATCGTCGTATCATTTACTAAAGAACGAACATTTACCGGCGTTCTCAGAATCAGCCCCTCGAAGGTTTTACAACGGCTTAAAGCCACGTAAACCTGTCCGTGGGCGAAAGCCGCACCGGAATCAATGATCACTTTATCAAATGTTAGTCCCTGACTTTTATGAATGGTAATAGCCCAAGCCGCTTTTAAGGGAAACTGCGAAAAACTGCCTTCAACAATTTCCGTGATCTCCTTTGTATCGGGATCCACGCTATATTTCGTGTTACACCATTCTACCCTCTCTACATCGATAAATGCCCCGTCCTCTTTTCCCTTCACCCGGATCAAATTACGATTGATCTCCGTTACAATTGCAATCTTTCCGTTATAATAACGTTTTTCCGGGGAAGCATCGTTTCTCACAAACATCACCTGAGCCCCCTTTTTTAAAGCAAGATTCTCATCCGTCGGGTAAGCGTAAACCGGAAATTCCCCTTTAATCTCGGCTTTGAATGAATAGGCTTCCGTTTCCAAAGCGTACAGCTTACTCTCGTTAATCTGTTTTGCCTGAAAATTATGAGTGGTCAAAACGATATACTCCTCGCTTCCCGAATCAAACCCCGCAACATAACGTTCATTTAATTTATTCAATACATTTGCCGTTATCTTATTTTCCCGTATTTGATTCAGCAATTCCAAAAAAAAGGATTCCTGCTGACGATACACCCGTTTCAATTCGATAGGCACAAACCGGGTATCAGCCAAAGCCTTGCTCGAAAAAAAGAATATCGACGGGTAATGTTCTTTCAGTAAAGCCCATTCGTCTTCTTTCACGACAGGAGCCAACTGTTGCAAGTCTCCAATCATCAATAACTGTACACCCCCGAAAGGCCGGGACCGGTCCCGGTAACGACGCAACACATCATCTACGGCATCCAATAGATCTGCCCTTACCATACTGATCTCATCAATGACCAACAGATCTATGCTCTTGATAACGTTAATCTTTTCCCGACTAAATTTATTGATTTTTGATTTTTTACCTTCTCCGCCTACCGCTTCCGAAAGCCCAGGTATATAAGGTCCAAAAGGCAACTGGAAAAATGAGTGAATCGTTACCCCTCCCGCATTAATTGCCGCCACACCCGTCGGAGCGACCACGATCATCCTTTTTGGGGTCCGCTCTTTCAACCGACGCAAAAAAGTCGTCTTGCCGGTACCGGCTTTTCCGGTAAGGAATACGTTCAAGCCCGTGTTTTCCAAAAAGTCATACGCCAATTCCAGTTCGGGATTTGTTTCCATCGATCCTACGGTGATATATTACGGGAGCAAAGATAGCGAATATTCAATAACCACGGATTTTACTCTCTCTACTTCTGACACGAGAATCGATTCCCCCTCCAAAGAGCATCTTTGGAGGGGGAATCGTCTAATTTTCCGTTTGCCGGGCTTTATACTCTTCCAATCCTTTTCTCAGGAAAGCGACAAAGGCATCCCGATCCAAATTATGTCCCCGCGGTGGAGCAAGGATATGAGGTTTCAAATCCGTATCGTTTCCTCCCCGGCTGTCCAATAATATATAGTTCGGCTGAGCATTGGAATCGAATTTCTTTATCTGGAAATCCGCATTCTTTTTTCCCAACGTCTTTTTCTTTTTTCCGTCGTACTCGGAAATATACCATTCCTCTTCGGGTAACTTCGCCTTATCATCCACATACAAGGCAACCACCACGTAATCGTTCTTCAACATCTCTAAAACCCTCGGATCCGACCATACACTTTGTTCCATCTCCCGACAATTCACGCAACCGTGTCCCGTAAAATCAATAAACAAAGGCTTATTCTGACTTAGAGCGGCTTTTAATGCCTGATCATAATCAAAATACCCTTCCAGTCCATGAGGTAAATGCAAAAAGTCCGAATATTTTACACTTTCTGTTGAAACATCAGCAGGATTCCCGACCTTGATTCCACTCTTCATTATCTCTTTCGCATTCTCCCTGACAATCCGGTTGATATCGAAATCGATACTCTCCTGAGGAGGGAAATAACCGGCTAAAGCCTTTAAAGGAGCCCCGAACATACCCGGGATCAGATAGACGACAAAAGAAAACGTCAAGATAATAAAAGCGAGACGAGGCACTCCGATATAAGGTAAATCGCTATCGTGAGCGAATTTTATTTTACCCATAAGATAGAGTCCCTGCAAGGTAAATATGGTTATCCAGATCGCGATATAAACTTCCCGATCCAATAATCCCCAATGATAAACCTGATCCGCTACCATCAAAAATTTGAATCCCAAAGCAACCTCTATAAATCCTAACACCACTTTTACCGAATTCAGCCAACCGCCGGATTTGGGTAAATTACTCAATTTCGACGGGAAAAAAGCGAAGAAACCGAAAGGTAAGGCAACCGCTATCGAGAAACCCAACATACCGATAATCGGGCGGAGGATTGAGCCTCTCGCGGCTTCCACTAAAACGGTACCGACAATGGGAGCCGTACAGGAGAAGGATACCAATACCAGGGTGAAGGCCATAAAGAAAGCGCCGATATATCCGCCCTTATCCGCCTGTTTATCGGATTTATTTACCAACCAGGAGGGCAATACGATCTCGAAAGCCCCAAAGAAAGAAGCGGCGAAAACCATAAAAATGATAAAGAAAAAGATATTGGGAATCCAATTCGTACTCAACCAATTGATAAAGTCAGGTCCCAAAAAGATTGAAATAATCAACCCTAATGCCGTATAAATCGCAACAATCGACAGGGCAAAAAACAACGCTTTTGCCTTCGCTTTCGCCTTATTAGCATCCCCATGCATAAAAAAAGAGACGGTCATCGGAATCATCGGAAAGACACAAGGCATGACCACAGCGGCTAAACCACCGACGAAAGCCAGCCAAAAAAACAACCACAAAGAATCATCCTTCGTCGGATCAGTCGTTAATGGAGCACCGGCAGTATTTGTAGCCTTCTTTTCCTCCAACTGAATAGAAAATTCCTTCTCCCCCGGTACGCAAGCCCCATCCTGGCAAGTCTGATACTCGATCGTTCCCCTTACCTCCTTTATGGCAGGGTCTGTTATTTTAATTTTTTGAACCAATCGATAATTATCCGTGAAATACCATTCGTCTACCTTAAAAATATCGCTATATTTCTTTTTCGGTTCTCCTTCAACCGCATCCCCTGCCAATTCAATGCCCTTTCCAACCCCATCGACAGTCAGAGATACCGGCATGGGGCCTCCAGCCGGAGTATACATGGAATAGATAGACCAACCCGGTTGTAAAGTGGCCTCTAAAATTAAATCGTACTCATTTTCTCCGGTTTTCTCTTTAGAGAAAGACCAGGAAGTAGGGTCTTCGGTCATTTGGGCAAAAGCCGCTATATTTCCTACACATAGAGCAAAAAATAGTGCCAATAGTCCTTTTTTCATAAACATCCATTTATATAAAACATCCATTTTCATATGTCTCGATCACAAATAAAATAAGTGAACTTTGCAAACTTAGCAAAAATTCACTTATCATACACCATACAAGTCAAATATTGACAATTATTTATATTTTATAATCCAAATTTGAACAAATCACGACTCTTCGATTTCCCGGTTAAAACGGTTATAAAATTTATATTCATAAATATAAAACGAAGGCACGCCTATCACTTGGATAGATACAAAATATTTGAATCGCCACCTTCTCAAAATAGACCAAAAACCTTTCTTCAAATAAGCTTCCACGAAAGGATGCGCTTTGATCTTCAATATCTTGTATTTTTTCTCAACAATCAAATATTCCAGCTGATCTTCTATTTTATCGATCAACAATACCGCGGCTTCAGCCTTTCCCGTACCGTGACACACGGGGCAAGTCTCCGTCGTTGTCACCGTCATTTCGGGACGTACACGCTGACGCGTGATCTGCATTAAACCGAATTTACTTAAAGGCAGAATCGTATGTTTGGCACGGTCTATCTCCATGGCCGATTTCATCTTATCGTACAATTTCTGTCGATTTTCAGCCAATTGCATATCAATAAAATCAATGACAATGATCCCTCCCATATCCCTCAATTGCAATTGACGAGCCACCTCGTCAGCCGCGGCTAAATTCACTTCCAAGGCATTCGTCTCCTGATCATCGCCAAGTTTAGTGCGGTTACCACTATTCACATCAATCACGTGGAAAGCTTCCGTATGCTCAATAATCAAATAGGCTCCATTTTTAAAAGAGACGGTACGTCCCAAAGAAGACTTTATCTGTTTATCAACGCCAAAATGATCCAAAATAGGTACATCCGTCGAAACATACTTCACGATATCCTCTTTTTCCGGGGCTATTGTACTGATATAACCTTTTATCTCTTTACTCAACGTAATATCATTAATATAAATATTTTCAAAAGAAGAGTTCAAAATATCGCGAAGCATGGCACTCGTCCGGTCGATCTCCCCCAAAATCAACTTGGGAGGTTCTATGTCCCGTATATGTTTGAAAGCAGTCTCAAACCGCTCCACGAGTTCGCATAATTCACTGTCGAACAACTCCGCATTCTTTCCTTCTGCTACCGTTCGAACAATCACCCCGTAATTCTTAGGGCGTATACTCTCTATCAGTCGTTTTAAACGTTTCCGTTCTTCGACAGATTTTATTTTTTGCGAAACAGACACCTTCTCGGAAAAAGGCATCAAAACCAAATGACGTCCGGCAATACTCAACTCGGAAGTTAAACGCGGACCTTTAGTCGAAATAGGTTCCTTGGCGACTTGAACAGCAACATACTGTCCCACGCTAAGCACATCCGATATCTTACCGTTCTTGTTGATTTCCGGCTCCAGCTTCAATTTGGAAACCGGCATCCCCCTTCTGGCAATACATTGTTTAATATAATTATCCAGTGAATGGAATTGGGGACTTAAATCAAGGTAATGAAGAAAAGCGTCTTTTTCATACCCGACATTAACAAAAACAGCATTAAGCCCCGGCATAATCTTTTTTACCTTCCCGTAATAGATGTCTCCTACGGCAAACTTCATGCTAGTCTTCTCTGTCGTCAACTCTACCAATCGCTTATCTTTTAATAGAGCGATCACTATTTCTTCTGCTCTTACATCTATGACTAACTCCGTACTCACTACCTAAAACAATTAATCGTATTATACTAAATAAACCTAAAGGCTATAGCCTTTAGGTTTATATCTCTTAACTCACAAACGACTACTTCTTCTTATGTCTATTCTTTCTCAGTCTTTTTTTACGTTTGTGAGTAGCCATCTTATGTCTTTTCCTCTTTTTTCCGCTTGGCATAACTTACACTCCTTTCTTATTTAACTTTTTCCTTTACTTGAACAACGAAACTCTTTGAAGGTTTAAATGAAGGAATGAAGTGTTCAGGAATTTTAATCGTTACGTTTTTTGAAATGTTACGAGCTGTTTTTTCTGCTCTTTTTTTCACAACAAAACTTCCAAAACCTCTCAAATACACGTTCTTGCCTTCAACAACAGAACCTTTAATCGCTTCCATAAATGCTTCTACCGTCGCTTGAACAGCTACTTTTTCGATTCCGGTCGTTCTCGAAATTTCATTCACAATATCCGCCTTTGTCATTTTCTTTAAATATTTAATATTCAATAATATATTTCTTTAAACTCTGTTTTCAGTCTGCAAATATATATCTTTTCCACAAACAATGAAACAAACTTAGACTTTTTTGTCAATATTTTTTCACTCCACAGATTGAAATAGTGAATTTTGCAACCCGCCTGTCTCCCGCTCCACGTAACGCGATCTTATCCATCGAGCCGTTTTTCATTTTCAACGATAAAATATTATCTTCGTTTCTCAAAGTCAAAAACTTTTTTTAATCAACTATTTTTTGTAATTTGTGTCAAATTTAATCTTAAATAATTATGGTAAATAAAGTTATTCTTATAGGAAACGTCGGTGCCGACCCGGAGGTCAGGTACTTGGAAGGAGGGGTTGCGGTCACTCGATTTAGCTTGGCTACAACGGAAACATACAATAATAAAAACGGAGAACGTGTCAGCCAAACGGAATGGCATAATATTGTACTTTGGAGAAATTTAGCGCAAATTGCCGAAAAGTACGTGAAAAAAGGGATGACCCTTTATATTGAAGGACGCCTTAGAACACGTACCTGGGACGACCAAAACGGGAATAAACGTTACACGACGGAAATCTACGGAGATACCATGCAAATGCTATCCCGCAAACAGGACAACTATGAAAAAACGCCGGAACCTCCTATGCCAGAGTCTCCAAGCAGTTTAAGCAATTCGGACGATAGCGACGATCTTCCCTTCTAATTTATCCAGGTTTACGCTTACCTTGGGACAAATTCGTCCGCACAACCGAATTTTTAACGGGATAAGCGCTAAACCTCCGGTTTTTTTTATAATTTTGGACGATTTTATGTTTAACCAATTAAAGTAACCTTGGATACAGATTATTTTCCCCCGGCGGAGCAGATTTTTACCGGTTCATTTGGAACGCTTGATCTTATTTTCATTATTATTTTACTATTCCTGCTGATATGTTCAGCTCTTATTTCTGGCTCGGAAGTTGCTTTTTTCTCACTATCGCCCGCTCAACTAAAACATTTGGAAGAAAAAGGATACGATAAGGCATGCCATCTTCAAAAAAAGCCCAATCTTTTGTTAGCCACCATCCTTATCTCCAACAATTTTGTCAATGTCGGAATCGTCATACTCTCGACTTATCTGGTTAATTCTTTATTCAATTTATCCGCAAATCCCGTGCTGGGCTTCATTATCCAAGTGATTGCAGTTACGTTTATCATCCTTTTGGTTGGAGAAATCATACCCAAATTATACGCGAATCGTTCACAAGAAAAGGTGGTTATTCTAATGACCGGCCCGCTCCTGTTTTTGTCTCATTTATTTCGACCGCTCTCGTATTTATTAATCAAGTCAACTTCAATCATCAGTAACCGCATCGAAAAAAAAGATGCCATATCCATCGATCAACTCTCGAAAGCGTTGGAATTAACGAAAGACTCGGAAATTAATGAAGAGAAAGACATTCTGGAAGGTATAGTCCGTTTCGGAAACATAGCCGTAATCGATATTATCCGAGCCAGAATCAACGTAGTCGCCATAGATATAGAATTTTCTTACCAACAGGTAAAAGAGATCATTACGGAACACGGTTACTCGCGAATGCCTGTCTATGAAGAAAACCTGGATAATATCAACGGGATACTTTACGTCAAAGACCTGTTGCAACACCTGGATGAAAAAAACGATTTCAAATGGCAAAGTTTGCTTCGCCCCGCCTATTTCGTTCCGGAAACCAAAAAAATCAACGATTTACTGGAAGAGTTTCAAAGTAAAAAAGTCCATTTGGCCATCGTGGTCGACGAGTACGGGGGAACTTCCGGAATCGTGACGATGGAAGATATCATAGAAGAGATCGTGGGAGACATTAACGACGAATACGACGAACAGGAGATTTTTTACACGCGGAGTAAAAACGGCGCTTACGTATTCGAAGCTTCTACCTTACTCAACGATTTCTTTAAAATAACCGATATTGAAGAAGAGAGTTTTGAAGATATAGAAGGAGACGCGGATACGTTAGCCGGACTTATTCTGGAGATTAAAGGCGAATTACCTCAAAAAGGAGATGTCATCACCTATAAAAATCATCAGTTTACGATAGAAGAAGTGGATAACCGGAGAATCAAGAAGATACAATACCAAAAAATACAATCGTCCCCCAAAGAGAAATAACTCCCCCTCCGAGAGACCTAAAAACGGAACCGTTTATTCTATCTTATTCCCCCGTACGGTATAAGGAACAGGTATTCCCATTATATCACATAAAGTAGGCAATAAATCCACCATATCGAAATTTCCTTTCAAACCGGTTTTTACCCCGGCTCCATACAAATACAGAGGGACAAACGGACGCTTACTATGCCGGAAATAAATATCTTCCATCTCTTTCAATTCTGAAATCCAGGTCGGATACAGGCAGAACAACACGTCTCCGCTTCGCTTATGAGAGAAAGCGTTTTGTATCAATTGATCCACGCCCGAAGTAAAAGCCGTATGTGTTAGTGAATAAGCAGTAATAACCTTTGCAATTCCCTCAAAATCGATCAAGAAATCCGCTATACGGTCTTCCATCTCTTTTAAATTCAATTTTTTCCTTTCGATTAAATCCCGATTCAAATATATCTGTCCCTGATCATAATCGGCGATCCAATCTCCCGGTCCGTAGATCAACCCCAAATAAGATTTTAATAAAGCTACGGCCTTATATATACTAAAATAACTCGAATTCAGTTTCACCTTTCTCAAGTCTTCGGGCATCAATTCCCGCATTTCGGAGAAAGTAACGAATAAGGTATAATTTCCTTTCCCCACATTAAGATCAAGAAAAGTCAACAAATCCTCCATATTCCTATCCAAACGCAAGAAAGCATCTTTCTCTTCTTCCGAATCTACGGTAAAATCCCTGTGCATGTAATCCAAACATGAAAAATTGACGGCCAGCAAATCCGGATCGTTATCTTTTCCCAATCTCTCTTCGGCAATCAATCGTTTCGCCAAAGCGCAGACTAAAGTATTAGCATGCGGGGTCGCCTTCAAAACTCGATAGGTCTTGTATTCCCTTTTTGCCCGAACAAGGTCGTAATAAAACAAATTTGCCAATCCGAATTTACTTTTGATTTTGGCAGCACTTCTTCTTTCATCCGACAATGGCATCCACCCTCTGTTTACCAAAGAATCACTCTCAATACGATCGTTGTAACGAATCAACCACTCCGGTAACCGCTCTTTATAAAAAGTCGATGAAACCCATTTTCCAGTCTTTTCACTAAACCAAAAAGCCTGATCGGCACTACTCCCTCCGCTCAATACCGCCTCATCCCCGTTCATGGCCACACTATAAACCTTCGAGAAACCATTATTCATCTTTAAAGCACTCCCTAAGTTAAGGGTTTGGATAAAGTCAGGACTTAAACTTTTTATACTATCCCCTTGTTGAGATCCGACCTCATAATAATCCCCCGTCATTACGGCACTTTGTCTTCCCCTACGGAGTCGGTCATACCAAATTTTGGATACGATCCCATGTTCTGCCGGAAGCATTCCGGTATATAGGGTGACGTGGTCTACTCCCGTTTGAGTATAAACGTAATTATAATTCATATTCAATTCAACCCCCTGCTGCATGAGTCTTTTAAAGCCTCCTGCAGAAAGATCCTGCCTATACCACTCAAGCCACTCCGGATAAAAATGGCTTATCACGACACCAACAACCAGCTTTGTTTTATTCTCCGCGGCAAAAGAAACAAAACTACTGAACATCAACACGAATAAAATAATCTTCTTCATAGGATATACTTACAAACTCTTACTAATTCTACAAAAGTAGTCAGAATATGATAATTTACAACCTATAATTATTTCAATTCTTAATTGTTTCGTATATTTACAGCATAAAACATAAAACAGATTTCATTTATGACTGAAAAGAAATGTTTGCTTACAGAGAAATTAAGAACTTACGTCTTTCGGTACGGCACTGATTTATCTGATGAGAATTTGCGAAAAGTAAATATTACGCGGGAAGAAATAGACGAAAACTTCTCTGATATGGAGGATATCGTAAATTCTATATTTGAGCGGGAAAGAATTTGTTTTGAAGAGATTTTCGACAAATACAATTTCGAAGGATGGAATGCCATCGACATCTTATTGCTGGTCGGTAATGAAATCAACGATCGCTTCTTCAACGTATCGCCTTCTGTCACTTTCAAATTGGCAAAAGCCTACCCGGAGATATACGAAAAACACCGGCTCAGACGTTCCGATTTTATCTTTGAAAAAATAAAAATCAATATTGAAAAAGGAATGCAACAAGGTATGTACAAAAATGATGTTTCCAGTGAAATGGTCGCACGCATGTATATCGCCAAGTTAAACGACATACATAATCCGGAAATCTATCCGCCGGAAGGATACGACTTTGCAACTATTTTCAATAACATGATCGACAGCGTAATAAAGACCATTACCAATGAAGAAGGATGGCAATATTACAAACAACGGAAGCAACTATATAATGTATTGAATTTCAACAGATAATACACAATAAAATGAATGCAAAATATCAAATTGACGAAATCGACCGGAAAATATTATCGCATCTCGTGAAAAATGCAAGAGTCCCTTTTCTGGAAATAGCGCGGGAGTGCGGAATATCAGGAGCTGCCATTCACCAAAGAGTGAAAAAAATGGAAGATTCCGGTATTATTGAAGGATCCAGATTTATCGTAAAACCGGATGCCCTCGGATTCGGCGTATGCGCCTTCATCGGAGTAATCTTAGACCACGCTCATACTTATAAAACAGTAGTCAAAGAGATTGAAAATATTCCCGAAGTCATCGAATGTCATTTCATCACCGGAGGTTTTACCTTCTTAATAAAACTGAGATGCAATGACCACCAACATCTTATGGATATATTAATCAACACCTTACAAAATATTCCGGGAATAGCAAAAACGGAAACTTTTATCTCTTTGGACCAACTCATCGAGAAACAGATTAACCTGAACGTGGACCCCGCACCGACAAAATAATTTGATTAGATGCTGTCTACCGGATTATTCCGGGACAGTATGAATTAAACATTCCTTTTAATCTTCTTCTTTCTGGATAGTTTAGGAACAACTACGTTCAGTACCCCCGGATGGATCCTCACCTTTACCGGTACATTTAAAACATAGGGATCCCCATCGATATGGGCTTTAGATATATCTCCCTCGATCTCCGCCTCTGCACATTGTATTTCACTAAAATAAGACAGTTTGGATATCCGAGAATTCATAAAACAATATATAAAACGGGGTATCTGGTAATATTTAGGCCGTTTTAAAATACATATGTCAAACAACCCGTCCCGTAAAGAAGCTTTGGGAGCAATCCGCGCATTATTTCCATATTGCGAACTGTTCGCAATACTTAAAATAAAACAATCCTCCTCCCATACCTTATCCCCGATTTTAAAACGATAACGTTTACTCGGGTAACGAAACCACATGCGGACGATCGAATAAATATAGGAAAATATTCCCCGCATCTTCATTTTATTAAAAAAATGAGCCACCTCTGCATCAAACCCTAACCCACTTACGTTCAAAGAATAATAACCATTGATTTCAACCACATCAATTCGGGTGATCTCGCTTTGAAGCAATTGCTTTAAAGCCTTCGACATCATCAAGGAGAATCCGAGATGACGAGCAAAACCATTCCCACTCCCCAAAGAAATAACCCCAAAAGCAATATCCGTACCACATAAAGCCGTTCCTACCTCATTTACCGTACCATCACCTCCGACAGCCACAATATGCGTATAATTTTCATGTTTTGCATTCTCGACCAACTCTTTGGCGTGTCCGGCATATTCTGTAAAACGTATCATATAGTCGACCTGACGATAAGCCGCAATACGCTTCAGTCGATAAGGGACTTCCCAACCCAAGCCAAAACCCGATATAGGATTTATAATAAATAAAATCCGCAATTTATCCATAAATCATAACTTTGAAGCAAAGATGCCTCATTCATACTCCCGAACAAATCATCCTGTGACGACGAATTACTTTTGCCGTCCTACCCCATAATAAATATAACCGAACTCTTTCATCTGTTCCGGACTATATATATTACGACCATCAAATATAATCTTATGCTTTAAAGCCTTTTCAATAAAAGTAAACTTAGGAATCTTAAACTCAGGCCACTCCGTGACAACAATTAAAGCATCCGCATCCGATAACGCATCGTACATATTACTTGCATACTCGATCTTCGCCCCTATGCGTCTCTCACACTCTTCCATTGCCACCGGATCATAAGCTCGTATTACAGCTCCGGCTTCCACCAGACGTTCGATCAGAACCAGCGAAGGAGCCTCCCGCATATCATCAGTAGCAGGCTTAAAAGACAATCCCCACACGGCAAAACGTTTACCTTTCAAATCCGGACCGAAATGAGCTATTACTTTTTTAAACAACACCTCTTTTTGCCTCTCGTTCACTCTCTCCACAGCCTTCAATAATTCTAAACTATGTCCGTTTTCATCTCCCGTCTTAATCAACGCCTTCACATCTTTAGGGAAACAAGAACCTCCATAACCGCAACCCGCATTCAAAAACTTTTTACCGATACGGCTGTCACTACCTATCCCTTTCTTTACAGCCTCGACATCCGCCCCCACGATCTCACACAAATTCGCAATATCATTCATAAATGAAATTCGGGTCGCCAACATGGAGTTGGCAGCATATTTAGTCATCTCCGCCGAAGGAATATCCATAAAATAGATCGGCGTATTATTTAAGATAAACACGTGGTACAAACGCTCCATCACCCGTTTGGCCCTTTCGCTCTCAACGCCGATCACCACCCGGTCAGGAGAAATGAAATCATTAACAGCATCACCCTCTTTCAAAAACTCGGGATTGGAAGCCACATCGAAAGGTACGGATACCTTTCGTTTTTGCAAAGCCTCTTTTATCGTGGCCTTTACCTTCATGTTCGTCCCCACAGGAACCGTCGATTTCGTAACAACCACAATATAATCATCGATAATTTCACCTATCTCCCGCGCTACTCCCAATACATATTTCAAATCAGCACTTCCATCCTCGTCCGGCGGAGTACCGACAGCGATAAATACAGCGTCGGCATCTTTCAATGCCTCTCTCAATGAGGTCGTAAAAAAAAGACGTCCGTCACTCTGGTTACGAACCACCAACTCTGCCAATCCTGGCTCAAAAATAGGAATACCTCCATTGTTCAACAACTCTATCTTAGCCCGGTCTACATCGACACACGTCACCGTAATTCCGGTTTCCGCTAAACATGTACCGGATACTAATCCTACATAACCGGTTCCAACGACAGCTATTCTCATCTTTATCCTTTTTACGTGAATGATTCTCATTTCATGACCGACAACTCTACCTTACACCCGCCACCGATCATTTTTCAATTTTGCAAAAATACAAATTTAATATAAACAATCGGGTCCTAACCTCATTAATTTTAACGAACCCCTAAAAGAGAACCTGTCCAAAGGAGTAACGAACAATTTCATACAATCCGGATCTTATACTACCTGAATAATCCTCGTTTTTTCGAATAAAATTTAAATACAAACCCAAACGAATTGGTTTTATTTACATAAATTTGCCTAATCTAATATTAATCACAAAAACAAAGGCCATGAATAGGTGTTTTCTCTTTATCTCATTCTTGATCATGCTCTTTGCATTTTCTTCATGTAAAGAAAGACAGAGTCAAAACAAATTAGAATACAGCAAATACGTCAGCGAATTCACACAGGGAATGATACGGTCAACGGATCCTATTTGTATTCTTTTTAACGCGAACTTGGATTCTCTTCCTGTTTCGGCTGATGATGTTTTTAAAATATCTCCCCGAGTAAAAGGAACATTTCAATTCCATCAAAATACTTTGAAATTTATTCCAAGCGAAAGATTTAAAAACGAGCAAATTTACCAAATCTCTGTACAATTAGACCAATTGTTCGATGTCCCCGCTGCATTGAAGAAATTTAATTTCACAGTTAAGATACTTCCCCAGGCATACTCTTTTCAGGAAGGGAATTTAGGCATCTATCCGGAGAATAACGATCAATTCTTCTACAAAGGAGCTATCGCAAATGCGGATCTAACGACCCCCGAACAAATCGAGCGGTTGATTACGGCGAAATTAGACGATCGGATTCTCTCTCTTGTATGGGATCATTCTCCTTATATACATAACTTTACAATTCCCGATCTGAAACGGGAAAAACACTCCCAGACCTTAAAACTCACCTTCGACAAGAAGATAAAAAACGGAAACGATTTACTCGTTGAAATCCCCGGTGAAAACAACTTCTCCGTCCTGGATATCAAAGTTACCGACGACTATTCCCAAAGTATAGACGTTATTTTCTCTGATAATGTAAGTCCGACCCAAGATTTACAAGGATTAATCACTATTGACGGCATAAACCGGCTGAACTATAACGTGCAAGGCAATATCGTTCGCCTGTATACCAACGAAACGAGCAAAATGAGGGGTATCGTACAAGTAAACGTTTACCGGGGTATCATGAATGCCACTGGGGACAAATTAACCAAAGAAGTAGCTCAATCCGTAAGCTTCCCTTCAGCGAAGCCAGAAATACGGTTTATTGGAGAAGGTACGATAACTCCGGCAGATGGGAATATCTTAATCCCTTTTTCCGCGGTTGGCCTGAAGGCGATTCAATTACGTGTTGTTAAAGTTCTACCGCAAAATATGAATTTTTATTTACAACAAAATTCTTACGAATACGCCGGCGACTACGAATTACGAAGAGTAGGCCGTCCTATTCTAAATAAAAAAATTGTATTGGCAAAAGAAGGACAAACGATTCATTCTGATAAATGGCAAGACTACACGATCAACCTCGCGGACCACATTCAACTGGAAAAAGGTGTCGTTTATAAAGTCGAACTTCGGTTCAAACGATCTTATACCACTCTCGCCTGTAACGAAAAACAAAATCCAGATCGGGATGATTCGGACGATCAGTTCTGGCAAGGTTACGATAACTACGACGAGTATTATTACGGGTATCCCGAAGATTACTCTTGGGAAGAGAGGGATAATCCCTGTTCAAACTCTTATTATTACGTATCCAGTCGTTTCCCTCAAAAAAATATAGTGGTAACCTCCTTAGGTATCACGGCTAAGGCAGGCACTGACGGAAAATACATAGTGGCTGTAAATGATTTGTCTGACGCCACTCCGGTAAGCCATTGCGAATTATTCTTCTACAATTATCAAAACCAAAAAATAGATTCGACCCGGACCGATGATCGAGGCATCGCAATAGCCCGGATACGGGGAAAAGCATTTACCGTCGTCGCTCGGAAAGGTAATGATCAGGCCTATTTAAAAGTCAATGATGCCGGTTCTTTATCTTACAGCAATTTCGACGTAACGGGAACCGTCGTTCAAAAAGGGCTCAAAGGATTCTTGTACGGGGAGAGGGGAGTATGGCGTCCCGGCAATGAAATCCATTTATCTTTTATCCTGGAAGACAAAGAAAACGTAATTCCGGCAGGCCATCCCATCATTGCCGAATTATACGATCCCAACGGACATGTCGTACAAACCCGGAAAGAGGGACGAAACGACAACGGCATGTATTGTTTTACCTTCAAAACGGATGATAACGCGGTAACGGGATACTGGCGAACGATCGTCAAAATCGGTGGGACCTCTTTTTCCAAAACCATACGGATTGAAAGTATAAAGCCTAACCGCTTAAATATAAATGCTATTTTGCCGGGAAATATACTGGGGAAAGGAATCCATGAAAATAAGATTCCGGTTACGACCCGCTGGTTACACGGGGCTAAAACCAGTTTATTGAAAACCATTACCGAATTAAAATTAACTCAGGGGAAAACCGTATTCGAGAAATACAAAAATTACAATTTCGACGACCGTTCCAGATTCTATAAAACAACTACGACAACCCTGTTCGACGGAACAACCGATCCAGACGGCAATTTTACTTTGTCCACGCAAAATATCACGACAGAAAATACCCCGGGAATGTTGAATGCCTTCCTGACCATTCGGGTTTTTGAAAATAGCGGAGATTTCAGTATCGTCACCTCCTCTTTTAAATATTCCCCCTACACACAATACGTCGGAATAGCCTTACCGGAAACAGATGATAATTGGTATCCGGCTGGTAAACCGATACCCGTAAAAGGCGTTGTCGTAAACACCCTGGGGCAACCCGTTGCATCCAATGAAATAGAGATTGAAGTTTATGCTTTGGATTGGCGCTGGTGGTGGGACTCCAGCGACGATAATCTTGGTTCATACGTTAACCGGTCTTACCGAAAACCCATATTACATAAAATGGTAAAAAGTACGGACGGAAAATTTAACGTCGATATTACCTGTAACGAGTGGGGACGCTATTACCTCATTGCTAAAGATAAAGTTTCCGGTCATTCTTGCGGTTCGACCTTTTATATCAGTTCTTGGCGCAACGACTTGAACATGCCCGGAATGGCCAATCTCTTGACTTTGACCAGCGATAAAAAAGCATACCGTGTCGGCGAAAAAATAAAAATCAAATTTCCCTCCTCATCGGGTAGCATCGCCCTTATCAGCATCGAAAATGGCAAAACGGTGAAAGATATTTTCCGTATTCCGACAACAAACGACTTTACGATATTCGAGATAGAGGCAAAACAGGATATGTGTCCCAACATATACGTGAACGTATCCTTAATACAACCGCACAAAGGCCGGGACAACGATAAACCGATAAGACTATACGGAGTGATGAATATCGACGTGGAAGATCCGAGCCTCCATTTACATCCTCAGATCAACATGGCCAAGGAGTTGCGTCCATCCGAAGATTTTACGATTACGGTAAGCGAAGCCGACGGCCACCCGATGGCCTATACCTTAGCCGTAGTGGACGAAGGTCTTCTCTCGCTGACCTCTTTCAAAACTCCGGACCCCTTCCCCGCATTTTACGCACGGGAAGCTTTAGGCGTGAAAACGTGGGATTTTTACGACGACGTATGCGGAGCTTTCGGCGGAAGATTGGAAAAAGCCTTTGCCATCGGCGGAGACGAAGCACTAAAACCGGAAGAGAACCACAAGAGCAATCGGTTCACTCCGGTAGTACTATTCCAGGGACCGTTTACCTTAAAAAAGGGTGAAAAAAAGAGTCATACCCTACGTATGCCGGAATATATCGGAGAAGTACGTACCATGGTTATAGCCGAACATAAGGGGCAATACGGTTCGGCCTCCAAAAATACAAGTGTCAATCAGCCCCTGATGCTTAACGTTACGATGCCGCGTATCTTCACCCCGGGCGATGTAATCGAAATTCCGGTTACCCTCTTCGCCATGAAAGACCGGATTAAGGAGGTAAACGTAAGTATCCGAACAGACGATAAGATAGAAAATCTCGCCTCCGCTCAACAAAAGGTACATTTCGACAAAACAGGAGAACAAATTATATTCTTTAAAGTTAAGATCAAAGAGACGACCGGGAAATCGACACTCTCCTTCTCGGCACAAAGTGGTCAGGAAAAAGCATACTTCAGTTGCGATATCGATATCCGCATACCCAACCCCCGAATTACACGGGTGGACGCGAAAGAGCTAAAAGCCGGAGAGACATTAACGTTCGATAACCCAATCGAGGGAATCAATCCGACCTCCATGTTGGAAATTACTTCTATCCCTCCTCTAAACTTAGAAAAACGATTAAATGATCTCATTCAGTATCCGCACGGATGCGGAGAACAAATTACCTCTGCGGTATTTCCACAGCTTATGCTCCACACTTTGATGGACCTCACGGAAGCCCAACGGGTAACCGCAGAACTCAACGTGAAAGAGGTAATCTCCCGGTTACGCAATTACCAACGGAACAACGGAGGTTTTAGCTACTGGGCCGGTAGCGAATTTATCTCGGATTGGGTAAGCAGTTATATTACCGACTTCCTCATCCAAGCCGAAAAACAAGGATACCAGGTTCCTGCATCCATGAAGAATAATGCCGTCAATTATTTGAATCAACAGGCAAACACCTGGAAACCTTCCGATTATTATGCCGAACTGGAGCAAGCTTACCGTCTATACGTTTTAGCTTCTGCCGACAAGCCAAATCTGGCAGCCATGAACCGGATGAAAGATATAATCTATAAAAATCCCGTTGCACGTTGGCAACTGGCCGGAGCCTACGCAATAGGTAAATACGATAAAGTCGCCCGGTCGTTGATTGCCAATCTGCCAACGGAAGCGGAATCTTACAGGCAATTAGGCAGATGCTACGGTTCCGGATTGCGTGACAATGCCATTCTTCTCCGGAGTATGGTGGATATGGACATGCAAGAAGAAGCCTATACCCTATTGCGAAAAATAGCCTTGCGCTTTGCTTCTAACGACTGGATGAGTACCCAGGAAAATGCCTTTGGACTATGTGCCGCGGCTCAATACGTTAAACGGTATTTCAAAGAAGGAAACGGTATAAAGGTTGAGATCGGAAAAGAAAAAATCCAAACCGAAAAAACAGTTATTCTTAAACCCTTAACCGTTAAACGACAACGCTCTAACGTGACCGTTAAAAACAATACCGACGGAACATTACACGTTAGGACCATCAATAGTTCCGTCCCGTTAGGAGTCATAACACAGAATGAAATGTCCGGATTGAAAATGCAAATTACTTATTATAGTAACAATAAACGGATCGATCGGCCTACATACCGACAAGGTGAAGATATAACAGCGGAAATATCCGTACAGAATACCGGTAAGATCGGTCAATACGATGAGCTGGCTTTAACGTGCATGTTTCCTTCCGGATTCGAATTTATCAATGAACGTCTGATTTCCGGGATAAATCCTTTTAAAGGAACTGAGAACGTAGATATCCGAGACGACCGGATCTACCTGTATTTTTCATTAAAGCAAGGAGAAACCAAAAAATTCACTCTCCGTTTCAACGCCTCGTACCCCGGAACATACCTACTGCCGGCAATTACTTGTTCTGCCATGTATGACGATTCAATTACGGCAACTCTTGCCGGAAATCGAATCATAATAGAGAAATAATAAACAACGGAAGATGTTATCCCGTAATGAGATTGGAATAACGTCTTCCGTTTTTAACAATATTTTAAGAAGAAAAATTAATCTTTTATTTAGAAACATTCTACATTTGCATCGGTACAAAACTAATGCAAAAAAAGAGAACGCATATCACCCTAAGGATATTCCTGTTAGCTCTATTTCTGAGTTACTATGGAAATATCACTTTTTTCCCTCACTACCATATAGTGGACGGGATAAGGATTGTTCACTCGCATTTTCATAAAACAACAACTAATCATCAGCCCCAACACTCTCATTCCGGCAACGAGATAAAATTAATCGCACATCTCAATTATTTCTTCACCCTTTTGTTATTAGCACCTTCCGTATCTACCGCCCCATTGACACGGAAACTCGTTTTATATATTACACGGAAAGCGGAAGTACCCGCTTCGCGTTTCTTCTTTCATAAAAAATTAAGGGCCCCCCCGGTCTGTATCTGACATTTTTGTCAATCTATTCTAAGTTATTTTTATTACTCGGGATAACTGTCTTTTCTTGTTAATAACTAACAGGAAGAATAGTCCATTCGGGATAACAGGCATATCCAAAAATCAAAAACTATTTAATTATCAATAACATATGAAACATATATATATACTAACCCTCTTTTTAACATTCGTTTTACCCGGTTTCGCTGACGAAGAAAACAGCAAACCCAAAAGCGATGCCAACATCATGGGACACGTTATCAACAAAGAGACAAAAGAACATATACCCTTTTTATCCGTTTTTCTTAAAGACACACATATAGGTACTTATACGGATGAAACAGGTCATTATTTCCTTAAAAACTTACCGGCAGGAAAACATACTTTACGCGTACAAGGCATCGGTTATAAAAGCGTTGAAAAAGACGTATTTTTGGAAAAAGGAAAAACCCTGGAAATTAATTTTGAGATTAGCGAAGACAATATCATGCTGGAGGGATCTGTTGTCACGGCTAACCGAAACGAAACCAGCCGTAAAGAAGCTCCGGTGGTCATCAACGTATTAACACCTAAAATATTTGAAAACACCAATTCGTTTTGTCTGGCACAAGGACTAAATTTTCAACCGGGTTTACGAGTGGAAAACAATTGCCAGAACTGTGGATTCCAACAAGTCCGTATCAACGGCTTAGACGGTCCCTATACCCAAATATTAATCGACAGTCGTCCTTCATTCAGTTCTCTATCGGGAGTATACGGACTGGAACAAATTCCCGTCAATATGATCGAACGTGTCGAAATCATGAGAGGAGGAGGTTCCGCTCTATTCGGTTCAAATGCCATCGCGGGAACAATCAACATCATCACCAAAGAACCGCTATATAATTTCTTCCAAATCAGTCACAACCTATCGGCTATTGACGGTGAAAGTTTCGATAACGTAACTAACTTTAACGGGGCTATTACTAACGAACAAAAGACAACAGGCGCGTACCTTTTCGGCATGGTAAGAGACCGCCAAGGTTACGATCACGACAAAGACGGTTTCACGGAATTAGGTAAACTAAATAATACCTCATTGGGTTTTAGAACGTATTACAAACCGACCAACTACAGTAAAATTACATTGGAATACCATCATATTAAAGAATTCCGCAGGGGAGGAAATTTACTTGACAAACCTCCTCACGAAACGGATATTACGGAGCAGGCAGAACACAACATACACGGTGGAGGTGTAA
This sequence comes from Sanguibacteroides justesenii, assembly GCF_003204205.1. Lineage (NCBI taxonomy): Bacteria > Pseudomonadati > Bacteroidota > Bacteroidia > Bacteroidales > Porphyromonadaceae > Sanguibacteroides > Sanguibacteroides justesenii. The sequence continues at coordinate 367,325 of NZ_QJPL01000004.1, forward strand.
ACTACACGTTCAATTCTTCAGATTACAAACACCATCTAAATGTGTATACCTCTCTGCAAAATATAGGACGAAAATCATATTACGGTGCAGACAGGGATACGGCGGCATACGGAAAGACGACGGATATTACATTCGTAGGTGGAGTCCAATACTCTTATGACTTTAACCATTTTTTATTCCTCCCCTCGGAGTTGACTACCGGTTTCGAATATTCTTACGACAAACTGACCGATATCATGCTGGGGTACAATAGAGACCTTAACCAAGAGATATATGTTTACAGCTTATATTTACAGAACGAATGGAAAACAGGACACTTAAGTTTTTTAATCGGGGGACGCATGGATAAAAATAGTGCCGTAGATAACCCTATATTTAGTCCGAGATTGAATATTCGATATAGCCCGATCGATGCCATCAACCTGCGAGCCAGCTATTCCGAAGGCTTTCGGGCTCCCCAAACCTATGATGAAGACCTGCATGTAGCCGCCGTAAACAACGAGGTAGCCATCATTCAAGTGGCTAAAGACCTGAAAACGGAACGCTCCAAAAGCTATAGTGCTTCCATCGACTATTATGCTACCTACGGAAGCACACAACTGAACTTGTTAGTCGAAGGATTTTATACCAATTTAAGACATATTTTCGTATTGGAACCTCTCGGACCGGATACAGACGGAAACATCATCTATGAACGTAGAAACGGTAACGAGGCGATCGTAAAAGGAATAAACGTGGAAGGGAAAATCGTTCCTCATTATAAAGCGCAAATTCAATTCGGAGCTACTTTGCAAAGCAGTAAATACGACCGGCCTCGGGCCTGGACGGATGACCCGGAAGCAGAGAAAACGCGTAAATTATTACGCTCTCCCGATACATACGGGTATCTTACAACCAATTTCATCCCTTTTAAAAACTTCTCATTCTCTCTTTCGGGAACTTACACCGGACCGATGTATATAGGACATGAAAAAGGATACATCGAAAAGAGCATATTGAAAAAAACCTCTTCTTTTTACGATGCCACACTCAAATTGAATTATGATATCAAATTCAATAATTACACGGTACAGGTAAGCGGAGGCGTACAAAACCTGTTTGACAGTTATCAGAACGACTTCGACAAGGGAGCCAATCGGGATTCCAAATACATTTACGGACCGGGACTCCCTCGTACCTATTTTGCCGGCGTTAAATTCGGTATATTCTAATTGATCAATTATCCCTCGAAATTTTTTTTTCGAGGGATAAAGTTACCGAACAGGAAAGGAAATCGTAAACCGACTCCCCTTGCCTACTTCGCTGTCCACCCGGATCTTTCCGTTGTGAGCTTCAACAAAATCTTTGGAAATAGCCAGTCCTAAGCCGCTCCCCTGAACTTTGGTTCCAGGCACTCTAAAATAACGATCAAATATACTTTGATGGTAACGCGGGTCTATACCTTTTCCGAAATCCTGTACAAAAATTTCGACTCGTTTGTCTTCTTCATAAGCTCCTATAATAATCCTTGAATTCTCTTTGGAATAATGGATGGCATTGGACAACAGATTCGTAATCACCCAAGCGATCTTTTCGCTATCCACAAACAATTTAGAGATCTTCTCAGGGTATTCGACTTCGATATTACATCCGAACCGTTCTGCCAATACCCGGGTTGCCGAAAGGGCATAATGAATCAATTCTATCGGCTTCGTTACCTTGGGGCTCAATGTTAATTTCCCCGTCTCAACCTGTGTTAACTTCAATAACTCACCGGTAATATTCAGCAAGCGATCGCTATTCTCCTTAATACTTTCCGTTAAAGAGAACTGTTCTTCGTTCAATTGTCCGACCCGTTGGTCTTCCAATAATTTCAAACTCATCATAATAGCGGCAATTGGAGTCTTCAACTCATGAGAAATCGTCGAAATAAAGGTAGTCTTAGCTGAATCCAACTCCTTGAATTCCGTAATATTTTTCAATATAATCAGATCGCCCACGTATTTTTGCTCCTTCTCCCCCGTTTTGGTGAGACGAACCGGAACATAATAAGCCTGAAAAAAACTCTCCTTATCATCCGCATATATCTTCAAAGGTTCATGCTTTTCATTCGGATGTACTAACTCCCGTATAAGACGGCGCAATAAATCATTTCTTAAAGAAAGCTCCGCCGCCGATTGCCGGATAATCTCTTCCCGCTTCAAATTCAAAACAGACAACGCATCGTCATTAACAAATATGATTTTTCTCTCCTCGTTTAAACCGATAATCGGCTCGCGAATACTATTCACGATCGCTTCTATATATTTCTTACTGGATAGCAGATCCTCCAAAGAACTCTGCTGATATTCCGCCAATTTTTCCGCCATCGTATTGAACGAAGCCGCAACATCTCCGAACTCTTTCGTTTTATGAAAATATAAACGCTGATCATAATTTCGTTTGGCAATCTCTATGATACCGTTAGTCAACTCTTTTATGGGACGAGTTATCTGAGCCGGAAAAACGAGCAACAATAAAAAAGCAACGGTTATACTTCCCATCCCCATGATCGAAATCCATAGCATAGCCTCATGAGCCGTCCGCGTGGCGACTTCGCTTTTACGTTGGATGGAAGCCATATTCAGATTCATTATCTGGATCAAATCCATGCGGACCTGTTGAAGAGATTCCTCATTCCGGCTCTCCTGCAACAATCTAAAATGCCCGATCAGGCGTTCCGTGACTTCCGATTCATCTATTTCCGTTATATTTTTCCGCTGCCTCTCCAAGTTTTCGATAAATACTTGAATAGCCGACTGATCCGTCTCAATCTGTTCGACAGCCTGTAACATCCGTTTCGCATAATCCAACGAATTGTAATTATCAGCCAAAATATTCTGGGTATCCGCCGATAATTTATAAATATAACCTACTGACAGTGTTCCCATCAGAACGATAATCAAAAACAAGATTCCTATTCCCGAGGTCAATTTCGTCTTTATCTTCATAATCTTACATTTTCATGCTAAAACGATCAAATCCACATTCAATGCCGCTAAATTATTCAATAATTTCTTATACCGTAAGGCGGTTCTCACAAATGAAAACAGTCGAATATCCGGCTTGCCCACACACAAGGTACTGATCTGACGTTCCCGGCAAACCCGAATGATGCTCCCGATAATATCATCGGACTGTATCTGAATCACTTCTCCTCCCAACTCGGAAGCAAGTTTAAAATGATTGATCAAATAACGCTGATTGGCCAATGGTATCCGGTCAGGACTTTCACGACGAGTCTGTACGTACAGGACAGAAAATCTGGAATTGTACCTTGTGGCTAACCGTGCCACTTTGCGAATCAATTTTCGAGGCGTTTTTTCATGGCTACTGATACAGGCCATAAAACGCTCGTGCCTAAGTCCCACGTTTTCCACGACTTCGTTCTCCACCTTTTTTTCAACCCGCAACGCGACCTCCTTCAATGCCAACTCCCGGAGCTGCAAGATATTTTCCACTTTAAAAAAATGGTTCAAAGCTATATCTATCTTTTCGGGTTTATAAATCTTCCCGGCTTTTAAACGGGCAACCAACTCCTCCGCCGTCAAATCGATGTTTACAACCTCATCCGCCTCTTCAAATACACGATCAGGCACTCTCTCCTTCACCTCTATGCCGGCAATATCCTGTATCTCTTCGTTTAAGCTCTCTATATGCTGAATATTGATCGCACTAATAACATTTATTCCGGCATCCAACAAGTCAAAAACATCTTGCCATCTTTTCTCGTTCACACTTCCTTCTGCATTCGTGTGAGCTAATTCATCCACAATAACCGCTTCCGGACGAATTTGCAGGATAGACTGCAAATCCATCTCTTCGATTTCTTTCCCCTTATAATATATTTTCCGCCGGGGAATAACAGGCAATCCTTTCAAAAGAACTTCCGTATCCACTCGTCCGTGTGTCTCGATATAGCCGATTTGCACATCTATCCGGTTTCGCAATAGTTCGTGTGCCTCCTGCAACATCCGGTAGGTCTTCCCCACCCCCGCTATCATACCGATATATACCTTAAAATGTCCTCTCCGGCTTTTCCGAATCAGATTTAAAAAATGCTGTACATTTTGTTCCTTGTCCATAATCGTTTTTCAGCAAAAAATATACTACAAAGATAAAGAATATATAGTTTACTTTCTATCAACAATTTACATACCGGAAGTCATATAATATCGTTGATTCTGCTTTTTCATTTTGAAAATGCTTTTTTCAAAATGAAAAATATTACCGCTCGATTTGCCAAAGCCCGGCAAGGATATCTTCCCGGGCTAAAACGTAAAATAAATCACTTGTACTACCTTAAAGTAAATCCCAAAACAAAATGGGCATCTTCATGAGCGGGATCGAAAACAATTCTCGTAAAAACAGGTAACGAAAAAGCCTTGGTGAATTGTATCTCCTTCGAAGCTCCCAATTCGATATTCGTTATACTAAAACCGCGAACGGCATATAGTTCGCTTTCATACGGAGAAAAACCCAAGGTGAAATTCAAATCCACATTTTTTACTGAAAAAGGACAGGTCATCTCCGCGTAAGAAGAGTAATTTTGCTTTTCATTATCTTTTTTATCAGCCCCCCAAACCATCGTGCTCCAAGAGATACATAACGGAAATTTATCCGAAACGACATACCCTATACCGACCTCCACATGATGAGCGGTGTTACGATTATCGAAATGAAAATAGTTGTTATTTTTCCAGGAAACCCTATCTCCCAATTTCTCTCCCTCCCACCAATAATCCGCCACGAATATATTAAATTTTCCCCAACGATAAGCTGCTGTCAAATCGATCTCTTTATGTGTACCGCTTATCTCTTTAGATCCCCAAGCCGTTAAAGAAAAAGCTCCTATACCCATCGATAAGGTAGGCTGGATACTGGCTCCCGCGTTATAAGCTCCGCGCCAAATATAAGAACTTACAATATCTCCGCTCACCTTAAACACCACACTTTTTAGGCTATTCCTCGCCTTTACTTCTACGACAACTCCTATCAATAGGAGTACCAAAATCGTCTTTCCTAAAAAATTCATTTTATTAAAAATTAAAACAAACAATAATTTACAATCAAATCTTCGAGCATAATCCTTCCTGCCTATCAACATGATAAAACAGGCTTCAAAAGAAAGATTAAAAAATAGATAAAAATGGGAAGTCCTCTCGTTACGGATCAGTTATCTCAACACTCCTTTACCTTCGAACTTCCCCGAAATGCAATAATATCACTTAAAGATTTATACATTTCTCTAAATAACCCCAACTAATATAAACTTAATTCGCACTTTTTTCCAATGCGACATTGAGTTTCAATACATTGACTCTTGAAGTACCGAATAAACCCAACAAAGGTCTTTCGATCTGTTCATCCACGATCTCTCTAACTTTTTCTTCCGATATACCCCTGGCCCGAGCCACCCGTCTTACCTGCACGTAAGCCCCTTCCGGAGAAATATGCGGATCCAAACCACTACCACTGGCCGTTACCATCTCTGAAGGAACCTCCGAACGTTTTAAATAGGGATGCTTTACTAAGAAAGTATCAATTCGTGCCTCTACCTCCCGCAAATATTCCGGATTGGAAATACCTTTATTACTACCTCCAGCCCCGTCTCCGGCATAATCAACTGCCGAAGGGCGCCCCCAAAAATAAATACCTTTCGTAAAAGCCTGGCCTACATTCGCAACTCCGACCACTTTTCCATTTAGAGTAACTAACTCTGCCCGTCCATGATTAGGACCCGCAATCAAAGCAAATATCCATAGGATGAAAATATAAAACACACTAAAGAATACGCAAAAAACAAGTGTCAACCTTAAAGATTTCAATAAATTAGACTTCATCATCCTTACATTTTAATTTAAACGTCATCCAAATGTCAGGAGGACCCGCTGCACGTCGTCCTCGCGGGCCCTTTCCTGACTTAGAAAAATAACCCAACTAAAAGATCTATCAATTTAATCCCTATAAAGGGTGCTATAATCCCTCCTACACCGTAAATCAATAAATTACGCCGCAATAAAGCGGAAGCACCAATAGGTTTGTAACTTACACCTTTCAAGGCCAAGGGAATCAATACAGGTATAATGATCGCATTAAAAATGACAGCAGAAAGGATGGCTGTTTCCGGACTATGAAGATGCATAATATTCAAAGCCCCCAAAGAGGGAATCGTTAACATAAATAAAGCCGGAACAATGGCGAAATACTTGGCAACATCATTGGCGATACTGAAAGTAGTCAAGGTTCCCCGTGTCATCAACAATTGCTTGCCAATTTCTACGATCTCGATTAATTTGGTCGGATCATTGTCCAAATCTACCATATTACCGGCTTCCTTTGCCGCCTGAGTCCCGCTATTCATAGCTACCCCGACATCGGCCTGAGCCAAAGCAGGTGCGTCATTTGTTCCATCCCCCATCATCGCGACCAATTTCCCGTTCTGCTGCTCTTTACGGATATATTCCATCTTATCTTCCGGCTTGGCTTCCGCTATAAAATCATCCACACCTGCTTTTTCAGCTATATATTTTGCCGTCAGAGGATTATCTCCTGTCACCATAACCGTTTTCACACCCATTTTACGCAACCGTTTGAAACGCTCCTGTATACCCGGTTTAATAATATCCTGCAATTCGATAACTCCTATTGCCTTCTCGTTCTCCGAAACCACTAAGGGAGTCCCTCCGTTTTCCGAAATAGCCCGTATGGTCTCTTCCGTCTCCCGACTTATAATGTTATTCGCTTTTTTCACTATTCGACGAATCGCATCGGCTGCTCCTTTCCGTATTCTCACTCCGTTCTCTAAATTAACACCCGAACAACGGGTCTCAGCCGTAAATCGAATCATCGAAGCCCCCACCGCGTTCAAATCACGAATACAAATACCTCTCTCCCGTCCCAACTCGACGATGGATTTTCCCTCGGGTGTCTCATCCGATAGAGAGGATAACAAACAGGCCCGGATAAAATGCTTTTCGTCCACGCCATTGGCAGGATAAAATCGGGTAGCTTTACGATTACCGATCGTAATCGTCCCGGTTTTATCCAAAAGCAAGGTATCGATATCACCCGCCGTTTCAACAGCCTTTCCCGATTTCGTGATGACATTGGCTCGTAGAGCCCGATCCATACCTGCAATTCCAATGGCTGATAATAATCCTCCTATCGTCGTCGGAATCAAACATACAAACAAAGAGATAAAAGCCGCCACGGTAATATGGGTTCCCACGTAATCCCCGAAAGGTTTTAAAGTAGCACATACGATAACAAACACCAAAGTAAAACCGGCCAATAAAATCGTCAATGCGATCTCGTTCGGAGTTTTCTGACGGGATGCCCCCTCCACAAGCGCAATCATCTTATCCAAAAAGCTTTCTCCCGGTTGTGTGGTTACCAATACTCTGATACGATCGGAAAGTACTTTCGTTCCGCCGGTGACAGAACTCTTATCTCCCCCGGCCTCCCGGATAACCGAAGCACTCTCCCCGGTAATGGCGCTCTCGTCGATAGAGGCTAATCCCTCGACAATCTCCCCGTCGGAAGGAATAATATCCCCCGCTTCGCACTCGAACAGATCACCTTTTTTTAATTTGGAACTGCTTACTATCTCTATTTTCCCGTTCACGATCACCTTGGCCGGAGTCTCTTCGCGGGTCCTCCTCAGACTGTCGGCTTGCGCTTTTCCCCTCGCTTCGGCTATGGCTTCCGCAAAATTGGCAAATAACAAAGTAACTAACAACACGAGGGACACGATCATATTATACCCGGACGAACCTTGCCCTGCCGTCCCCGTGATCGCAATGTATACGGATACAAGGAACATCATGACAGTACAAACCTCTACCGTGAACATGATTGGGTTACGAAACATCGTACGCGGATGCAATTTCACGAACGACTGTTTTAAACTTTCTACAACTAACTCCTTTGGAAACAAAGAAGCAGACCTATTATTTTTCATCTCCATACTATTTTATCCTAAAAATTCTCGGTTTTACAATTTACCATCCCGATTTTTTTTCACCGGAAACCATCAATCAAAAACTTAGATATTCCGCAATCGGCCCTAACGTCAATACCGGGAAAAACGACAAGGCAGCAATAATAAAGATTACCGTAAAGGTCATAACCGCAAAAGTCCCCGTATCCGTCTTTAAAGTTCCGGCACTCTCCGGAATAAATTTCTTTTTCGCCAACAATCCGGCTATGGCCACCTGACCTACTATCGGCAAGTAACGTCCCATGATCAAAACGATACCACAAGTAAAATTCCAGAAATAGGTATTATCCCTCAGCCCTTCAAAACCGGAACCGTTATTGGCAGCCGACGAGGTATACTCGTACAGCATCTCACTCAATCCATGAAAAGAAGGATTATTTAACCAAGCCTCCGCCAGCTCCGGATTACGAGTGGCCAAAAAGCTGGAGATCGCCGTAAATACCAATATAAAGAACGGATGAGCCAAAGCTACGATAACAGCTATCTTCATCTCTCTCGCCTCGATCTTCTTTCCTAAAAATTCAGGTGTCCGTCCTACCATCAATCCGCTGATGAATACCGCAATAATAATAAATACATAATAGTTCATCAATCCGACTCCCACTCCCCCGAACCAACAATTTATCTGCATATTCAACATCGATAGCATTCCCGTGAGCGGAGTCAAACTATCATGCATACCGTTAACCGAACCGTTGGAAGTTACGGTTGTCACCTGACTCCACAAAGCCGTGGCTGCAGTACCTAAACGGATCTCCTTTCCTTCCATGCTTCCCCGCTCCTGGGCAATTCCCATGGCATCCATTTGCGGACTACCTTTCAGCTCGAAATAATGAGCTCCCACGACACCGACCAAAAAGGCAAACAACATAACACCGTAGATGGTGTAAGCTAATTTTTTACGTCTCAGATAGAATCCCAAAGCGAAAACCATAGACATAGGGATAATCAAAATAGACCAACACTCTATCATGTTCGATAAAAAAGTCGGATTCTCCAAGGGATGAGAAGAATTAGGGCCGAAATAACCTCCTCCATTCGTACCCAATTGTTTTATAGGCACAATGGCCGCCGTAGGGCCTTGGGATACGGCTTGCTCCACACCTTCTAAAGTCGTGATCCGTTCCTTTCCTTCGAATCCCATAGGTGTACCCTCGATAATCAGAATACATCCGACAACTAAAGACAACGGTAATAAAATACGCGTACAACTCTTTATTAAAAGTACCCAGAAATTACCGAAATTCCGGGTCGTTTTAGTCGCCATGGCCTTAAATATTCCGGCCAAAGCCGCCATTCCGGTAGCCGCCGTAATAAACTGAAACAACATGATCACGAAAAGTTGTGTAAAATAAGTCAATCCGCTCTCTCCGCTATAATGCTGCAAATTACAGTTTACCATAAAACTGATACAGGTATTAAAAGCTAAGTCCGGACTTTGTCCCGCATTTCCGTCAGGATTCAACGGCAAATACCCCTGGGAAACCAACAACACCATTCCCCAAAAGAACCAGAAAACATTTACGGTCAACAACGCGACCAAAAATTTCTTCCAGTTCATCTCCTCCGCGGGATTAATCCCGCTCATCCTATACATCCACTTTTCAACGGGGGCCATAAAATCAGACCAAGTCCTTTCTCCCTTATATATTCTTGCGATATAACGGCCCAATGGATAGCTCAATACTACCATCATCACGACCTGCAAAATACTTCCTAATATTTCCGTATTCATCTTTTAAAACATTACTACGATTTCCCGTTATCCGGGATTTCTATCTCGTTTCTACATTCGCTTGATACTCTTTCTAAAATTTTTCGGGTTTTACCAACACGTACATCATATACCCGAATATCATCACACTTAGTATAAACAATACCGTAAACATAACCTCCCTCCTTTTCAGATTTTTTCAAACCAATAAATACACTTGAAAAAGAACCAGTAACAAATAACACCAACCATACCTAAAAAAATAAATGATAATACTTCTTCCATGACTTTTTAATTTAAGTTTTCGTTTCTCCCTATGCCAAAGCCATGCCATCGGAATTACCACAAAAGATAACTAAGTGTATATAAAATAAATAGACGGACAGAATGGAATATTCTATCCGTCTATCACCTTTTCATTTTGAAAAGGTACCATATCATAATAGCATATCGATCTGCAATCAAAAAAAACAGACCAGCCGCTATTTTTCACCTAACCCGTACTCCTCTATCTTACGGTATAAAGTAGTCAAACCGATATGCATTAAACGAGCTGCTTCGGTCTTATTCCCTCCCGTGTATTGAAGCACTTTTTGAATATGATTCTTTTCTATGTTGGCTAATTCGAATTCAGAAAAACGTCGGTCTTCTCCAGGCCCGAAATTTCCATGCTGTAAATCAATAGGCAAATCTCCCGAGGAAAGCTGTTCCCCGTCGGCAATAACAATACTACGTTCAACGACATTTCTCAGTTCCCGCACATTCCCATTCCAGGCATGCTGTTTAAGCAGAGCCATGTAATCAGGTTGAATAAAAGTGATTTTTTTCCTCATCTTTGCCGAAAACTGGTTCACAAAAGCATGAACATACACTTCAATATCCCGGATACGTTCCCTTAGCGGAGGCAGGTGAATTTGAAAAACCGAAAGCCTGTAAAACAGATCTTCTCTAAAATGTCCGGCAGCGATCTCCTTAGGCAGATCCCGGTTAGTCGCGGCAATCACCCTCACATCTACTTTCGTCGGTTTAGTATCTCCGATCTTTATAAACTCTCCGGATTCCAGAATCCGAAGTAACTTTGCCTGTAGATCAAATGCCATCTCTCCGATCTCGTCTAAAAACAAGGTTCCCTGATGTGCCTCTTCGAATAATCCTTTCTTATCTTTTAAGGCCCCGGTAAACGCACCTGCTTTATGACCGAACATCTCACTCTCCAACAACTCTTTACTAAAAGCAGAGCAATTGATAGCCACAAAAGACTTCTTATTTCTATTACTTCCCTGATGAATAGCCTGAGCAAACACCTCTTTTCCGGTACCCGTTTCACCTGTTAGTAAAACCGGGACATCCGTGACCGCTACCTTCCGGGCCAAATGGATAGCTTCCTGCATTACCTCCGATCGCCCCAGTATCGTGTCAAAAGTATATCTCCTCTCCCCGCCTCTATTTTCCGTTTTTTCATCCACCTCACGAGCTACTTTCTCCATAGCACGACTGATCAACGGGATAATCCGGTCATTGTCATCCCCCTTGGTAATATAATCAAAAGCTCCGTTTTTTATCGCCTGCACTCCATCCTGAATATTCCCATGTGCCGTAAGCATGATAATCTCCGCACGAGGAGACAGCTGTTTTAATCTTTCAATAATCTCCACCCCATTCCCGTCCGGTAAACGCACGTCACATAAAACGACATCCGGCATACATTGTTTAGCTTGTTTCAGCCCGGACGTACAACTATCTGCCTGAAAAACTTCATATCCCTCCAACCCGATGATACGGGACAACAATCCCCTTAATTGATTCTCGTCGTCAATAATCAATACTTTGTTCATAAGATTATATTTACACAGAAAAATACAAACGAAAATACAATAAAAAATTTATCCCCCAAGAAAGTGAAAATAAAAAGAGAGTGAACTTTTAAAAGTCACTCCCTCTCCAGCCTCCATCGGTTGCCGATACCGTTGTCAGCTATTTGATACAGAACAATTTAATTCAGTGTTTTTCCCCTTTCCGTCCATATTTGATCCGCAACGACGGCCCACTTATGAGCGCATCCCTGGCATTTTCCGGTCAAATCTTCCACGCTTTCGGGCTTCAACATATCGGTAGAATGAGCATGAGCCGCATTCACGACCTCTTTCAATCGATCGGGATTATCCAATAAGGGACAAGGCCGCAAATGATTTTTATTAAAAGGCTGACGTTTCTGGTATTCTTGGAAAAGCGGTGTTCTAAGCGCATCCAACAAACTCATATTCTTTATATTAGCCGTTGAATAATGAATAAAAGCACAAGGCTCTACATCGCCGTTGGCATTAATATGGAAATAATATCTTCCCCCGGCTATGCATCCGTCGACATACTCCCCGTCATTCCAGAAATCCATGGCAAAAATCGGTTTGGTACGCCGAAACTTTCTAACTTGATAATACATGTATTTCCGTTGTTCTGGCGTAGCCAACAATTCAGGAATAGCGTCTTCACCAACAGGCATATAGGTAAAATACCAAGCAAAAGCGGCTCCTTTTTCTATCATGAAATCAACGTATTCGTCCGAACCGACAACATCCACGTTTTGACTATGATAACAGGTCGAATATCCGAAAATCAATCGTTTACGTTTGAGAAGTTCCATCGCCTTAATGACCGCCTGATAAGTCCCTTCTCCTCGACGCATATCCGTCTCTTTTTCAAACCCCTCAACACTAATGGCCGGGGCAAAATTACCGACCCGGAGCATCTCATCCGCAAAATCCTCATCAATCAATGTTCCATTCGTGAAAGCTAAGAAATAACATTCCGGGTGTTTTTCACAGAGACGGATGATATCTCTTTTTCTTACCAAAGGTTCTCCTCCCGAATAGATATACATAAATATACCCAACTCTTTCCCTTCCTTAATAATCCGGTCCATGGTATCGAAATCCAGCGACATCTGGTGACCGTACTCCGCTGCCCAACATCCCTTACATTTCAAATTACAGGCAGAAGTCGGGTCCATCAAAATCGTCCAGGGTACATTTACCCCGTGCTTCTTTCCGGTCACTTTCACCATACTGTTGCCGATAATGGCGGAATTACAGATCAACGATTCGAATAACTTCCTCCTCACGAAAGGATCCCATTCATTGTAAGCCTTTTTAATCAAAAGGTTCCAATTATTATCGGGATCGGATAAACAAGTCTCCAGACTACTCCATGCAGAATCATACGTTCCATCCACGTCCACTTTTCTTATCCATTTCAATGCTTTCGGTGCATTGGCTTCCGGATCTTTCTCCACATAATTCAATATTTGCCGAATTCCGTAAGCTTGCATTTTGTTCTTAAAACTCCCCATCTTTCTCTTGTTTTGATAGATATAATTAGTTTAGTTTAGAATTTAATTTTCTATAACGTACGAAATAAAAATTGGTTTCTTTCACACTCCATTTTAACGTACTCCCGTAAAAAAGCAAAATCTTATTTTGTCGTTCGAAATTTTCCCTTATCTTTGCAACCGCACAGGAGAGATGGCAGAGTGGTCGATCGCGGCGGTCTTGAAAACCGTTGTACTGAAAGGTACCGGGGGTTCGAATCCCTCTCTCTCCGCCAAGTATCATAGAAGAATAGAGCTAAATCCTGTAAGTGTGCAACTTACAGGATTTTTTCTTTTCAGCCGCATCGCAGAAAAACGTATTTTAAAGCATTTTCCGGTGTACTATTCGGTGACCAAACGAGGCCTGAATATTGGTCACCGAATAAACATATAAAACGCTAAAAATCATCATTTTGCATCTTAAGTTTTTGCATACTTAAAATTAGTTTTGTAACCATTAAAAAGTAGCAAAAATGGAAAGAAAAACATTCAGCGTAATTTTTTACTTACGCCGTGCACGAATAAATCGTGACGGCGAAGCTCCAATTGTAATGCGTATCACCATAGACGGTATGCATGCAGATGCCACGATAAAAAAACAATCCACCCGGATCAATGGGATTCCGCAAAAGGAAAAGCATCTAAAAAAAACAACAGAAAAGGCTATGAACTAAACCTTTACATGTAGGCCATTCGATGCAAGATCATTCGTATTCAAAGAGAAATGGAAATCGACGGAGTAAAACACATAACCGCCCAAATGATTCTCGACCGCTGGCTCGGACGGGACGAAAAAAAACGCCACACGATCCTCGAAGTATTCCGGGAGCATAATAAAAAATGCCGTAAACTCTCGGGAATAGACATGGCCCTGGCAACGGTCGAACGATACGAAATCTGCCTAAAGCTCACAGCCGAATTCATTCATTTTACCTACAAACGGGATGACTTCTACTTGGATGAAATGAGCCGCCAGTTTATCGAGGATTATGAATTTTATTTAAAGACAGTACGGAAATGCAATCACAACACGACGACGAAATATCTGAAAAACTTTAAGAAAATCACCCGGATCGCCATGCAGAAAGAATGGCTGAAGAAAGACCCGTTTGCCGAAATACGCTTTCACCTCGAACCGGTGGACCGGGCTTTTCTGGAGAAACAAGAAATAGAAAAAGAAACAGCTTGTACAATATGGCCGACGTGAAACATCGCACAACTCCATATCACTGGTGTTAAATAGAAAAGAAAGATATAAAAAGACAAATCCCGCTAAAACCTCCACCCTATAAAGCCGGATTAATTAAAAACAATAAATCACGAAAGCGATTATAAAAGAGAGTTACAGACTCGCCTGGCTTGTGCCGCACGTAACGGGAGTGCAGTTGCCAAAGACGTTTTAACGGAAATAAAAAACAAATAAATATATTTTAAAAATTGAAGATACGACCTTGTTATATAACGAAAGCCTCTTCCCCGTGTACATTGCCTTCGGGGCTTTTAAACCATTTTTCGAAGAACTCCTGCAGTCTGGGATGCTGTTTATCCACCAGCATAGTGCTGACCGATATATACGGATAAACGCTTCCATCGGGATCGTTGTGGAAACGGATGCCGTATATAGTCTTCAACACCCGGCGGTCGATATGTTCCCTTGGTCAGACTAACGTAAAGTTCTTGTTGAGTATAGTTCGTATTTCAACACCCAATTTTGTCGGATTGATCGGTTTAGAGACATAACCGTTGAAACCGTTTTTGAGGATCTTTTCCTTATCCGACGCGAATGCATAGGCCGTCACGGCAATGATGGGGAGCGTCTTGGAAAATTTGCGGATCTCCCGGGTAGCTTCGTAACCGTCCATGTTCGGCATATTGATATCCATGATGATCAACTGGGGATTGTGCTCCCGGCAGAGTGCCACTGCTTCGCATCCGTCCCAAGCGTGGATGAGTTTGTATTCCGTCTTCAGGATGGACTGGAACAGCAGGAAGTTGCTTTCATTATCCTCGGCAACGAGAATCGTGATGTTCTTCCGTCCCAGCGGAACTTTCGGGGGCTCCGCAACGACTTGTTCCGCCTTTACGATCTCGGCGGGCAAATACGGAATTTTAAACCAGAACGTAGAACCCTTGCCTTCACCTGCAGATTCGACGCCTATTGACCCGTTCATCTTCTCGACGATTCCTTTGCAGATAGAGAGTCCAAGTCCATTGCCCGGCATGAAATCGTTCAGTTTGACGAAACGCTGAAAAAGTCGGCATTGGCCCTCAGGGGAGATCCCCATACCGGTGTCTTTCACGAAAAAGTAAATCTTGTCTCCACGCAACTCGTATCCGAAAACGATGCTTCCGCTCTTCGTAAACTTACGAGCATTGGAGATCAGGTTGATCAGTACCTGTGACAAGCGATTGGGTTCGGTGTGGACAACACAATCGGTCGCACCGAGCATGAAGTTGAGCACTACCCCGGGTTGCAGGCGCAGACGCTCCGTGCTGTCTATCGTACGGATCAGATCGTTAAGATCCACGGCTTTATAAATGAAGTCCAACGTATTGGACTCGACCTTAGCCAAATCGAGTACATCGCCGATCAATTGCAGTAGCAACTGGTTGTTGGTTTCGATAATGTTTACGAACTCCTGTTTCTCCTGCTCATTCTCGGTGGTGAGCAACAGGTTCGAGAACCCGACGATGGCGTTGAGCGGCGTACGGATCTCGTGACTCATATTGGCAAGGAAAGCCGACTTCAGGCGGTCGGACTCCCTAGCTTTCTCTTTGGCCGCAATAAGAGCTTGTTCCTGCTTCTTACGTTCGGTGATCAGGAGCAGCGAACCGATAAGCGCTTTCGCCCGCCCCCGGTCGTCACTTTCAACTACGGCAGCATGGACCTCCAGCCAGTCGGTATGCAACTGTCCGTTCTTGTCGGTAACTATCCGGAATTCGGTCTTGATGTACTGGAGCTTTCCTTCCAGAAAACCTTGGTGGGCCTGCTTTACGTGCACTACATCATCGGGATGGATGCGCTCGAAATATTCGGCTTCCTCAATAATATGGACCAGATGGGTTGATCCTCGCTGCTTGGTGAAATTCATGTGCCTCAATATGCGCTGAGCCTCACAGGCGATCTTGTGGCTCTCCAAATCCCAGCGCCACGGAATGATATGCGCCACGCTCAGAGTGATGTCCAGTTTCTCCGCAAATTCCCTCAGCTCATTGGTCGCTTTGCTTTTTGCCGTAATGTCGATGGCGAAGATATCCAACTCCTTTCCCTGCTCAGACTGGTACATCAGAAACTCGTAATACGTATCGGTCTGTTTGAAATAGTGCGAAAAAGTAACGGGGAGTCCTTTCCTTAATACGGTCTCGATCAAGTTGGAGATATATTCGGGAGCAAACAGTTTGCCGGGAGTGTCCGGGAGGGCATTTTGCCGGATCAGACACGCGAACGCCTCGTTTCCCGAGTGACAATCGATGTCGGCGACATGGCTGTCTGCACCGTACCGCACGGTCGCCTGCGTATAGGCGATGGGCATACGCTCGACCAGCTCGGCGTGTTTCCTGAAAAGAGCCATCTTCTTACGCTGGAATACCGCATTAAGGATAGCGATCACGATCGTTGCTGTAAAAATGACGAATCCCACGATGATGTACCAGCTGTACTGTTGCCAGAATGTTTTGGGTTTATCGAGATACACCGTATTCTCGGGGCATCTGTCTACTGGGATCCCATCCTGAACCAGCCTGGGATAATTGACGATAGGGAATGCCTCTGTTGCGTAAGCGAAAGGAAGCGTGCGCATAGGTACGCCGTCCAACATTTGATTGACGGCATGCATGACGGCTGCCTGCGTCCGCCGAGGATCGGGGAAATACCCCCCGTCGATACCGTTGCTCAGATAAGCGCTCCGTAGGGCGAAAACAGGACGTTTCGCGGCAGAGATCATCCGGGCATCACCCGAGATCAGCATCGGAAACCCATGCACATTGACACGTTCGTAAAACCAAGTGGAGAGCAACAACCCGACCGAAGGATCCTGGTCGTTCAAATATTGTTGCATAAGATCACTGTTGTGCTCATTACCCACGAGCCATTCGTACTCCAAATCAGGATAGGTTTCCTTTATATACCGGCGGATAAGCCCGTTTAGGTAGCGGTTCAGGTAGAATTCATCGGCCAGGAACACCACCTTGCGCATTCCGTGTAGCATCCCCACCATCATGTCGATCGTCCCCTTATACAAATCGGGCACTTCGACCATTGTGAAATTGTATTTGCCCTGCAGGTCGATCAACGGTTTAAGCATATCGTCCGATACATCGGATGTTTCGCCTGTCATATAAAATTCCTGAGGCCCGTATATTTTAGTTTTGGAAATCAACACCATCGGAATATCGCCCCATTCCTTCACGATACGTTCCCTTAAAGTAAAGGACATGTTGCCGATCAGTACCAAGTAGTCCGGTTTTTGATCCTCGAAACGCTGAAATATACCATTTTCCACCTGACGGTACATCGATGCATTACGAATGAACGTACCGTTCATATGGACGATATCGGCACGTACGCCATCCATCCGTGCGGTTAACAACGCGATCGGGGTGATCAACTCCTGGCTCCACGGAGCCGCCTCGTTATAGGAGTTGATGATAAGCAAGCGGTGCTCCCTGACATCGGCCGCTCGAGAAGTGAAAGAAGAAAAACTCAGACTTACAAATATGAAAACAATATGCTCGACAAACAAAAACAGCCTCTTTCTCATTATTTCGATTACTTTTTTATTACACGATACATGCAGTTCATTTTGCACGGCACTATAACTGTATGCACTATTTTCGGAAAGACAAAAATAATCATGTCTCTCTAAAGATCAAAATGTATATATAAAACAAAATTCCGAATTATCTCTCTACCCTCATAAGGAGTTCAAAAACTACCGTTAAATCAATATATATCATAAATTACAACACATTCTTACTTTCGACTCCCGGCAGATCAATTAAATATACAGCCTATACCTCGAAAAGACTCCGTAACGAGACGGTACTTTTACGATTTTCGACAAATGCAATCCGTCAGGTGATCGTTAATAAACCCCGAAGCCTGCAAATGAGCATAACAAATTGTCGTCCCGAAAAATTTGAATCCTCTCTTTTTCATATCTTTACTCATTGCATCGGATTCGGGAGAAGATACCGGGATTTCACTCATTGACCGAACATGATTTACAATCGGCTCTCTGTTCGGAAAAAACGAAAGGGTATAGTTGTAAAAACTACCAAACTCCTTTTGAATGGCAATAAACAGTTTTGCATTCGTAATGGCCGATTTGATTTTCAACCGATTCCGCACGATACCATCGAATTGCATCAACCGGTCAACGTCTTCATCGGTCATTCGAGCAACTTTCTCAACATCAAAGTCATGAAAAGCCTTACGATAACCTTCGCGTTTCCTGAGAACAGTTATCCAACTCAAGCCCGCCTGAGCACTCTCCAATACCAAAAACTCAAAAAGTATCTTATCATCCGTCACTAACTTTCCCCACTCCAGATCGTGATATTTAACATATAATTCATCGGTTCCACACCAACCGCATCGGCCATTTACGATATCCTGCATAATTTTTTCGTTTTATATTTTAATACACGTAAGTATTTTATTATAAGATGCTCGCTATCATGATTGAACACAAAAATACTTATTTTAATCATATCCACAATTCGTATAAACAATTCCGATTATTATCATTATATTTCAAGCAGATCAAGCACCACCTATCACTCTTCAAACTCTTTTTCCGATTTACCGTTTGGAAACCTTTATCAACAGTCCACCCCTGTAACGTAAAATGCTATTCGGCAAATTAGAGTCTGGCAAATCAAATACCACCTGAAAATCAACAATATAACACACCCAATTAGTTAATTAGAGTTAAATATTAAGGTTTCCGCTTGTCTAATCAAATAAATTATACACATTTGCAGTGTACTATTTAACTAATACACACATAAACCAATTAATCTATAACCACCATGATGATCGAAGTAAAAAACTTATCTTTCAGTTATGGAAAGAGAAAACAAAAAATCTTTGACGACTTTTCGCTGACATTAGGCAAAGGCTCAGTTTACGGTCTTTTAGGCAAGAACGGTACAGGTAAATCGACTTTGCTTTATTTAATGACAGGCTTACTTCGTCCTCGAGCAGGACAAATATTTTACAAGGGAATGAATGTTTCAATGCGCCATCCGCAAATATTAAAAGATATGTTCCTTGTACCGGAAGAATTCACTCTACCACCGGTCAGCTTGAAACAATATTTGAAACTGAATACCCCGTTTTATCCGAATTTCAGCCATGAACAGCTAAGAGCCTGCCTTTGCGATTTCGATATGAATGAAGATATCCATTTGGGCGAACTATCGATGGGACAAAAGAAGAAAGCATTTATGTGTTTTGCATTGGCAACCAACACCCCTCTGCTGTTAATGGATGAACCCAGCAATGGATTGGATATTCCCTCAAAGAGCCAGTTCCGTAAAGTGATCGCTTCGGGCATGACAGATGATAAATCGGTAATTATCTCGACCCATCAGGTAAGAGATATCGACAGCTTGCTGGATCATGTAATTATTATCGACGGTACCCGCGTATTGCTAAATACATCGGTAAAAAACATCTGTAATAAATTATATTTTGCAGATCAAGGGATAAATGAACCGACAGATAATGCACTATATATTCAATCATCAATCCAAGGAAATAGCGTAATTTTCCCGAATTTTGAAAATGAAGAAACAAATTTGAATCTGGAAGTATTATTCAACGCTATGCTGACAGAAAGGGAAAAAATGCAATCAATATTTAACAAGTAAAAACAGGCACATTATGGATGCGAACAACTTTTTTAGCTTATCGCGCATAGTCATGGTAATGAAACGCGAGATCATTGAAAACTGGAAAACGAATGTATACCGATTAATCGGTCTTTACGCGGCATTTGCATTGACGTTAATATTTGCCATGATCAAGGCAAATAACGAGCCGCGTTGGTTGGATAATCCCGAGTGGGCGGTAGAACATTTTTGTCTAAGCAGAATGATTGCCTTTATGATAATTGCGGGAATTGCATCTTTTATTTACGCGGCCAATATTATGGAAAATATGAAAACGAAAGAGAAACGCATATCATTCCTTATGCTTCCGGCTACTATGTTTGAAAAGTTTATTGTAAGATTCTTATACGTTACGGTAGGTCTTTTCGTGGCTATCCTGTTAACCGTATCCTTGGCAGAGATTACCCGTCTTCTTCTGCTTCCTTTATTCAACGTACCTGCCACTTTGCATCAGACCGTATTACCTAAGATATTTTCTATGTTTATAGATATGATTTGTATGAGTGGTAAAAATAGTTCCGTTATTTACGGAAGCGGAATTTCTAATTGGGGATTGGTTTCGGCTTGTATCTGGACTTCGGTTATCTGGCATCATTCCTTGTTCATATTAGGCGGCAATTATTGGTATAAAAAACCTTTTTTAAAAACATTGGGAACCCTTTGGGGTATAATGTTTCTATTAGGCTTTATCGCATCAATCGCCATAGGACGACAGGACCCCGAAAACACGTCTGCCCTGTTGTATTCCGGAGAGGCCACTTGGGCGACAGTGAAGAATATATTGACAGCAGGTGTGACTTTCTTTAGTTTATTTACTATTTTCAACTGGTGGTTGAGTTATAAACTCTTTACCCGTTCACAAATTATTAAACCGAAATTTCATTTATTATGAGATTTAAAGAAAGTAAATCCATATACTTGCAGATAGCCGACCGGATATGCGACGAAATCCTGCAAGAACAATATAAAGAAGAGCAGCGTATTCCATCCGTCAGGGAATACGCTGCCACCGTGGAGGTAAATGCGAACACGGTCGTTCGTACTTACGATTACCTTCAGGGGCAAGAAATAATATACAATAAACGCGGTATCGGTTATTTCGTATCGGCAGGGGCCAAAGACCGGATTATGACTCTTCGCAAGGATGTATTCCTGCACGAAGAATTACCGGAATTTTTCAAACAAATAAAGACATTGGATATTTCAATAAAGGAGATAGAGAAAATGTATAAAGAATACATAGCTCAAAATTAACATGCCCGATAAAGCGAACCATCCCCTCACAAAACTTCCCGCTACCGGAAGAGAAATACCTCTTACCGGTAGTATTGTCTATATTTCGCTCACATATTGATATACGACACGAGAAATATCAGCTATGATTCGAGAAGATTCCTGCATATTTTCCGCGGAGTCTTTTATAAAAACGGCTATCGTGTATCTTTTCCCGTTCGGCAGATATACAAAACCCACATCATTTATTCCGATGATCTGGCCTTTATCATTGAGATCTCCTGTTCCCGTTTTATGACCGATGATTGCTTCTGTCCCCTCTAACGGAAAAGGCAAGCGATCTTTTCCAGTCTCACAGGTAACCATCGCCTGTTTAATAAAATCCTGATAATCTTTATCGAATAACGGCCGAGTAAGCAGTAATTCCATGACTTTAACCGCTTCAAGAGGAGTACTCCAATTCCTATAACAGGTATTTATGTCCTTATGCATTTCATCCTCCGTAAATTCAACGGAAAAATCCCGGATACCCAAACTTCGTATATACTTGTCAGTTGCCTCCGTCCCACCGGTTCGAGCAAAAAGAATATCACACGCGTTATTATCGCTTAAATGCAAGGTATATTTCAGCAACTCTTTAATCGGAAGAAAAATTTCACCTTGAGGATATCTGTCGCGAAGGGGACTATATGTATTCGATTTCAAATCGGATCGTCGAATATAAACAGACGTTTCGAAAGACAACTTCTCTTTTTGACAATAATCTGCAACAGCCAAGGCTTGGTACAACTTAAAAACACTCATCATAGGATATTGACAATCATTGTTCACAGTGATCGTATCCTTGCCGTTAAGAATAACGGCTATACCGACTTGAGCATTCTTTCCGGCGATCGTTTCCCGTAATCGCTTTTGTAAATTTTCATGTTCCGCTTTTACTATAACCGGCAACACGAGTAAACTGAAAACCAACCATAAGCCTTTTAATTTCATATCATTATTTTATCTATTCAGCAATGCTCAAAACTACAATCATTTTTTATCATATACAAAGATTCTATTGCCCATCGACAAGCGAAAAAAGCTTGATTAACACACAAACAACAATTATCTATTTTTATAAAATATAAAAACTAAACCTAAAATATACATCACCCTGACAAAAGAGAATATTGATACACAACATCTCTGTTGCGTTTTCTCCGACAAGAAATGTAGCGAAGGTTACGAATTAAAAAAGATTGGATGAAAAAGCAAAAGTTTTTATCGAATATGTTCCCGCACAAAAAGCATGGACTCCCGTAGAGATCATAACCATCTAATAATCAATTATTTTTTTGGATGACAGAAATATACAAAGGAAAAGGGTATGCCAAAGCCTTATTAAAAACTGTCGTCGACGATGCCAAATAGCAAGGCACAAATGGTTTGGTTACAGTTATCGAAACAAAAAAATATCACTTTATGAGCAATACCGAATGGTTCCCGAGACAGGGTTTGGAAACCGTTGAAAAACGATCAAACGGCTTTTCGCTTCTCGCCTTAAAAATAGCTCCTTCTGTTCCTTCTTTTAAAAAGTGTGTAATAAGTGGAGAAAGTGCCGACTAAAAGAGTTGGTCATTTACTATACCAATCGTTGTCCGTTTCAGAGTATTATATCCATAACTCTTTGGCGAATTGAGCCAAGAATAAAGCATTAGATAACGGCCTATTGGATTTTTTACTTGATGAACGGGAAACCGGACGTATTCGGAACCTCGGATTCTCTTACCGCGGGGATATTCGCATATTCGATTACCTACTCTCTCGACACGGCGAAATCAAATGGGATTTCGTACAAATTCAGCTCAACTATGTGGACTGGAAACATGCCAAAGAGGTAAATACCCGCAACACGGATGCCGAATATCTTTACGGAGAGTTAGAGAAACGGGGTATTCCGGCCATAATCATGGAACCGCTTTTGGGAGGACGTCTCTCTAATGTACACGACCATATTGCTGCCCAATTGAAACAACGACGTCCCGAATCGAGCGTCGCATCCTGGGCTTTCCGCTTTGCCGGCTCTTTTCCGAATGTTCTAACCGTACTAAGCGGCATGACCTATATGGAACACCTTCAGGACAACTTAAGCACTTACTCCCCCTTTGAAGAAAAGGAATTTTTGGAAGAAACGGCACGGCAATTGCTCCGTTACCCGATCATTCCCTGTAACGATTGCAAATATTGTATGCCATGTCCTTACGGTATGAATATTCCGGGTATCTTACTCCATTTCAACAAATGCATCAACGAAGGCAACATGCCCTCTTCGTCACGGGATACGAACTACCGCAAGGCCCGCCGGGTATTCCTTATCGGCTACGACCGTTCCGTTCCGCGTTTACGGCAGGCCAATCATTGCATCGGCTGCGATCAATGCAATCCCCATTGTCTGCAAAATATCGATATATCCCCGCACAGTTGCGACGTATCGATAAATTCGTCGAGGATCTGAAACAAGGACGTGCATTCTAAGATGAATAAAATAATACGACTCTGAAAAAACAACAAGCTATCGATATATTATAAATTGAAAAAGTGCCGTTAGTAAAGCGGCACTCTTTCAAAACATTTCATTCTTTCTCCAAAACCTATCGGATAAAAATCGAACAGCAAAAGAAACATAAAACAGTAATTTTACTATAAAATCACGCTATAACTGTTTTATCATTTCAAATTGCTTTCCTTGTATATCTATATTTCTCGCCTTTAGGAAATCGGTGATCGAAGGTGATAAAATATCCGTATTTATGATTTTTACTGTATCATTTTGATTTAATTTAATCATTTCATGAAGTAACACGGAAGCAATTCCTCTCCTTCTGTATCGTTTATCGACCGCTATCTGGGTAATATCTCCGGAAGCGGGTTCAAAAACACAATACCCGACAAGCTTATCTTCAATAAATGCACCCAAACAAACGAACCCCTCGGCAGCTCTTTGGATGGATTCAAAACTATTCTGCCAGGATGGGGTAAAATCCCAAAATTCAGGAATAGAATCAAACTCCTCAAGATCAATTTGCCTAAGTATACCGGAGGTATTCGAATTTTTAACGTCATTTCGAACATCCTCATTTTTAGTAATAAAATAATTAAATTCACGGGGCACCTCGAATCCGAGATGCCTATAAACAGAAACAGCCTTTGTATTGTGTTGCAACACCTCCAGCAAATATTGCTTAATCCCCATTTTTTTTAAATACGGGATGGAATAGTTAAAAACCTCCGTAGCCACCCCTTTTCCTCTATAATCTTTCAAAGTCCCGGTACCCGTATCGTAAGCCGTTGACATCCCACCGAAATTTCCGATGCCGTTAAACGTAAAAGCAACGATTTTACCTTTGTCAAAGGCTGCAAAAGAGAGTGTAGGATCATATCCCCGCCTTTTTAACATGGTTTGAAGCTGCATCCTATTTAGCTGAACCTCATAATCGGCAAAAGCCTGATAAAATGCTTCAAACACAGTCTCAAAGTCCGTCTTTCCAAGAGATTTTATTTCCATATCGTTACTTTTAATCGTACGTTAAAATATATAGCAACTTTACCCCTATCCCCGAGTGCTACCCAAGTGCTATTCAGTACACTATTTCTGTTCAATAAGTATCGGGGGGGCCAATGGTACAAAGTTCTTCATGACATAAGAAGCCCTAACTTCCGAAGGAGCTTTCTGTATATCTTTCGCAGAAAATTTCTCAAACGTAAGAGGTCCTTCTCCCGCAACCTTTAGAATTCGCTCCACGATAAAATATCTGCTTGGGGAATTAAAATACAACCGGTTATCCACCATGCAACTTGTTTCTTCAGGCCGGGTAGCCCCCAAAGCGTAGAGATAGGCTCCAGTATAAATACCTACATGAGAGTAATCGGGTTCATCAAGAAATCGATTCCATGGTACCTTATGCCCGCCTGTATTATCATAGGGAGAGACATTTCTGAAATATTCATATCCCTGCCATGCCAAAAGATTTTGCACCCTCTCTTCGGGTATCGCAAAATTATAATTCACATATTCATCCGCTAACCTGCCGAAACCATGTCCACCGTACTCGTGACAAACAATATTCCCGAACGTAGTGAGAACGCCAGGCTCTCTGGATACCGGAACCATCGCAACGCTCTTGCCGTTACTAATGGTATAGCATGTCCCGGCATACACATCCTCATTTATAATCACACAAACAGAGGTATTGCACAGCTCCGTTTCTGTCATCCCGAGAGAATGTAATACATAAGAAAATACTTTATCGTAATTACATTGAATTCCAGTACCTCCCGTGAGCTCGCAAGAAAAAGCCGTATTCTTAACGACACCGGAGATCTGACTGCTGACTCCGGATTGAGCCGAGAATGCGGCCACTTTATATACCGAGAAATATTCCCGATACGTTCTATAAGGTTCTATCGAGAACAACGCTTCAATCGCTTCGTTTACATTCTGATCGAATAGTCCTCCATATTTGTAATGTTCGGGCAGATACCCATCCCCGGTAAAGACTAACTTTATGGGGTTAGCTTTTGTACACTGCTGATAAATCGAATAACCTCCATCACGATAAGCATCTGCAAATCCGGTTGTAAACTCCACCATATCGGATTCGGTCACTCCGCCGTGTCCATCATCTGCTTGTACTTTGTAGAAATATGTTGTATTCGGTTGTAAAATATCTGCGTCGGCAGGAAGAGACGTGGAGGTATTTTCACCGGCAATTATAGTATTCCAATCGAAACCATTGGTAGAATATAAAACGGTATATTGCATAACGTCATTATCAGCATCCGTACTCTCCGTCCAGCTAAACATCGGAATAATAGAGACATCCGTTGTATTCGGTTTCAGCCCCGAAGGTTTTGTGGGTAAATTATTGTGAGCTGCTTTCTGTTTCAAAACAACGGAAGCAGATGTTCCCGAATATTCGATCTTTAAAATATGCTCCCGTTCCATTCTTTCGGGATTATCCGCAACAGTCACGCTCACCCAAACATCTCCCTCGCCGGCCATCGGAGTAATATTTTGAATCCACTGGGGCAAATTATCGCCTTGAATCTTCCACCTCGTATTGGCAGTAATCTCGAATGCCTTAGAAGAAGAGACCGAATCCAACAATAAAGAAGAGGGAGTAACAGAAAAATTCAGGGACGGTTGCGAAAGTTGCACCTTTACTGACAACCCACCACCTCGAATGATCAGGTCTGCTGTTTTTTCCGTAGAGGTGAAATTGGGTGGCGCACTTATCGAGAGTTGTGTCGTCCCCGCTTTCCCGAAAGTAGGAGAGACAATAAAATCGGAATTTACACTCAACGAAGAGGTCCAATCCACATTCGAGGTAACCTCTACATTTACCTCCGTATCATCATTTTGAATAATCGCACTTTGTACATCTACATCAATATAGACCTCTTCTTTATCTTTACTACAAGAGAAGACAGCACCGAACAAAAGACAAAAGAGTAATCCCCTAAACAATAAAAATTCTTTCATACACGCACTATATTTAATCAAAATAACAATTTGTAAAGCTAAACTTTATTTTATAAAAACAATAAATATTGGATATTTTATTCTATAATTTTAAAGATTTGGATTCTGTATTTAACCGAAGTGTTTTATCCGGTTCGTAACGGCCGTTGTACTTATCCCGTATTTTAATGCAGCAACCTCGCAAAATACATTTTTAAGACTTCACGTATAGCACTTTGGGACGGAGGTAAAGTGCTATTCATCTTCTATATAGACCCATTTTACGGCATCGGCATAGATATTAAAATCCGAGGTGTTGGATTTATCACTTAAAGTAATCACGTGTTCTCCGGGCGTCAATTTAAAACGTCCCAACGATATCCATTTCCCTTTTTCCGCTTTCCAACCGATATTAACGTCCAAGGGAATCTCTTTCACACCCTCGTCACACGTGACCGTGTAATACTGAAACAACTGAATGGTATTAGTAGAAATTGAATTTCTCAAGTTATATATATAGCGCTTACACGTTAAACAAGGGATGGGAGTCATATAAACAAAAATTTCATACATTCCTGATTTTTCTATTCGAGCATGCCACTCCACGCTAAAATCTCCCCTACCGGCCTTCTTGGAAACAAAACCCTCCGTGATATCACCGTAAGCGAAAGAAGGTGCGGCAAAATAAGTCCACTCTGGAAGCTCTCCGGTATACGGAGAACTACCATTAATCGTGATATATCCTTCTTCCCGTTGACCGAGTAAACGACCGAGCAACAAACGAGATTTCGGTTGAATGATTCGAAAGCCCTCGTCATCCTCGTTGACAATAATCTCGTTGGCCGGAGGTTGAAAATAACTAAAGGGTAATTGCTCTATCCGTTGTGTAGTGTCAGTAGTTGTTACACCTTTTTGAGCATACTTTGTTCCCGGGTTATTCCGGGCTATATTAGTAAGTAAAATTACACCAAAACCTATCTCTTCCCCAATCCATTCGATCCTTTGCCCCTCATGCCTTTTTACCAGAAAATTCTTCTGTTGAGGTCCCTTGTCTGTATAGAAACTAAATGAAATAATACCGTCAACCTCTCCCGTGTTATATATACTTGCCTGCACTTTATAACGTTTTTTACCAGTAAGATTTTCTGTCATTCCAGATTCCAATATCTCCGCCATTTTAAAATCTCTTATGATATACGCTGGAACTCTATTCTCCGAATACCATTGCGGTAAAAATTCCATCCAGTCAATGCCAAACTCTTGTTTATAGGCAGTATTAAATGTTTCAAAATCCACTTGTTTAAATGTATACTGTTGAACAAAACCAACCAAAAACTTGTTCAACTCCTCTGAAGAAGAATACAACAAGAGTATATCCTTAAGCTGATCGACTTTTATTCTTAACAAATCATTTAACAATACGGGGAGAAATGATGCATCCGAAAGAGCATCAGAAAAACTATTTTTAGAAAGATAATACCTCACGTGAGAGTTATCAATTATTCCTGAACTTGCTTGGGGATACACTGTTCTCAAGTACTCCTCAAAATTAGCCTTATCGGTCATTTGATTTAATAGGGTATTAAGTACGGGATATTCCTTCGAGTTAAAACTAATCGTGTAGTCATTATAAAGTGGAAAATCCACATATAAATTATTTACAAGGATTTTGTTTTCATCAAACTTATTCAATACATTAATAGGTTGTCCTTTAACAATTTTAGTATAGAACATCACTTGACGAATGGTTCTTTCTAATACCCTCATTTCATACCTGAATGGTGTAAGTACCCCTCTTCTGTTTACTCGATCCTCTTCCTCCATCCGGACAATTTCTTCTTTAAAATTCGGGAGAGGTATACCGATCATCTGCTCAGGGAAAAAGTACATCTCCGGCTGCACGTACCCGCTTCCGTTCCGAGAGACCCGGTAGAAACTACAAAACGAGAGCGGGGTCTCCACAAAAAAATAACGATCGAAAGGGTAAGGCTTTCCATGCCCCGCTTTCGAAAAAGAAGAAATCACCCCCGGGAGTGAATCCGGTACGACCTCCAAACCGTTAAAGTAATCACCGTGTCCCGGGTAAACATAATAACCGTATTGCACCGAATCTACCGGCAACATATCGCCGGTGTAACGACCCACTACAAGCGATAACCCGACAAGAGGCTTTGTCGAACGGAATAAAGTAACCTCTCTTTCCTTGAACGACGCTCCTTGTGAAAAAACAGCCTTATCTCCCGTGCCCCTTATCTTTAGCGTCGAATTGAAAAAATGTTTATCAACAGCGTATACATTCCCCGGGTTAACCGGGGGAGTACATACCGGGTACCACAAGCATTCAGGGGTGAGCAGAGTGTAATCCTCTCCCAAATAAGCGAAACGCTTCCCGAAACGACACGTGAAATCTCCCCGGTCCGAAAGATCGAAAAACGTTTTATCCGGGATGTCCACATAACATATACGTTCATCGATCTTACCCCTGTAACGTATCTCCACCTCACACACCTCTCCCGCTGCCAAATCGCTATAGAGCAGGAGCACCTGTTCATCTCGCTTCCACGGGATATCCTTCCCGTCTACACGTGCCGACTCTAATTCTAAAGAAGGATTCAGGTAAAGAAGAAGATTCTCCACGCATTCCTTGTTTTGATTCCGAACACGTAAACGACAATCGACCGACAATCGATTTCCACGCGACTCGTAATCCAGATCCAAATCGAGTAGGGTGACTTTGGGGTAGGAATTGTAATGGACGTATACATCACGATAGAGACGACGAGCCTCTACGGAACCTTGATATCTTAAATAAAAAGTCGTACCGTTGCCAGCACCAAGGACAAAACATATCACGCAGACAAACCTCCATAAACGCTTGTCCCGTGTACTATTCGGGAGACGGCGGGACAACACCACCGCGGCGCTAAAAAAAACTATACCACACAGCAACCAGCAAAAACGGTGCAAAAAATAACCCCACGGGTCGGGGAAACCGACCATATCGGAAAAAATATTGGGTACATGAAGGGCAAAAGGATCAAACAAGCCCTGGCATGTATCCGGCAAGAGAACGACGGTCAACAATAAATACCCGATTAAGAGAATAAAAGAAAAAAGACGGTTACGGGTTAAATAGACCACGAAAAAAGAAAAACCCGTCAAAAA